>JABWBH010000022.1 GCA_013360585.1 Phycisphaerae bacterium | reverse complement strand
CGTCTCTCTTTCGGCATCGGACGATCCTCCGTCTGGTACGCCTCTATATAGGTGTAACTCAAACAGCCGATCTCTCCAATTCCGACTGAAGCAGGACACCCACGGGGTGACTTCCGGCCCATGCACACCCATGTGCAGGAGCACGAACCGGTTCTACGGTTTATTGGTGCATCCGGCGAATGGCTTACAGGGCGTCATCCTCTCCTCGACGGGAGGGCGACTGTGGCATGTGCCACAATTGCTCCAACGTGAACTCCCGCCCGCATTCGGGGCATCGGCATGCCTTCAATCCCGTCAACTCATATCCGCAGGCCGGGCAAGCAGGAGGGGCTCCGCGCGCCTCCCGCCAGCCTTTCATATACCCCTTCCGCCAGACCAGAAAAACGAAAAAGGCGGCCACGAACAACGTCAGCACCACAAGCAGTAGTACGCCGACATCGACGAGGTCCAACATTCCTGCTCCCGCACGACAGCGGCGTTAATCTGCGTCCCTCTGCGGATCACTTCTGCGCCATTCCCTGGCCGCCCTGTTCACGTTGAACGCAGCGCTTCCACCAGCGCATCAATCTCCTGCTTCGTCCGCTTTTCCGTGACCGCCGTGAGGAAGCAGTTCTTCAATTCGTTCGCCGCGGACGACGCGGGATCGAGACGCGACAGCGGCGCGCCCGCAAGGATCCCTTTCGCGCGGCACGCGGCGAGGACGGTGTTTACATCCTTCTGCGACTGCACGACAAACTCCTTGAAAAACGGCACGGCATACCGGAGCTTGAAACCCGGAACCGCCGCGATCCGTTCGGCCGCGTAATGCGCCTTGTCGAAGCACTGCGACGCGACTTCCGCGACGCCGCGCTTGCCCAGCGTCGCCATGTACACCGCGGCGCGCATCGCCAGCAGCCCCTGATTCGTGCAGATGTTGCTCGTCGCCCGCTCACGCTTGATGTGCTGCTCGCGCGTCTGGAGCGTCAGGCAGAACCCGCGGCGACCCTCGCGGTCCTTCGTCATTCCGACCAGCCGACCGGGCATGCGCCGCAGGTGCTCCTCGCGCGTCGCCATGAAACCCAGGTAGGGACCGCCATACTGCATCGGGACGCCGAGCGGCTGGCCCTCGCCGACGACGATGTCCGCGCCGAGCGCGCCCGGCGACTTCAGCAATCCCGACGCGAGCGGATCAGTCGAGACGATCGCCAGCGCACCGGATGCCTGGATCAGCGGGAGGATGCGGTCGAGACGTTCGACGCAACCGTAGAAGTTGGGGGACTGCACGAGGACCGCGGCGACGTCGGAAGACGGTGAAGCCGCGCCGGCCGAAGCCCGCGGTTCGCCGAGGAAACGCTGCAAGCCGCTCTCGTCGACGACGCCGTCCCTGCACGGGAGCGGTGAAACGTTGAACCCGCGGTGCTCGCCGTAGGTGGCCAGGACGCGGCGCGTGTCCGGGTGTACATTGTCCGCCACCAGGACGCGCGAACGCCCCGTCGCGTTGAGCGCGATGATGACCGCCTCCGCCGCAGCCGTGGCGCCCTCGTAAAGCGAGGCGTTCGCCACTTCCATCCCCGTGAGCTGGCAGACCATCGTCTGAAACTCGAAGAACGCCTGAAGGGTGCCCTGGGACGCCTCGGCCTGGTACGGCGTGTACGCGGTGAGGAACTCGCTCTGCATCGCCAGCGCGTCCACCAGACCGGGAATGAAGTGGTCGTACGACCCGCCGCCGAGGAAGCAGGTGAGCTTCGCGCCGTCGGCGTTCCGTGCCGCCAGCGCGCTCGCGTCGGCGAGCATCTGCGGTTCGCTCACGCCCTTCGGAATCGCCAGATCACGCTTCAGCCGCAGCCCCGTCGGGATCGTCGAGAAAAGGTCTTCAATCGTGCGGACGCCGATCGCGCCCAGCATGTCCTTCACGTGCTCGTCGGTTAGTTGCGTATATCGCATTGCAGGTTTCAGGGTTCGGGGTTTGTGATTCGATCCGTAACACTCATCCACGTTCATCAAGTCGCGGGGCGGGTTTTCTTCGTCCGGACGTTCATCGGATCCAGTTTGAGAATCTTGGTGCCCAGACTGGGCAGGTAGTTGGTCCAGTGTCCGACGGGATCCTTGTCGTTCTCAATCTCGCTCAGAAAGATATTCACCTTCGCGTCGAGGTTGTCGAGGTAGTGAACCGCGGCGGCTTCCGGTGTGGCTGGCAGCTTCAGGGCGCCGAACTCGTACTGGCCGTGGTGGCTGACGACGATGTGCTGGAGCGCCCAGCGGATTTCGGGCGGGAACGGGCGTTCCGTGCGGTGTTCGATCGCCCGGATCTTCGCGTCGATCCACATCACCGCGAGGCTGACGTGCCCGAGGAGCTGCCCCTCGTCGGTGTAGTGGAAGTTGGTCTCATATCCGAGTTCCTCCGTCTTGCCGATGTCGTGCAGAAACAGGCCCGCCAGCACGATGTCGAGGCTGAGCTTCGGATAAAGCGGGATGACGCGGAGCGCGACTTCCAGCAGTGACAGCGTGTGCTCCAGGAGTCCGCCGACGTAGGCGTGGTGCAGTTGGATCGCCGCCGGCGCCTTGCGGAACTTCTCCATCAACGGCTCGTCCGCGAGAAACTCCTCGCACAACGCGCGGACGTCCGGGTGCCTGACCTCTTTCGTCAGGATCGCCCGCACCCGCCGCCACATCTCGTCGATGTTCCCGGGCGTGACCGGCATGAAGTCGGCGACATCGAACGAGCCTTCCGCCGCCTCGCGGACGCCGTCGATGATGAACTGAAGGCTACCTTTGTAGTTCTCGCAGCGTCCCGTGAAGCGCATGAAGCCGCCTTCCGGGATGAACTCGAAAACCTTCTGCGTCGCCTGCCACATCCGTCCGGGGATCTGCCCGGTGCGATCGGTGAGCACGGCGTGGATATACAGACCACCGTTGTTCGTCGTCCGCAGGTCTTTCTGCTTGATCAGGAAGACCTGATCCTCGACGCGTTCGCCGGGTTCAAGTTGATTGATGAAACGTCGTGACATGCCGTCCCGCGGCCCCGGCGTCCCACGCGACCGGCGCCCCCCGCCGGCGCCGCCCCCTCACCGGTGCGCCCGCGCCGCTAGCGTAGAGGCTCGCGGTCCGGCTCACAAGCAACGACGGCGGAGGGCGACGGCGACGTGCGGCTTGACAAAACGCCTGAAAGAGCCTCCGCCGCAGGCGGGTTCTCCGGAGGGGCGTCGGATTCCGCGCCGGCGCAAAGGGAGCGGAAAAGGGCGCAGCGGACGAACAAGGCGTCGTATTCCCCGGCGTCCACGATCCTCCCGCCGTCCAGCACTACGATGCGGTCGGCGAAACGGAACGTACTGGGCCGGTGGGCGATGAGGATCGTCGTGCGGTCACGGGCGAGTTCCCGGATCGCCCGGTGGATCTTCTCGTCGGACTCGGTGTCCACCTGGCTGGTGGCCTCGTCGAAAATCAGGATCGGGGCGTTGCGCAGAATCGCGCGAGCAATAACAATGCGCTGGCGCTGTCCGCCGGAGAGCATGATCCCTCCCTCACCGACGCGCTCCTCATATCCGTCGCGCCGGGCGCGGATGAACTCGTCGGCGAAGGCGCGCCGGGCGGCGTCGCGAATCAGTTCATCGGAGGCGTCCTCCCGGCCGTAAGCGATGTTCTCGCGGATCGTGCCGTCGAAGATGATGGACTTCTGCGTCACCAGGGAAATCTGCCGGCGGAGCTGATCCAGCTTGAGCGTGCGCAGGTCCGCGCCGTCGTAACGGACGCCCCCCCGCTGCGGGTCGTAGAATCGCAGAAGGAGATTGACCAGCGTGGTTTTCCCCGATCCGTTAGGCCCGACCAGCGCCACGCACTCGCCCCGGCGGATCGTCAGGTTCACGTCGGACAGCGCGGGCGACGCTGCATTCGGATACATGAACGTCACGCTCTCCAGCTCGATCCGGTCGCGCAGCGCACCGACGTCCCGGTCGCCGCCGCGCTCACGCTCCTCCGGCGGAGTGTCCAGCACGCGGAAGATACGGTCCGCCCCGGCCGATCCGCGCGAGATGCGCGTGTACACGTCCGCGACCTTGCGGATCGGGTCCAGCAGCATCCCCAGCACCACCGCGAGCTGCATGAATTCGGAGACGTTGAGCTGACGGTCCAGCACGCGCGACCCCAGCCACACCGACGCGATCGAGACGCCGATCACCGCCAGAACCTCCAGCGCCGGAGGCAGCGCCGCCTGAAGCGCGGCGAGCCGAAACTGATGCTTGAACATCCGGCGGTCGAGTTCGTCCAGCCGGCGGCGCTCGAAGGCCTCCGTGGTGTACGCCTTCACCACGTCGATCGCTGAAAGCACAGTCGAGAAACCCCCGATCATCACGCCGTATTGCTGAAGAAGCTTGCGGTTGGCGCGGCGCGCCTGCCGCCCGATCGCCCAGAACACCGACCCCGCCGCCGGAAGAATCACCAGCATCGCCAGCGTCAGCCGCGCATCAAGAAAGAACGCCAGCGCAAGAATGAACCCCGCCTTCAGCGGCTCGGTCACGAGTTTCCCGAAAAACGCCAGCAATCCGCGCTGGATCTCCTGCACGTCCTGGACGAACTGCGTGACCAGGTCCGCCGTCCCGCGCGCAGCGAAGTACGACATCGGCAGTTGCAGGACGCAGTCATAAAGCTGCGCCCGCAGGCGGATCATCCCCTTCAGCACCGCGTCGGAGACGAAGAGCTCCGCCAGGAAGCGGAAGACGTTGGCGATTACCGCCACGACGCACACGATCGCCAGGATGACGACCAGCGCCTTGAGCCGGTCGCCTTCCAGCGTCTGACGGTCGACAAGCCCGACGAGGCGCTGTTTCACGGACTCCTTCAGATCCGGCGCTCGCAGCGTCAACGTATGTCGGATCAACGCGGGAGCATTCGGCGCGCGACTTCCGCTCCCCGCCGGACTGGCGTTGAACTCGAAGACCGCTCCGCCAGGCTTCGACGCAACCTCGGCGAGCCAAGCCTCGGGGGTCGCGGGGGTCGGGTCGATCACGTCACCGGGATTCAACCCGGCGGACGCCAGGACATGCCCGTCCGGAACGCTCCGCACCGTCAGCGCCGCGCCGTCCGTGCGACGTACGATCTCGACCTCGAATCCAAGCCGCCGGCACGCCGCCGTCCGATCCACCCAGCCGTGCAAGCCCTCCTCGTCGAGGATGAGTTTCAGCACGGGCAGCACGCCGGCCAGGCTGACCGCATGAAGCGCGGCGAACAACAACGCACAGAAAAACCCGGTCACAAGCAGGCGGCGGTAAGCCCACGCGTATCCGACGGTGCGGATGAATTGCGTGGAGAGCAGGCGGGCCGGCCGGGCCCGCTGCGCGTCATCGGTGATGATCGAGTTGAGGTCCATCCGGATCGTCGTCATCCGCCGGAGCGGCGTCACGCTAGGGTGCGGGCTTCGCCGCGACTTCCTCCTCCGAGTTGGCGCGGTGGTGCAGTTCGATCACGGCCTTGCGAACGTCCTCACGGGCGTTGGCGAACTTCCACCCCTCGGCTTCGCGGCGCAGCTCCAGAACGACACGCCGCTGAGGCTCCTCCCCCGTCGGGAGCGCCTCGGGGTCCAGCTCCGCCACCGCGTACAACCCGTAGAGGATTCCCTGGTCCACCGGATCCCGGATCTTCTGCAGAACTTCGATCCGCAATCGAATCAGGCTTTGCCAACCGCGGTCGAACTGATCCCGGGCGAAAGGTTCGTCCACGGCCACCCACAGCGTGCGGAACGCGTCGTAATCACCGCTGGTCGTCACCTGCATCGCCTGCTCAAGGAACGCATTAACCGTCTCGTCCTCGACGCGCAACGTCGCCGGAAAGACCAGCTCCGCCCGCGGCGCCGGCGACCCGCCGGTCGGCGAGACCGACTCGTCCCGCCCGGGCTTCACCGGTTCGCGGCGACAAGCGGCGATCGCCAGGCCGAACACGACGAACGCCGACAGATACGCCGGGAAACGCCTTGCCGCACGGATGAAAGGCTTGTGAAACGCTTGATTCACGGGTCTTTCGGGGCATCATAGAGGGCTTGCGCCGCACGGTAAAGGTTTGCGAGGCGCGGATCGTTTCCGCACGGGCGATCGGATGAACCAGGGATACGACATCGTGGTGGTTGGCGGCGGTCACGCGGGCATCGAGGCGGCGTGGGCCGCGTCGCGCCTCGGCGCCTCCACCGCGCTGATCACGATGGATCGCCGGGCGATCGGGCGAATGTCGTGCAACCCGGCGATCGGCGGCATCGGCAAGGGTCACATGGTGCGCGAGATCGACGCCCTCGGGGGCCTGATGGCCCTCGCCACCGATCGCGCCGGCATTCAGTTCCGCATGCTCAATCGCAGCAAGGGACCGGCGGTCTGGGCTCCGCGCGCCCAGTGTGACCGCGACGCTTACGCCGCCGCGACGCAGGCGATCCTCGCCGACGCCGATTCACTGGAGATCATCGAAGGCGTCGTGGATGACCTGCTCACGGACGAGTTCAACGGGCGTCCGCGGATCACCGGCGTGCGCCTCGCCGACGGGAGGCCGCTGCGGGCGAACGCCGTCATCCTCACGACCGGAACGTTTCTGCGAGGACTGATGCATTGCGGATCGCGCCGCGCCGAAGGCGGACGCATCGGCGAAGCCCCCGCCGTGGGCGTCAGCCGCGCCCTCGAGCGTCTCGGCTTCGAACTCGGCCGTCTCAAAACCGGAACGCCCCCGCGCGTTCACCGCGACACGCTGGACTACGACCGCCTCGAACCGCAGCCCGGCGACGATCCGCCTTCGCCTTTCTCCTTCATGACCGACGCCCTGCCGCAGCGGCAGGTCTCATGCTGGATCACCTACACCAACCCTGACGTTCACGACCTGATCCGCGACAACCTGCACCTGGCGCCGATGTACTCCGGACAGATCGAGTCCCGCGGTCCGCGCTACTGCCCCAGCATCGAAGACAAGGTCGTCCGCTTCGCCGAGAAGGACCGGCATCAGCTCTTCCTCGAACCCGAGGGCTACGACAACGAGCGCATCTACTGCAACGGCATCAGCACGTCCCTGCCCGCGGAGGTTCAGGATCGGATGATCCGCCACGTCCCAGGCCTGGAAAACGCGAAAATCCTTCAGCACGGGTACGCCGTCGAGTACGACTGGGTTCCGTCGCATCAGACCACCTTCAGCCTGGAGACGAAACGCGTCCGTGGACTTTACCTCGCCGGGCAGATCAACGGCACCAGCGGCTACGAGGAGGCCGCCGGACAGGGCGTCCTCGCCGGCATCAACGCTGCCCGCGCGGTGGGCGGGCTGGATCCGATCGTGCTGGGCCGCGACCAGGCCTACCTCGGCGTCATGATCGACGACCTGCTGACGAAACCGCAGCACGAGCCTTACCGCATGTTCACCTCCCGCGCCGAACATCGTCTGCGTCTGCGCAGCGACAATGCGGACGAGCGCCTCACTCCGCTCGGACGGGAGATCGGACTGGTGGACGACGCGCGCTGGCGGCGCTTTCAGACGCGGCAGTCAGCGATCGACGACGTGACCGCGATCGTCCGCTCGCTCCGCGTGGATGGCGCCCCGCTGGCGCACTGGCTTCGCCGACCGGACGCCACGATCGAGGCCTTCGCCGGTCTGCTCGCTCGCGGCCTCTCGCGCGCCGCGAACGATAACGCGCCGCACGGTTCAAGCGCCCCCGCTCCGCGCATGTTCGACCGCGCCGCGCTTCAGGAAGTGCTGACCCGCGCCCGGTACGAAGGCTATCTCGACCGCCAGACCCGGCACATCGAACGCATGCGCAAGCTGGAGCACCTGCGCCTGCCCGAAGCCCTCGACTACGCCGCCGTCGGCCATCTCAAGGCGGAAGCTTGTGAAAACCTCGCCCGCGTCCGCCCCGCCACGCTCGGCCAGGCCTCCCGCATTCCAGGCATCACCGCCGCGGATCTCACCGTCTTGTGGCTCTTTGTGACGCGAAGGTGGGGCGGGTGGGATGCAGGATCCCCGGCCGCTCAGACGCCCTGACTTGCAGCTTCGATGCACGAAGAAGCACCGCCGTCCGGTCCTCTCGCCGGGATCATAAGCTCGCCGAAGACGCACGGCAGACGCCGCGTCACCGAGCCTGAACGATCCTGTCTCCGACTCACGCCACGCGCCGCTGCAACCGATCGCGGGCCGCCGACTCGTCCCGCTTCAGCAGCCCCAGAAACTCCTGCAACGTCCGAGGCGGCACGCCGGCCGGATCCGAAGAATCATGTCCGCATCCATGCCTATGACCTCCTGAGTGTAAAGGCTCCCCCAGGAATATCATCGTGTCGCGGATCAACAGAACCTGAGCTTTTTTAGCGTTGTAGTACTGATGCTGCTGAGGTAGCATTACGGTTTTCCCCGCGCCTCTACTCAGATAGCATCAGGTTCGCAGCAGCTCTTGCCGCCAGAAAGGAAAGAAGAGGATGACTCGCCTCCTTGACGAGCCTGATGTGCTGGCGTAGGGCACGACCGCAACGGCAACCCGACGCGCATCGTGACCGAGATGCCCGCGGACTCCGGCATGTATTCCGCGACGCGTTTCGTGTATGATAAGGCGCAGCGGGTGTGGCTGATGTGCGGGGAGGCGTAGGAGGAGGACGGCCCGGACGAGGGCGACTGCGTGGACGGATACCCGATCACCTGGGCGCGGGAACTTGCTCTTGACGTGCGTCATCGCTCCGGTGGAGCCTCTGCTGATTCACGGGAGAGCATGTCAAGGGTTCCGGTATGAAAGGGCCTGGGCGCCGTACTCGAACCGCAAGCTGGATCCCGAGGCATTGGCAGAGGGCGGCCTTGTGGCGCTCGCGGACCACGGATGCCGCGTGCCGATCTACGCGCGGGACGTGCGACGCACGGCGGTGCTGGCGGCCGACTTCGGCGTTGCTGGCGGGTGACTTCAGCGGCGAGGCGTTCGACTGGGAGCCGCGTCTTCGCGGCGACGGACCCCTGCTGATCAACGCCACGCGCGTCGGCATGACGCCCAACGAGCAGGACACGCCGATGCCTCCCGACGCGCTGTCTGGACGAACCCTGGTCTTCGACGAGTTCTTCTACGATAACGAGAAGGCGTGCGCGCTTGCGCAAGTCGGCAGGAAAGGATGCTCGGACCCCAACGGCATGGAGCATCATATCACTCGACATTGTGTCGGCGGGTAATGCATACTGATCGACGACGATCAATCGGTGGAACTCGTTGGAAGCGTAGTCTCGGGCACGCTGTGTTCGTAGTCCTGGGAGCAAACGAGCTGCCCCTTTGCATCCCGGACGCTTTCGTGGCAAGAGCTTGTGATGCTGCCTTTAACCGTGTGCGCAATCCCGACGTCCGTCGCGATCGGGAGCGTCAACGCACCTCGACGACCGACGCGAGTTCGCCGGAGTCGACCGGTTCGGTTCTGGGATTGTGTTCGTCGTGGGACCAGCGGCCGTCGATGCGGAGGCGGTAGCGGTGGCGTCCGCGGGGGATGACGAGGCGCATCTCGAATTCGCCCTCGCGTCCGGGGGCGACGCCGGCGAGCTGCGGCGTCCAGTCGTTGAAGTCTCCGGCGATCTCGAGCCGCGTCGCGCCGGGAACGCGATAGCGGAAGAGGACCGTCTCGCCTTCTTGGACGACGCCGTAAATCCGCTCGATCCGCTCGCTGATGCAGGCGTGGTCCGTCTTTTCCTCCGCGGGGAACGCCGGGAAGGCGTCCAGATCCACGCGCGGCGGAGTTGAATCGGCGGCGGCGGGCAGGTCGATCGGCGACCGTCCGTCCGCGGCGGGAGCACGATCGGCGAGCGCTGCGCCCGCGCCGTTGAGCATCGCCCGGCGAGCGGAGACGGCGTCCGGGACCGGCGACATGTGGGGCGCGGAGTTAAACGCCGGAATCACACCGTCCGCGTCAGGCGACGCCCCGTCCTCCTCGACGCGCAGCACGCTCCGTCCGTTGATCGGCAGGTCAAGGCCCGGTCGCTGCGGCGGGCGCAGGCTCAGCAGGGCGTGCGTCGTCGAAAGCAGGCGGTCCGTCTCTTCCGCGAGGCGGTTCGCCTGGAGCAGGATACGGGCCATCGGCGACGGTTCGGCGTCCTCGACGAGAATTTCGCGCGCCAGGCTTTGAAAATCCTTCGCGCCGGAGCTGTTGGGGGCGAACTCGCAGATCGGCTGCCCCAGTCCGGCGCCTTCCTTCAGCTTGATGTTGAAGTTGAGGACGGTCTCGAAGACGGCGGAGCCGAAGCGCTGGCGAAGCTCGCTGAGGATGTCGCGCGCCTGCCGGGTCCGCACGTCATACTGGTTGGCGAGAATCCGCACCGTCAGCGGCTGCCTGTACCGGACGGTGAACTGTTTGATGGAATCCAACTGCCGGGTCAGCCCGTGCAGCGAGAAGTAGCCGGTGTCGACGGGGATGATGACGAGGTTGGCGGCCCGCAAGCCGTTGCGCATGAGCGGTCCCCAGTGCGGCGGGCAGTCCACGACGCAGTCGTCAAACCCGGAAGCGTAACGGGCGAGCGCCGAGGCCAGCAGATCATCCGCCTGATCAAAGCTGAGCGTGCGGGCTTCGAAGTCGGCGAGGTCGGCCTTGGCGGGAGCGAGTTCGAGATACGGCGCGATCTGCCAGGTGATCTGGGAAAGGGGAATCGGCTCGGGCTCGGACTGGGTGAGCAACACATCGCCGATCGAGAAGTCAAGCTGATCCTCGGGAACGGCAAGACCGACGGCGCAATGAGCCTGAGGATCAAGATCCACGAGGAGCACTCGACGCCCCTGATCCGCGAGGGTCGCGGCGACATTGATCGCCACGGTGGTCTTACCGCAGCCGCCCTTCTGGTTGGCGACGGTTATGACGCGAGGTCTGATGCTGTCCACGTCGCGGTCCCCGCGAGGCTCGTGGCAAACGAATACGGCGGCGCTGCCTCCTGCTTCGCCGATGCCGAGCAACCTCAGTCGATCCGGGACGTAGGTGGGTGATTGCCCCAGTTCGCTGAGTGCCCCACAAGTGGCATTCCACGATGCCACGTCACTGTCATCTTGTATCGGGCGACGCCCCTTGATCTCTTGAGCGATTATCGGACAGGGCAGTCAATTCGGAATTGCAAAACGTTGTTAATCAAGGAGTTGTAGTCGAAAAACACGAACATTTCACAGCAAAAACCGTGTCTCAAAGTCAGGGAAGGTCGCGGCGGCGACGGGGTCCGGCTGCGGATCGCGGGTGTCAGCAAGGCCTATCTTCGCTCCTTTTCGTAGCAGTTCATCGTCACCGCCAGCCTGCCGATATCCACGGATATCCGCGAGGTTTGCGCTCGGCACCCGCGGCAATGACGCCGCTGGGCCGCGCTTTGGATTTGATGACATGAAGAACGTGTTGACTGCGCCGCTGGCGACGCTGCTCCTGACGGGTGTGGGGACCGGCCTGATCGGCTGCGGGCTGGGCTACCTGGACGAGGACGATCTGCCGTCGGAAGTGGCGGTTCGGATCGAGAACGCTTCGGATGAGGACATCTTCGTCACGCTGGAGGCGACGGAAAGTTCGGGAGGTTCCGGCAGCGACGACACGTCAGCGCAGGGAGAGGGCGACGAAGTCACGGCCCGGGTGAATCCCGGCCGGCTTGCCGCGAAGACATCGGTAATCCGGGTTCCGCCGCACTCGTCTTCGCTGGGCGCCGTGACGTGCGGCGAGGGTTTGAGCGTCCTTGCGGAGGTCGGCAACGTCGGCGGAACCTCTGTGACGCTTGCGGGCGCCGGGTCCGGGACGGACGGTTTTGACGAGGGGAGTCTCGGACTGGAAGGGGAGCGTCTTCTGGTTCCCGGAGTCCACTTTGCGTGCTCGGATACGTTGATCGTGCGGATCGGTGCGGGTCTTTCCGGCGAGATCGAGAGAGTTCCCGCGGGGATCGAACTTCCGGAACCCGATGTGGGCGATGACGGCGGGTCTAACGACAACGTTGACGACGGATCGGGATCGGAAGATCAGGCCGTCGGGTTCCGGCTTCAGAACGCGACGGATTCGGCCGTGGAGTTCGTGATCGTTCCGGTGGACGAGGACGGTGAGGAGACGGGTGAGGAGACGGTGATCCGGGTTCCGGCGAGGCAGTTCAGCAGCGGGACGGTGTCATGCGGTCCAACGTACGTCGTATCCGCGACGGTTCCGAGTCCGTCGGCGGTCGTGCCGGTCACGTTGCTCGGCGCGGGGAGCGGGACGCTGGGTTTTGACGGAGGCAGCGTGGGCGCGGAGGGGGAGCGTTTTCTGGCGTTCAGCGAGCATTACGGCTGCGGCGACGCGATCGTGGCGACCTTGACCAGCGATGGCGGCGCGTCTTCGGGGGATGGCGGAGCCGTCGGGTCGGGGACGGTGGAGGTTTACGCGAGCGGAGAGAGCATTCCGGACCCGGATCTCGGGGACGATGACGACGGGGATGACGGATCCGCGCGCCTTGTCGTGGCGATCCGCAACGAGACGGAGAGCTTTGTTCAGGTCCGGCTCACGCCGGAAGTCGGAGGCTCGGACGGAACGTCCGTCGAAGTCCGGCTTCCGCCCGCGGGAACCAGCACCGGGGAGCTGGCGTGCGCGGATTCATACACGGTCGCCGCGTTTCATCTGGAGAGCGCGGACAGCACGGCTGAGGAAGGGTTTCACACGATCGTGCTGACGGGAGCGGGCACGGGGACGGAAGGTTTCGACGGCGACACCGTGGGCACGGACAACACGCGGCGGGTGCTCGTCGGAACGCATCTGACGTGCGACGACGTGCTGGTCATCACGTTGTCGGCGACGAATAATACCGTCGATCCTGAGTCCGGTGAGACGACGTTCGGGATCGGGGACGGCGTGCTGACGGTGGAATGAACGTGCGTCGCGGGACCGGGGTCGGCGGCGGGAATTCGCGAGCCCGGTCGGTCGTTGTTCCCCCTCGCGGGGATCGCTTATGATCCCGCCGCATGATCGCCCGGATGCACAGCGTGGCGTTTCACGGGATCGAAGCCCTGCCCGTCGAGGTGGAGGTGGACGTTGCCCGGGGCGGATTCTCCGGCGCGTCGCTGGTGGGCCTGCCGGATGCGGCGGTGAAAGAAAGCATCGAGCGGGTCCGCAGCGCCCTGCACAACAGCGGATTTTCGTTTCCCCGGTTCAAGACGCTGGTGAATCTCGCCCCGGCGGACCTTCGGAAGGAAGGACCGCTTTTTGACCTGCCGATTGCGCTGGGGATCCTGCTGGGCGACCGGCAGATCCAGTCCGACCTCAGTGAGCATTACCTGATCCTCGGAGAGCTGGCGCTGGATGGACGTGTGCGTCCGATCCACGGAGCGCTGTCGGCGGCGATCCTCGCGCGGGAGGAGCGGCGTCGGGGGTTGATCGTCCCTGCGGAGAACGCGCGCGAGGCGGCGGTGGTGGAGCAGGTGGAGGTGATTCCGGTCAGTACGCTGACGGAGGCGATCGGCTTCCTGGCCGGGCAGCTTCTGCTGGACGCGGCGAAGGTCAACTTAAGCGAAATATTCGCGTCGGCGTCGGCGTATGACTGCGACTTCGGGGATGTGCGCGGGCAGGAGCACGTGAAGCGGGCGCTGACGGTGGCGGCCGCGGGGGGGCACAACCTGCTGCTGATCGGTCCGCCGGGTTCCGGTAAGACGATGCTGGCGAAGCGGCTGCCGACGATTCTTCCCGCGTTGACGCTCGAGGAATCGCTGGAGACGACGCGGATACACTCGGTGGCCGGAGAATTGAAGCAGGCGTCGGCGTTGCTGGCGACGCGACCGGTGCGTGCGCCGCATCACTCGGCGTCGATGCCGGCGCTGGTGGGGGGCGGGGCGGTGCCGAAGGCGGGCGAGGTGTCGCTGGCGCATCACGGGGTGTTGTTCCTCGACGAGTTTCCGGAGTTTTCGCGGGCGGCGCTGGAGGCGCTGCGGCAGCCGCTGGAGGACGGCGAGGTCACGATCGCTCGGGCGCAGCACACCGTGAAGTATCCGGCGTCGCTGATGCTGGTGGCGGCGATGAACCCGTGTCCGTGCGGGTATTTCGGCGACCCGCGGCGGCGGTGCAACTGCAATCCGCTGCTGATCGAGCGGTACCTGGGGCGGATCAGCGGTCCGCTGGTGGACCGGATCGACATTCACGTCGAGGTTCCCGCGGTTCCGCTTTCGGAGCTGCGCGGGGCGCGGGACGGAACGCCGTCGGAAGTCATGCGCGAGCGGGTGACGCAGGCGCGTCAGCGTCAGCGTCGGCGGTTTTCCGATCAGCCGACGATGACCAACGCCCGCATGAACGGCAAGCTCCTGCGGAAGCATTGCCGTCTTGACGAATCAGGAGAGTCCGTCCTGAGGCAGGCGTTGAGCGAGCTGGGGTTGTCCGCGCGGGCGCACGACAAGGTGCTGCGCGTGGCGCGGACGATCGCCGACCTCGAAGGCCTCGACGACATTCACGCCGAGAACGTGATGGAGGCGATCCAGTACCGGCGGCTGGACCGCGCCGTCTGACGCCTGCGCGTCGCGGCAGGGCCGCGCGTGACGCCCGCCGGGGGCGCGATAGGATGCGCGGGCCGGGCGGGCGGTCGGAGCGGCGCGCAGTGATGGACGCACACACACCTTCATCGGGATCCCCTTCACCTACCTCCGGCGCCGCGGCGCCGCTGACGACCTTTTCCGGATTGCGGACGGCGGGTCTTGCGCCGACACCGAGTTCCGGCGCGCGCATGCCGGTCAGTCCCGGGACCGGATTCTCCGGGGAGATGTCGCGCGGTGCGATGATCGGCTGGTTCGTCCTGCTGCTGCTGGTCGGGCTGGCGGCGCGGGCGGGGTTAAGCCTGCGCCCCGGTCTGACGGACGACACGGAGTTGTTCGAGGCGTGGTTGCGCGGCGCGGGCCAGCACGGTCTGAGCGGATTTTACGATCAGGTCGGCGGCGCGAATTATCCGCCGCTGCACATCCTGACGTTGCGGGCGCAGGCGTGGTTGCTGGAGCAGGCCGGGGTGGACCTGGTTGTGCCGGAGTCGTCGCGGGTGATTCGCGTTTTCCTGCGAGCGCCGGCGTGCGCGGCGGATGTGCTGATCGCGCTGGTTCTTTACGGGATGTGCGCGCGGCGGTGGGGTCGGCGCGCGGGGCTCGGCGGAGCGGCGCTGTATTTCCTGAACCCGGTGTCATTGTACGTTTCGGCGTACTGGGGACAGGTGGACAGCGTTCACACGTTTTTCGTGCTGGCGGGGCTGGCGGCGTTAAACCGGGATCGACCGCTGCGCTCCGGGGTGGCGATCGGGCTGGCGATGCTTCAGAAGTTTCAGAGCATCACGTTTCTCCCGCTGTTCATTTTCGACGCGTACCGATGGCGCGGCATGCGGGGCGTGGCGACGCTCGGCGTCGGGTTCATGCTGTCGGCGTGCGCCGTGATGGCGCCGTTTGCAGCGGCGGGTGCGGGAAAGCCGGAAGGACGATTGTCGGTGGCGGGGGAGGCGCTGGAGCGCGGATACCTGCGCGTGCTGGGGCAGTACCCGCGACTTTCGATCAACGCGTACAATCTCTGGCACGTGGGGAATCATCACCTGATCGGCGACCGGAACCCGCCGCGCATCCTGATCAAGGCGGCGGCTTCGGGACAGACCAGTGTCGCGCAGGATGCGAAGTGGTACCTGCAACTGACGTGGCGTCGGATCGGGTCGATCCTTTTTGTGCTTTTTGTGGCGACGGTGCTGGCGATCTACGCCCGGCGGCATCTGCCGGAGGACCGGGCGCTGGCGGCGGGGTTGCTGGGGCTGACGTTTTTCCTGTTTCCGACGGAGATGCACGAGCGGTATGCGTACCCGGTGATCGCGGTGCTGATTCCGTGGGCGGTGGTCGGCGCGTGGCGGGAGCGGTGGTTCTGGGGGCTGAGCGTGCTGCTGCTGCTGAACCTGACCGGTCCGCTGCCGGTGACGCAGATCACGTCGGAGGTCTCGGTCGGGATGTTGCTGCTTTTCACGGCAGGAATGCTGATGATCGCCTTCGGCTCGGCCGGGACGCGCGGAGTCGTCGCGTGGACAGCAGCCAGCGGCGCGGCGGCGCTTGCGGCGTCGACCGACGCGGCGGGCGGTCCGCCGGCGCGACGGGTGCTGGTGACGTGGTTCTGCCGCCTGACGTTTCTGAGCTGGGTAGCGGTGCTTAACGTGGCGTGCGTGCTGGTCTACCTCGGATCGGTGTCGGCGTGGCCTCGGGAGGGCGGGGTGGTTTACCTGTCGGAGCTGCCGGCGAAATCGGCACGTCAGCAGTACGCCTCGGTGCAGGCGGATGCGGAGGTGGACGGCGGGCCGCTTTTTGTCGGCGGGCGGTATTACTTCCGGGGGCTGGGGACACATGCGTCCGCGCGGGTCGTGTACGACGTTCCGCCGGGTTACACGCGTTTCCGGGCGCTGGCGGGCGTCAACGGGCACTTCGGCGGCGTGGCGCGCGTGAAGGTGCTGGTGGACGGCGAGCTGGTTCAGCAAAGTGACCCGCTCAGCGCCGCAACCGCGCCGTTTGAGGCGGACGTGGATGTTTCCGCGGCGCGGGAACTCATCCTGATCGTCGAGCCGAACGGACCGAACACCGGCGACCACGTGGACTGGGCCGACGCGCGGTTTGTGAAATGAAGGGTTTCGAGGTTGTTTGTTGCAGAGGACGAGGGCGATGTCCGAAGAAATCCTGATCGAGACGCAGGATCGGGTGGGCGTAATCACGTTGAACCGTCCGAAGCAGCTTAACGCGCTGAACCTGGAGTTGATGAAGCAGCTCGTGGCGGCGCTGGAGGCGTTCGACGCGGATGAGAACGTCCGGGCGATCGTGCTGGCGGGCAGCGAGCGGGCGTTTGCGGCGGGCGCGGACATCAACGACATGGCGGACTCGAACGTCGTCGAGCAGGTGAAACGGAACCAGTTCGCCCGGTGGGAGCGCATCCGCCGGATCAGCAAGCCGATCGTCGCGGCGGTGTCGGGGCATTGCCTGGGCGGCGGGTGCGAACTGATGATGCACTGCGACATCGTCATCGCCTCGGAGACGGCGCAGTTCGGGCAGCCGGAGATCAACCTCGGCGTGATGCCCGGCGCGGGCGGGACGCAGCGTCTGACGCGCGCGACGGGCAAGGCGACGGCGATGGATGTGATCCTGACGGGAAGGACGCTTTCCGCGGCGGAGGCGCTGGCGGTGGGGCTGATCAGCCGGGTCGTGCCGAAGGAGCATTTTCTCAGCGAGGCGATGAAGGTCGCGCGGACGATCGCGCAGAAGGCGCCGCTGGCGGTGCGTTTCGCGAAGGAGTCCGTCCTGAAGGCGCATGAGACGGCGCTGTCGGAGGGGCTCGAGTATGAGCGGAAACTTTTCTACCTGCTTTTTGCGACACAGGACCAGCGCGAGGGCATGAAGGCGTTCATCGAGAAGCGCAAGCCGAACTTCACGGGGGAGTGACGCGATGCCGCGCGTCAAAACCAGCGCAAGGATGTGAACCGAAGTATGAGCGAAATTCGCATTCTCGTCGCGGACAAGATCGCGGAGCCGGGACTCGAGCTGCTGAAGAAGGCTCGGTCTGAGGTCTCTTTCGACGTTCGGGAAGGTTTGTCCCCGCCGGAGCTGGCGCGGATCGTCGGCGAGTATGACGGCATGCTGGTGCGGTCGGCGGTGGAAGTCACCGCGGACGTCCTCAAGCGTCCCGGGAGGCTGTCGGCGATCGCGCGTGCGGGCGTCGGCGTGGACAACATCGACGTGGAATCGGCGACGCGGGCGGGGATTGTCGTCCTGAACACGCCGGATGCGAACACGGTCTCGACGGCTGAGCACACCCTTGCAATGCTGCTGGCGCTGTTCCGGCGGATTCCGGATGCGCATGCGCACGTGCGCGGCGGACAGTGGAAGCGGAGTCAGTTCACGGGCGACCAAGTGGCGGGGAAGACGCTCGGGGTGGTGGGGTTCGGGCGGATCGGTCGTGCGGTGGCGAAGCGGGCGCTGGGGCTGGACATGCAGGTCGTCGCGTTCGACCCGTTTGTAGCCGGGGACACGGCGCTGGAGGGAGCGGTCCGGCTGGTGCGTTCGCTGGATGAATTGCTGCCGCAATGCGACTGCGTGACGCTTCATGCGAGCCTGTCGGACGACAACCGGGCGCTGCTGGGGGCGGAGCAGTTCTGGCGGATGAAGCGCGGGTCGCGGCTGGTGAATTGCGCTCGCGGGGCGCTGATTGACGAGACCGCGCTGGCGGAAGCGCTGAAGTCCGGGCAGCTTGCAGGGGCGGCGATCGACGTTTACGAAAACGAGCCGCCGACGGGCAGTCCGCTGCTTGCGGCGCCGAACGTGGTGCTTACGCCGCACCTCGCCGCTTCGACGGTAGAGGCGCAGACGGCGGTGTCGGTCGAGGCGGTCGAGGTTCTGCTGGCGTACCTCCTGCGCGGCGAGATCCGGTCGGCGGTGAACGTGCGCTCCCTGCCGGCGCATCTGTCGTCGCGGGAGCGCGCGGTCGTGGATCTGATGGATCGGATGGGCCGGGTGCTGTCGGCGTGGTGCGAGCAGGGACTGCGCGCGGTGCGGGTGGACGTTTTCGGCGAGGGGTTCGCGAAGCTGGGAGAGACGCTGGCGCGGCAGGCGGTGGTGGGCCTGCTGAATCCGCATCTGGACGTCCGCATAAACTTGGTCAACGCCGCGGAACAAGCGCGGCAGCGGGGGATCCGTCTCGAACACGGGGTTCACGCATCACGCGACGATCGGGGCGAAAGCGTGACGCTGACGATCGAGGCGCCGGCGCAGCCGCACACGATCGAGGGGACGGTGTACACGGAGATCGGGGCGAGAATCCTGGCGATCGACGGATATCGGATGGAGATTGTTCCGGATCGACATCTTGTCCTGATCTTCAATGACGATCGACCCGGCGTCATCGGCCTGGTGGGGCAGCTTCTGGGCGAGGCCGGGGTGAACATCGCGGACATGGCGCTGTCCCGGCGGGGGAAGACGGCGCTGATGCTCCTGAAGCTGGATGCGGAGCTGCCGGACGCCTTGCGCCGCGAACTGGAGTCTCGTCGTCCGCCGATCCTGTCGGTGACGACGGTGAGCCTGCCGCCGCTGAGCGAGTAAGATGCCGCCTTGGCGCGCCGTCGGCGGAACCGGCGCGCGATCGCAACGGGTCTTTCGCACGCGCGAACGTGATGTCATCGACAGGACAATTCGCAGCGGAGGTCTGCCTCGGGGTGGATGTCGGGGGCAGCAGCATCAAGGCGGGCCTGGTGGACCGGGACGGGAAGGTCGTTGCATCCGCGGTCTCGCCAACGCCGGTCGGGCCCGACGCGGCTGTCGAGACAATTGCGCAGTTGCTTGATGAGCTGCTGCGCGAGGGGCGCGTGGCGCGGTCGGGGGTGGTCGGCGCCGGCATCGGAACGCCGGGACCGCTCAGCCCGAGCAAGGGGGTGATCTACCGCTGCGCGAATCTCGAGGGCTGGATCGACGTCCCGATCCGCGACCTGGTTTCGCGTCGCCTCGGGCTTCCGGTGGTTTCCGACAACGACGGGAACCTGGCGGCGTTCGGGGAGTACTGGGCGGGCGCGGGGGGTCGCGGGGGCGACATGATCGCGCTGACGCTGGGGACGGGGGTGGGATGCGGGATCATCCTCGACGGGCGGATTCTTCACGGGCATTTTGAGAACGCGGCGGAAGTCGGACATATGATCGTCGAGCGCGACGGGCGGTCGTGCCCCTGCGGACAGCGAGGATGCCTGGAGCAATATGCGTCGGCCGCAGGCCTGACGAAGCGGGTGAGAGACGCGGTGGCGGCGGGGGCTGCGTCGCGGCTTGGCGACGGCTCGGGGCGTCAAATTGATGAGATCACCAGCCGGTCGATCGCGGAAGCGGCGCGGGAGGGGGACGCGTTGTGTGCCCGGCTGTGGCGTGACGCGTGTGAGTACCTCGCAATTGCATGCATCAATCTGCAACACGTCGTCAACCCTGCAACGATCGTGCTGGGAGGGGGGCTTGCCGAAGCAGGGGATTTTCTTGTGGACGGCGTCCGGGACGCGTTTCTGCACCATCGTTGGAGGCTGGTCGATGATTTTCCGGTGATCCGGCGGGCGGTGCTGGGGTATGACGCCGGGATGATCGGGGCGGCGGGGTGGGCCTGGGCGGTCCGGTGAGACGTTTTTTCCCCTCGGCGTTAGCGTCGGCGGTTTCCAAAGATATGAGATATCTGGCACGATCTTCGGTAAGATGAACGTGGCGCAGCCGCAAGCGTTGAGGGGCGGTTGAAGGGCGGCGGCGTACTTGGGTTAAAGGGGAATGAGGGATGAGAAGTCAGGAATCGCGGCGGAAAGGGTTTACGCTGATCGAACTGCTGGTCGTGATCGCGATCATCGCGTTGCTGATTTCGATCCTTCTTCCCGCGTTGTCCCGGGCGCGGGCGCAGTCGAAGCGGACGGTCTGCACGACGCGTCTGCGTACGCTCGGACAGGGGCTTGTGCTTTACGGCAACGAGAACGGGGATTTTCTGGTTCCGGGGCGTCTGCCGCGGGTGAATGATTTTCACTGGAGCGTGGAGATCGAGGGGGGCAAGAAGTATCGACCGACGTTTCTGGCGATGATGGGGACGCAGGTGGGGATTCCGGCGTTTGACCACCCGATGCCGGATCGTACACAACAGGATCGCTTCGGCGAGCCGGGCGATCAGCAGAATTACAGCAACGAAGTGTATGTGTGTCCGGAGGTTCCCGACTGGACGGACGAGCGGAATGCGTGCTTCGGCTACAACTACCAGTTCCTCGGGAACTCCCGCCTGCGCACGGACGCCGACGACGACAAGGATTTCAAGAACTGGCCGGTGACGTTGGTGCGGATCAAATCTCCGGGTTCTTGCGTGGCGGTGGCGGATTCGATGGGTACGGCGGCGACGTTCGGCCGGCGCGAGCGCGTTCAGTATGAGAACAACGGTCGGATCGTCGAGATGTTCGGCAACGAAGGATTCAACCTGGATCCTCCTCTGGTGGACACCACCAACGGCGAGATGGCCGGGTTTCCGCATGACCGCACTGCGGTTCACGAGCGCCACCTGGGCAAGGCGGCGACGCTGTGGGTGGACGGTCATGTCGACGCCCAGAGCCAGAAGGAACTGGGATATGAAGTGGATCCGGAGGGCCGGGTGCTCTTCGGAACCACCGCAACGGCGAACAACCGCTTTTTCAACGCAGACCAGCGGAACGAGCCGTGGTTGGAGGAATAACCCTGAGGTCGGTCCCGCAGCGCCCGGCCTTGCAGCGCGCGCTGCGGGATGGAAACGCGTGACGACAACCCTGTCGTGATCAAGATGCCGCGTTGCGGTACCGGCGATCCTGACGAAAGCGAAACGCTTCCTTACCTAGGCCTCCCTTCGCAACGTCAAGGACAGGCGGGCGCGGCTCGGTCCAACATCCTACGCCCAGGCAACACAGTCAGTTTGCAGTGGATCCTTCGGAGGATCGCTCTTCAAGGATCTTCTTTCGCACATCCTGAGCGGCGTTCTTGATGTCCTGCATCTTTTTGCGGACGCGCGTTCCCGCCGCCTTGTTGCCGCCGGCGGCCTTGGCGACGTCTTCTTCCGCTTCCTCAACGAGTTGCTTGAGTTTCTCGAATTCCGGCATCGGCATGGTCAGATAATCTCCTTCCCAGGATGTTCGCAGACAAAGGCAATATCGGCGAAAAGTGCCTTCCGGGGCGAGTGTAACGATGAATCGCCCGACAGGAAAGTGCCGGCTGAGCATCGTGGACGGGAGGGCGCACGTGGAATTTTGACCCACGCGCGGCGCCCAAGCTGCCCGAATCACTCAAGAATGTGTTAATTCAGGAAATTTATGCGGTTGAACCGGCAAGGATCGACCTTCCGATAAGTACCGGGTTGGCGTTGAACGATGTGTGGCCGGCGGTGCTCCGGCATGTTTCGGGTGGAGGTTCGGTTAAGCGCATCGAGGTTCGCCGCCGGGGGCTTCGGAAGATGAGTGAAGGATGGACGATTGCGTTGCTGATCGGGTTGACGACGGCGTGGGTTCAGGGGGGGGAGGCTCCTTCGCATGAGATCGTTCACTCGGCGCAGTTTGATGTCGAGTACGAGGTCGAGGAAGCCGCACTGCCGCTTACGACGGTTGAGCTGTGGTGTCGACGCGAGTCCGGGGCGTCGTGGCAGCGTTACGGCGTGGATGCGGATCGGCAGAGCCCGGTGAGGTTCATCGCGCCGTCGGAGGGATCTTACGAGTTGTTTCTGATCGCGGGGAACACGACCGGGGCTTCCTCTCAGCCGCCGTCGGCGAATTCCGAACCCCATCTGCGGGTGTTCGTGGACTCAACGCCGCCGGCGGTGCAGTTGCACCCCGCGAGGGTTGCGGTCCGGGGCGGTCAGCGCGTTGTGGCGGTGCGGTGGTCGGCGCTGGATGCGCACCTGCTGCCGCGCGGCATCGAACTTTCGTACCAGAGTGACGGGGAATCGACGTGGCGGCCGATCTGCGGCGAGCGGTTGAGCAACTCGGGTCAGTATGACTGGCTGATTCCGGCGGACTTGACGGGTTTGATCCGACTGCGGCTTCGAGCGTACGACCGGGGCGGACACGCGGGGGAAGCGTTAGGCGATCTGGTGGATGTGACGGCGCCGGTCGCGCCGCAGGCGGGATCGAAGGCGCCCGTCGGACCGAGCGCGACCGAGTCGGCGAGAGCGGCACGGCTTCTGGCGGAGGCGCGCGAAGCGCGGCAGCGTCGATCGCTGCGGCTTGCGTTGGCGCGGGCGACGGAGGCGGCGCGGCTGGACCCGGGGAATGTCGAGGCGATTGCCGAGCTGGGAAGCGTTCTTTACGATCTTCGGGAGTGGGATCGGGCCGGGGATGCGTTCGAGTTGGCGCTGGGTCTTGACGCGGGGCATCGGGAATCGCGGTCGGGGCTTGCGCGGGTGCTGGTGCAGCGGCACGAACTGGAGCGCGCCGGCGAGCACCTCAAGCACATCGTCGATCGCGATCCGAACGACGCACGGACGTGGATGGACTTAGGCGACGTCATGTTGAAGCGAGGGGATGACGTTGGGGCGCGGGAATGCTACCACCGGGCGGCGACGGTGGATCCGCGGGCGACGGACGTGGCGGCGGCGGTGCAGAAGCGGCTGGACAATCTTGATGTTCTGCGCCGGCGTTTCAGCGGCGCCGCGGCGGGAGCGGATTAAGAGGACAAACGTTGACGGCACGCAGGGCACAAGCAGAACGTGCGGCGCCGGTGGAGGCGCCGGTTCGCGCCGTGGTCTCGGAGGACGGGTTTTTGCGCCGACGGGCCTTGCGGGGGATTCTGGCCGCGCTGGAGCGAGCGTCCGGCGGCGACCTTCAGATCTCCGACTTCGAGGGCAAGCAGGCGGCGCTGGCGGAAGTGCTCGACGAGGCGCGGACGGTGTCGATGTTCGGGGGGCGGCGCGTCGTCGTGGTCGAGGACGGCGAGACCTTTGTTTCGCGGCATCGGGAGGCGATCGAGCGATACCTGGAGGATCCGTCGCCGACGGGGGTGATCGTGCTGGTGTGCGCGTCGCTGGACAAGCGGACGCGGGTGTACAAGGCGCTGGCGGCGGGCGGCGCGATCGAGGAGATCGAGACCTTCCGCGGGCGGGCGCTGACCGGCTGGCTCATCCGCCACGCGCAGCAGGAATACGGCAAGGCGCTTTCGGAGCGGACGGCGGCGCTGATCCGGGAGCTTGCGGGCGACGAGATGGGCCTGCTGGACATGGAGCTGGCGAAGCTGGCGACGTATACGGGCGACCGCCGGGAAATCCGCGAGGAAGACGTCGAGGCGCTGCTTTCGACCTGGCGGGAGGAGAACGTATTCGCCCTGCTGGACGCGATGGCGGACGGGGACACGGCGGCGGCGATCGCACACTGGCGACAGGTGCTGGCGACGGACCCGGCGGCGAAAGACCGGTCGGTCGGCGGGCTGGCGTGGGGCGTGCGGCGGTTGCTTCAGGCGCGTCGGGCGCTGGACGAGGGGCAGTCGGTGTTCCGGATCGCATCGGGCTTGTTGCGCGGCGATGCGCACGTCGTCGAGCGACGGTTGTCGCGGGTGACGACGCGTCAGGTCGAGAAGCAGCTTTCGGATCTTCACACGGCGGAGCTGGCGATCAAGACCGGCGGAAGCGCGGCGCTGGCGATCGAGAAGTGGATTGTGACGCACAGCGCGGGCGGACGGCGTGTGACGGCGGCGCGAGCGATGTCGTGATGACGCGGCGCCAGCGGGGTGTGTGAGGTGAAACAAAGAGGGCGGGAGGATTCCGCCCGACGGAGGCGATCGGCATGGAAGCCGGAAAACGACCGGGTGCGCATCGCGCATCAAACGGCGGACGGAATCACGCGGACCCGAGGGAACGAACGCCCCAGGAGGTTCGCTCGCGGACCGCGGCGCCTCGTGCGTTCCGGGCCGGCGTGACCGCGGTCTTGGCGAGCGCGGCAGCCGTGGCGCTCCTGGCGGGCATGACCGGATGCCTTAACCAAGGTCAGGCGGCGTCAAAGGGCGCGGCCGCGTTCGACCCGCAGGAATCCTGGCAGGACACGGACGCGCCGGCAGCGCCTGTGCCCGACGAGACCGCTGTCGTTCAGACGGACATCGACGAGTTTCTCGAGGAACTTCGCCGCGCGCAGCCGTCGTCGGGGGCCGGCTCGACGGTGCCGGAAGTCCCGCCCGTGAGGCAGCAAACTCCGGTCGCCCGGATCGCGGACCCCCAACCGATCGACGGCGCGAACAAAAGCTCGACCAACACGGACGGCGCTAACACAGCCGTCTCGATCGATGCTGATGCACCCGGTGCTGCGATCGACGTCGGGACGGGATTGTCCGGCGACTCCGCGATCTTGACCGAGTCAGCGCCGGCGCTTCCGGTCATCAAGGTCGTGCGCGTCGCGCGGTTGGACGCACCGACGGCGAGTCACACCGGAACGTCACTCCCGCCCGCGGAAGTGTCAAACCAGCCGGTGGATGCGACGCCACCGGCCTCGCGTTTGTCGATTTCGGAATACCTTGAGCAACTGAGCAGCGAGGGGTGCGGGCTAAGTCCGGTGGATCGGGCGTGGCAGGGAAGCCTGATCGGTCTGGCGCTGGGAGATGCGGCGCAGGCGGCGGACCTCTCCGCGGAGCTGGCGCCGAACCAGCGGGAGTTGTTGACCGTCACGGCGGATGCGATCCGCGCGGCGCGCGGCGCGATGCTCGATCCAACGACCGGCGCGAACGCGGCGCTGGCCGCCGCAGAACATCTTCAGGACATTCTCTCGCCGCTCGCCGATCTTTCGATCCCGACGACCGCGCTGTGCCGACGCGTCCTGACCTTCGGCGTCTACGAAGCGATGCCGGCGGACCAGTTCATCGCCGGGCGGGTGAATCACACGATCCTCTACTGCGAAGTCCGAAACTTCGCCTCCCAGCCGGAGGACGGCGCCTTTGTCAGCCGGTTCGAAAGCCGCGTCGAGCTGCTGACGCCGGACGGACGATCGGTCTGGGAGCAGCCGCCGGCGAACATCGAGGACCGCTGCACGCGCCGCCGAAGCGACTTCTTCATCGCCCACCGCCTGACGCTTCCGCCGACCATCCCCGCGGGCGAGTACGTGCTGAAGGTCGAGCTGCACGACAAGCTCGCGGGCAAGATGAACGAGTCCGCGACGCCGCTGACCCTCCTGGGCGGTCCCTCGCTGGCGCGGGACGAGTGAGCAGCGGTGATGGCGCGCGTTCCGGCACAGCGACTGCGGTTCAAGCTGCGGATTGACGGTCCAACGCCAACAACCGACAATCCAGCGTCCTGAATCGGAAGCTCGCTCCACGATCCGGGAGTGCGAAGCGCCGCTTTGCACATGCAGACGGGCGGATTGAATCCCCCGGGATTGCGGGCGTATTTCGCACTCTGGCGCCGGCCTCATGCCGCAGATTGAACTGGTTGGGTTATCGAAGACCTTCAAGGTTCCCGAGCGCGACCCCGGGTTCGCCGCCGCGCTGCGCAGCGTCTGGCGCCGGAAGCACCGCGAGGTCCGCGCCGTGGACGGAATCGACGTTTCGATCGACGCCGGGGAGATCGTCGGCTTCCTCGGTCCCAACGGCGCGGGCAAGACGACGACGCTGAAGATGCTCGCCGGACTTCTGCACCCCACCGCCGGAAACGCCGTGGTGCTCGGGTTCACCCCCTGGAAACGCGAGGATGACTTCCTGCGCCGGATCAGCATGGTGATGGGCCAGCGCAGCCAGCTCGCGTGGGATCTGCCCGCGGCGGATTCCTTCCTCGTCCACCTCGCGGTGTACCAGGTGGACCGCGCCGAGGGCCAGGCGGCGCAGAATGAGCTTGTCGAGTTGCTCGAACTCGGCGACGTGCTGAAGAAACCGGTGCGGACGCTGTCGCTGGGGGAGCGGATGAAGTGCGAGCTGTGCGCGTCGCTGCTGCACCGGCCGGCGGTGCTCTTCCTCGACGAGCCGACGCTGGGGCTGGACATTACGATGCAGGCCCGCATCCGGAAGTTCATCGCCGACTACAACCGCCGCACCGGGGCGACGATCATCCTCACCTCGCATTACATGGCCGACGTCACCGCGCTGTGCAAGCGGATCATCGTCATCGACAAGGGCAGGCTCCTCTTCGACGGACAGCTCGCCCAGCTTTCCGCGCGCCTCGCGCCGTTCAAGGTGATCGCCGTCGATCTGAACCAGGATGTCGACGGGTACGACTTCGAGCGCGTCGGAAGCGTCCTCGCCCGCGAGGGGCGGAAGGTCACGCTCCGCGTCCCCAAGGCCGACGCCGCCGCCGCGACGACGCGCCTCCTGGCGGACCTGCCCGTGCTCGACCTGACCATCGAGGATCCGCCCATCGAGGACGTGATCAAGCGGGTCTTCGCGGGGGAGTAGCGAGTAAGCTACCACGGCACGAAGATGGTGACGTTTCTTACGCCGCCGAGCGGGCGGCGACCCCCGACCCTCGGTTCAGAACGAAGACGCTACAACGCCGCGCGGGCCGGCCGCGCCTCGCATTGAGGCCCGGCCGACCCGGCGCGTTTCCAACAGGAGGTTCCGGCATTCCCTGTGCGTTCGTTATCGCTGCGTTTGTCGCCGCGTTCGATTGCGTTTTCAGAACCCTCCGCAGACGGGGCGAATCAGGAACGCTTCCTCACTCCGGACCGCGCTTCGCAAGGTCAAGGACAGGCGGGCGCGGCTCGATTCCACGACCCCGACTTACGGGTTCGTCGGCGCCGCCACATCGATCACCTGGAACTCGCGGTTGAACGAACCGGCCTTGCGGGCGGCGCCGGTGAGCAGGTTGATCTCATACAGGCGCGACCGACCGTCCACGGTGAGCACCGCGAAGCCGAAGTTGCCGGTCGTCTCGCCGTTGCGGATCTGCGTGTAAATATCGAAGCCCGCGTCCGCGGAGGTATCCTGCCGCAACTTGCCGACGGCGTTGAGGTTGCCGTTGTTCGGCGGCGCCTGGATGACGATCTGGTCGAGGTCGGTGTCGAGGTCGAAGAGCGTCGTACCGGTGTTGGGATCCGCATCATTGTTGGTGTACGCGGCCCCGGCGACGCCGGTCGCCGTCGTCGTGTACACAAGCGGCAGATCCACGATGGTGGCGCCGGTGTCCACGTTGACGCGGAGGTTCTGACCGGTGTTGCTGACAATGCGGAACCGGTCCACCGTCGGGTTGAAGTCCACGCCGAAGGCCGTCCCCTCCAGCGCGACGGTCAGGCGCGACTTCAGCGTCGCCGCCGCGTTCGACGTGTTGAGGAGGTAGACGCCGCCCGCGTCGCCCAGCCCGTAAAGCTCGCCGGTCGCCGGACGGAAGTCGATACCGACGATCCGCGTATCCGTGTCCAGACCGCTGATCGTCCCGACGCCGAACGCGTCGCGCGTCGCGCGCGTCTCGAACGCGATCAACCGCTGGTCGGACGTAAGCCCGAACATCTGAATATTAGGCGCCGCCGCGCTCGCCGCCGCGGTCATCGCCGCCAGAACCGAAAGCCCAGGGAAACCCGCACGTCTCATTGAAAAACCCTCCGAAAAGCACCTGAATCGTCTACACTTCGGACGCCGCGGCTGAGCCGACCCGCCCCCGTCGGGATGCGAGTTCCCCGCTCGGACCGCGGGAGTTTGAACAACCCGTCCATCACGCTCGCCCCTCGCGGGCGCGATCACCCATCCTGCCGCGCCTCGCGCAAGGGTCTTTCCCGCCGCGGCCCGGCATGAACCAATACGGACGAGGGAAGCGTTCGGATTCACTCACGCCGCTTGCAATATCAGTGCGCAAGAAAGGAGTCGCCACGCGCCATGAGGCAGCGCGATTCCTCGCACCCAAAGCACCGAGCACCGAATTCCGAAGGAGACTCAGAAGAGCGCTCCCTTACGGGCGCGGCTCGCTTTTGAAACCGCGCCTCCGCCAGGCGCGATGCCGGGTCCGGAGGGCGGCGCGTTCGCCGCCGCCGGGTCCGTTGAAAACCTGCGCAAGGTCGGTTACAGCCTGACGCCCGATGATCCGCAGGAGAAGGTCATGAACCCCGGCTCGCCGCCGATCGACGCCGACGCCACGCCTCCCGCGCCGCCTTGTCCGTTGTGCGGGCAGGTGCGCAAGCATTCCAAGTGGGTCAAATTCTACACCGGCTACGTCTGCGCCTCGTGCTCGGAGCGGTTCATCGAGCGGCGCTGGATGGCGTACCTGATCGACATGATCGCGCTGGGGGTTTTCTGGACGGCGGTGGGCCTGATACTCAGGGCGTGGACGGGGGCCTTGATGGCGTCCGACCTGACGGAGCTGGTCCTGTCGCCGTGCGTCGTCGCCGCGACGCCCTGCTGGCCGCTCCCGCTGATGAACGTCACCGCACAACCCGGCGCGCCGGGTTCGCTGAATCTGCTGATCCCGTTTTTCTTCCTGCTGAGCCTGCTGTGCAAGGATGGATTCCGCGGTCAGTCGCCGGGCAAGGCGGCGTTCGGGCTGCGCGTCGTGTATTGCCGGGATCTGACGCCGATCTCGTTCGGCGCGTCGCTGAAGCGGAACCTAAATCATTATTCACGAATGTGGAGCGCCATCCGAGCCGCAGGCTTCAGCTCGCGCGAACGCTCGTTTCGTGGCGCGCCGCGGAGTCGAGAATGACGATTTAGTCCTGCTGATGCCGCCTTGATCCGATTGGAAACCGCGGCTTGAGTTCGTCGAGGAAGCCTTTCAGCTCCTCTCGCGGCTGTTCAGTCAGTCCCAAGACGAGCAGATCCTTGCGCTCCGAAGCCAGTTGCGTTACACCCTTCGACCGGATCACCCAGATGGTCCCGGAATGCGGATCTTCCCGGTACGGACCGCACGATGCCCCGGCGGCTCAGGCGGACAGCGCACGCCACAGCGCCCCCGCCGCGCCGCCGCAGAGGATGACGAGGATGAGGTTCCGCTTCATCGCCAGCGCGACGAACGCCCCGACGGCGATGACCAGCGCCGCGCCGTCCACGCCGCGCTCCTTCGACCAGAGCACCTGCCACGCGAACCACACCGCCAGATTCAGCACCACGCCGACGACCGACGCCGTGATCGCAGACAGCGCCGCGGTCAGCGCCGCGTGACGGCGCAGGCGCTCGATGTAGGGCGCGCCGAGGAGAATCCAGAGAAAGCACGGTGCGAACGTCGTCCACGTGGTGATCGCCGCGCCCAGCGTCGCCATCGTCAGCGGCGACGCGCCGCCGGAGATCATCGCCCCGCCGGCGTGCGACGACCCGTCCGCGTCCCCGCCGCCACCGCCATGCCAGCCGCCGAGGAACCCGACCCACTGCACGACCAGAATGAGCGGTCCGGGCGTCGTCTCCGCCAGCCCCAGACCGTCGAGCATCTGCGCGGCGGTCAGCCACCCCTCGCGCTCCACCGCGTGCTGCGCGACGTAGGGCAGGACGGCGTACGCTCCGCCGAAGGTGACCATCGCGGCCTTGCTGAAGAAGACGCCTTCGCGGACCAGCACGTGCTCGCGTCCGCCGAACGCCGCCGCGACCAGCACGGGCGCCCACCAGATCGCGCCGCAGACGAGCATGACGCGCAGCGCCCGGCCGACCGAGGCCGTCGCGAATTCGGGAAGCGCCGTGTCATCGTCGATCACGGCGCGCGGGTGCGGCGTCGCCTCGCCGGCGGACTGCGACGCTCCGTGCCCGCGAAGGACGACGAACTTCTCCGGGCGGGCGCGCGCCCCCAGCAGGCCGATCACGCCCGCGCCGAGGACGATCGCCGGGAAGGGCGCCTTGAAAACGTAGATCGAGATAAACGCCAGCCCCGCCAGCACCCACATCACCTCGTTCTTCAGCGCCTTGCTCCCGATGCGCCACACCGCCATCGCCACCACGGCGATCACCGCGGGCTTCAGGCCGTAAAACACGGACTCGACCCAGCCGACGTTTCCGAACGTGACGTAAACGTACGAAAGCAGCCACAACAGCGCGGCGCCCGGCAGGACAAAGAGCACGCCCGCCACGATCCCGCCCCAGGTGCGATGCAGCAGCCAGCCGATGTAAGTCGCAAGCTGCTGCGCCTCCGGACCGGGCAGCAACATGCAGAAGTTCAGGGCGTGCAGGAAGCGGGACTCGCTGATCCAACGCCGGCGCTCGACCAGCTCCTCGTGCATGACCGCGATCTGCCCGGTCGGTCCGCCGAAGCTGATGAACCCGAGCTTCAGCCAGAAGAGCAGCGCCTGCCCAAAGGACGGATGCACGGGAGCGTCGCCCGCCCGCGCCGCACCGTCGTCCCCAGGAGCGATCGAGGCGGCGGGCGTCGAGCCTTGAGGGTCGTGCATATCGGCGGAAGCTTGCAGGTCGCGCGCTCCAATGTCAAACCGAACAGAGGGGCAAGACCCTCGCGGAGAGATAACGAAGAATCCGCTTTCTCGAAGGTGACGCCTCGCGCGGCGCCGGGGGCGAAGTGCAAGGCGAGACACGACGCGGCGGACCTGGTGTGGCTTCCTTCGATCGAAGAGCGTCGTCTATCGACCTCGGCTGTTGCAGCCCCTGGCGCGGATCTCCCGGAAGAGCTTCTCATCGGCGTTATCCACGACGTCATCGCCGGTCAGATCGGCTTCGCAGCGCTTCTCGGCGAACGCGGCGTCAAAGAGCCGCACGTCCTCGTCGTCCAGCTCGCCGTTGAGGTTCAGGTCGCCGGAGCAATAGATGGTGATCTTGCGCAAATAACAGTTCTGCCGCGTCCAGTTACCCTGCTCGTCCTGGGCCAGGGCGATATACGCGGGGTAGACCAGCGGCGTGGGGCTGGTCATGCCGGGCGAGGCGGCGACCATGTTGTGGTAATCACCGAGGAACAGACCGGGGAGATCGTTCAGCCGGAAGGACGCGGGCGTGAGGCGCTCCTGCTGGATCGCCTGCTGCGGCGTGCCGTAGCCCGTGATGCGCACGTAATACAGATCCATCCAATGCACGTCGTCGGCGAGGTCAGGGTCGTGGCGGTTGTCATAAAACACAAGGTTGACCCCGCCGCACGCATCCACCACGATCGACGGCATCACCTGGTCCGGACCCTTCACGCCGCCCGGCTGACCGGTGAGGAGTTCGTCGATGAGGTGGAGGAGGTTTGGATCCCCCGGTAATCCTGGGAAAACCAGGCTGCCGCCGGTGTCAAAGCCACGAGAGATGTAAATGTCCGTATTGAGATTATCCTGAAACGATCCCGGGACATGGCGGGCGTAGAAGGCCACGTAGATGTCATCGTTGTCCGGATCGACGGCGATGGCCGGCGCGCACTGCCGACGATCAATGGCGTACGGCGAATCCCCGCGGAAGTTGCCGGAATCGCCTACCTGAATCTGCGTCGGCTGAATGGCCGCCCCTTCGGCTACCAGGATTGGCACTTCATCATCCGGCTTCCAGTCCAAGTCCGGGTTGGGCGCGTCGGCGTAGGCGACGTGCGGCAGCCCGCCGTTGTACTCCCACTGGTATTGTTGTCCGGACTTCTTCTCGTCGCGCGTCACCACGACGATCCGGCCCGTGGACAGAATGACCGGGATCGATCCCCAGCCTTCCCACTCCGGACCGCTGTGGTTATCGAACGGCTGCACCCGATCCGTCACCCACGGACAAATACCGGGTGGGTTTCCGCGTGAGCTCCACATGGCGTGATCGGGACCGCCCTGATAGCGGCTGGCCAGAAGCGCCACATGGTGTTGGCCGTTGGGGCCGATGCCGATCGCGGGCTTGTCCGGCAGACCGAGCGGCGAAGCGCCGGTGTCAAAGACCGTGCAGCCCAGGTTGAACGTCGTCGCCCCGGGGGCCTTCCAGGCGACGGCGACACAACCGCCCTGGCAGGGTTGCTGCCCCGTGCCGAGGGCGGTGATCCAGATCGCGTCGGTCACCGGGTCGGCCGCGACCCACGGATCCAGCCCGAAGGAGGGGATCTGCCCGTTGACGAACGACAAGCCGCCGTTGAGCGTTACGCCGTAAGCCGTCCTCCCGGAGGGGATGTCATTGGCGGCGGCGACGACTTCCTGAGGATTTCCGAAACGCGCGGCGACGCTGCACTCGCGCCAGGTGGATCCAGACGGATTCACCTGCCGCGCGGGTCCGATCACCGCGTAGGACTGGCCCAATGCGGCGACTGAAAACAAAGAAAGGGGCGAAAACATACCGAAAAGACGGGTCAAAACGGACATGGGCGTTCTCCATGAAGCGGCATCAGAAGGCGCATCCGACGCCACGATTGGCGAACCTGCTCCTTGCTGGGTATAATAAGCCCGCTGGCCGTTACGTGCAAGGAGTTTCTGCCATGCTTCTCAGATCCGTCGTCCCTGGTGCGGCGGTAGCAAACCTCGTCCTGGGCACGTTCCCCGCCTTCGCCCAGTGGCGGGGGGAGTCGCTGAACCCGGAGGGGATTACGGAGTCCCAGGCGTACGCCGCTTCGGAACGCCGGCAGGGCGGCTACATCCTGGTCTTCGGGGAGTTCATCTACTACGCGCATCCGGTCGTGTGGAACGCCAGGCGGAACGACTTTGTCGATCTGCTCCCTGAAGGGTGGAACTCGGGAAAGGTTTACGGAACTGACGGGGTGTTCCAGGTTGGGTACCTCTCGTCGACGCTCAACAGCACCCACGCCATCCTCTGGACTGGCCAACCGAAGACCTATATCAGCCTGAACCCCGGGCCGGATTACTCAGCCCCAGCAGCATATGCATCGAACGGGGATCAGCAAGTCGGGTACGCGTCGTTTCTGGCAACCGGTTTACCGCACGCAGCCTTGTGGTTCGGTACGCCGGAGAGTTTCGTGGACCTGCACCCGACGTGGGCCAGGCACTCAACCGCGTACGCCACGGACGGCACGTATCAAGGCGGGAGCGTCGATACCACTGAGGAGGGCGGCGGGCTTCATGCCGCGTTGTGGAACGGCAGCGCGGAAAGCTTCGTGGACATGAACCCTGAAGGATGTCTGGAGTCAGCGATCCTGGGAATGGGCGTGGCGAAGGACGGCACGCACGTGCAGGTCGGGCGGGCGCGGTTCTTCAGCGGGGAGTTTCCCGCCCTGTGGCGCGGGTCGCCGGAATCCTATGTCAACCTCACGCCGCCGGGCGCGCGCGGCGGGCGGCTCCAAGCCACCACGGGCGACCTCCACTGCGGCTACGCCAACTTCACCGGCAACGCCGAGGCCGGGGTCTGGTTCGGCGATGATCCGGCGAGCTACGTCAACCTCGAGACCGTCCTGGGTCCGGGCTGGTCGCGCTCGAACGCGAAAGGCATCAGCGTTCACAAAGGGCGCGTCTACGTCACCGGCGCCGCCCGCTCCCCCGAAGGGCGCGCCGAGGCCGTGCTCTGGACCGCGCGCCTGCGCAAGGTGATCGGACCGGCGGGACGACCGTGACGGCGGGAGCGAGGCCCGTCGCTTTTTCGGTTATTGCGAAGCCGTGTCCGCCGTCGCGGTTCCGCCCGTTTCCGCCAGGTCCGCGACCCAGACGGTGCGGGCGTCGTCGCGGTAGTCGAAGCACCAGGTGTCCGCCCAGGCGCCCATCAGGTCCGTGCCGATGATCATGTCGGGCAGCCCCTCGGTGTCGTAGGTCGAGGCGTAGACGCGGGCGACGCCCAGCACGGGATGTCCGATCGTGACCACCACGAGATCTGCGCCGCGCGATGGCTGCGGCGGGACGATCCCCGCGCGCATCACCGTGCGCGTCGATCCGGTGTCGAGGAGGGCGTGAAGGACGGCGGCGCGGTCGCCGTCCGAGACTTCGACTTCGATGAAGGAGCCGGAGAAATCCCGGAGCAGCCCCTCGGGGCGGGCGGAGGACAACCCGAAGGCGTCGGCGGGAACCTCATCGGTCAGCGCGGCGTCGCCGGTCGTGAAATCCAGATGAACGACTTTTTTTGCTTTCTGAAGGAACCCCAGTCCGACGCCGTTGCAGACACAGGCGGACAGTCCGACGATCGCCCCCGTCCCCCGCATCGTCAGACCCGCGACGGTGTAATCGAAAGGCCCGGTGACGGAAACGTGCTCGCGTCCGCCGAACGCGAGGACTTCCAGCTCGCCCTGGATCGGCAACCCGAAGGGTTCGCTGAGCAGAACCTCGAACTCGCCGCCGGTATCGAGAAAAGCGGGGCCGATGTCGCGATCGCCGATCGACAGCGGGAAGTAAAAGAGCCTCGGCTGCGGACGCTCGATCACGGCGTCGCACCCGGCGGGCAGCAGGGTTCCGGCGACGATCGCCGCCAAGCTGACGAAGGCGCCGGCGCGGATCGCAGCGCGACGGCGCGGCGCGCGGGCGTGAACGTCGGGTTGCATCATTGCGGCCCGTCCCCTCCCCTCTCGGCATGCATCGGGATCATGCTACGCCGCGGCAAGTGTCCGGTTAACCTCGGCGGCTGCGTCCCCGCCCCACGGGCGAGCGCGCCGACTCCCCGGATTCATCGTCCTCCCCATCGCGCCGCCTGAAGCGCATCCTCTGCGGGTGGGGCGGCGGGTCGGGCCCTCGTGCGATGGCGTGGTGGAAACCGGCACGGTGCGGGGGTACAAGGGGGCCGGTGAAGAACGCGGCCCGCGCCTGCCCCGGCGAAGGCGGCGTCCGATCGCGACAGGGGGATGACAATGCAGACGCTGACCGCCGAGGAAGCGCGCCTGCTGGGCGTGCTGATCGAGAAGTCCCTGACGACGCCGGAGGCCTATCCGCTGACGATCAACGCGATGACGGCCGGGTGCAACCAGAAGAGCAACCGGGATCCGGTCGTGGAGTATGACGAGGGGCAGGTCTTCCGGGCGCTGAACCTCCTTCGGAACAAAGGTCTGGTCGATCAGGCACCGCCGTCGCCGGGGGCGCGCTCGAACCGTTATCAGCACAAATGCGTGGAGCTGCTGCGCTGGAGCCGGAGCAAGCAGGCGGTGATGGCGGAGCTGATGCTGCGCGGTCCGCAGACCGTCGCCGAGCTTCGGGCGCGCGGATCGCGGATGACGTTGCTGGCGGATGCGGCGGCGGTCACGGAAATCCTTTCCGAGCTGATGCAGGCCGACCCTCCGCGGGTGACGCTGATTCCGCGCGGCGCCGGTCAGCGCGAGGATCGCTACGCACATCTGCTCTGCGGACCGGTGGACACGGAGATGATCTCGCGGTCGCCGGCGCGAAGCGACCTTGAAGCGTCGCCGTCGCCGCCTGAGGGCGCGGGGTCCACGCCGCGTCTCGACGACCTCGAGCGCCGCATCGAGGCGCTGGAGGCGCGGCTTGCTCGGCTGGAGTCTCAGACCTAAAATCAACGCGCGGATGTACGATCCGGCTTTGACCCGGCGGCGCTTGACTCCACGTGGAATCCGCGCGGGTTGACGCCCGCGGGACGATTCTGCAACGCGTTTGAGGCGGAGCGGCCGGGGCTTCGGGGAGATCGATCATGCCTTTCAATCCCTTCGGCAAAGAGATTCATCTGAACATGACGGACATTCAGGACGAGATGCAGCGGATGTTCCAGCGTCTCTGGGCGGCCGGTGCGCGGGTCAACCCTTTCAGCGAAAGCGACTGGATCCCTTACGTCGAGGTGCGCGACGAGGCGGAGCGCGTCGTGGTCACGGCGGAAGTTCCCGGCGTCGACATCGGCGCGGTGGATGTGTCCTACGCGGAGGGGTTGCTGACGATCAGCGGCAACAAGTCCGAGCCTTCCGGCGAGGCGGCGGCGGGAAAGAAACTCGTCAGCGAGCGTCGTTACGGCGCGTTCGCCCGGACGCTGCCGATCCCGCACAAGATCGAGCCTGACCGGATCACAGCCTCATGCCGCAAGGGCGTGCTCGAGATCGTGCTGCCCAAGTCGCGGTCCGCGACGGCGCGGACGATCAAGGTTGAAGGCAGCGAGTGAACCGCGACCGACCGGGCGTCGCGCGGATGGCCTTTGCGGCGGCGCTGATTCTCTACACCGGCTTGTTTCTCGTGGTTCCGCCGCGCGAGGCGCTTCCGGACGGGTGGGCGGACGGCTGGTTGGCCGTGCGCAAGGCGCTCTTTGACCGGATCGGCGACGGGATCGAGCGCGCGACGGTGCGTTGGACGGGATCCGCCCCGTCGCCGGCGGTGAAGCGCCACGCGGCGAACGCGGTCTACTTCACGCTCATCCTGACGGTCGCGCCCGCGGGCGTGATGGCGTTGCTGCGGCGCGGTCGGCCGTCGGATTACGGCACCCGCCGGCCGAACCGCCAGGGGTGGCGGCTTCTGATCGTCGGGTATGCGGTCGCACTGCCTTTCCTGATCTGGATGGTGGCGAGCCCGTCGTTCGTCCCCTACTACATCCGCGACCTGCGAGCGTCGCCGGCGACGTTCCTCAGCAGCTACGCCGTCATGATGTTCGGCGAACACTTGTATTTGCACGGGGTCGTCCTCGCTCTGTCTTGTCCCGGCGGAAGGTGGCCGGAGCCGCGCCTCGCCTGCCCCACGCAATCCGCCCTGCTCGAGGGGGCGCCGGATCGCATGCCGGACGGACGCAGGGCGATCGCGATCCTGCGCTGGCTGGGGTTCGCCCAGGCGCGCGACGGCGGCCGGGGCTGGCGCGGCGTGACGCGGTGGCTGGGTTTGCCGGACGGAGCGACCGCGGCCTTGTTGATGTCCACGTTTCTTTTCGGGTTGGTTCACTGGGGGAAGGATCCGCGGGAGTTCCTGCTCTCCGTTCCGGGCGGGCTGGCGTCGGCGTATTTGGCGTTGCGCGGCGGTTCCTGGCTGGTGCCGTTCCTGCTACATCTGGCGACGGCGGGGACGGCGTGTCTGCTGATGTTGTCCGCCGCGCCGGTGGCGCGCTGACACGGCGGCGCTGGAGCGATCGACTCCGCCGAGTAAAATGTCGGTAAGACTCCGGAGTGTATTCAGAAGGGAGCGGCAACTTGGTGCGCAGCATGATTCTCAAAGGGATCCTGATTTCGCTTTTCCTCACGACCGTGTCCGCGGTCGGACAAACCGTATCCGTCGAGAAGTACACGCTTCCCAACGGCATGACGGTCATCCTTCACGAGGATCACTCCCTCCCCGTGGCTGCGGTGAACCTCTGGTATCGCGTCGGCTCGAAGGACGAGCAGCCGGGGCGCAGCGGGTTCGCGCATTTGTTTGAGCACCTGATGTTCATGGGCACCGCGCGCGTTCCGGGCAACGCCTTCGACGTTCTGATGGAATCCGGCGGAGGCTGGAACAACGCTTCGACCAGCGAGGATCGCACGAATTATTACTCGTTCGGTCCGTCGAGCCTGCTGCCGACGCTGCTGTGGCTCGACGCGGACCGGCTTGAGGCGCTCGGCGAGAACATGACCCTCGAGAAGCTGGACAAACAGCGCGAGGTCGTGCGGAACGAGCGCCGGCAGACCTCCGAGAACACGCCTTACGGGCGGGCGGAGCTGCGCATCCCGGAGATGATGTTCCCGGCGGGACACCCTTATCATCACACCGTCATCGGCTCGCACGAGGATCTTCAGGCGGCCACCGTCGACGACGTGAAGAATTTCTTCGCAACGTACTACGTGCCCTGCAATGCGTCGCTGGTGGTCGCCGGGGATTTCGATCCGGCGACGATCAAGCCGCTGATCGCGCAGCTCTTCGGGACGCTGCCGCGCGGGTCCGAACCGGTGCACATGTCCGCGGCGCCCGTGAAGCTGGACCGCGTCAAGCGCACGACGATGAGCGACGACGTCGAGTTCCCTCGGGTCTGGATGGTGTATCACAGCCCGAAGCACTACGCCGACGGCGACGCGGAGATGGACCTCCTCGCCCGGGTGCTCAGCAACGGCATCACCAGCCGCCTCTACCAGCGCCTGATGTACGGCGAGAACAAGCTGGCCGTCGATGTCAGCGCGTATCAGCAGTCGATGCTGCTGGGGTCGATTTTTCACGTCATCGTGGACGCGCCGCCGGAGGCGGATCTGGCGGCGGTCGAGAAGGCGGTGGACGACGTGCTCGCCGAGCTGCGCGAGAAGGGACCGTCGAAGGAGGAACTCGAGCGGGAGAAGGCGTCGCTCGAGCACGAGATGCTCGACGGCATGCAGCCCGTGCTCGAGCGGGCGGACATGTTGAATCAGTACGAGTTCGCGTTCGGGGAACCGGACGGATTCAAGCGCGACCTGGACCGCTACCGTAACGCGACGGCGGAAGGCGTGCGGAACTGGGTGCGACAGGTGCTCACGCCCGACGCCCGGTTGATTCTGCACGTGCTGCCGGAGCTTCCTGCTCCGCCGTCGGATCCTCGCGCGGCGGCGCCGAAGACCGCGTCGTCGGACAAGGTGACGCTCCCGGAGCCGGCGGCGTTCACGCTGTCCAACGGACTGAAAGTGCAGCACTGGGAGCGCAAGGCGCTTCCGCTGACGTGCGTCTCGTTCGTGTTCAACGGCGGCGCGTCGCTGGACACGTTCGAGACCTGCGGACTGGCGTCAGTGACGGCGGACATGCTCTCGGCCGGGGCGGGGTCGCGCGGGGCGCTGGAATTCGAGGAGGCGCTGAAGGCGATCGGCGCCGACTTCTCCGCATCGGTCGATCGAGAGTGGTCGTCGGTCGATCTTCAGATTCTCACGCGGAACCTGGATCCGGCGCTGGGTCTGATGGCGGATGCGGTGATGCGCCCCGCGTTTGACGCGAAGGAGTGGAAGCGCGTGAAGCGCGACGCGGTCAACGATCTCAAATCCGAGCGAGACGACCCGGCGTCGGTGGCGGGCGCCGTGGGGCTGCGGGCGTTCTTCGGAGACGCGCATCCTTACGGGCGGCCGGTGGACGGCACGCCCGAAGCCGTGCAGAAGCTCGAACTCGACCAGGTCAAGGCGTTTCACGCCCGCGCATACTCACCGCGACGCGCGGTCCTGCTCACCGCTGGCGACCTTTCCCCTGAGCAGATGAAGGCGAAGCTCGAACCGGTGTTCGGATCGTGGATCGGCCCGGAGGCGGGGGAGGAGCCGACCTGGTCGGGCGCGCCCGAAGGGGCGATGCGCGTCGTGCTCGTGCACCGCCCCGGTGCTGTGCAGACCGTCGTGCGTTTCTTCGCCCCCGGACCCGCATACGACGCGCCGCAGCGCATCGCGCTGGAGGCGTTCGGCACGATCCTCGGCGGGAGCTTCACCAGCCGGCTGAATCAGAATCTCCGGGAGGACAAGGGGTACACCTACGGCGCGCGGTGCGCCTACGTATTCGGTCGGCGTGCGGGGTTCTTTCAGGCGGGCGCGAGTGTTCACGCGGAAGTGACCGGCGCGTCGTTGAAGGAGTTCTTCGCGGAGTTTGATCGCATCCGCGGGGGTGACATCAGCGAGGACGAGGCGGCGAAGGCGAAGGCGCAGGTTCGGACGGACGTGCTTGAAGGCATCGAGTCGCTGTCGGGGTTGCTGACGTTCGCGGGCGAGTTGGCGCACCTGGACCGGCCGTTCTCGAGCCTGGCGGAGGATCTGACGGCGTTGAACACGGTTCCCGCGTCGCGTCTTAATGAACTGGCCCGACCGGCCGTCGCTCTGGAGAAATGCGTACTCGTGCTGGTCGGCGACCGCGACGTCATCCTCGGGCAGATTGCGGACCTGAAGCTGCCTGCGCCGATCGAGCTTGACGAAGCGGGCAACCCGGCGGAACGCGATCGAGGTCCGGCGGTCGGCGCGTCGCGGGAGTCCGCCCCCCGCCCGTAACGGCGCGGTCCGCGCCGGGGCGGCGAGCGCCGCCGCAACAATCCGGCGCCTGAAAGGTTCCGACGCGAGCGTGAAACCGAACCCCGTCGATGACCGGCGCGCGACGGCGCCACGCATGACGCAAACTGCGGCGCGCTGGCTCATTGCGGATGACGCGGCCTTCGATCCCGACGAACCCGGTGCGCCAGACTGGTTCCACCTCGACACAGAGGCGCGAGCCGAGATCGTCAAAACGTCCGCGCAGCGCGCGGTGTACCGGACGGCGTGGGACGGGCGCGAAGTCTTCATAAAAGCGTGGCGACTTGGAGGAGGATCGGCGGCGGTGCGCCGGTGGCTTCGTCTTGCGCCCGGACGGGTCGAGTTTCGTCGAACCTGCGCGGCATGGCGCGCGGGTGCGCCGGCGGTGCAGCCGCTGGCGTGGGGCGAGAGTCGCACGTCGCCGTGCGTCTTCGTCCTGATCACCGAAAGCGCGGAGCCTGCTGAGGCGCTGCGCGCAGCGTGGGAACACATCCGCGCCGCGCCGCTCGGGTCGGTCACGGGCGAACGTGAACTTATTTCCGCCGTCGCAGCCGCGGTCGCGCAGATGCATGCCGCGGGCGTCGTTCATCGCGATCTGCATCCGCGGAACCTGCTGGTCGCGCGGGGGGAAGACGGCGCGTGGCGCGTGCACATTCTGGACTGGCGCTCCGCGAAAATCCGCAGTAACGCGCCGAACCCCGCCTGCACCGCCGATCTCGTTCAGCTCGACCAGCATTTTCATCGCGTCGCCTCGCGCACCCAGCGAGTGAGATTCCTCCGGGAGTACCTGCGTGCGCGCGACCCGGACGCCGACCCGCGAGCTCGTCGCCTTCGCCTGCGGAAGCTCATCACGGACGCCGCCCCGCTGGTCGCGCGCCACCGTCAGCGACTTGCGCGCATCCGCGACCGCCGCCTCGACGGAGACGGCCGGTATTTCGCGGTCCTCGACGCCGGCGGAGGGTGGCGAGGCCGCGTCATGCTGCGGGACGGTCGACGTCACGTGCTGACGCACCGGCTGGACGCGGAGTTGACGACGGCGGACTGGGCGCCGGTTCTCGCTCGCGCCGTCTCACGGACGGTGGACGGTGACAATCCTGAACCCGTTTTCGCCGCGCCGTGGGGCGGCTTACTCCGGTGCCGCGTGAGCGGCAGGCTTTCGCTTGCCGACCGCCTGCGCTGGACGCTGGCCGGTTCTCCCGCCCGATCCGCGTTTCTCCGGTGCCACCGCGACCGCCACCGCGACGTCGATGTCCCGCTGATCCTGGCGTTCGCCGAACACCGCAGCGGTGCAGGCGTGATTGACCGGTTCCTCGTGATCGAAGCGATCGACGATCCGAACGCAGGCCGCTGACTCTCGACGGCTCGGACGCCGCGGCATCGCGCCGTCGAACCGAGTCTCAGCGCTGCGGAGGCGCCCGTGCATCACAAGGCGGACACCGGTGCCGCCCCGCGGTCCGTCGTCGTCCCATCCTCCCGGCCGAGATCCCGAATCCGCTCGAAGATCATACCGGTGACGCGACGCACGGTCTCGCGATCGCGCGTCCCGGCGAACGCGGAAAGGTCGATCGGCTTGCCGAACCGGACGCGGGCCCGGTGGCGCACGAACATGCCTTTCCAGAGGCTTTTGTAATAATACGTTCCGCTGATGTGCGCCGGTACGAGCCTCGCGCCCGTCGCCAGGGCGAGCATCGCCACGCCGTCCTTCAGCTCGCTCGGCTCGCCGGGCGGAACGATCCGCCCCTCGATGAAGATCCCGAGGGCGCCGCCGTCGCGCAGGTGGCGCATCGCCCGGCGCGTCGCCGCCGCGTCCATCCCGTCGCGCTTTACCGGAATGCAGTCCACGACGCGCATGAACCACCCCAGAACGCGCATCTCGGTGTATTCCTTCGCCACGAGGAATCCGAAAGGCCGGTACGGGACCGCCCCCAGCAGCAGCAACGGATCGCCGTAGCACGTGTGATTCGCCACGACCAGCACCCCGCCCTTGTGCGGAACCGTCGGCTTGTTCACCACCCGCATCCGCCACCAGAACTTCGTCAGGAACTGATTGACGTTCTCAAGGAAAAGGATCCAAGGCCGGTGCGGCGAACGCCGCACACGAATCCGGATCGACGCCGCCGCGGAGGCGAACGCCAGCCCCGCCGCCGCCAGGATCAACCCGCCGACCCAGCGGTCGAGCCTCTCCCACGCCGGGATCGCCAACCCGCCGGTGCACAGCAGCAGCGCCGCCGTCGAGGACAAGTTGCTCACGCCGAAAACGCGACCCCGGAACCGGTTCGGCACGATCCGCTGAAGCTGCGCGCTGAACGCCGCCATCACCGTCACCGCCCCGATCCCGCCCAGCACCACCGCCGCCGCACCAACGCGCGACGCCGCCTCCGGCCAGCCGTGCATGAACGCCGACGCGCCGAAAAGCGCCAACCCCGCCCCCACCGCCGCCAGCCCCCAGGTGATAAACACGTCGCCGGGCATCGCATCCCCCAGCGTGATCACCACCAGCGATCCGAGGATGAAGCCGCCTCCGATCAGCGCCCGGTAAAAGCTGAACACCTGATAATCCGGCCGCTCATACACGTCGCGCACTACCGCCGGGATCGAACTGTTCACGAGCGCCCCGCAGAACCAGACAACACATCCCGCCGCGATCAACTCGAGCACCCGCCGATGTCCGAGCACGTAGCGGAACCCCTCCGCCACACCGCGCCAGGTGGTCGCCTCCCCTCCGACATCCGACCCGCCTCCGTCGACGCTGACCCGCGTTCCTGCACCCGTGTTCGCCGCCGGAACCCGAATCAGAAAGATCAGGCAGGCGCTGATGGCGAACGTGACGGCGTCGCAGACGAACGCCACGCCCGCCGGATATCGGAACGCGATCCACCCGCCCAGAAGCTGCGCGACCATCGTGGCGATGATGCCCAGTCCGCTGATCATGCCGTTGGCGCGGGTCAACTGATCCGGACGGATCAGCGCCGGAACCAGCGCGCTCCGCGCCGGCGCGAACACCGCCGCGAACACCCCCAGCAGCAGCAGCGGCGACGACGCCCACCAAGGCCCCCACGCATGCATCATCGGAACCAGCGCCACGAATCCGAGCATCAGCGCGAACCGCGCGACGTCCGCGAAGATCATCAATCCTCGCCGAGGGAACCGGTCGGCGAGCATGCCCGTCATCGGACCCAGCAGCGTGAAGGGCAGGAAGAACATGAACGTCATGCGCGCCGTCAGCGGTGTCGCATCCACCGACGGGTCCGCGGCGTTCTGCGTCTTGAGGATCGCGATCTCCGTCAGGTGATCGCCGATCGCGCTGATCCCGTAGGCGCACCACAGCAGCAGAAAGTTGCGGTTGCGCAGCAGGCGTTCCGGAATGTTCGTGACAGGGTTCATCCGCTCGTTGCGCGCCGGTCGGGGGCTACCGGTTCACCCGGATGTCCCGGTTGTCGCCCTCGTCCTTGTTCTGCATCGAGTAGTTGTCGTCCTGACGCCGGTGATTGACCTTCAGCTTCTGAAGATAAAGCTCGTACACGTCCTGCGCCGAAAGCCCGACGCACTGCGCCAGGCTGATCCAGAAGAAAAGCAGATCGATCACTTCAACGCGGGCGTTCTGAAGATCGTGAATCTCGAACCGCCGCCCCTCCCGCGCCTCCCGGCACCAGTGCTTCCAGTACGTGCAGTCCCGCAATTCCTCCAGCTCGTTCGCCGCCGCCATCATGTAGTCGTTCAGCCACTTTCCCGCCTGCAACGGATCCCACCGATCGTGCAGCGACTCCGTGTCGTGACCGATCCGGCGGTTGAGTTCCGCCTGAAACCTGAACATTTCGTCAAGCATGCGCGCCCTCGATCGTTCCACCTCGATGCCTCAAGCCCCTCAATGACTCCTCCTCGGATTGTCGATCCCGCCGAACCCGCCGTCAAAGAAAGGCGGCGGGCGCGGAGTCTGACTCCCGCGCCCGCCGCCCGGCTCTCGCCGATCACCGTCTCAACGTTACGGACAGGTCACGCTCCTCGACAATCCGCAATCCGAGACCCGCACCGTGCCGCTATCGCTCGGGCACTCCTTCACGACGACCTTCCCGCGGTTGTTCGCCGCCTTCCGCACGCAGTCCCCCGACGGCATCTCAACCGCGTAGATCTGCCCCGCGACGCCGCCCTTGAGCACCGCCTTTACCTGGCAACCGCATCCGCGCACGGTCGACGTCGCCTTCAGCGACTCGCCGCCGCTGCACTGCGCGTTCGCGCTGCACCCGCCGCCGCTGTCCCGACCGCTCTTTGCGATCCCGCCGCTGCTGAGACGCGCCTCCACGCCGCGAAGCCCGCTCGGCAGTCCTTCCGCTCCCCCGATGACCTGGAAATCCCAGAGCAGCATCTCTTCCGGAAGCGGAATCCACGCCTCCCAGCCGTCGCCAGGTCCGTGCTGACCGTCATCGTTCAGATCCACGCGGAACTGGAAGGGAACGCTCTGAAACATCATGTCGTTCACCCGCACGTTGCACGGACGCGGCTGGAAGTCCGTCGGCACGAAGATCGTCAGCGCGGGAACGTTGTCCGGCTCCAGCGCCATGTGAAGGTACACCGGCTCCCACAGAAACAGCGGATCCCACTGATAAGAGCCTCGCGAGAACTCCGTGCATTCCTTGTCCGCCGCGTCCTGATCCCCGTGATCCGTCACAAAGAGGATGAACTGCTCGTTCTCGTTCATCATCTTCGAGATCTCCTCCAGCGCATCCTTGAGGCCTTCCTCCGTCGCGGGGTAGTCCCAGTCTCCCGTCCCGTCGCCGCCGACCGAGGTCACGGTCGTGTTCGCCTTGCCCGCGAAATTGTTCTCGATCGTCTCGAGCTGCTTCTCGTCGCTCGTTCCCCCGCCGCCGTCGGGCGAACCCGCATACACGAGAATGTGACGACTCTTGATCGGACCGTCGTCAGGATCGACCGGATCCAGCGGCACGGCGTCGCCGGCCTTGCTCGGTGTCTCCCGGACGCCGGAGTCGGCGGACCCGTCATTGTGAACGTCGTCCGACGTTCGCCCCGCGCCGGGTTTGAGTCCGGCCGCCGCGTCGTCGTCGTAAGCGCCGTACTTGGCCCGCTCGCCTTCGCTGGTCGCCGAAATCACCGCCGTGTTCTCACGCCCGTCGGAAAGAGCCCCCACCATGTTGCCCCCGTAGCATTGCGTCAGCACGATCAGCGTGCTGTGCGCGTTGTCCGTCGGGATGTATTCGTCCAGCAACTCCCTCAGCCGGTCGCCCGAAATCCCCTTGTCATCATTGGTGACCAGCGACCCGTTCTGCTCCGTCTGCGCCCACGACGCCGGGACAAGGCTCGCCCCTAACCCGAACACCACTGCGCTCATCAGATTCCTCGCGTACATGTGTAAGCCTCCTCGATTACGCGGGCCTTCGCCCCGCACCCCTGACCTTGCGAAGCGCCGCGCGGCGCTCCTGAACCGGGCCGATCGGCGTGCCCCCGCTGCGAAACTCAGACTCGGCATCGCCTCGCTTTCGTCTCGGCAGGTCGTGCATCGCACGCCGTCGGCCCGTTCTTACTCCGCGACGGCCTGCGGCGTCCTTACAGACGCAGGGTTAAGAAATGTGAAAAACCGCAGATCGGGAGAACACCGCGCAGCCCTCACGGCTTCGAGGACGGGGACGTCCGCATCAGTCCCGCGCGGGCGCGGACCTCTGAGGGGTCGAGCCTGGCGGCTGTTTCGTAGCGAGCATGCGCCTCGGATGAGCGCCCGAGTTCCTCCAGCGCCTCCGCCCAAGCCAGGTGAATCTCAATGACGTCCGGGGCGCACACGCTCGCCGCCTCGAAATGCTCGAGCGCCTCGCCCGCTCGCCCGGAAAGCACCAGCGCCCGCGCCAGATTGAACCGCGTTTCCGCCGATTCCGGGAAAACCTCCGCCGCCCGGCTGAAGCAATCCAGCGCGGAACTCAGATCACCCCGCTCAGCGTACGCCACGCCGAGGTTCGACAACGCCAGCGCGTCCAGCCGCGCCTCAGGATGTACCGGCGGAACAAACGCAAGACATGCCCCCGCGGCGCCCGCAAAGACGGCGACTCGCAACCGTCCGGTGCGCCGCCGCATCACGTTTCGAGTGATGTGAAGAAGGCCCGCACCCGCCCAAGGCATCATCACCAGGACCAGCGGAAAGCGGTATCGACCCAGAATGAAGAACGCCGACACCGCGACGAGCATCGCCAGAAACATCGCCCCCAGCCAGTTCCGCGCCTTCCGCCGCCGCCACGTTGCCGCCGCGCCCGCCGAGGCCAGCCCCAGCACCACACCGAAATTCAGCACACGCCCCAGCACTCCGAGCACCGGGGATTCACGCCGGTACACCGAGAACGCCTCCACGTCTCCCACCTCGTACACATTCAGCGCCATCAGCGCCTTCAACCCCAGCAATTGCACCGCGCGCAGCGGAGACTCTCGCATCTCCGCCAGCGCCCGCGCCATCCAGTAACGCGACACCTCGCGCGACGTCAGCGACCGCCCCTCCGCCGACTCCGCCAACCGCACCGCGTCCGATCGCTCGAACTCCGGCGTCTCGTGCCCGCGCACCAGCGGACGATATCGCCCGTCTGCGTCGCGGCCGTTGCCGATGTAGAAGTTCGGACCCATCTGAAACGTCGAGAACGACCACTCCCCTCCGACGCGCCAGTTCCGCGCCCCCACCGGCGTCAGCACGGCGGCAAGCCCCGCGATCACCCCTGCCGCGACTCCGACGCGAACCTGTCTCCCCCCCTCTGCCTTCCGTCCCAACCCCCACGGCGTGACGACCAGCAGCGGCGACCACGCCCACGCATTCTCCCGGGTCAGGATCAGCAACCCGAGCAAGGCGCCCGCGACAGCCCCACCGCCGCAACTCGCGCGGGTAACCAGCTTTGACCACGCCGAAAGCAGCGCGCACGTCAGGAAGCACGCCAGGGAAGTCTTCTGAATCAGCCCGTCGAAGAAGATCGCCGGCGGGTAGAACGCCAGCATCAACCCCGCCGCCCAACCCGCCCGCCGACCGAAGCAGCGCCCCGCCACGCCGGTCAGCAACACGCACGACAAACCGCCCATCACGACCTGGACCAGCCGCACCGCCACAAGCGACGGACCGGTCACACGGAAAATCACCCCCAGCAGATAAGGGTACAACGGCGCCTGATAGAAAGGCTCGCTCCCGATCCAGTCTCCTTCGGCGATCCGCAGACCCCAGTCCACGTACGCACGTGCATCCCCGACGGGCACATCAAAGAAGGGTACGTCTCGGATGCACGTCAGGTGGACGAGGCGGACCAGCAGCGCAGCCGTGAAGATGCTCACCGCCGGCACAACTTGCCGCCCGCGCCCCGATCGCCGTCTACTGACTTCCGGCAGCGCCCGCCGCATCGACCGAGTCCTGAAGGCCTTCCGCTTCCTCGATCGGCTTCAGCCCCTGCGGCAGCGACACTTGCATCCGTGTCCCGCGCCCCAGCACGCTGTGCAGCTCGATCTGACCGCGCATCGCCGCCACCGCATGTCGCACGATCGACAACCCCAACCCCGTTCCGCGAGGCATGTCCTCCCTCGCCCCGCTCCGCGCTCGCTCCACCTGGTAGAACCGCTCGAACACCCGCGCCTGATCCTCGATCGGAATCCCGCAACCGGTGTCCGCCACCTCAAAAACCACCTGCCGATCGACGCTTCGCCACGCGACCGTCACTCGCCCCTGCGGCGGTGTGAACTTCAGCGCGTTGTCCACCAGGTTGTCCAGCACCATCCGAAGCAGGCTCGGGTTCACCGCAATCCGCCGCGGACCTCCGGAACCGTCCACCCGGAAGTGCAGCCCTTTCCGCTGAATTGTCGCCGTAAAACGCTCCGCAAGTTCCGACACGAACCGCTCAACTTCAATGATCCGCGGCTGAAACCGCGCCATCGGAGACTCAAGCTTCGACAGGTCCAGCAGGTCGCGGACCAGTTCCTCCAGCCACGCCGTGTGACGGTCGATCACCTCAAGACACCGGCGCAGCTCCTCCGGCTCCGACGCCGCGTCCACGCTCCGCAGCATCTCCGAAGCCATCCGGATCGCTGCCAGCGGCGTACGAAGCTCGTGCGAGGCGTTCGCCACGAAGTCGCTGCGCACCTGCACCGTCCGCGCGAGCTCCGTGACGTCCGTCAGAATCAGCAGACGCCCGACCTGGTCCTCGCCCCCTTCCGCCGGCGTTCCACGAAGCCGGATCGGTGAACTCCGCGCCAGCAACACCACCGAGCCCCCGCGCCGCCGCAGCTCTACGCGCCGATCTCCGTCCGGCGACCCCTCGACGCCATCGTCTTCGCTCCCCGCCTCGTTCGTCCGAAGCATGCCCTGAAGCTCCAGCAGCGGGATGCACGCCTCGATCGGTTTCCCCTGAAAAACTCCCGCTCCCCCCGCCGCCGTGGTCGTCAGGTCCAGCAACTGCATCGCCGCCGGGTTGATCAGCGCGATCCGACCTCGCGCGTCCGCCACGATCACCCCGTCGCGCAACTGCGCCATCAGCAGCTCGAATGTAACACGCTGATGCTCCAGCAGCGCCTCCGTGACCGTCAGCTCCTCGCGCAGCCCGGTCAGGGATTCCGCCAGCACGTCAACTTCGTCGACCTCCCCCAGAGAACGCGCCGAAGCCGCGTCCTGTCGCCGCGCCAAGCGCACCAGTCGCCGCAGCGGAACGCTCAACAAACGCGAAAGCCCCAGCGCAACCAGTGCGCCAATCCCCCACGCCAGCGCGAAGATCAACCCCGTCGATCTGAATTCCGCCGCCGCCGCCGCGTCATATTCCTCTTGCGGGAGCGACGCCCGCGCCACCCCCGCCGCCTCGCCCTCCGCGCCGATCCGAACTGCGGAGTAACGCCAGTGTCCCGACATCGTGTGCGACCACCGGCGACTCCGCGCAGACCCGCGCTCCAGCGCGCCGTGCACTTCCGGCCGATCCGCGTGATTGTCCGTCGACGGTTGCGCAGCGGAATCCGCAAGAACCGTCCCGTCTCCCGCAAGGAACGTCACGCGAAGCGTCCCGCCCCCGGCCAACGCCAGCCGACGCGCCGCACGGTCCGCCTCCGCCCGATTTCCGGCCAGCGACGCGATCGTCGGCCAGAACTCCGCCGCCGTCCGCGCCAGCGCATCCAGCCGCGCGTCCAGCGCCGACAGTGCGGTCCGCTCCCGATCCGATACCACCAGCCCAAGACAGACCAGCAGCACCAGCGCCAGCACCGACACCTGCGCCAGAAAAATGCGCCAGAAAAAACGACTCGGCCTGATCATCCGCCCCCCGGGCGCGACTTCCGGCGCCAGCCTGTCGATCGGCGATCCGCTTCAATCTTCCCGCGACAACCGCGCCGTCGCCCATGTCGAAGGATCGACGTACCAGAGCAGGTCGTCCCCGACCGTCAGAAACTGCTGCCCCAGTTCGCTATCCTCCACGATGACGAAAAAACCGATCCGCGGGTGCTCGACCGGATCGAATCCGGGCAGCGCCCGACAAGCCACGCTCCCTTCAAGCGAGTATCCGTCCGCATCCACCGATGCCGCAACGTGAAGATCGCCGGGATCCACCTCCGGCGCGCTCTCACGCGCCCGCTGAAACGGCGCCGATCCGCATGTCGCCGCGCCCCGGCCGCTCCCGCGCGGCAGGAAAAACAACTGACGGCAGAAGCGCGTCGCCCGGCGCAGATTCGGCGCCGGACGCATGTTCAGACAAACCCGCAGACCGTCGCTCTCCCAGTACCGCCTCGCATCCCCTTCCGGTCGACGCCGCTTGCCGCTCACCCGGCATCCGAAGAAAAGCCCCGTCGCGTTCCACCCCGCCCAGATCGCCGCAAATCCGCTCCGCCCCTCGATCTCCCACAACGCAGGCACGCGCGCCCGATCACTCCAACCGCGTAACCGACCGTCCAGCGCCGGCGCATTCGACAGGTACGCCAGCGGAAACTCGAAGTCGAAAAGAAACCGGTTCGGTATCAGCCCCGTCATGCGCGATGTGAACCTCCCGACCGACGACGCATGCGGCCCCGGACACGCCGCCGTGCCTCCCGTCCTTGTCCCGGGTAGCATCTTCATCCGCGTGACGCTCGCGGGCAACTTCGTCACGCCCGGATGTTGAAGTGCAGCAGCGCAGAGTCGCGCGCCGGATTCCGTAGTTCGCCCGCGGACCGCCGATCGCCGAGTGAATCCGCAGAACACGACTCCTTCGGTCCCCGCCGCCGCGACGCGCCCCGAAGCGCCTGCGCTCAACCTCCGCGCTGAGGATGTGATTCTCCCGGCCCTGTTTTACATCGCTGCCGCCGTCCTCGTCTCCGCCGTCCTGCGACGCCTCGGTCTTCATGTCGATCCGGACGCCGCGCCTCCCCCCGACCCGCGCGACGACGCCCTCCGCCAGACCTGGACCGTCGCCGCCGGCAACCTCGCCCAGGTGGCGGGGCTTGCCGGCTGTCTCCTCGTAGTCTCAAGACGCGCGGCGGCGGGCGCGGCTGGCTGGTTCCTCGCGAAACTGTCGCCGAAGCGCGCCGCCGCCTTCATCTTCGGGGGATTCACCGTCGCAATGCTGGCCAGCTACCCCGCTTACTGGGCCACGCAGATCCTGATTCATCTCGCTCAACCGGATTACAAGGTCGAGTCCCACCGCGTCGTCGAACTGTTGCGCGGCGGAATCCTCCCCCCCGTCGCCGTGCTGACGCTCTGGCTGGGCGCCGTCATCGTTGCCCCGCTCTGCGAGGAGGCCTTCTTCCGCGGCATTGTTCAACCGGCGCTGGCCAACTGGACCTCACGCGGCGTTGCGATTGCCGCCTCCGCCGTCATCTTCGGCGCAGCGCATCCGCAGTTGCACGCGATCCCCCCCCTGATCGTGCTCGGCGTCGTCCTCGGCCTGTTGTACGAACGAACCCGCTCCGTCCTCATCCCCGCCGCCGTCCACGCTCTTTTCAATCTCGCCACAATGCTCACCGTCGCCCTCGGCTGGACCTGACCGATCTCCAGACCGCACCTCTCACGACGCGCCTTACGCGCCGAGCTTTGCTTCGTGTACGCACTCCGCAACTCAGTGCGCGTTACCCCTTGCCCGGCGCCAGCCCCAGCCGCCGCGCATTCCCGATGTACATCGCCGACAACACCTCCGGCGGAAGATCAAGACCCGCCAGCCGCGGCGGATGCTCGCCGTCCGGATCCTCGATCGGCGACTCCCCGCGATAATCCGTCTCCCACATCGCCTGATGCGCCCAGTATCGGCTCGCGTAGTGATCGAATCCCGCATAAGCGTCGCGCACTACCAGGTCGCTCCCGAAGAGCACCCGATCCACCCGACGAAGCAGGAAAGCACGCACCTTCTCCGGCCGGCGCGCGACCTCACGTACGATCCACTTCGTCGCGCTGCTGTCGAGCACCAGATTCGCATGCCGCTCCAGCAACCGGTCGAGAAACTCCGGATCCTCGACGAACCCGCCCAGATGGGCCCCGATCACCGTCGTCGGCGACACGTACTTCAGAAACCACTCCAACGGCGGGTACTGCTCCAGCTTCGTTCCGAAGACCGTCGTGTTCTCATATCGCGCGCCTCGCCCCCACCAGGCGCTCGGGTCCGCGACGTGGATCATGAACGCAAAACCCAGCGACCGCGCATGATCCACCACCGGACGCAGAAACGCATGCTCCAGCGTCCACCCCTGCTCCGCCCGGATCGGCGGCGCCATCCAGAACTTGCACACCCGCGCCCCGGCCTCCCGGAAAGCGTCGAGATCTTTCATCCACCGCGTCCGGAACGCCTCCGACCCGGACATTTCCTTCCAGTTCGGGATCGCAATGAACCCGACCCGATCCCCGCGCAGGCGCTTCAGCGCGGGAACGTCGGACAGCGGCGTCATCGTCAGGTGCGCCGTGACGCCGTATGCGTCCGCCGCCTCAAAGAACGTCGCCGTCTGACCGCACATGTGAATATGACAATGCGCGTCCAGGATCGGTCCCGCCGCCTTGCGCCGCGGAACATCTCGGTAATTCAGCCCCAGAAGGTTCGCCGGATCGACTCTCGCACTCATGCCGTCACCGATCCTCCTCGCCGTCTTTCACGGCGTCCGGGGCGCCGTCGCGCAACACGCGACCCAACCACCTTGAAACCTCCTCCGTCGTCTCCTCATTGTAGAACGCGCCCGCCGTAACGTGATCCCCGCCCGTCTCAATGAACGCCTTCGGCTCCCCCGCCGCCTCGAACAACCGCCGACCCAGCCGGATCGGAATCAGTTCGTCGTCCCGCCCGTGCAGAAAGAGCTTCGGACACCGGATCCCCGGAACCTTCCGGACGGATTCATAACGATGACGCGCCAGCAATCGCACCGGCAGCAGCGGATAATGAACCGCCCCCACGTCCGGCAGCGTCGTGAACGTGGACTCGACCACCAACGCCCCCGGTTCATGCCGCGACGCCAGGTCGATCGCCACCGCTCCGCCGAGCGACCGCCCGAAGATCACAACCCGCTGCGGCTCCTCGCCTCTCGTCTCGACGACGTAGTTCCACGCCGCCTCCGCGTCCAGATACAGGCCCCGCTCGCTCGGCGACCCCTCGCTCTCGCCGAATCCCCGGTAATCCACGCCGAACACGTTGAACCCCAGCCTCCGCCACTGCGAGAAGTCCAGCAGCACGTCGGACAGGTTCCCCGCGTTCCCGTGAAAAATCAGAGCGGTCCCGCGCGGCGACTCCGCCGGAACGTACCACCCCACGATCGTCACCCCGTCCGAGGTCGCTAGCGCCGCCCGCTCATACCGAAGATTGAGGTCCGCCGGCGTCATGCCTGCGCCGTGCGTCGGAAAGTAGATCAACCGGGACTGACAGCCGACCAGCACAAGACACACGGCGGCATAAGTGCCGCCGATGATCAGGAACCAGCGACGAAGACGGGCTCGAATACGCCTCAGCCGGTCCCCCCGCTCGCCCGCCGGTCGTGACCCGTCGCCTCCTCCGCCCCCGCCCCCCGCCGGCTCCGTCGTCATGCGACTTACACCGGTTCGAGACGGAACTGAAGCACCGCCCACCCGTTGATCTCGAAATGCTCAACGCGGAACTCGTGTCGTCCCGGCGCAAGCTGGACTTCCACGACGTCCTCCGTCGGTCCGTGCCACGTCCAGTTCGACAACACCGGCTTGTCATCGACGAACACGCGCACCCCGTCGTCCGAGACCGTGCGGATGCGCCACTTCCCCGACGGCGACGCCGGCAGTTCGATCGTCGTCCGCGCCACGGTCGCGAAGTGGTCCTGCCCCACCTTCTCGCTCACCGCCCCGCCGTGCCACTTGAAGTCCAGTCCGGCAAGCGTCTGCGTCTCCGCCGGCGGCTGCGCGACGATCTTCTTCCAGTGGTCTTCACTCTCACGAGGGTCGCTCGCCGGATCCCACCTGAAAAAGTTCACCGTCCACTTCGCGTTCAGCAGCGACCCGCTCGCCGTCAGCGTCGTCCCCGCGTCCTCGCCCGTCTTGACTTCCACGCTGACCTTGAAAGGCACGAAGCCTTCCCTGGCGGCCTCGATCGCAATGCGCCCGGGCAGCGTCCCCTCAGAGGGCGACGCCTTGACGTCGCCTGAAACCTCACGAACCCGGAAGGCGCCTTTCGGCCCCAGCACCTGAACGTGCGCCGACGCTCCCGACGCCGCCACCGTCCCCGGAACCAGCAGGCAGCCCACGTAGTCATACGGACCCCACTCCGTCATGACGATGTGCTGCCGTCCCGCCAGGTGCTTCCTCGCCCCCACCGGTCGCGTCTCCCCCGGCAGCGGCGCCAGCGCGATCGACGGTTGCGCCGGCAAAGCGTCCGCCGCCGTGATCCGCAGGTCGCTCCCCTCCTCGTGATCGAGGATCCGCCCCCCCGTCGCCTTGTTCTCCGCAAGCTGCGTGTTCACCGTCCGACGCAACTGGATCGCCGGATCATTGTCGGTGAACGTGTTCAGCGCGATCACGTTGTCGCGCGATCCGGCGTGATTCGCCTTCGCCCACGGCGTCCGCAGCAGGTGCGCGTCGTCGTCGTCCCAGAGGAATACGCCGCACTTGTTCCGGTTGAACGTGTTGTTCAGAATCCGGTTCCCGCGCCCGTGTTCGATGTTCACGCCCCCGCGTTCCGCGCCGTAGCCCATCTCCCCGTTATCCTCGAACGTGTTCCCCTCAATCAACGTGTCCTGCGAATACCCCCCCCAGACCCCGCAGATCGCGTTGCCCACGAGACGGTTGTTGATGAACTTGTTCCCGAAGCTGAACGTCATCTCGATCCCGTGCGCAGGCGCATACGAGAAGTCGTTCGCAATCAGAATATTGTCGTTGTTCCCAAGACGCCGGTGCGCCTCGATCACTTCCGACGGCACGGGAGGCGCATCCGTCGCCCCGGCCTCCCCCTTCTCCTTGCGCAGCCGCTCGATCTCCCGTTCCAGCCACGTCTCGCCCAGCGCGTCACGCCCCCCGAATCCGAAGAACCCGTCGCCGCCGTGCGTGCACGAATTCTCCGCGATGAGGTTCCGGTGGTTCTGCTCGAACATCAGGATGCCCGCCGAGTCCTGCCCCCGGTTGTACACGCCGTGGCTGTAGCCTCGGACGCAGAAGTCGAACGCGTTCCGAGCGATCACGTTCCCGCTGCTGCGCCACATCGCCAACCCCCAGCCCGACAGGAACGAGCAGTCGTTGTCGTACACCGCGCTGTCCACGACGCGGTCCAGGATGATCCCGTTCTGCCCGTCGCGCGCCCGGATCCGCCGCAGCGTCACGCCCGCCGCCCGCTCCACATAAAGCCCCGCGCCGTAGTTCGTCATCCACTCCCGGCTGTCGTTGTGATGCGGGAAGATCCAGTCACTGCCGTCCTCCCGCTCCGGCGTCGAAAGCAGCCGCTTGCGGTAATTGTCGGAAATATCCGTGTCTTCGATCGTCAGCCCGTCGCACTCCCGCGCGTGAATCCCGACCTTGTATCCGCGCACCTTGAGGTTGCGGATCGTGATCTTCTTCCCGCGGATGACGACGCCCGTGCCCGTGAATTGATCGGGCGCAACGCCCGACGCCGCGCCGCTCAACGTCGCCCCGCCGAAATCGACGGTCAGCCCCTCCCCTTCGATGAGGACGGCGCCAGTCCCCGCCGCGTCCGGAACGTCGTACGTTCCCGCGGCGACCTTGACGCTCTTCGTGATCCGCTGCCCGGCCGTCGCCAGCTTCGCCGTCTCCACGTCCTGCGCCGCAGACCTCGCATCATTCGCCGCCCCTGACGCCACCCCCAGCACCGCCAGCCCGAGCACGAAAGCGATCATGTCATCCGCTCCTTGAAAGCCCGCGCGCACCTCCTTCAGCGTCATGCCGCCGCTCGCGCGGTTCGCATGCCGCCGCGCCGGGCGCTTAACGATGCACCACGCGCCCCTCGATGTTCGGATCCGGCGTCCGCTCGCGACGCACCGCCGGAAGCGGCGCGGGCTTCCCGTCGTTCGGCAGCACGACGATCTTGCACGCCTCTCCCCCCTGAAGCTCCTGCACCGCCTCGCTCACCTCGGACAGCTTCACCGTCCGTGTGATCAGCGGCTGAAGATTGACGATCCGGTCCTCCAGCAGCCACCGCGTCTTGTACCACGTGTCGAAAATCTGCCGGCCGTTCAGCGCCCGCACCGTCAGGTTCTTGAAAATCATCATCTCCGCGACGTCGATCTCCACCGGTTTCGACGGGATCCCGAAAAGCGTCACCTGCCCCCCGTTACGCACCACGCGGAACGCCGCATTGATCGCCGACGGCGCGCCGCTCATCTCCAACACGAGGTCCACGCCGTACCCGTGATTGACCCCCACAATCGACTTGACCACGTCCCCGTCCTTCGACGGGTCGAACACCTGCGTCGCCCCCATCGTCCGCGCCAGGTTCATGCGGAACGGGTTCAGGTCCGTCGCGTACACCGCCTTCGCGCCCAACGCCTTGCAGATCCCGATCGTGAAAAGCCCGATCGGTCCGCAGCCCATCACCGCCACCGAAAGCCCGCTGACCTGCTGCCCCATCGTCGCGAAGACCGCGTTCCCGAAGGGCTCCTGAAGCGTCGCGATCTGCGGCGGAATCTTCTCCCGGTTGTTCTGCCAGATGACCTTCTCGGGCACCGCCACGTAATGCGCGAACGCCCCGTCCCGGTCCACCCCGAGAATCTGAGTCTGCGGACACATGTGCGCCTGCCCCGTCCGGCACTGGTAGCAGATCCCGCACGTCACGTGCGACTCCGCCGACACGAAGTCCCCCACCGCGGCGCTGCGCACTTTCTCCCCGACCTCCACGATCGTCCCCGCGAACTCATGCCCCAGCGTCAGCGGAGGCTTGATCCGGCGCTGAGACCACGCATCCCACTGCCAGATGTGCAGGTCCGTCCCGCAGATGCTCGCCGCCTCGACGTACACCAGCACGTCCTCCACACCGATCCGCGGACGCGGAACCTCCTGAAGCTCCAGCCCCCGGTCCGGTTTCATCTTGCGCACAGCCAGCATCGTTGCGGACATAAGTCGCTTCGGTTCCTCTCTTGTTCTTCCTGACAGGCGCGTTCCCCGGGCGCCCGCGGACAGACGACGGGCGGAATCAGTCTTTCTCTTCCAGCCGGTCCCGGGTCCGCGCGTACCCGTCTTTTTTCCACTCCGCCGGCTCGGCGAAATCCTCCGCCTTCAGCCCCGTGTTGATCGCCGACTTCCCCAACTCGGGGAAGTGCGCGCGCGTCTCCTTGTATCCGTCCGTCGACGTCGCCTGAATCCGCACCGGAAGGTGGATGTCGCGGTCCACGAAGAACTCGAGCCGACGATAGCGCTTCGCCATCCGCGTGCCCGGTTTCGGCGTGCATACGAGGTGGTCGCAATTCGCCGGATCCTCGGGCTTCGCCTCGACGCGAGAGACCTCAAAACGCTCAAGGATGTAATCCTTCCGGTGCCCGAAAGGCAGGGGAAAAGGCGTCTTGTCCAGATCGAAGAAGTCGATCCTCTCGCCCTCCGACGCCACCTCCCACTCATACACGTGACGGGTCTTCTCGCGTCCCTCCAGCAGCAACTGACCGTTGAAGAGGTACCACGTCTTCTTCTGATCCGCGACCGCACGCCCGTCCTGAACCGTCCGTTCAAACGTAATGAAAAACTGCGGATTCGGATCTCCCTTGCGGTAAAGCAGCTTCCCTTCCCGCCGGACGCTGGTCAGGTTGATCCGGTTGTCCTCCTCGAACACCACCCGACAACGCACGTCCCGCAGCGTCTCTCCGGCCTTCTGCAGGGCGTCAAGCACGTCGTCCACCGTCGGCTTCGCGGCGGAGGGAGGCTCTTCCGGTAAGGCGGCCGAAGCGCCGGGAGGCGGGTCGGCTGGCTTGGGATCCGGCGGAGGCGCCTGACCGGCGCAAAGCAGAGCGCCCGACCATGTCGCCGCCACACTGAACATCAACGTCCTCACCCGTCGCCCTCCAAGCGATTCCCGACCCCGCGTCGCCACCGTCGTCGGCGGTATTCTTAAAGTCTTGTCGCCCCGCTGCGCTGCGCGCATCATGTTACGTTGGAAACGCGACGACGGCAAAAATCCCGACGCCGCGACCGTCCGGCGAACATCCGCCGGACCAGTCAACGCGATCAGCTCGCCTGCGCGGGGGCGGACCTGGAATATTACCGATGACCGAACTGCAACCCCGGCTCTCCCTGAATCCTCGTTCACGAGGGTTTCGCTGGGTTACGGGGGCGCTGGCCGTCGTCATACTCGCTCAGGCCTTCCGATCGCTCGAGTTCGAATTGACCTTCGCTCCGGCAGGACAGTGGGATTTCGAGAGTTACTACTACGCCCTGCACGCTTACCGGAACGGCGCGGACCCCTACGACCCGGATTCGCTGAAATCCCTCGCCCAGCACGCGGTGTTCCCTTTTGCCTATCCTCATCACACCCTTGCGTTCTTCGCGCTCTTCGACCGCGGGGAGATTCAGGCGTCGAAAGCGCTCTTTCTGCTGGCGAAGTTCGCCGTCCTGACGGCGCTGCTGTTGCTGTGGACGTTCCGGTTTATTCCCCGCGGGACGCGAGGCTGGTTTCTCGTGTTCGTCGCGCTCGGCCTGAACGCAGCCGCCCCCCGCGACCTCACCGCGGGCAACGTCTCCCTCTTTGAAATCCTTCCGATCTGGATGGGCGTGGCGGCGCTGACCGCCGGATACCCGGTGCTCTTCTGCGCCGGCGTCATCCTCGGCGCTCAGTTCAAGCTTCAGCCCCTCCTGCTGCTCGGGCTGCTCTGGTTTACCGACGTGCCGCGCCGCGCCGCTTACTTTTTCGTCTCCCTCGCCGTCGTCGTCCTGATCGGCGCGGGCGTGTATCTGCACGACCCCGTCGCCGCCTCCGCCTACGCACAAAGCTCGACGCGCATCGCCGGCGGCGAGGCCGGGCTGAGCAATCCCTCGCTACTGAAACTCCTGACCCAGGGCGCAGTCATCGTGATGGAGCCTTACGACGTCTTCGAAGGCGTCGAGCGCCGCGCCGTCGGCCGCGCGGTCTACCCGGTCGTCGCCCTCGCCATCATCCTCCTGACGCTCCGCACGCTTCCCGCCTCGCGGCGCGACCCCCGCTGGATCCACCTCGGCGTCGTCACCTACGCCCTCGTCGCCCCGCGCATGAAGGATTATTCCTGGGTCATCGTCCTGCCGTCAGCCTTCGAACTCGCCCGCTTCGCCCTGCGCCGACCCGCGACGCTCATCCCCGCCGCGGTCCTCGCGTTCATCTTCCTCGCAGCCCCGATGCGCGACGCAATGTGGACATACCGGCCTTATGTCCTTACCTTTCTGATCTGGACGGCCACGGTTCTCGCTCCCGTTCCGGTCGAGTCCGAAGGCGAACCCGCGACGTATGAATCCGAAACCGACGTTCGAGGAAGCCCTGCAGCGCCTTGAGGCGATCGCCGAGCAGATCGAGCGCGGCCAGATCGGCCTGGAGGAGTCGATCGCCCGTTACGAGGAGGGCGTTCAGCTCATCCGCCACTGCCGCGACGTGCTCGCCCGCGCCGAACTCCGCGTCCAGCAGCTTCAGATTGACGACCAGGGCAAGGTCGAATCCCGTCCGTTTCCCGTCGCCGCGCCGCCGACCGCGGGAGACGCGCCGCCACGCTGAAACGGCGAAGCACAAAGTCGTAACGCTCGGAGGACCGCGAGACTTTGCTCGCACGCCCGGACCGCGAAGCGCTGCTTCGCCTCCGCGGACCGGAATACCCTCAGCGCAGACAGGAGGAACACCGGCGGCAGACCGGAGTTCCGCAATCCGAAAGGATGCCGCGAGCGTACGACGGAGGACACGGAACCGCCGACCGGGCGGGGACGATGCGCATGCACGTTCGACGTCCGTCGGCGAAGTGAAGGAGCGAGACTGCGATCATGTTGCCGGCCCTCGAGGTGAACCGTCCGATTCGGCGGACATGGCGCTTTCACCTGCGTCTGCCGTGGGTGCGTGCCGTGGCGTTCCTGCTCGCGGTGTCAGCAGCGGGGGCGGTTTGGCGCGGATTCAGCGACCCGCAACGCGGCGACGACGTCCGCCGCTATCACGGGTGCACGTTCCGCGTGGTCAACGTCGTGGACGGCGACACGTTCGACCTCGCGGTTCCGGACGGCGAGCACCCCGTCACCCGCGTCCGACTCTGGGGCGTGGACACGCCCGAGGTCGCCGGCTCCCGCGACGGCGCGATGCATTTCGGCGCGGAGGCGTCTGTCTTCGCGAAAAGCGCCCTGCGGGATCGTGAGGTCTACGTCGTGCTCGACCCGCTCAAAACGCGCGACTTTTACGGGCGCCTCCTCGCCTACGTGCATCCAGCCCGCGGTGAACCCTCTTTCAATGAGACCCTCGTCGTTACCGGTCATGCCTACGCCGACCTGCGGTTCGATCATGCGTACGCGGCGCGCTTCGAGGCCCTCGAAAAGGACGCCCGCGCCCGCCGCGCCGGACTCTGGGCCGACCTCACCCCCGAACGCCTGCCCGCCTGGCGCCAACGCATCGATTCCCGCCGCTAAATCATGATTCACGAATGTGGAGCGCCATCCGAACCGCGGGCTTCAGCCCGCGCGAACGCTCGTTTCGTGGCGCCCCGCGGAATCGAGAATGACGGGTTGAGCCCGTGGTCTTGCAGCGCCGCGTATAAAAACACCGCGGGAAGCCCGGCGACGCGTCCGTCGTCAGCTTGTCGCTGACCGGTCCGCGCCGCCGGCTCCCCGCGGCTGGTGTTCACTCTCTCTCCCGATCGCCGGTTTCCCGACTCGGGATTACTGCTGCCCGATCACCACGGTTCCGTTGCCGTTGGTGTTCAGGGTCATCGGCCGGTTCAGCGGATACCAGACCGGGAACGTGGTCGAGTACGTCCCCGGCGTGATGCGGATCGTTCCGCCCGGAATCACGTACTTGGCTCCCTCGAACACCGTGTTGAACGGCTGCGAGTTCGTGCCTCGCTCCGTCCCGTTGTACGCGCCGTTCACGTAGCACGGATTTCGCGCCGTCACCGGACAACTGCGCCCGTCCACGTACGTCCGCATGACAACAATGCACGACGAGTGAAACTGAAGCGTCATGTTGGACAATCCGCCGCTGCACGTGTGACAGTAGCTCATGATCGTCCCCACCTGACAGACCTCGCTGCCGTTGTAACAGTCACCCTCCTCGTTGTAGCAGCGATCCAGCGGCGGGTCATAACAGTGGGTGTGATGCGTCCCGATGTTGTGACCCATCTCGTGAATGAACACGATGATGTCCCAGTTCTCGTCGCTGTTCATCTCCAGCGGATACGGGAACGCGCCGGTCATGTTGCCGTCCACGCCGTAGCTGGAGTTATTGCACCATGTCCTTCGCCGACAGCAGGTGCGCGAACGCCCGTCCGACGCCGCCCATGTTGGCGTTCCAGTAATCCCGGAATTCGGGCAGCGCCGTCGCCGTCGTGAACATCGTGTACGGGTCGTTCGACGTGTTCCACACCCGGATGTAGTGCAACGCGATCTTCAGCTCCATGTCCCGCTCGTAGATCGAGCTGGCCGCCGCCGTCAGCAGCGTCGCGTACGCCGCCGTCTCGTTGACGCTTCCGAACAGGTTGCGGAACTCCCAGTCGCAGTCGATCGCCAGGTCCAGCACCTTCCACGTGTACCCGCTGATCGTCTCGTCATCGCCGTCGTCGCCGACGCCGCCCGCCTCCGCACGCTCCAGCAGCTCTGTCATCGGAACCGCCTCGGGCGATTCCTCGGGGTCGCAGTTCCACACCGGCGGCGAGAACAGCCCCTTCGTGGCGAACCGCTCGAAGATCATCGGCAGGCGATCCTGATCCAGCGCCTGCGACGGACGCGGCGTGCTGATGACGTACTCGACGCCCTCCGACAGCCGCACCACGCCCTGCACCTCCGTCGGCGTCACGCCGAGGAACACCCACGAATCCTCGTAGCCCGCCACGTACCCGCGGAACGTCGCCACCTCCGGCGCCTCGATCCGCTCCTCGCCCCCGTCGCCGGCGACGATGAACTGCGTGTCGTTGTCCGTGACCCAGAACTGCTCCAGCTCCAGATTGACCTGGAAGTCCTGCTCCAGCGAGAACTCGACGATCGTCACCGTCGGCCGGCAACGCAGCGCCTCGAACGCGCTCACGTCCTCCTGCACCAGCATTCCCACGACCGGAGCGTGATCGACGAAGCCCCAGGGCGATCGCACGACCACCGCCGATTCCGCCTCCGTATCCGACAGGTCGGCGTCCTTCGCGACGACCGCCCCCGCGGTGCTCATCACCGCCGCGGTCAGGGCGGTCAACGCTCGCCGCGCCGCCGCCTCCCGCTTCAGGTTGTTCTTGTTTTTGTTGTTCATGTTCTCCATCTCCGTTCAGCGGCCGGGTTCGCTTCTGCGGCGATCCGGGCGTCCGAGTCTTGCAGAACCCCGCGCCTCAATGAGGCGCGGCCCGTCTACCGCAACCGAAACCCCGTCCGATCCTTACTGCAAGCTGACCAGAACCAGGACCAGACCCTTCTCGCCGGCCTTCAGCGAGGTCATCGCCTTGCCGAGGATCGCGCCCTGCGCCGCCGCGTGATCCGAAACCTTCATCGCGTGACCCGGCGTGCTCGACGTGGTCAGCAGGTCGCCCGGTTCGATCGCGCCCGTCGAGGCGTCGCACCAGCAGTACACGCGACCGGTCAACGCCACCGGATGCTCGCCCGACGCGAGCGTTCCGTTCTGGCTCATGATCATGCCCGGCTTGACGCCGCCCGCGCCGCTGACGATCCCCGCGACCTTCCGGTCATACGCGCTCGTCGCCGGCTTCAGCTCGCCCGGGTTCGCCGGATCGATCACGACGACCATCCCCGGCTCGATCGCACCGCTGACCTCGAAACCCTCGGAGAAGTCCGCGCCGCCAGTGATCTCCAGCACGCTGACGATCGTGTGACCCAGCGGGGAGATGATCGTGTTGCCGCCCTCGTTGTTCAGGTAGAGCGTCGAAGCCGCGCCGTTGTTCCGCGCCATGATCTCGTTGCCGTCCATCGCCAGGTTGCCGCCGCCGACGTCGCCCAGCACGAGAATGCCGCCCGTCGTCAGTTCGCTGTCGTTATTGCTCACGATCGACATCGCCGCGGTGGTGTCATGCGAACCGAATCCGACGTCGGCCGTGACCTGGAGCGCCGGACCGTTGTTCTTGAGAATATGAACCGCGCCCGTGGTGTTCGACGTGTGCGCTTCAAACAGCGCCGCGCGACCCGTGCCGTAGGTGACCGCGTAAAGCGGCATCGCGCTGTTTCCGTTGGCAACGTTGAACTCCGTCACGATGCCCGAACCCGTCTTGGTCGCATACAACGCCCGGCTGGAGGCGCTGCCGTTGTCGATGTGCAGCTTCGCCGACGGATCGGTCTCGCCGATGCCGACGTTGCCCGTGTTCTCGATGGTCATGCGCACGCCGCCGTTGTAAACGTTGAACGTGCCGTTATTGCCGTCCAGGTACGTCCACGCCGTCTCCGCGCCCGTCGTGTATCCGTAGAACGGCTTCGCCGTCGCGCTGTCCGTGCGGATGTACATGCCGCCGTAGTTCGTCCCGGTCGCCGGCGCCTGAATGCCGAAATACTCCGCGCCGCTGACCTGCGACGTGCGGTTGATGCCGACGAACCCGGTGTTCGTGTTCTGGATCGCGTTTCCGCTGGCGGTCCAGTACGAATTCAACGCATACGACGCAAACGGCGCTGCGTTCAGCGGCTGACGCGGCGTCAGCGTCACGAAGTTGTTCTGTCCGGCGGGGCTGACCTGAATCTCCAGCCACAGCGCCGTCCCGTTGAACGCCGCCCCGAAGTTCAGCTCGGTGTTGAGCAGACCGTCCGTCACGCTCACCGTCGCCGTCGTCGCCGCCATCTGGTTGCCGCCCGCCAGCGCGTCAAACAGGTACGCCTTGATGTCGTACGAACCGTTCGCCGGCGATCCGTTGTCCGTCAGTTTGCCCTGATACGAAAACACCGTCGACACCGGCGCCTGCGCGAACGCGCTCGACGCCAGCATCAGCAATCCCATCACGCAACCCATCGCAAAACGCTTCATGATTCTCTTCTCCTTCGTTCCGTTTCGTGTACGCGACCCGCCGCATCGGGGTCGCGGTTTTGATTCGCTTCCGGAGGCCTCTCCCCGGCGCACCGCGCGCCGAAGACCTCCGCTCTCGTCCCTGATTCTCCAACCGACCGGCGTTCAACCCGTCGATCATCGTCCTCAACCGGGGGCATCGCCCGCCGTGTTACGGGCAGGTGTACGTCTTCACGTCCGACGCGCCGCAACCCCAGGTGGCGGTCGCCTTCGCCGCGTCGCCGGCCGGGCGGTTCGTGAACTTGCCCTTGCCCTTGCCGCGGTTGTTGATCGTGCCGGACTTCTGCGTCCCGTCGGTCAGCTCGATCGTGAAGTCGTCGCCCGGCACACCGTCCACGAGGATGACCTTCAGGAGGTTGCTCCCGTTGCGGTTCTTGCACGACGCCTTCTTGATCCGTTCCGCACCGGTGCAGGCGTCGGACGACGCCGCACCCGGCCAGAATCCGCCCGCCAGCACGTACGCCCCGCCGCTCATCACGGCGCCGGCGTCCGGCTGTCCGATCGTCGCGCCCAGCGTGTACGCGCCGCCGGACGACGAAATATGTCCGCCTCCGTCAATCGTGAACCAGGGGATCGCGTAATCCTGCCCCCGGGTTGCGGCGCTGAGCATCAGCACCGCCACGCCTCCCATCGTTAGTCCTCTTCTCATCATTCGACTCTCCCTGTTTCCCGTCCGCGTCGTCACGCGGCCCTGTTCCACTTCTTCGCCGGCCTATCCGGACGGACCGGCCCGTCTATCCTGATTCCGAGCGACTGACCCCCGATGCTAGGCCGCACGACCCGACATCCGGACCCGCCGTCCGCGCGCACGATAACCCCGGCTCGAGGGAGGGAACCGTTGCACGAACTTGCCGGATTCGCCGAGGATTTCTCAGCGGCCCGATCGAGGAAGCCCCATCTCAGTTCAAGAATAAGGACGACAACCGAGGACGAAACTGCCGCGCGACCCGCGCTTTTTTTCGGAACCGCGTTCCGACCTGCCGATTTGAGGGCCTGAGAACCTGTGTGAGAAACTCTTAATCGGGCTGGTGGCCGAATTCGAGCGCGCACCAAGGGCCGGCGTTCAGCGCTGCGCCGGATGCGATTCTGACGGACCGGGCTCCTCCGGTAAGGCCGCCGGAGGACCGTCAGGCATCGCCCACCCCTTCCGCGCACAAAGGCGGCGGGCGAGTTCCTCAAGCCCGTCGTAAACGTAAGCGTCCAGCCGAAGCGTGAAAGGCTTGTGCGAACCGTGGCGAACCTGAAGATCCAACCAGCCGTTGACGCCGAGTTGTCCGGCGTCGAGGTGAAGAATCTCATCGAATGCGATGTGGCGATGCCCGCGCAGGGAAAGCCCGGTTTCGTCCAGCACCGCCTTTGTCATCATCACCCGGACGCACTGAAGCCCGAAACCCGCCGCCGCCGCCAGCAGCGCGAACCCGATCCATCGCTGAAGATACACGTCGTCGTGCGGACCCCAGACCCACGCGATCTCTTTCACGACGGCGCCCGACGCGATCACCTTCAGGCTTCCGGCGGGCCCGAACCAGCGGATCTCGTCGTCGTTCCGCCAAGGCGCCGATCCCAGATCCTTCTCGATATCCGCAATCGGCGTTCCCGCGCCGTAAATCCTGACGCACCGCGGATGAACCGCCTTGTTGATCGTCAGCACCTCCTGCGGACGTGGGTCGAGCACGTTGCGCAGCGCCTCCGCATTCCGCGCCGGGTACCCGATGTACCCGTCATAAAGGAAGTAAGCCGCAAACGCCGAGAAAAGCAGCAGCGCGAAAACAACGCGCAGCTTCCGCTCCGACGTCGTGGAAAGAACCAGGGTTTTGCTGTCGTCTGCGGTCACGCGATGCCCCCGTCCCGGCGTCCCCCGCCCGCCGGATAAGTGTCGGTGCGGCGACCGAAACTGCAACCCGGCGTCCGAGGTTCGGCGTTACGCCTCCCGGGCAGGCTCCGTAGCAGGGCAACCGCACTCTGAGATCGGCCGGCACGTCGCGTGGCACGGGTCCGCAGCAGCGGACCCGTGTCCGGAAGGAACAAGCCTTCTGCTCCTGTAGCATGGCCAGGTGAGTACACCAGGCCATCCCGCCCGGAGTCGAAGTAGAATGCGGTCGCCCTGCGCCGCGAGGCGTCAAGACAACAATTGAATTTGCCGCCTACCTGCCCGATAATAAGGAGTAGCGGGAGTCCGTCGACCGGTTGTCCGGAGAAGCACTCGATGAGCGCTAGGCTTGGCGCGATCTGCGATGAGTTCTACGTTACCACGCGACTGTTCCTCAAGCTCGATATGCCGCTCGAGCGGGAGACGGTGCTGCACTTCTTCGACCGCATCCGCAAGGAGTTTCCGGACCTGTCGCGCTTTCGCCGCCGTGAGGACGGCAGCCTTGTTCTCGAGGGCGACCGGTCGTCTTCGTCCGGTCGCCGCTGGTTGAGGCTGGATCCCGCCAGTCTGCGCTTCGGCATGTACGACCCGCCGGACGCCGACAGCGTCCGCCGCTTCGCCGACTTCATTCTCCAGCAGGCGCCCTATCACCTGACGTTCAGCGAGCTGGACTTCGACCACATGGACGTCATTTACGGATTCGATCTCGAATACCACGGTAATCACGACCAGCTTCTGGCGGATACCCTCTGGCGCGATCATCCGCTCGGCGGTCTGCTGTATTCCCACCGGGCGGCGCACGTCCTCGACGCCCAGCCGTACCTGGGCATCTCGATCACGCCGGAGTGCGACCTTCAGGCCTACGTCGAGATCAAGTCGCGCACGAACACGTTCGAGATCCGCGCCGGGGAGTACGAGCCTCAGCCGATCAGCATCTATCTGACCGCGCGGCAATACTGGGGCGTGACGAAGCTGGAGTCTCCCGCCTCGGTGCAGGCGCGCTTGTACGATCTGGCGGACGAACTCGCGGCGGATTTCGTGGTGCCCCAGATGGTGAACCCGATCGCCGCCGCGATCAGCGGCCGGGCCTGATCCTTCCCGCAACGCACGATCCTCGGCCGCGACGGATCGACGTGCGCGGATCATTGTTGCTCGGCGATGGCGGCGGAAGCCGGCCTTGCCCCACGCTCTCACGTCGGCTCTACTACCCCCGGCGTCTGATCGCGGACCGGCGCGGCGGTTTCGAGCGTCACCTGAATGCGCGTGGACATCTACATTCGCCTGGCGGGGATGATGCTGCTCCAGTATGCGGTCTGGGGCGCGTGGCTGCCCGTCGCCGCAAGGCTGCTGGGCGCGCCCGTGTCCGACGGCGGGCTGGGGTTCGACGGCCGCCAGGTCGGCTGGATTCTCGGGCTGGGGGGGTCGATCGGCGCGATCTGTGCCCCCTTCATCGCCGGTCAGTTCGCCGACCGCGTGTTCAGCACGGAGCGGGTGCTTGCGGTCCTGCTGGCGGTCGGCGGCGCAATTCAGTGGACGCTTGCCTCGCAGACGAGCTTTTCCGCGTGGCTGGGCTTGTCGATCGCTTACAGCATCGTGTACATGCCGACGCTGGCGCTGACCAACTCGCTGGCCTTGTCCCACCTGTCGGATGCGAAGCGGGAGTTCCCCTGGGTGCGGGTCTGGGGGACGATCGGCTGGATCGCGGCGAGCTGGGCGTTTCCGGTGTTCTTCCTTCAGACGGACCTGAAGTTGTCCGCACAACCGCCGTTTCTGATCTGGTCGGAGCGGGAGGACGTCATCCGGCTCCTCAACAACGCCCTGCGTTTTTCAGGGGGAATGTCGATCGTTTACGCCTTTCTTTGCCTCTTCCTGCCGCACACGCCGCCGAAGCGGGACGCGGTCGAGAAGCTGGCGTTCGCCCGCGCGGCCCGCCTTTTCCGGCGACCATCGTTCACTCTGCTGGTGATAGTCAGCCTCGCCATCGCCGCGATCCACAATATTTACTTCATTCAGACACCGAACTTTCTGCCTTCGGTCGGTCTGAAGACCAGCCACATCGGACCGGCGATGACCGTCGGTCAGTTCGCGGAGCTGCTGATTCTGCCGACGCTGGGCCTGATGCTGACGACGCTCGGGTTCCGCGCGGTGATCACCCTGGGCTGCCTCGCGTATGCGGCGCGGTTCGCCGTGTTCGGAACGACATCGCTTCCGCTGAGCGTTATCGTGGCCAGTCAGGCGCTGCACGGGCTGTGCTACGCCTGCTTCTTCGCGGCGTCGTACATTTACGTGGACCGGATCGCGCCGGCGGATGTGCGGCACTCCGCGCAGACCCTGATCGGCATCCTCATCCTCGGCGGCGGACCGGTCGTCGGCGGCTACTTATCGGGCCTGCTTAGCGAACGTTTCAGTTCTGTCACAGCCGAAGAGGTGCTCGTGGTGGACTACCGGGCGATGTGGTATACGTTGTCCTGGATCGGTTTGATGTGTGCGGCGGTCATTACCGTGTTCTTCAGAGATGAATCTTCGTCCGACGCTTCGGAGGCTGAACAATGATGAGCGGCGCTTTAATCCGGTTGCTCCTGGGGATCATGATAAGCGGTCCTGAGGCGCAGCAGCAGCCGATCGGAAAGACGCTGCGGGTCACGCGATGCACGCTGAACGGCATGCCCCGGATGGCGGTGGTCGTCCTCAGCCCGGACATCACGGTAGCCTACGACGCCCGCGAATGCCGCCTGGCGCTGGCGTGGAAGGGGGAATTCGACCAGCGGACGTGGGCCTCGTCGGGCGATCGCTCGGCAATGTCCACCTTGCGCGCAGAGCGCTGGTACTATCAGGCGTCGGACACGTCGATCTGGCAGGTCGAGCAGAACGGTCAACCGGTGTTTCCCGCGGTGCGTTTCCGGGGATACACCTTCGGCGAGAACAACGTGAAGTTTCATTTCTCGCTGACCCTGCCCGGGGGCGAGGAAGTCAAGGGGACGGAGGTGCTTCAGACGCACTTCGGGCAGAACGACGAACTGATCCTCCAGCGGCGGATCGAGTTCGACGACATGCCGCCGAAGACGCGCATCAGCCTGCCGCTGCGCGGCGAAGTTCCGTGGGACCGCTTCGAGACCCTCGGAACCGCCGGCGTCGGCGTGGACCAGGAGACGTACGTGCTGACGTTCAAGAAGGACGGATACTCGATCTGCGGATTCGCATTCAACTAGCAGCGCGACCGGCGGTCGGCGCCCCCCGCCCGGACCCGCGCGGCGACGCCGTTGCGCGGGCGGAAACGGGGTTGTAACAGGGAGATCACCGAGGATGCATCGGATTGTATGCTCTACGCTTTTGGCGCTGGTTCCGGGCCTTCATGTGCTGGCGCAGGCGCCTTCATCGGGGGAGCCCGGAGCGCTGGTGCGGCTTTATGACGTGGGGCGGACAATGACGCGGATCTACGCGCCCGTGGACGGCGAACCGGCGAACCTCTGCCGGATTGCTCCCGTGATCGACCTCGCCTCCACGCGCGGCGACTTCGCGCCGATGCAGGACCGGTTCGTGACCGAGGTGATCGCCACGCTGATGATCGAGGAGTCCGGCGAGTACCAGTTCCGACTGACCTGCGACGACGGCGCCCGCTTCTTTCTGAGCGATCGCACGGTCATCGATCTCGACGGGCTGCGATCCGGGGAGTCCGCAACAGTCTCGGCGGGGCTGGTGGTCGGTCCGCAGAGAATCCGGATCCTGCATTTCGACAACACGGGAGACGCCTTGCTGAAGCTGGAGTGGAAGCGCCCCGGCGCGGAGGGCGACTTTGAGCCGATCCCGACCGACCGCCTTCGGGTTCCCCCCACCGAGTCGCGGATGACGATGTCCGGACCGCGTCGCGTTGCTTTTCAGCTTCAGCGCGGACGACCCGGCGACGGACAGCCGCTCGCCGGATTGCACCCCGCCTGCGATCTTTTTCTGATCCGCGGCTCGGCGTTGTACGAACCTCGGGTCAGCGGGCTTGCGTTTCATCCGAGGGGCGACCTCGTCGTCACCGGCTGGGATTTCCGCAACGAGGTTTACGCCCTCAGCGGGTGGGAAAGCGACGATCGCGGCGACATGCGTCTGAGGCCGCTGGCGTTCGGTCTCGAGGATGTGATGGGCTGCGCCGTGGTGGGCGAAGATCTGTTTGTGCTTCAGAGACAGGAACTGACGCAACTGATCTGCGACCCGGGGTCGCTGGGAACCACGAAGGAATACCGGGCGGTCTGCGCCAACTGGCCGATCAGCGGCAATTATCATGAGTTCTCGACCGGTCCGGTGCTCAAGGACGGCTCGCTTCACATCGCCCTGGCGCTCGCTCTGGATGAAGCCGGGCGCACGCTCAGTCCGCAGGTCGCCGGTCGCGGAACGGTGATCAAGGTGCTCGACAACGGCGAGTTCGAATACGTCGCTTCCGGGTTGCGATCCCCCACGGGTCTGGGCGTCGGTCCGGACGGCGAGTTGTTCGCCACCGACACGTTCGGAGACGGGGTTCCGGCGGGAAAGCTCGTTCACGTCAAAGCGGGACGGTTCTTCGGCGTGAAGACATCGCCGCCCGGTCCTTTTCAGGACAAGACGCCGTCGCCGCCCGCCGTCTACCTCCCTTATGCCGAGGTCGCAATGACGCCGATGCAGCCGTCGCTGATCCCGACGGGTCCGTACAAGGGGCAGATGCTCATCGGCGACATCTCCTACGGCGGTCTCGCGCGGGCGGCGCTCGAGAAGGTGGGCGACGAGTATCAAGGCTGCGTTTTCCAGTTTTCTCAGGGTTTTGAATCCGGTGTGGCGCGGCTCGCGTGGACGCAGGACGGCGCCTTGTTCCTCGGCGGGTGGAGCATCCCGGGGTGGGGTCAGCCGGGGAAGAATCACGCCGGTTTTCACAAGCTTCGTTTCAACGACAAATCCGCGTTCGAGATGCACACGGTTCGCGCGAAGTCTAACGGTTTGCTGGTCGAATTCACCCAGCCGCTTCCCGCAGGTTTCGGCGGCGATCCGCGCTTCTACTTTGCTCAGCAGTGGCGCTACGCCTGGTCGAGCGAAGCCGGCGCGCATAAGACTGACGAGCAGCCGCTGGACGTGAAATCCGCCAGCGTCTCCGCGGACCGCAAGCAGGTGTTCCTCGAGATTCCCGGATTGAAAGCGGATCGCGTGGTGTATCTGCGGCTGCTCGGCGGGTTCCGATCCGAGAGCGGCGCGGACCTCTGGACGGCGGAGACGTGGTACACGATGAACACCCTGCCGACGGAGACCGGAACGGTCGTGTCGCCCGCGCCGTCGCTCGCCGCGATCAACGCCTTAAGTCCCGAAGAAACGGCGGCGGGCTGGAAGCTTCTTTTCGACGGGAAGACCACGGCGGGATGGCGCGGATTCAAGAAGGACGCGATGCCCGACGGGTGGGCGGTCGAAGACGGCTGCCTGACGCGCGTGGGTGGCGGCGGCGACATCGTCACCGCGGGTGAGTACGACAATTTCGAGCTGAGCCTGGAGTGGAAAGTCGCGCCCGGCGGCAACAGCGGCATCTTCTACCGGGTCGCGGAAGGCGACGGGCTTGATGCGGTCTGGCACACCGGTCCCGAGATGCAGGTGCTGGACAACGACCTGCACAACGACGGCCAGAACCCCCTGACCTCCGCCGGTGCGTGTTACGCCTTGTACGCCTGCCCGCGGGATCTGACGCTGCCGGTCGGACGGTTCAATCAGGCACGGATCGTCGTGCAGGGCGCCCGCGTCGAACACTGGCTTAACGGCGTCAAAGTCTGCGGATTCGAACTGGGCAGCGATGCCTGGAACAAGCTCATCGAGGGCAGCAAGTTCAAGACGCTGCCCCGCTTCGGCAAGGAGCCGAAAGGCCGCATCGCGCTTCAGGATCACGGCGACAAGGTCTGGTTTCGCAACATCAAGATCCGCCCGCTGCCGGCGACGCCGTGATGTCGCGCCGCACCGTGACCCGGTTCTTTCGCCGAGCAACAACGCGCCCGGCCGGACCGCGATCGTGAGGCAGCGATTGTGCCGAGCGCCCGGAACGACCGCTTCCTGATGAATGCGCCTCGGCGGGGGGCGATCCAGGGTGGGCGCATTCACAGGGAGGCGGCGCGCGGTAGCGATGAACGTCCGCTACGCCGGCGCATCGACCGAAGCGGCAAGCAGGTCCGCGTACGTCGCCTCAAGATCCGCGATCCACGCCGCCAGTTCCGGGTTCCCGGGCACAAACGGGTGATCCGCGGCGGCCAGCGCCTCGAACCACCGGACCAGGTTTGCCCAGTCCTCAAGATGAATGTACTCGGGCGCGAGGACGTTGTTCTCGCGGTCCACGTTGTGATAGTTCCCCAGCGCGACGCAGACGCCTGCGGCCTCGTATCCGAACTGGCAGAAAGCCGACGCCTCGCACGTTCCCCCGTCCATCAGTTTCCGCTGAAACTTGAACGCCCCGTCGCGCTTCGTGATCCGCCCCGCCACCGCCCCCAGCCACGCCGCCACGCCGGGGTCGAACAACGAGGTCTTGTCGCCGACACGCAGGATCGGTCCGTCACCCTGCCGCGCATTGGGCAGTTGCGAACTGGTCTCGACGTTGACGACGACGCAGCGCTTCGGGATCGTTCCGAGGCGGCAGGCGGCGATCGTCCCGATGAATCCGACTTCCTCCGCCCGCGTCAGAAGGAAGTACGCCTCTCCCGGCGCGCGCGACCGCGTCAGGCGATCCAGACAGGTGAGGATCGCCGCCGCACCCGCCAGATCGTCGCACCCGCGGGCGTAAATGCGCCCGCCGCGGATCTTCGGGTCGGGGAAGTCCCACATCCCGATCGACCCGGGCGCCACCGGCGTCGTCACGTCGATCACCGCCGTGTCCACCCGCTTGCGCCCCGCTTTCACCGCGGTGCGGATCGACGCCACCTTTCCGCGGATCCACCGGTCATTCTGAAAGAAGCGCATCTTCGCCCCGACGAACAACTCCGGCGGAACCCACCCTCGCCAGAACGCCCGCACCCGTCGCGGTCCGATCATCCGGTCCGCAACGAAACCGGGGTGATCAAGGTGCGCCGTAATGCAGGCCGGGCGGCGCACCGTCTTGCGCCCACGCTTGAAATGAATGAGCACGTTGCCGGCGTCATCGCGCGTCCAACGCAGGCCGCGGCGTTCTCGCAGGAACGCCTCGACGTAGCCGAGGACGTGATGCTCCGCGAAAGGCGCGGTCGGGAGCGTCAGCAGGTCCGTCAGTATTTTTTGCGCACGTGAATCCAGCATGACTCGGAGGATAGCGCGCCTGACAACGAGGGGCAACCTGCAACCGCAAGGATTCCGCCGGATGACAAGCGCTCAAGCGACCGCGATCTTCAGCAACCAGAACGCGATCAACGCAATGATGCCGATCGTCGCCCCGGCGACGCCGACGAAGAAGCCGGCCCACGATCGCCCCGGGCGGTCGTTTCGCCGGTGATCCGCGCTGTTGTATCCGAGAAGCGCGCCGATAAAGCTCAGCGCGACGGCCGCTCCGAGGCACACGAGCATCGCCGGCAGAAGCCACGACCGCGCCCCGTAGGGCACCCCCCGCATCTCCGGGTCATACCGGATGACGAGCTGCCACGCCGCCACGCCGAGCGGAAGCAACGCCAGCACCGCGAGCTTCAACGCCCACGCGGCCTGCACCTCGACCCGTCGAAGATTGAAACGAGACGCCGCCAAGCCCCCCTCCGCTCCCGCAATACCGTCAATCCGCCACCAGCACGGTCGACAGCGCGGGCACGAGCATGTCGTACACCAGCTCAACATCCGGATTGTGCATCCGGATGCACCCCAGCGAGACGCTCCGCCCGATCGAGTCCGGCTCGATCGTTCCGTGAAGGCCGTAACGCATCTGCCCCACCGCGTTGCCGGCGACGCCTTTCAACGCAATCCAGCGTTCGCCCAGCGGGTTCATCGGGTCGTCCGCCGCGTACACCTTGTTTTCGCGCGGATGATAAAACGTCGGGTTCACCAACTTCTCGCCGACTTCCCACGTCCCCGTCGGCGTCCCGTCCTCCGCTCCCAGCCCCACCGGAAACGACTGCACGAACGTGTCCTGAAGGTACACGTCCATCCGGAAGGCGCTTTTCGTCACCTTCGCGTGAAACGGACCGTGCAGAACCTTGAGCGTCTGCCCCTGCCGGATCAGGTTGATGTTAGGAATATTGTTGATGCGCGCCAGCAGACCGGCCGTCACCTTGTGCTTCCGGGCGATCTTCTCCAGCGTGTCTCCGCCCGCGACGATGTACTGCCCCGCCAGCGGGTCGTCAGCGTAGACGCGCGGCGAAAACACGGTTGCCTGACCGAGACGCACCAGCTCCGCCCGGATTTCTACCTGCTTCGCACTTTCCAGCCCCGAGTTCATCGCCTCGGAGAGCTGCTGCCGCGCGGCGATGAGATTCCCGGATTGAATCTGGCCTCGCGCGGACTCGATCAGTTTCAATCCCTGCGCCGCCGAGGGCGCCGACGGCGTCGCAGGGCCGCTCGACGGAGCGGATTGCGCGCCTTTCTCCGAAACCTCAGGAAAGGGATTGCCGGTCGTCGCGTGGTCCTCGGAGCGCAGCGACGCCAGCAGTGTCGGACTGATCGGCTCGGGTTCCGGCGACGCCTTCCGCGAGAACGGACCGACCTCGAAGTACCACGCATACCCGCCGCATGCCAGCAGACCGAGCACAATCAACATGCTCGCGCGACGTCGGTTCTGACCTCGTTTGCGCGCCAAGACGAAAACCTCCGGGATGGAACCTGCCGTGTCCGCGCCGCCGCGCTGAGAATACGCCGCTTCCGCGACGATGCAAGCGCCGCGCATCCGAAAACGCGGCGGAATCAGACACCGCCTCGTCGGGGCCTTCGCAAAGCCGCCAGCTCTCCGCCGCCCCTCACGCAACAGGCGCCAGACATACGTCCTGAATCGTGTGTCCGAAGTCCCGCGCCACATGAACGACCGCGACGGGCCGGTTCGGATCGAGGGCGTCGAACCACATCAACCGGTCCCGCAGTTCCGTGACCGCCGCGATCACGTCCTCCGCCGCAGCTGCCCGGCGCAACGTCTGACCCGATGCCTCATACCGCCACGACACCGTGTCCCCCAGAACCCTCGCATGAACCGCTGGCGACGTGTCCGTGAAGATGACCCGCGTCAAGCCCTCAGACTCCACGACGCTGACGGACTCGACCGGTCGACTCCGCCCGAGATGCAGCTCGACGGGGCGATCCTCATTCGGCCCCTCCCAGTGCAGCAACGACCCGTCCGCCGTTCCGGCAAACACGCCGAGCGCCTCCGTAGCGCACAGCGCGGTGATCACCGATCGCGCGCCCCGAAGCTCGCGCACCGTCCCGGGGCTCGTTTCCGCGACCCCCCACGCCAGCACCGTGCCGCCCGCGGCGCAATACAGCTCCCCCCCGCAAACCTGTACCGCCCGCACCGATGACGCCCCGGCCGTCCGATCAGGAATTACCGGTGTACTGAACGCCTCCAGGTCATCCTGCGACCACCGATGCAGGCCCAGCTCCGAGTGCGATGCAAGGATGCATCCTCCCGCCAGCGCTGCGCTATTAAAGCCACCCTTGACGGAAGGAGGAGTCGCCGACACGGTACGCGCCTGAAGAATCTCACCTCGCTCCAGGTCCACCAGATATACGCCCGTCGCCGCTCCGACCAGAAGCATCCGGAGCCCCTTGTCCGCTGCAACGAACCGGACGGACCGGGGTGGACCGGCTTCGCCCCGAAGAACGATCCGCCGCGACGGCGCCCCGCCATCCGACGGCGAAAACAGCAGCACCTCGTCCCCCGCAGCCGCCACCACGAATTCAGTGCGCCGCGCCGTCCGCTGACGGGCGAGCATGCCCTCGTATAACCGCGCTCGCTCCGGCTCGGCGAACCGCCGGATCAGGTCCGCCCTCCGAGCCTCCGGATGTTCGGTCGTCATCCGGTCCAGCTTCGACAACAACGAAGCATATTGCTCGATCTCCCGCGCATGCTCGGCTCGCCGCGCGTCCCGCAGCGCCGCATCGGCTTCGTGCTGCCGACGACGTTGCTCCGCATGCTCCGCCGCACGACAGGCGCGGTCGTAGGCCTCTGAATACACCTCCGGTTCCGGGGAGACGTCCACGATCAGGCCGCAGAGGAACGCCGCCCGCTCCAGTTCCCGCTGCGCCGTTTCGGTCATCCGCCGTCGCCCCGCATCGGTCGCCAGTTCCGACATCGGCATCGACGCCGCAACGTCCGCCAGCGCGGTCTTCATTGAACCGGCGAACTCCGCCGCAATCGCCTCCCGCCGGACAACACCCCCTGCGTCGGACAGACGCTCGCGCAATGAAGTCAGGTCGCCCGGATCGGACCCGACGCGGACGCGAACCTGCAAACGCACTTCGACCGGGTAGGCGTCCGCGCTGACCAGCCGGTCGATCCGAACTGCAACCGCCGTCGGCGATGTCCTCGCGGCAAACACCTCGACGACGCCCCGTACCGTCGTATCCGCTCCTTCAGGAATCAGTTCGCGCTCCCCGCCCTCGTGAAACGCCAGTCCGATCCCACCCGCAGGCATCCTCGACACCCGCCGCAAGGCGTCGAGCGCCTCTCTCGCACTGATCCGCAGCGCCACCACGTCCGGAGACGACAGGATCGCGTCGATCGTCACCGCCGAAGGCGCGGTCCCGCCGGACCCCTCCCGTCGCGGATCAGGTTGCGGCGCTCGTCGCAGCATCGTTGCAGGCTCAAGCCCATCCCGGGCGTCATTTCTCCCGCGTCAGTCGCCCGTCGCGGTGAACTTCTCAAACCTCGTCAGATCCCCCTTGTCCACCGACGGCGGCGTACGCTCGATCACGGACAACAAGTCCGACCTGCCGATCGGACGCGGCGGCTGGCCCCCGATCGCCTCCAGAAACGGCAGGTGCGCCGCCTGCTGGGCGATGTTGCGGATGTCCGCGCCGCTGTATCCCTCCAGAAGGTCGCAGAACTCGCCGAACTCCACGTCCGGCGCCAGCGGTTTCTTCCCCAGGTAAATCTCCAGCAGTTTGAACCGCGCCGGCGGATCCGGCAGTCCGACGTACACCTTCGCATCCAGCCGCCCCGGACGCAGCATCGCCTCGTCGATCAACCACGGCTTGTTCGTCGCCCCGACGAACAACAGCGCCCGATCCGACTTGCGGTCGAACCCCTCCAGCTCCTGAAGCACCTGCGGCACGACGCGCTGCATGACCGTCGAGGCGTCGCTCTTGCGCCGCGGAACCAGCGCCTCAACTTCGTCGATGAAGATCACCGACGGCGTCTCCGCCTTCGCCGCGTCAAACAACTTCTTGATGTTCTGCTCCGCCTCGCCCACCCACTTGCTCATGATTTGCGCGGGACTGATAAGGAAGAACGTCGCATCGATCTCGCGGGCGATCGCCTTGGCGATCATCGTCTTCCCCGTTCCGGGCGGTCCGTAAAGGAGAATCCCTCCTCCGACGGTGATTCCGTATTTCGCCGCCAGTTCCGGATGCGCGAAGGGGTAGATCATCTTCAGGCGGATTTCCGTCTTGACGTCCTCCAGGCCCGCGATGTCGTCGAATCCGATCGTCGGACGCTCACGGACCACCCAGTCCGAGGCGTCCGTCGCGTTTTCCTCGTCCTTCTCCCGCTGGCGGACGCGAGGTGCGCCCTGCGGATGCGATCGTCGCGCGTCGCATTCCTTCGCCAGGCTGACCAGCTCTCCCGCCAGTTCCTCGTGCTGCCGGCGCGCTTCCGCCGTCTTCGCCGACTCCGCAAGCTCGATCATGCACTCCGCCGCGTCCACCAGATACGACCGCGCCGTCGCATAATCCCCGCCCTTAAAGGCCGCGATCCCCTTCGACTTCAGCCGCTCAAATGTCGCGATCGTCGCCGACATGCCTCGTTCTCGACCCCCGCTCTCAATCCCCGCTCTCGCTCGCCCCGCAGCGCCGCCCGCCGCCCGCCCTTCAGGCCGCCTGACGCTTCGTGCCCCATCGCCCGCACAAGTCTGCCTCACCCGTGCGTACTTACCTCTCCCTATCTTATCTCATTCGGAGATTCTTCGCAGAACTTCGCCGCAACCGGCTAAACTCTCATAACCCCGCCCCTAACAGCCCGTTGAAAAGGGGGGCGTCTCCCTCCGGGAGGCGCCCCCCTTTTCAACGGGCTGCTACGGTTGCGCGACCGTGTGAGACCGCTGCGTGACCGTGCATCACGGTTCCACAACCGTGCATCACGCTTCCACGACGCCTCGCCTTCCCGAGCGCGGGCGGCGTCGATCTGGGCTTGGGTGGGAAGCTTCGCCAGGCCGGGCTTGAGCTTCTCCTCGAAGATCTTTTCGATCGGCTCGTAGAGTTTCTTCAATCGCTCGTCGAGCTTCTCCAGTTCATCCTGGAGCGCCGCGCGTGGTTTCGCCCCGGCATCATCCGCCGCGTCCGCACTTGTGGGATCGGAAGCTTTGGCCGCCGATCGCTCCTGAGAGGAACCCCCGGCGGAGGCGTCCACCTTCACCCGATCACCGGCGGAAGCTTCGTCCTTCGTCCGAGCGCTGCCGGAGGCTTCGTCCTTCGTCCGATCACGGTCTGAGGCGTCGTCCTTCGTCCGAGCGCTGCCGGAGGTTTCGTCCTTCGTCCCGGCGCCGGCAGAGGATTTTGCTTTCGCCCCAGCCGACCGCGACGGATTCGCCGCAGGCTTCGCCCGATCGGCCTCGACCTTTGCCAATTCAGCCGCGACCTCGACCTTTGCCAATTCAGCCGCGACCTTCGCGCGTTCCGTCTCCGCCTCGCGGATGGCGCTCTTCTGCTCGTCGAGATAGGCATACGCGGGCTTCTGGCATTCCTTCAAATGCATCCACGCCCGGTCGATCTGCTCGCCCTCCAGACGAAAACGCTGAATGAACCGCCGCGTGTAATCCTCCCAGAGACTCGGTGCATGGGTAAGAATCCTCGGTTCAAGAGAAGCCGGATCATAAAACTTGGGAGTTCTGCCTTGTCCTTCTCCGTTCCTGATCCTGGCGACCAGTTCATTAAACTTCTCCAAATCCACTTCCCCGCGCTTGGCACGCGACCAAAACTCATTCGCCGGCACTTCTTCGAATCCATCCCAAATGGGCATTCGCTTGCCCTCTTGACCGGCACGGATCACAGAGAGTCCCGGAAAAGCGCCGAGTTCGGTCCAGGGTATCGAGTCTCCAAGCCCTTGATCGTCGTAGCATACGGAATGGAAGTTCGCCGTCTTCTTCAGGACGCCGTCCACCTTCCACGTGACCTGAGTTGGAAACCAGAAAGGCGGCGCCGAGCGGTCATAGGAAAGAGACGCCTCGGCTGTATGCCGACGGGCGGCATCACGGGCGATACAACGATGTGGGGCTCCACCTTTTGTCGGGTCTAGCCACCATTCCAGTGTTCCACCGTCCGGGAGAACCGCGGTCACATGTCGGAGCTCTCCATCGTCCCTGACCGAAAAAACACCCTCGAGCCGCGCAACAAATTCTTCCAAGGTCACACCGGAAGGATCGGCTGGCATCAACCCTACGGTTCGGACATCGAAGGTGGGGTCAATACGGCTCTCCTCCGATCCGACACGTAAATGAAGGTCGTCATCCAAGTAAGACCAAAGATTCCCATCTTTGATGAGATAATGCTGCACCGAGCAGGAAAAATCCTGGCCTCTGGTCTCCGGCGCAACAACACCGTCCAGGTCTCCACGCTTGACAAAAAGTCGATCAAGCCCGGCGAACCTGGATGTATAATAGGTCACGCGCGCCCGGGCTTGAACACTCCATTCGACGCTCATGTTCTGATATGCCGTTCGCTGCTGAATCAGGTAGTTCAAATCAGGAGGAAGTGATGATTCCGTGGATTGCAATACCGGCGCGAACCAACACAACAGTACGAGACATGACATGCCATCACTCCTTGGATCCCACGTATGCCGTCAGCAATTCGATGGCTTCGACCCTCCAGCAGATTCAAAACGTCGTTGCATCGCCTTGTCCATGCAGCAGCGAATCCGAGCCGTGATCCCAGGAAATCGATTGCGGACGAAAAAACAGGAATCGCTGTTCTGACGGGGATGCTCTCCCGGACAATGGAAATGGATCTCTCCGAAGCAGTGCATGAGCGCGATGATAGGGAAGCAGTTGCTTTCAGGCGCAGTTACCAAACCATGAACAAGGACTTGAAGTGCCTGCATTTTTACCGGTGCGGCATTGCTTTTGAACAAGGATCCCGTTTCAGGATTGGCCGTCATCTGTTCCCGTAATACCGGATGACCGAGTCACACAGGATCTCCATTCTCGCAGTCCTGGCTCGTTTCAGTGCAAGTCGGGTGCGGAATGGGAACTCCTGAACTCCAGACGATTACGCAACCGAAGGAGCTTGGCGACCAGGACCACTCACATTCATACTCTGTAAGGCAGATGGTTGAACCCGTCGTCAACACTTTTCCGTCTTCGTCAGAATCGTAGTGACAGCCGCAATTCGCCGATGTAAACGATTTTCCGCAATCCCAGAAGCTGCCCGGATCGCATGGGCTTGGGCCTCCGCCGGGCACGCCGCAGAAATCACTGTATGCATATCCGCAGATGACGTCGGCGCTGACAACCGGAACCGAAAAGAAAAATCCAATCATGATTCTCATGATCAACCGTTTTTTACAAGTCTTACGATTCGACATGATTCGGTCTCCTTAAACTGCTCCCAAGGAAGGGAAGGGAAGGGAAGGGAAGGGAAGGGAAGGGAAGGGAAGGGAAGGGAAGGGAAGGGAAGGGAAGGGAAGAAAAGGGACCGACGCGGCGCCTTCCGCCCTGCCCGGATCTCACTCTCCGCCTCGCAGTCTACCAAGCGAGTATCGGGCGGTCAAGGGAAATCTGGACATTTTTTTTCATGCTGCCGGCATCGCTCCACCGGGTGGCGAGGCGACGGGCGGGCGCAGTACGGGACACGCCGCATCGGGCACCGGGGACTCGGGGACTCGGGGCAGGCATTCTTCGTGTTTTTGCACCCCGTTGCCTTTGTGCCTCGCGGCCTCCCTGAATGCTTCCTGACCCTTGACGTCGCGGCGCGACGTCAAGGACAGACGGGCGCGGCTCGACTTTCCGCCAACGCCCGAACCCGGTCCCGCCGGCGACCCCGCTTACACCCACCCGCGGAGTTTGCACGCCTCGGCCACGCGCGACACCGCCACCATGTACGCCGCCAGGCGCATATGCACGTTGTTGGCCTTGTGCATGTCATGCACCGCCTTGAACGCCTCGGTCATGCGGCGGTCGAGCTGCGCATGCACGTCGGGCAGCGACCAGTAGTAGTTGTACGTGTTCTGCACCTGCTCGAAGTACGAGACGGTGACGCCGCCGGCGTTGGCCATGAAATCCGGCAGAACGAAAATGCCCCGCTGATGCAGAATTTTGTCCGCGTCGGGCGTCGTCGGTCCGTTGGCCAGCTCGCAGGAGATCTTCGCCTTGATCCGCTCGGCGTTGTTCTTCGTGATCACGCCCTCCAGCGCCGACGGGTAAAGCACGTCCACCTCAAGTTCGAGCAGCGCCTCGTTGGTGATCGGCTTCGTCCCGGGATATCCAACGACGCTGCCGGTCTCCAGCTTGTGCTTCACCAGGGCGTGCGGGTCGATGCCTCCCGCGGAGAAGACGCCGCCGCGCGAGTCGCTCGCCGCCAGCATCGTTCCGCCCCCGAGAATCTCCGGATGCAGCGTCGCCGCGAACTGCCCGGCGTTGCCGAAGCCCTGAATTGCGTAGGTCGTCTTCTTCGGATCGAGGTTGCGCAGCTTCAGCGCCTCGCGGACGACATACAACCCGCCGCGCGCCGTCGCGTCGCCGCGACCCTGCGACCCGCCGAGCGGAATCGGTTTGCCGGTGATGACCCCGGGGTGCGAGTGACCCATGATGGTCTCGTACTCGTCCATCATCCACGCCATGATCTGCGGGGTGGTGTAGACGTCCGGCGCGGGCACGTCCCGATGCACGCCGAGTTCACGCCCCACGGCGCGGATGTACGCCCGGGCGAGACGCTCCTTCTCCGCCTCTGAAAGCTCCTTCGGATTGCAGGTGACCCCGCCCTTGCCGCCGCCCAGCGGAATGTCCACCACCGCCGTCTTCCACGTCATCCACGCCGCCAGCGCCCGCACGGTGTCGATCGTCTCATCCGGGTGCCAGCGGAGCCCCCCCTTCGTCGGACCCCGGGCGGCGTTGTATTGCACCCGGTAGCCGTGAAAAATCTTCGTCTCGCCCGAGTCCATCTTGACCGGCAGGGTGAAGCGGTACTCACGCATCGGCCAGCGCAGCAGTTCGTGCGTCGCGGGATCCAGCCCCAGCTTGGCTGCCGCTTCATCCAGTTGCGCCTGTGCGATCTTGAACGGGTTCATATCCGACATGGGTTGACTCCAGATTGCGACCGTGGGGGAGCGAAGACCGTCTGCTCCCGCCCGCACCACGATCGACTAAGCGGGCATATTCCGTGCCATCTTAGCGGTTGGCGCTACCCCGTCCAACCCACGAGGAACCGCGGGGAACCCCCTCGGCGCTCATCGAACCGCTCCTTCCGACCTCCGCTTGCCCGCCCCCCCTAAGAACCCGCGCGGGGGGATAGCGCTGTTGGAGAAAAGCGCCGAGTGATACAATGCGCAGGCTCCCGGTTGGCTCGGGTGGGCGTAGCGTGCCGATGAACCATCGGAGCCCAACGCGATAAGGAGTGGCTGACGGAAGGCGTGTATGAGTGTAAGACCAGTTGAAAGCAGCGGTCCCTGGACAAGTGAAGGCGTCGCGCCGCACGGGGCGCCAGGCAACGAAGCGGGGCCTCGAGCCGAACGACGCCACGCGACGAACGCGGAGCGCACGAACGCCGGCGCGCGCCAGCCGTTCTACACTGCGGCGGATGTTCGCGGGCTTCGCCTGGAAGAGTCGCTGCCCGATCCCGGCGTGTTCCCGTTTACGCGCGGCGTCCACCGCACGATGTACCGCGACAAGCTCTGGACGATGCGCATGTTCGCCGGGTTCGGCGACGCCTCCGACACCAACCAGCGTTTCAAGTTCCTCCTCAAGCAGGGGCAGACCGGTCTGTCCACCGCGTTCGACCTTCCGACGTTGATGGGTCGGGACAGCGACGATCCGCTGGCGCTGGGCGAAGTCGGGCGTTGCGGGGTGGCGATTGCCTCGCTCGCCGACATGCGCCGGCTCTTTGACGGGATCAACCTCGGCGAGGTCAGCACGAGCATGACGATCAACGCTCCGGCGGCGATCCTCCTGGCGTTTTACATCTGTGTGGCCAAGGAGGAGGGCGTCCCGCTCGACAAGCTGCGTGGCACGCTCCAGAACGACATCCTCAAGGAGTTCCACGCCCAGAACGAATTCGTCTTCCCGCCTGCGCCGAGCACCAAGCTCGTCATCGACACGATCGAATACTGCACGAAGCACATGCCGCAGTGGAACACGGTGTCGGTCAGCGGCTACCACATCCGCGAAGCCGGCGCGACGGCCGCCGAGGAACTGGCGTTCACGCTGGCGGACGGAATGTGCTACGCGGAAGAGTCGATCAAGCGGGGTATCGACGTGGACGCCTTCGCCCCGCGCCTCAGCTTCTTCTTCGACGTGCATAACGACTTCTTCGAGGAGATCGCCAAGTTCCGCGCGGCGCGGAAGATCTGGGCGAACGCGATGAAGCATCGCTTCAAGGCGAAAAAAGAACGCAGCATGATGCTCCGCTTCCACGCCCAGACCGCCGGCGTCACGCTGACCGAGCAGCAGCCGCTCAACAACATCGTGCGCGTCGCCTATCAGGCGATGGCCGCGGTGCTCGGCGGGTGTCAGTCGCTGCATACCAACAGCATGGACGAGACCCTCGCCCTGCCGACGGAGCGCGCCGCCACCGTGGCGCTGCGCACGCAGCAGATCCTCGCTTACGAGACGCAGATCCCCGGCGTCGTTGATCCGCTCGCGGGCAGCTACTATCTCGAGAAGCTCACCAGCGAGATGGAGGCCCAGGCGACCGCCATCATCGACCAGATCGACGCGATGGGCGGCGTGCTCAAAGCGATCGACCGCGGTTATTTCCGCCGGCGCATCGCCGAGTCCGCCCTCGCCGAGCAGCGACGCATCGACGCGGGCGACCTCAAGATCGTTGGCGTCACTGACTTCACCGAGGTCGAGCCGCACGGCATCGACATCCTCAAGATCGAGCATCACACCGAAGAGACCCAGGTCTCGCGCTTGAAAGAGCTTAAAGCCCGGCGCGACGGGAAACGCCACGCCGACGCCCTCGCCCGTCTCCGCGACGACGCCCAGGCCGGCCGCAACGTCATGCCCGCCCTCATCCACGCCGCGGAAGCCGACGCCACCGTGGGCGAGATGATGAACACGATGCGCGAGGTCTTCGGGACGTATGACGGCGGACCGGAGTGGTGATGAGGCTTCGCACAGGCTGGAGCTTTTCACGATCAGCCGTAGCACCATCGCTCGTCATAACGACGCTCATTCGTCGCAGGGTCCGCGCGGACTGAAGTCCGCGGTTCGCGGCGGCGGATCGTTATTGGCGCTGAAGCCCGCGGCCAGGAGGCGGATCGGATGTTCACGCTCCGTCGCCGGCTGCATCGAGCATCGCGGCCAAGATTCTGTTGCTTCAGAACGTTGGCGTCCCCCCCGGTTCTCTGCGGTTGATGCTGTTGTCGTAGCGAGGGGGCCTGCTTCCTGCTCTTGCCCTTGTTTCACAACGTCAAGGATAAGCGGGTGCGACGCGGCGTCCGTCCTCCGGACGCGGGTTGAAAGCGCGGAACCCGGACCTTGGCGAGCGGCGCACGCTCGGATATGCTCATCGCCCGGTTCATGTCCTTTCGGAACCCTCCTGCGGGTTGGCTCAGGATTCTGCGGCTTCGGATGCATGTGGCCGGCTGCGCTGCAAGCACGGAGCGAGGGTAAAGAGGTCGCTGCGCCGGCGGGCGCGGGTGTGCGATGAGGTCATTATGATCGTGGTCAATCCGAACTCAACTTCATCGCCGCTGCGGGAAGACGACGCACCCGCCGGACTCAGCGCCGCCCCCGCCGGCCCCAGCGCCGCCCCCCCAGCGCCCAGCGCCTTCGCCGCCGGTTCGGAGCACGACGACGCCAGGCGTCGCGCGCACGCGTTCCGGTCCGGCGCCGATCGTCAGTTTCACGGCTGGGCGGAAACGTATGACCGGTCGCTGCTGAACACCTTTCTGTTCCGACCCGCGTACCTGGCGCTGCTGGAGGAGATCGCGGACTGGTGCGGCGGCGAGCCGAAGTCCTTCCGCCTGCTGGACATCGGTTGCGGAACCGGCTCGTTCGCGGCGCTGGTCGCCTCGGCGGACTGGCCGGCGCGGATCACGGCGCTGGATTTCGTGGCCAGCATGTGCCGCAAGGCCCGCGACAAGGCGGAGCGGGTGCGCCCGCAGCGCCCGGCGGACGTGGTCAACGCCGACAGCGAGCACCTGCCCTTTGCGGATGCGTCCTTCGACGTGGTGACGTGCTCGAACTCGTTTCATCATTACCCGCATCAGGACGCCGTCGTCGCCGAGATGCGCCGCGTGCTCGCCCCCGGAGGCAGGCTCGTGCTCATTGACGGCTTCCGGGACAACGCCGTCGGCTGGTTCGTCTTCGACGTGATCATCCAGCGGATCGAGAAGAACGTGCATCATGCGCCGTGGTCGCTCGTGCGCCGGCTTTTCGAGCAGGCCGGGTTCGTCAACCTCCGCCAGCGCAAGATCAACCTGCTGATGCCGCTGCTGGTCACCGTGGGCGAAGCGCCAACCGAAGCGCCGCACGCGGACAGGACGCCGGCCTGACGACGCCTTTTCCGGAGCGCACCGATCCGATGTCCACTTCGACGGTCACGCCTGAGCTTTCCTCCCACGACGCGCGGTCGGAGCTGCGCGGCGTCATCGCGATGGCCGTCCCGACCGTGCTGACGATGACCGCCCGAGCGATGATCGACGTCGTGGATTACAAGCTGGTGTCGATGCTGGGCGATCCGAAGGCCGCGGCGGCGATCCTTCCGGCGCAGATGATCGTCTGGTGTTACATCGTGCTGGGGATGGGCACGATCAACCTCGTCGGAACCTACGTCGCGCAGTCGCTGGGGCGCGAGAAGTACGACGAGTGCGGCGCTTACGGGTGGCAGGCGGCGTACCTGGCGGCGATTTTCGGGCTGGCGACGGTCCCGTTGATCCCCTTTCTGCGCCCGGTCATGCAGGCGTTAACCCCCGATGCGACGGTCTTCGACGCCAAGTACGCTTACGGAAGCGTCGCCATCCTCAGCGTCGCCCCCACGATCGCCGCTGAGGGCTTCGCTCAGTTCTTCAACGGCGTCCACCGACCCTGGGTGACGATGTGGTCGGCGCTGGAAGCCAACGTCGTCAACGTCCTCGTTGGCGCGACGCTGATGTTCGGGTGGTTCGGGATCGAACCGATCGGCGTCGCGGGCGCGGCGTGGGGGACCGTGGCGGGCACGAGCTTCCGCACGGTGCGACTGGTGCTGACGATGCGGACGCGGGATTTCGACGCACGGTTCGCCACGCGGCGCACCTGGAGACCGTCGTGGTCACGGATGCGCGACGTCGTCCGCCTGGGACTGCCGACGGGCGTGCAGTGGTTAAGCGACGTGTTCGTCTGGATGGTCTTCGTCAACGCCCTGATCGGGCGCTTCAGCACGGCGCACCAGATCGCCAGCAACTCCGCGTGGCAGTTCATGCGCCTGTCGTTCATGCCGACGGCGGGCGTGGGCATCGCCGTGGCGGCGCTGGTGGGCAAGTCGATCGGGCGCGGGGACTTCGAGCGCCCCGTGCGCGAGGTCCGCGGGGCGATGGCGCTGG
>JABWBH010000081.1 GCA_013360585.1 Phycisphaerae bacterium | reverse complement strand
GCGGCCGACGCCGCGCGGGTGTTCTTACCCTGCAAAATACGGCATTTCGAGTGTTTTATTGCAAAAATGGCCTTGATTTCACGCTTGATCAGGGCCTAGAGAAAACCAAGGCGGAACGGGCGGAGGCGGAGAAGGCGCTGGCGGCGCTGAAGGTCAAGGCGGCGAAGGCGTCGCCCGAGGCGGCCAGTCCGGCGCACAAGGCGGAGCAGGGGAAGACCGAGGGGATGGAAGCGGCGCGTCCGGGCACGGAGCCGGGTTCCGGCGGCAAACCTGTTGTTGAGGGTGAGGCTGTCGAGGACGAAGCCGCGGAGGGTGACGCCCCGCGCGCGGACGGCGAATCCCCGTCCGGCGACGGCCGTCGTTCGGCGCGCAACGATAAACCGTCCGGCGACGCCCCCGAAGCGGCGCGCGGCGCGGCGTCCGGTTCCGACGACAAGCCCTCATCTCCCGATGTCGCCAGGCTCGAGGAGCGCATCTCGAAGCTCTACGCCCCGGTGGACGCGATCTTCGAGAAGAAGCTCAAGCCCGGACTCTACGACCTGCTGACGAAAGAGCAGAAGGACGTGCTCGCCCGGCGCGAGTCCGCCGTGAAGGAACTCAACAAGAGCGGCGAGGACGTGCGAAAGCCTTGAGACGCGACTTCCCCACCATTGCGGCGGTGCGAAATAAGAGCGCTCCCTCACGCGATCGCGGCTCGGCAGGATAATCTCTCGCTTCCTGACGGGCGCGGATCGGTGAAGAAACGGTCGTGAATGCGGAACCCCGGATCGGAGGTCTCGGCGTGATGACGACGCTGTGGATTGCGGCTGCGGTGGTGTTCGCGATCCCGCAGGAGGCGGGCGGTCAGGACACACCGAGACCGGTGCGGCTCGGCCCCATCGCCGTGGTCAGCGACTTCCTGCACGACTTCGGAACGGTGACCGCCGGACCCGTCCTCGAACACACGTTCGTCGTCGCCAACACGGGGACGAACCGCTGATCATCCCCCGGTTCAACGCCGCGTGCGGCTGCACCTCGCTGACCGACGTGCCGGCGGCGATCGAGCCACGTTCGACCGAGCGGCAATTCCTGGTATCATGGTCGTCCAGCCATGAAAATCCGGCCGCGCCATCCCCGACCTCGCTACGACGCCCGGGCACGCATCGCCAAGGCGCTGGCGCACCCCAGCCGGCTGATGATCCTGGAGGCGCTGGAGAACCGCGAGGTGTGCGTGTGCGACCTCACGGAACTGGTCGGTGCGGATCAGTCGACCGTTTCGAAGCATCTGGCGGTGCTCAAGCAGGCGGGGCTGGTGGAGGACCGCAAGGCCGGCGTGATGGTTTTCTACAAGTTGAAGGTGTGCTGCCTGCAGGGTTTCTGGGACTGCCTGGAGACGGTTCTGGCCCAGAACCTCAAGACGCAGCGGGCGGTGCTGCGGTAGCGCTCGGGGGGAGTCCCTTTTTTCCGGCCCAATACATGGCTTAATGGCAATATTGGCATTGAATATGCAGGAGGATTCGGCAAAAGGACCGAACCATCATGTTCGCTCGTGAGGGGAAAATCGCCGTTGCGTTCGTCGCCGTCTTCCTGACCGCGTACACCCTGCCGCTGGCGGATCCGAAGGTTTCGGTGGCGATCGTCGAGGCCTTCAAGTTGCTCCAGTGGTATGCGCGAAATCACACGCTGGCGTGCGTCGTGCCCGCGCTCTTCATCGCCGGCGGCATCATCACGTTCCTGTCTCCGGACGCCGTGATGCGCTACCTGGGCCCGAAGTCGAACAAGTTCGGCGCGTACACGGTGGCCTCGGTGGCGGGGGTGGTGCTGGCGGTCTGCTCGTGCAGCGTGCTGCCGATGTTCGCGGGGATTTACCAGCTTGGCGCGGGGCTGGGACCGGCGTCGGCGTTCCTGTACTCCGGGCCCGCGATCAACATTCTCGCGATCTTTCTCACGGCCCGTGTGCTCGGGTTCGACCTCGGCTTGTGGCGGGCGCTGGGCGCGATCGGTTTTGCGTTTCTCGTCGGTCTCGGAATGGCGTGGATGTTCCGCAAGGAGGAGCAGGCCAAGGTCGAAGCGGCGATGCAGACGCCCGACCCGCCGCCGGCTCGGCGCCGCGGGTGGCAAAGCGCGCTGCTGCTGGCGTCGATGATCGGCTTCCTGGTCTTCAGCGACTGGTTCAACCCCGGCGACGCCATCGTGAAGCGCACCGATGGGTCCGAAGTTCGCGGCGTCGTGCTTCAGGAGATGCACGACGAAGTGATGATCCAGGTGCAGGAGAGCGTCGGGACGATCCGGGCCGGCGAGCGGTTGACGCTGCCGAAAAGCGAGATTGCCGCGATCGTCGAGGCGAAGAGCTGGGTGATGGACGTGTTTCATATGCGATGGCTGCTGGCGGGCGCGTGCGGGCTGGCGGTGGCGCTGATGACGTGGCGCTGGGTGGAGCGGGATGAGTTCAAGCTCTGGATGCACAACACATGGGGCTTCGCCAAGCTGCTGATTCCGCTGCTGTTCGGCGGCGTGTTCGTGGTGGGGTTCATCTCGGCGCTGCTGCCGGACCGGCAGATCGCCGCCCTGGTGGGCGACAACGGTCTGCGGGCGAACGTCATCGCGTCGCTGGTCGGGGCGTTGTTTTACTTCGCGACGCTGACCGAGGTTCCGATCGTTCAGGCGTTGATGGAGCACGGGATGGCTCGCGGTCCGGCGCTGGCGCTGCTGCTGGCGGGTCCGGCGCTGTCGCTGCCGAACATGCTGGTGCTTGTGAAAGTGATGGGCGTGAAGAAGACGCTCGCGTTCAGCGCGATCATCGTCGTGGTCGCCACCGGTGCGGGCATGATCTACGGCGCGACGCTGCCGGCCGCCGCAGGCTCGATCGCGCCAACCGGAGTTTCACCATGAAGATCGAGATTCTCGGGACCGGGTGCGCGAAGTGCGATCTGCTGGAGCGGTCCGTCCGATCAGCCGCGGACAAGCTGGGGATCGCATATGAACTGGCGCACGTGAAAGACATCAGGGAATTCGCGAAACGCGGCGTGATGTTCACGCCGGCGCTGGTCGTGGACGGCAAGGTGGTCGCGGCGGGGAAAGTCCCCCCGGAGTCGGAAATCGCCCGCCTTCTCGCGGTGGATTCGCGCTAGACCCTGATCAAGCGTGAAATCAAGGCCATTTTTGCAATAAAACACTCGAAATGCCGTATTTTGCAGGGTAAGAACACCCGCGCGGCGTCGGC
>JABWBH010000059.1 GCA_013360585.1 Phycisphaerae bacterium | reverse complement strand
CGGCGGGAACGCGACGGTCACGGGATACTCGCCTGAAGGTATCGTCGGCGGTGATGGCGGGGGTGACACGACGACGGGCAACGGCGCGGATGGGACGCCGGGAGCAACGGGAGCCAACGACTCGGGCGAGAATGGCGGCAATGGGGGAGACGCGGGCGACTGTCAATCCGCACTGGATGCGGGTGTTGACGGAGGGTCCGCGGCTGGTGGACCCGGAGGAGACGGGGGGAACGGGAGTCCCGGGACGTCACCCTTCGGTCATGGTGGACATGGCGGTGCGGGCGGCAACGGGGGGTACGGAACGGGCGGCAACGGTGAAACGGGCGGGAATGGTGGGGACTGCTGCGATGGTGGTCCCCCGGCCAACTGCACCGCCGGCAGTGGTTCGAACGGCGGGTCGGGCGGATCCGGCGCCGGCGGCAAAGGTGGAAAGGGCGGCAACGGAGGGACCGGGTTCGGTGCAAGCGCCAATGGGGGTAACGGTGGTCGAGGCGGAAGCGGCGGCAATGGACAGGGGGGAAACGCCGGTGGCGGTGGTCACGGTGGAGACGGAAATCCACCGGGGAACGGCGGAAATGGCGGATCCGGCGGTGTGGGAACGGCCGGTGGACCCAGCTTGGGGGGGGTAGGTGGGACTGGCGGCGCCGGAGGGCAATCCGGCACGAACGGGGCGCCGGGCAGCTTCGGATCGGCGAATCACGGTTCATCCGGATCGAATGGGGCCAACGGTCAGCCGTGTGATTGATCGGTCGGCAGGACATCCCATGACATTCGAGTCGCCGCGCGGCGTGAGATGCACCGCGCGGTGTTTTGCTTCATCCGGTGTTTGAGAAACCTTGCGACGGGCGCGCTTTCGCGTTAGCGCCGTTGTCGCGCCCGGTCCGGCGCGGTCGAAATCAGTTTCCTTCCGTTGCATTCTCCTCGCGCTCTTCCGGAGCGGTTAGACTTTCCTGACGCGCGGCGCTACAAGAGGCCGGGCGGCGCAGGGGAGGATGAGACGAAAGGAGCACGCGTCGGGTTGCGGGGCGCACCTCGTGATTCCGGGGCGCACCGAGAGACGATGGCGCGTCGCGAGCGAAGGATCGCGCGGGCTGAAGCCCGCGGCTCGGTTTTGAGGGAGCGTCACGGAGGGGGTGTCCGGTGAGGCGACATCCTCGTGAACATGACAGGATCATGACCCCTTCCCGGAAAATCCGGTTGACGGACTACGCCAGTTGCGCGGGGTGAGCGGGGAAGCTCCCGGTGGGGCTGACCGCGCAGGTGCTGCGCAACATGCCGAAGGCGGAGGATCCGAACCTGATCGTCGGAACGGAGACGTTCGACGACGCGGGGGTTTATCGTCTCAACGCGACGACGGCGCTGGTGCAGACGGTCGATTTCTTTCCGCCGCTGGTGGACGATGCGTACACGTTCGGGCGGATCGGGGCGGCCAACAGCCTGTCCGACGTGTACGCGATGGGGGGGCGTCCGCTGACGGCGCTGAACATCGTCGGATTCCCGGATAAGGATCTGCCGGGGGAGATTCTGGCGGAGATGCTGCGCGGCGGGGCGGAGCGCGTGTCGGCGGCGGGGGCGATCATCGTCGGCGGGCACAGCGTGCGCGACGCCGAGATCAAATACGGGCTGGCGGTCACGGGGCTGGTGAACCCGGACGCGGTGGTGACGAACGCGGGAGCGCGCCCGGGCGACGCCCTCGTGCTGACGAAGCCGGTCGGCAGCGGGACAATGACGACGGCAGCGAAGAAGCGCGTAATCCCCGAGGCGGACCTGGCTGAGGCGATCGCGGTGATGATCGAGCTGAACGCGGGTGGGGCGGAGGCGATGTGCCGCGTTGGGGTTCATGCCGCGACGGATATCACGGGGTTCGGACTGCTGGGGCACGCCTTCGAGATGGCGGAGGGGAGCGGAGTCACGTTACAGATCGAAGCGACGGCGGCGCCGCTGATGCAGGACGCCCTGCGCCTGGCGGGGGAGGGGGTGGCGACGCGGGCGTGGAAGTCCAACGCGGAGCACCTCGGCGCGCGGCTGGACCGTGGGGCTACGTCGGAGGCGCTGCTGACCGTGTTGTGCGACGCTCAGACATCCGGGGGACTGCTGATCAGCGTTCCGGAAGCGAAGACGCAGCATCTTCTGGCCGAGTTGAGGCGTCAGGCGACGGCGTGCGCGGTCGTGATCGGTCGCGTTGAGTCGCGGGGTGACGTGGCGATCGTACTGCGGTGACGGGTTCCGGCGGATCATGCACCTCCTCCGGTCCGCCCGGGGGAGAAGTCAATTGCCCGCACCGGAGTCTTCGCCTGAATCCGGGGTTCGGTGCTTTGGATTTTCTGTCGTTTCGGCTCGACGTGCGACGATGCCCGGAAGGGACGGCGGCGCGGCGGTCATACCACATCCAGAACTTCTGTCGTCCCTCCGGGACTTGCGGGTCATCGGTGACGGGCTCCCGGCCCTTGCGTGCTGGGCTGTTTCCCAGCGTCCCTGCCGGGGCTGAGACTTGCGGAGGATCCTGCGGGGCGGGGCGGACTCTCTGAGGATTCTCCGGAAACAAGGGGGCAGACTCTCCGAGGATGCTCCGGAACAACGAAGCGGCGGACGGATCGGTGAAGACCCGCCCGCCGCCTGATTGACGGGGACTCTCATGCGTCGCCAAGACCGGCCCGGCGACTATCGGCGACGGCCCCTACGGGCAATCCACGTTCTTCGACAGGCCGCAGCCCGCCGGATCGATCAGCGAAACGGTGTGCGCGCCGGAGAAGCAGCACTCCTTGTACGACGCACGGCGGCCGTTGACGGTGAGCACATGCTCGGCGGCGTCGACGGTGATGGCCACGGTCTGCCCGTCATGCGACTCGTCGCGCAGGACGACCTTGGCTTTGAGCTGCCCGTTGCTGCGGCAGCGGGCGCCGAGCTTCTTGATGTCTGCGCACTCGATCGGCGACTGATCGCAGACCAGCGTAAAGACCTCAAAGGCGTCGATCGCGGCTTCCGTGACGGAGTTGTTCGGATTGTCGGTAGCGCTGAAGCGGAACCGCATCGTCGAGGAGGGACTGACGTAGTCGGCGACGTTGTAACGCCGGACGGACCAGCCGGTCGTGTTTCCGATGCTTTCGACAAGCGTCCAGTTGGTTCCGCCGTTGTTGGAGATTTCGACCGTCAGGCGGTCCGCGTCGTTGTCATCGTTGGAGAACCACGCCGCGAACTCGACATAACCGCCGTCGCGGATGTCGAGGATCGGCGAGGTAAGCCGCGTGGGTCCGCCGTCCACGTCGACGCTGCACCCCAGTCCGGTGATGTACGCGCGTCCTGAACCGTCGTAATCGCCGCCCGGGCTGCCGTCGTTGCAGCCCTGCGACGGGATCGCCCGCGTCCAGGCGCCGCTCGAGAGGTTCTCGTTGGCGACGCTCCAGCCGAAGTCGGTCTCGAAGTTGTCGTTGAAAAGCGTCGTCACGTTGGCGGCGACGAGCGCTGAGTGACTGTTGCCCGGGGCGTCCGACGGGCTGGTGTAGGTGTTGCCCTTCCGGTCCTGAGCGGAGAAGTAGAAGCGCATCGTGTCGGCGCAATCGTCCGCGGGGAAGACGGCCTCGAACGCGCCGTTGCCGAGGTCATTCAGCGTCTGCTCCGCGAAACCGGCGCCGGTGTCCGCGAGAAACCGCGCGGTCCCTGGCTCCAGCTCGCCGCCGTAAAGCCCGGCGATGTCAAGCCGGAGCCGGGTTCCGCCGGCCGGCTGGACGGTTTCGGGCAACCCGTCCGGGAAGGAAAACTCAAGGCGTCCCCGGGCGACCAGGACGTCGAGCACAAAAAGCCCGCGTTGCATGTCGCTGACGATGACGGTTCCGCTGGGGAAGAACGGGAAGTTTCCCCAGTCGCCGACGAAGTCCAGGGGATTCCCGTTCGGGTAGGTGTCGAAATAAGCGATTTCGGCGGGCGCCATGACGTCCTCGACGTCCCAGACCCGCAACCCGGTTCCGTAGTTGGATTCGTAAACCAGCCCGTCCCGGTAATACAGGTTGTGATCCGGGACGTTGATGCCGTTGCTGAAGGTGTTCACGAGCTGAATGTTCGAGAGGTTTGAAATGTCAAAGACGAAAGTCGTCGTGCGGTTGTTGCACCCGTAGATCTCGTCCAGCTCGTCGTTAACGAAAAGGTAGCGGCGGTCGTCCGAGGTCCAGCCCTGGTGGCAGTAGCTCAGGCAGGGGTAGGTTTTGCGCGACAAATCCACGAGGTTCGCCTTGTTCGTCACGTCCACGATGTAAATGCCCGAGCCGCCCGCGAAAAGAAACGCGATCTCCTTGCCCGCATAAGGACCGGAGGTATATGACACGACATGGCACTCATGCACGTACGTGGTCCGCCACGCATTGACCTTCACCGGGTTGTCCGGCTGGGCGAGGTCGAAGATGAGCATCCCGCCGTTGTCGGTGCTTGAACCGGTCGGGTAGAGGAACCCGCTGGCTTCGTTGACGCCGACGGTATGACTGGTCGCCGGAGAGCTGACGCTGCGTACGAGGGTGGCGACGCCGTTGTCGATGTCGGAGAGGTCGATGACCTGAATGCCGCCGCCGGCTTCGTTCACGACGTAGCAGTAGTTCTGATACGTCTTGATGTCCGCCCAGAGACTGTTGGAGTGATTCACCGTGGCGACGATGCGCGAGTTCGCCGGGTCCGTGATGTCCACGAACGCGACCTTGTTGGAGACGCCCATGATGGCGTATTCGCGGCCGGATTGCGACACGTATCCCCAGCAACTGTTGCCGTTTCCGGGATTGCCGAAGTCGGCCAGCGAGAATTGCTTGTACAAGTTGATGTTCAAAGACTGATACTGCGCCGTTGCGTCACCGCAAACCGCGGCGATCAGTCCGCCCGCGCACCACCCCACGACGTTGAACCGCGCGTGCATTCCCAAGCTCCTTTCGTTGTATACGCAGAAGGCGTACGACCCCGACCCCCGCGCCCGGACCTCCGCGTCCGGACGACCTTCTCCGACCCCACCGCGCCGGCAACGCTGCGCCGACGCTTCCCCAGCCCCCAACCCAGGGTCATCATCCGGCCGCGCGACCGGCTTTCAGGTCGCCCCCACCGGACCCGGATGATGATCCTTTCATCATACCAACCTCCACGAAGCGTTCCTACCCCCCTTGAAAAGCCGGCACGGTTAGAAAGCGCTGGACGGACCGGCGGTTTCGACGGGAGGTGTGAGGATTTCCGGGTAGGCGACGAGGATTCTGGGGGGAGCGGTGAATTTTTCTCTTTCAAGGGTGCGTCCGTCGAAGCTCCGGCGGCGAATCCAGAAGAGCTGGGTTTTCCATCGCGGGCAGACCAAGTCGCGCGGCCGGCGGCTTTTTCAAGGGGCGGTGTCATGCCGCCGATAAATCAGCCGGATCATGCGCACCGATCAAATTGAGGGAGCCGAGGTCAGCATCGGGGCGGCGCTTGCGCTGGAAGGGACGGAGGCGGTGGGGTCGCCCGCCGGCGACGCGGCGACGCCCCCCCGGCGATACTTTCATCGCCAGGTGCTGCGCGTCCTGAGGCAGCATGTTCGGTCGCAAAGCCGCGTGCTTCAGATCGGGTGTCAGTTTGAGGAGTTGCTGCCCGCGCTGGGCGCGGCGTCGGGCGTCTGCGTGGATCCCTGCCCGCAGCGCCTCACGAGGATGGCGCAGCGTCACCCGCGCTTTCGTTACGTCCGCGCGGATTCGGAAAGCTTCGACGTACGCGGGCCGTTTGACGTCGCGCTTCTGTGCGACATCGTCGCGGACAGCGCGGACATCCAGGCCTGCCTTCAGCGCGTGCGCCGCGTGTGTGATCCGTCGACGCGGATCATCCTGCTGCATTACAACCTGCTCTGGGAGCCGGTGCTGAAGCTCGCGAGCCTGCTCGGACTGCGGCGTCGGACGCCGGAGCAGAACTGGCTGACCGCCGCCGACGTGGACAATCTTCTGACGCTTGCGGGCTTCGAGGCGGTGCGCCGGACGGATGAGCTGCTGATGCCGGTGGGCGTTCCGGGGTTGTCCGCGCTGTGCAACCGCGTGCTGGCGCGACTCTGGCCGACGCGGGCGCTGTCGCTGCTGAAGCTGGTCGTCGCGAAGCCCGTCGGCGACACGACGCAGCCGGATCGCTCGCTGACGTGCAGCGTCGTCATTCCGACGCGCAACGAGCGCGGGAACATCGCCGACGCGGTGCGCCGCACGCCTCAGATGGGCGCGCACACCGAATTGATCTTCGTGGACGGCGACAGTACGGACGGAACGGCGGAGGAGATCGAGCGTGTGATCGCCGAAAACCCGGACCGGGACATCCGCCTCATCCGTCAGGGACAGGGCCGCGGGAAGGGCGACGCGGTGCGCAAAGGTTTCGCCGCCGCGCGCGGCGACATCCTGATGATTCTCGACGCGGACCTGACCGTTCCGCCCGAGGAGTTGCCGAAGTTCTTCGACGGCATCGCGTCCGGCAAGGCGGAGTTCATCAACGGCACGCGCCTCGTCTACCCGATGCAGCGCGACGCGATGCGCTTTCTCAACAAACTGGCGAACGCCTTCTTCAGCCGCCTCTTCACGTGGCTGCTCGAGCAGCGCTTCCGTGACACCCTCTGCGGGACGAAGGTGCTGCGGCGGCGCGATTATGAGCGGATTGCGGCGGACCGCGCGTATTTCGGCGATTTCGATCCCTTCGGCGATTTCGATCTCATCTTCGGCGCCGCAAAGGCGAACCTGAAGATTCTCGAAATCCCGATCCGCTACCGGGCTCGCGCTTACGGCGAAAGCAACATCCGCCGTTTCCTGCACGGGCTGCTGCTGCTGCGCATGAGCGGGGTGGCGCTGCGCAAGCTGAAGCTGCGGTAACTCGGACTTTGTCCCGTCGGCAGGTCCGCTCAAGCGCCCTCGTGCGGGTTCATTCGAACGTGCGGATCAGCAGGGTCAGCAAGACCGCTAGGCAAGCGGCCTTCCACGCCAGCAGCCACCACGGTCTCCACCACGCGCCGGTGTCGGCTTCGACGACGTCAGACGCGCCGAATGCAAGAAACGTCACCGAGGCAAGAAGGCGGCGACACAGGTCGGCGCGCCCCGCCGCCCCGCCGCTACGCCGATGTCGCAGTGCCGCGAAGGCGAACCCCAGGCCGATGACGCCCCACAGCGCGGCCTCGATCAGATTGCCGGTGCGGTGCCTTTCCAGGTTACGCCCGCCGGTACCGGATTTCCATCGCTTTCGACTCCGGCTTTTCCGCGTGCTGGAAGAACATCTCCACCGAGTGCTCGTCGGGGCCGGCGTAACGGATGACGGATCGCTTTCGCATCGTTCCGCCGCTCTGCGGGTCGGTCATCGTGCCGATCATCGTGTACACGTTGCCGCCGGCGTCGAGCTGACCGTGTTCGATCTGGAAGAAGTTGACCATCACGTCGATCCAGAATCCTTCGTAGCGCCGGTCCACGTCGTTGTAGCCCCAGAACCCGCGGCCTTCGAACATACCGGCGTCGTCGCGGTACTCCTGCTGAAGAAAGCGGCCGCCCAGCACCATCGTGTTCTTCATCGTTCCGGTCGAGACGTTGGGCGGCGCGCCGGGTTGAAACCAGATGCGGACCTCCGCGCGGAAGGTTCCCGCGAAGCGCTCCAGCGTCTTGTGCTCCGCGCCAGGGCCTTTCATTCCGCAGGCGTCCACCGGCATCGGTTCTGTCTTCTTTTCCGAATGCATCAGGCTGCCTCCCGTAACGCTCCGCAAACCGCGTCGTCGTGTTGTCCTACGCGGGGCGACGTACCGATAGCGCGATCGCCACCCACTGAAAAGCGAAGACCCCGAGCAGAAACAGCGCGCCCAGCGCTATCCCCGGTCCGCCGATCAGCTCCAGCGCCAGACCTGCGGCGATCAGAAGCCCGAGTCCAGCGGTGTAAATCCCCAGGAACGTTCGCGCCTTCCCCGGAGGACGCGCAAACGTGCCGCTGATCGGCAGCAACATCAGCCCGCACGCCAACGACAGATACAGCAGTACGTCGATCTTCGTGGCGAAGTACGCGACGACGGAAAGCGCCGCAATGAACAGGAATCCGCCGAACCAGTTGGTCGCACGCCGATCATCATCCGACAACGCCAGCCGGCCGAAGCGGTTGAGCCGCAGCAGCAGGTTGAAGAGCGGATCCGCGATCCACGTCATGAGCGCAAAGACCAGGTACGCCAGCACGATCGGCTTCACGTAGGGTTCGATCTGCGGATACGTGCGGGCGAGGTTCCGCAGGAACTTCTGCCCGAAGTAAAAGCCAAGGATCAGCCCCCACTGCCAGCCGGGGCTGAGGCGCGCCATGAAAAGGAAGTATTGAAGCATGAGGCGGTAGATGAAGTTCCGCGCCTTCAGCGCCTCGACGATGCCTTCACGCGCCCACTGCAACTCGGGGTTGATCCGCAGCGCCTCGCGGAAGTGCCCCATCGCCTTCGCAGGCTGGTTCGCGTGCAACATTGCCCACCCCTGGTTGGCGTGGGTCAGGGCGTTCTCCGGATCGCGCTCCAGCGCCGTCTCGATCGTATTCGCGGCCTCAGCGCGACGGCCGAGCTTCACCAGCGCCATCGCCCGGGCATTGGCGCAGCCGTCATGCTCGGCGTCGATCGCCAGCCCGTGCTCGGCGGCGTCGAGCGCCTCCGACCAGTTCCGGCGGTGATAAAGAATCAGCGCGAGCAAGCCGTAGTAGTCCGCGTCCTCCGGATCGAGTTTGATCGCCTCGCGGATCGCCGTCGCCGCCTGTTCATACCGGTCCGCACTGAGCAGCGCGAGCCCGTGTGCGTAGTGGACATAAGGGATGTCCGGCGCCAGATGCACCGCGTGGCGAGCGGACTCGATCGCCTTCGCATGTTGCTCCTGATGCGAAAGGCAGATTGAAAGCAGCGCATGCCCCTCCGGCAGGTCCGGATCAGCGGCCAGCAGCTTCCGAAGCTCTTTTTCCGCCAGTTCCGGTCGGGACTGCGAGAGGAGAAGTTGAGCGCGTTCGAGGTGATTCATGCTTTGAGCTTGAGATACTTGAGGATGTCGTCGTACGTTCCGCCCTGGTTGCTGTAAAGCGCGTAGTTGCGAGCGGTGGAGAACCACTCCGACGTCGTCGGGCGCAGCGTTTTTGCAGCGGCAAGGAGATCCTTCGTCGACAGCGGCGTCGGCACGCCGCGCGACAACGCCTCGCGGAGCTTCGCCTCGACGGCGACGTCGACGACGGCGCGAAGATCCGCGCCGGAGAACCCGTCGGTCTTTCGCGCCAGCGCGTCCACGTCCACATCGGCGACGGGCTTGCCCTTCAGGTGAATGTTCAGAATCGCCGCGCGGGCGGCGGCGTCGGGCGGCGGGACGAAGATGATCCGGTCGAAACGCCCCGGTCTGCGGAACGCCGAGTCGAGGTGCCACGGCGCGTTCGTCGCCGCGAGCACGAGCACCCCCTCGTTGTTTGCTCCGATTCCGTCCAGCTCTGACAGAAACTGATTGATCAGGTGTCGCCCGCAGGTCTGGCGCATGTCGGCGCGGCTGGCCCCGAGCGCGTCCACTTCGTCGAAAAAAAGGACGCAGGGTTTGTGCTGGCGCGCCTGCTCGAAGACCTCATGCAGGTTGCGCTCGCTCTGCCCGATCCACATATCCAGCACATCGCTGATCCCGACGGACAGAAACCACGCCTTGACTTCGCCCGCGGTGGCCCGCGCCAGGTGCGTCTTGCCGCAACCGGGGGGGCCGTACATGAGGATGCCGCCGCCGATCTTCTTTCCGTATGCCTCGTAAATCTCCGGATGCGTCAGCGGGTGGATGATCTTGACGCGGATTTCGTCCTTGACGCCGTCCATCCCGCCGACGTCGTCGAACGCGATGTCCGGTCGCTCAAGCTCCTTCAGCGGCGGACCGTCGTCCTCGTCGACGGAGTGCTGGCGGATGCGACCGTCGATCACCTCGCGGTCGTCGTCATCCTCCTCCGTCTCCTGCAAGCCTGCCCGGACGCCGAGTTGCTCCGAGAGAGCTTCATCCTCGACTGAAGGGTCTGATTCCAACGCATCCTTGTACGCCTGCACCGCGCGCTTCACCTCGCCCTGCCGCAACAGCAGCCGCGCGAAAAGCACGTAGGCGCGGGCGTCCGGGCGCGACGCTTTGATCAGGTCTTCGACGATCACCAGGGCATGACTGTTCTTTCCCTGCTTGTAATACGCCCGCGCCAGGCCGATCTTGACGCCGACGTCCTGCGGCGAAAGCTGAAGCGCCTTGCGGAACTCGGTCTCGGCTTCATCGTACCGCCCCAGGCTCGTGAGCACTTCCGCCAGATGAACTCGCAGAGGGACGTTGTTCGGCGAAAGCCGCAAAGCCTCTTGAAGGGGGGCGATCGAGTCTTGCTGGTTCATGAGAGAATGATCCTGTGCGATGGGGAGAAGCCCCACGACATGCGCCTTACGTTACGAAAATCCGCCGGTCGATGTCAAGGACTTGCGATGCTCGCCACGGTAGAGCCAAGATGTGCGGAGGTGGATTATTTCGCGCTGAACGCAGACGGAAAGGGTTGGATTCATCATGTTCGTCCAGCATGTTGCGTGCTTCTTCTGTGATCGGCGCTACGCCGCGGATCAGTCTCTCAATACGTGCGACTGCGGAAAGTCCTTGCGGGTCGTGTATGACTTCGATCGGGTTCGACGGGCGGTGCGTCCGGCGGACTTCGCCGGGCGAGGTCGGGGGATGTGGCGCTTCCGGGAGGTGCTCCCTGTACCTTCAGGGGAGGAACCCGTGACGCTGGGCGAGGGCGACACGCCGCTGATCCGGACCGAAGCCCTGGGCAGACGCCTCGGCATTGAACGCCTGTTTGTGAAGGACGAATCCGTCAACCCGACGGGTTCGTTCAAGGCGCGCGGAATGAGCGCGGCAGTGACGATGGCGCGACGGCTCGGGCACCGCCGTCTGTATGCGCCGTCGGCGGGGAACGCGGGCGGAGCGCTTGCCGCTTACGCGGCGGCGGCGGGGCTGGAAGCCAACGTCTTCGTTCCCGCGGACACGCCGGAAGTCAACGTGCGCGAGTGCGAACTCTTCGGCGCCCGTGTGCATCGCGTGGACGGATTGATCGACCGTTGCGGACGTGAGGCGGCCCGGGCCTGCGAGGAAGGCGGGGGGTTCAACGTCTCAACGCTGAAGGAGCCTTACCGGGTCGAAGGCAAGAAGACGCTCGGTTACGAGATCGTCGAGCAACTCGGGTGGCGGTTTCCCGACGTGATCGTCTACCCGACCGGAGGGGGGGCGGGTCTGATCGGAATGCACAAGGCGTTCGAGGAGATCACAACGCTGGGCTGGGCCGGCGGACCTCGTCCGCGCTTCGTTGTTGTCCAACCGGCCGGTTGTGCGCCGATCGTCCGAGCCTGGACCGCCGGAGCAGAAAGGGCGGCGCCCGTCGAAGGCGCGCACACGGTCGCCAGCGGTTTGCGTGTACCTTCGCCTTTTGCCGACGCGTTGATGCTGCGTGTGCTGAAGGAGTCGGGGGGGACCGCCGTGGTCGTCGATGATGCGCAGATGCTGTCGGCGCTTCGTGAGGGGGCGGGCGTCACCGGAATCTCCTTCTGTCCTGAGGGAGCGGCGTGCATCGAGGCGGTCCGACGGCTGAGCGAATCCCGGTGGCTTCGCGTCGATGAGACGGTGGTCCTTTTCAACACGGGGGCGGCGACCAAGTATCTTGAGGTTTTGCGGTCGGTTGTGGCGGGGGGATCGAGTTGACACGCTGGGTTGTATGACCCGGGTCGTGCGACACCCGTCGGCGCCGGTCGGCGGGCATTAAGAAAAAAAAATGCGAGCGCCGGGATGAAAGGGGCTTGCCTTTCCGCAGGGCACGGGTAATAATGTAGCAGACCTTGGATTGACGCGAAGCATATTCATGCTTTTTCTCGATCACTTCGCGGATTCAAATCTTGAGCTCCGAGGTCAGGCCGGCGGGTTTCCCCGCTTTGGCGGTTGAGCGTTTGAGGGCAGGTTTTATCGGGTTGGTTAACACCCGGAGCAGCGTGAAAGCGCGGCGTCGGGCTTAGCCTGAGGAGGCGCGGGCGTTCTGCGCCTGCGGAGTGCGTGTTCGAATGCGGCGTTCGTTGGATGAACGCCGGGCTTCTTTCCTCCTGAGCGCGTCACACCCTCCTCGTGACGCGGACGACCACAGTGCCGCTCTCTCACCCCTATGAGAGAGCGGCACCCCCTTTTTCATGAGCGATTTTTTCAACGAGGTTCGTTCCCTGGGCGGATGAAGGATTCTTCATGCCCCACGACCGAAGTGTCCCACTTCGCACGCCGAGGCGAAGCATTCGCAGGAGCTTTTCAGCATCTCCCAGGCAGCTCGGATTCGTTCCGCCTCATGCGGTTTGATCTTCCCGTCATCTTCGATCGCCTGAGTGACCGTGCGGAGCAGATCACTGAACTCCTGAACAAGTTGCTGAGTGCGCGCCAGCAAGGTGGCGTCGGGCCGGCCCGCAGAGACCTGCGGGTTGGGGACAAAGAACCCGTCGGCTTCGTGACAAAGCCAGTGAACGATCGAACGATCCGGCGAAATCTTCAGAATCAACTGGAGGCGATCAAGCGGGTTGCGAGCGCCCCCTGACTGCGGCTCCTCGGACTCGGGAGGCTGGCACCACTTGTACACCAAGGCCGCGGAGACTCCGAGCCGGTGCGCGACCGCCTTGACGCCGACGGGGTCGATCGATCGACGGAGAGCTTCGTAGGACTGCATCGTTGGCTCCGGGCGGAACCCGACCGAAGCGACATGCGGACGGTGCAACGAGGCTTCGTTCGGGCGGCATCACCGCCGTTGCACATCGTAGACGCTTTGTCGCCGAAGGAAAGCGCAGCGCGGGTCGTCTCGTCCGCCCCGTCGCCCGGCTCGCAGATCGCAGGCAAACCCTTATTCCGGGCGGTGTTCCGGTTCAGGCCTGAGTTCCGGTCAGCGCGCGCTCAATTGTGCGACGGCTTCGGCAAGTTCATCCAGCTCGGACGGCGGGTGCGAGGCGGCGCGGTCCAGGAAGGTCTCGGCGGCGCGCCGGGTGGTTTTTTCCTCGGCGCGCACGGAAACGCGCCCGGAGGCGTCATACGTGAACGTCACATCGACCTCCGCGCCGGCAGGAAGCCCGTCCGGCAAGCCGTCAATGACGCAGACCCCGACCTCGACGGACTCCCGGATGTCGCGGGTCTCGCCTTCGACGATCGGGATGCGGATGCGCCGCTGATTCGGTCCGTGCGTGACGAAGCGTCGTGTGTTGCACGCGGGAAGGCGCGTGTTGCGGGGGATGACGATTGCGTTGACCAGCTTGTCATACCGAGGGGAGCGCACAATGACGCCGAGACTTCGGGAGTTGACCTGCGACAGACGGATGTCCGCGGCGGCTGCCTCGAAGGCGGGGGTGAAAGCGGATGCATTCGCCGGTGCGGCGTCCGCTTTGCGGGTTTCGGCGGCGGCGGTCGAGGACGGCGGGGTGTCGCCCTGCACGCGCAGGATCGCGGCGTAGACGGCGGCGCCTTGCGCGACCGCGAGATCCGGCTGAAGGCGCGTGTTCGGCGTCTTGCCCGACAACCGGGCGATGCGGCGGCGGATATGCGGCATGCGCGTGGATCCGCCGACCAGGAGCACGTCCTCAATCTCGTTCCAGGTTAACTGCGCGTCGTCGAGGACGCCCGAGATGATCTGAAGCACGCGATCCGAGAGGGGCGATGTGAGATTCTCGAACGCGTCGCGGGTCAGGCGCATCGGCGGGACGCCTTCGTAAGGCGCCGGGACGTCGACATCGCCCTTGACGCTCAGCACATGCTTCGCCTGCTCTGCGTCGCGCCGCATGCGAGCGCGGGCGCGCGGGTCGTAACGAGAGTCCGGTCCACCGTGCGTCAGCGTGTGCCGCTCGATCGCGTCGACGATCCGCTCATCCCAGTCTTGTCCGCCCAGTGTCAACGCGCCGCCGGTGGCCAGAACATCAAAACGCGGACCGCTGATCTTCAGGACGGTGACGTCGAACGTTCCGCCGCCGAGGTCGCAGACGACGCACACGGCCGGGGCGGTGGCGGCGATGGCTGCGGTTCGCAAGTCGCCGGCATCGCCGCCCGCCTGAACGTAAGCGTCGAAGGCGTAGGCCAGCGCCGCGGCCGTCGGCTCATTCAGGATGTCCAGCACCTTCAGACCGGCGAGGCGCGCCGCCTCAAGCGTGGCGGTGCGTTCGCGGTCTCCGAAATACGCCGGGACAGTGATGACCGCCCCGGCAACCGAACCGACCGCATGCTCGGCATCCTCGCGAAGACGGCGAAGGACAAGCGAGGACAGCGTGGTTGCGTCGATCGACCGCCCCGCGACCGTCCAAGGATCCTCCGGGTGCCCGATCCGACGCTTAAACGCGAGAGCGACCTGCTCCGGTCGGCGCAGGCACTCGTCCCTCGCGGCCGCGCCGACATGAAACCGACCGTCATCGTCCAGGTAAACCGCCGAGGGCGTGAGCGTCTGCCCGTCCCGGTTCGGCAGGCAGATGACGTGACCGTCCGCGTCCACGTAAGCCACCGAGGAAAACGTCGTACCCAGGTCGATGCCGATGACTGTTCCCGTCATAATCATCTCAAGTTGTCGCATATCTTGTTCGGTGCGACCTTCCGCGAGGCCGATCGCTCCGGACGTTCCTACCGACGACGTCCCAGGATTGCGCAAAATCTTACCGCGCCGTCGGGGCTTCCTCTCATCGCCGAGTTTCATCGACCTGTTTCTCACAGCGCTGGCGGTTTCGGATATGCGGCGGTGAACACCGGACGTGCGCGTGCGGTGTTATCGGGAGGACGGGGCAAGGGGAGGTCGGTTGAAAGCGCCTGATGCGAGACGTAAACTCGGTCCGCGACACATGAAGGCGGCGGCGACCGCCACGCTGATTTGCGGGTGATTCACGACACCGACACTATCGAGATTCCTCTCAGCCCCACGGGCGACGCACTGCCGCCCCTGGCGCAGCTTGTGGATGTGACGGCACTTCAACGGTTGCAGAATCACTTTGCGGCGATGGCGAACATCTCGATCTGTGTGTGCAATCCGGAAGGGCGTCTGATCACCGCTCCGACATGGGCCAGCGCCTTCCTTCGGATTGTTACCCGCACAGCAGCCGGTCGAGCGCTGTGCGAGGAGAGCATCCGTCGGGCGGCGACGCACACTTCAGCGGAGGAAGTTCCGCTGGCGGTTGAAGGGGGGGTGTCGTTATACGGCACGCCGATTCATTATCGGGGCCACCGTCTCGGAACGCTGGTGATCGGGGTCAGGCCGCCGAAGAAGTTCTCGCCGGAGATCGTGCGCAACATCGCTGCGCTGGCGGGGGTTGACCCGATCGAACTCGGTCAGGCGGCGGAACTGGTCCCCGCGTGGACCGCGCAGGACCGCAAGGCGACGTTTCAGTTCGTCGATCTTCTGGCGGAGACGATTGCGACGCTTTACACGCAGGCGCTTCAGATCCGCAAGCAGCTTAACGACCTTCAGATCGTTCACGAACTGACGCAGCTTCTGACCGGCGAGTATGATCTGGATTCGATCCTCGATCAGACGGCGCAGCGCGTCGTGACGGCGCTGGGGGTCAAGGCGTGCGGCATCCGGATCCTCGACGAGACGACGGGGGAACTCGTCATCCGGGCCGTGTCGGGTTTGTCCGAGGAGTATTTGCGCAAGCCGCCGATCCTGCTGGAGAACAACGAAATTGACCTCGCGGCGTTTCAGGGGCGGACGGTGTACATCGAGGATGCCCGGACCGACCCGCGCATCCGCTTCCGGGACAAAAGCGCGAAGGAGGGGATCGTCAGCGGGCTTTGCGTTCCTCTGACGCACCGGGGTCGGACGGTCGGCGTGCTGCGCGTGTACACCGGTGATCGGCGGTACTTCGGTCCGGACGAAATCGAACTGGTGCGTTCCATCGCGGCGCAGGCGGCGGCGGCGATCATCAACTCGCGGCTCGCCGAAGAGCGGATTCAGGCGGAGCACCTTCAGCGACAGTTGCGCAACGCAGCGCAGGTGCAGCGGCGGATGATTCCGCGGGAACCCCCTCGTCATCCTGCGATCGACGTGGGCAGCGTGTACGCTCCGACCCTGGAGGTCGGCGGGGATTTTTTCGATTTCGTAGACATGCCGGACGGCGGGCTGGGCGTAGGGATCGCCGACGTGGTGGGCAAAGGCGTGCCCGCGGCGCTGATGATGGCGTCGCTGCGGTCGGTGATGCGGACGTACGCGATGCAGGGCCGGCGCCCCGCGGACGTGCTTCTGTATCTGAATCACGCGCTCTGCCGGGACACCGAGCCTAACGAGTTCGCCACGCTTTTCTTCGGCGTGATCAATGCGGACGCTTCAGCGCTGTCTTACGGAAACGCCGGACACGAACCTCCGCTGCTTTTGCGAGGTGACCGGTTTGTGCGTCTCGATACCGGCGGGCTGGTCATCGGCGCGTTCCACGATGCGCACTTCGATGATGCGCAGACGCCGCTTCACCCGGGGGATCTGCTCGTCCTGACGACCGACGGGACGACGGAGGCGATGAGCTTCGAAGGCGGCGTCTTCGGACGGGACCGCCTCAAGGAGTCGATCCTGCGCCACCGGGATCTGTCCGCGCAGCAACTGGCCGCGCAGGTGCTCTGGGATATTCGCCGCTTCGCCGGACTGAAAGAGCAATCCGACGACATCGCGATCGTCGTCATTCGCGTGCTCGGATTCGGACGCGGCGGCGTGCGGACAAGCCCGAATCATCCGGAAGGATAACATTCGCATGAGAAAACGGTGAGCGTCTCTTAGCTCGACTTTTGCCATCTTTCCCGGGCCTGACGCGGCCCGGCTCAGGTGATCCAGCAGTGTGAGGCGTAAACGTCTCGGAAGTTTTGTGATACCCGCA
>JABWBH010000021.1 GCA_013360585.1 Phycisphaerae bacterium | reverse complement strand
TGCGGGTATCACAAAACTTCCGAGACGTTTACGCCTCACACTGCTGGATCACCTGAGCCGGGCCGCGTCAGGCCCGGGAAAGATGGCAAAAGTCGAGCTGAGCCGACGCTCCGCGGAGGTGGTTCAAGAGGTGATCCTGTCGAAGGAGAACGAGGCGTGAAGAGGCTTCTGTGGGCCGCAAATCGCCGGCGGACGGGACGGTCGTCGCCTTACGCCCGGGTGACCTTGCCCGCGGTGTTGCGACAGTTCGCCGTGGCGTTGCGCGTGTCCACGACCATCTTCGCGTGGTCCACGATCATCTGATAGTCGTAGGCGGAGTGATCGGTCGAGATCAGCACGCAGTCATAGGAGGCGAGCGTCTCGGGGGTCAGTTCGACGCTTTCCATCTGGAGGTCGTGCTCGCGCTGGCGGTGTGTTTTCGGGATGTGGGGGTCGTTGTAATCGACGTGCGCGCCGCGGGCCTTGAGCATCTCGATGAGGTGGATCGACGGCGACTCGCGCAGGTCGTCCACGTCCTTCTTGTACGCCAGGCCGAGCACGAGAATGCGCGAGCCGTTGATCGGCTTCTTCGCGGCGTTGAGCGCTTCGGCGAGGCGATGAATGACGTACTCCGGCATGGCGCGGTTGATCTCGCCGGCAAGTTCGATGAAGCGCGTGCTCAGTTCGTACTGCCGCGCCTTCCACGTCAGGTAGAAGGGATCGATCGGGATGCAGTGTCCGCCCAGACCCGGACCGGGGTAGAACGCCTGGAAGCCGAAGGGCTTCGTCGAGGCCGCGCGGATGACTTCCCAGACGTCAATGCCCATCCGGTCAAAGAGCACCTTCAACTCGTTGACCATCGCGATGTTGACGCAGCGGTAGACGTTCTCGAGGATTTTCGCGGCCTCGGCGACCTCGCAGTTGGCGACGGGGACAACCCTGGTGATGGCGCCGGCGTACAAGGCTTCGGCGATCCGCGTGCTCTTCGGACCGATGCCGCCGACGACCTTGGGGATGGTCTCGGTGGAGAAGTCCTTGCGGCCCGGGTCTTCACGCTCCGGCGAGTATGCGAGGAAGTAGTCCTGCTCCGCGCGCAGGCCACCCGCTTCGAGGATCGGCTGGACGAGTTCCCTCGTCGTTCCGGGATAGGTCGTGCTTTCCAGGATGATGAGCTGTCCGGGTTGAAGGTGCTGGGCGATCATCCGCGCGGTCTGCTCGACGTAGGTCATGTCCGGGTCGCGCGTCTTGTTGAGCGGGGTGGGGACGCAGATGAGGATGGCGTCGCAGGCGCGGAGGTCCGAGGGGTTGGCGGTGGCGCGGAAGCCGCTCTTCTGCACGAGGTCGGCGACGGTCTGCGACGGGATATGCTTGATGTAGCTTTGCCCGGCGTTGAGGGCGTGGACCTTCGCCTCGTCCACATCGTACCCGACGCAGCGGAACCCGGCCTTGCTGAAGGTGCGCACCAGGGGAAGGCCCACATAACCCAGACCGATGACGCCGACGACGGCTTGTCGCGTCTGAATCTTGTCGAGAATCGTCGTTTCAGATGCCGGCAAAGGAATACTCCGGTTGTTGGTGGTCGGCATCGTAGCGTCGGCGGCGGATCGGCTGCAACGGGTGGTGGACATCGAACGACGGTTCCCGAGTGAGGCGAGCCGCGGACGAAAGCCCGCGCGGTGACTGGCGCCCCTCGCAGGCTGATATCGGCCCCGCGTTGCCGCCGGTACAATCCGCCCGCCGCACACGGCGGCAGACTTTGCGCGGAGGCGGGATCTTTGAAGCCGACAACCAAGGGTGAGGAACATTCGCGCGGGCTGAAGCCCGCGGTTCAGGGGGAGATTCCGCTGGCGCGGCCGAACGTCACGCAGGCGGAGATCGACGCGGTCGTGGACGTGCTCCGGACGCCGAACCTGTCGCTGGGTCCGAAGGTGGGGGAGTTTGAGCAGGCGTTCGCACAGGCGGTGGGGGTGCGCGAGGCGGTGGCGGTGTCGAGCGGGACCGCGGCGCTGCACATGCTGATCCGGGCGCTGGGGATCGGTCCGGGGGACGAGGTCGTTACGACGCCGTTTTCGTTCGTCGCGTCGGCCAACTGCGTTCTTTATGAGCGTGCGACGCCGGTGTTCGCGGACATCGACCCGCATACGTGGAACCTCGACCCGGCGAAGATCGAAGCCGCGATCACGCCGCGCACGAAGGCGATCCTTCCGGTGGACGTGTTCGGTCAGCCGGCGGACTTCGACGCGATCCGGGAGATCGCGCGGCGGCACAAGCTGATCCTCATCGAGGACTCGTGCGAGGCGCTGGGGGCGGAGTATCAGGGCGTCCGGGCGGGGGCGCTGGGCGACGCGGGGGTCTTCGGATTCTACCCCAACAAGCAGATCACCACCGGCGAAGGCGGAATGATCACGACGAACGACGCGAACCTGGCGGCGATGTGCCGGTCGCTGCGCAATCAAGGACGTGACGCCGGAACGGGTTGGCTGGCGCATCCGCGACTCGGGTTCAATTATCGGCTGCCGGACATCAACTGCGCGCTGGGGCTTGCCCAGCTTCGGCGGCTTGACGAGCTGCTGTCGGTGCGGGCGCGGGTTGCAGACTGGTATGTTGAGGAGATTCGCAGGAGAGCGGGGGGCGCCGGGGTGTCCCCCGGAAATTCGCTCCACCTTCAGCGGATTGCTCCCCAGGTGCGCATGAGCTGGTTCGTCTTTGTCGTTCGGCTCGCGGATCACTTCAATGAGCCGGATCGCGACCGGGTGCTGGCGGGGCTTCGCGCGGCGGGGATCGGGTGCAGCAATTACTTCGCGCCGATCCACCTTCAACCGTATTTCCGGGAGCTGGGCGGATACAAGCCGGGCGATTTTCCGGTATGTGAAGCGGTGGCGGCGCGGACGATCGCGCTCCCGTTTCATCACGAGCTGACGCGCGACGACGTGCGGCGGGTGGTCGACGTGTTGTTCTCGTTGCTGGGGTAGAGGGGCGCAGGTGGGGGGGGAATTGCGTCCGCCGGGTGCGCGGTTCCCTGAGTGTCATACGTCGCAATTGCGCACCGATGTCGAGCGGCGACCGCTTAAGATCAGGATGTTCAGGGACGATCCGCTTCCTGACGCTTGACATCCCTGGGCGACGTCAAGGGCTGCGGGCGCGGTTCGGTAAGGCGCGGCGGTCGAGCGCGGATCGGCGGGACCAGGGGTTGAGAAAGACCTGGGCGGCGGATCGGACGGTGTGCTGAGGAGGATGCGGGTTGCTGCTGGGGCAGGCGGTATCTCGGATTGAGGAGGAGGTGCGGTTTGAGTTTCAATCCGCGCCGGAAGGGGCGCTTGCGCTGCTGGGCGCGGTCGGTCTGGCGGGGGTCGCGGTCGCGATCGTGCTGATGTACCGAAGCGAGGGGCGGGCGGGGGCTTCTCCTCGACGGCGGTTTGTCCTGGCCGGACTTCGCGTCACGGCGATGCTGCTTCTTGCGGCGGTGCTGCTTGAGCCGGTTCTGGCGAAATATCTGCACCGGTGGATCGACTCGTACACGATCGTGCTGGTGGACACGTCGGCGAGCATGAGCCTGGGCGACCGCTATCGCGATGCGGATGCGGAGGCCCGGGTGCGGCGGGCGCTGCCTGACGCTGCGGCGGATCTGTCGGAAACCCGCCGCATTGACGTTGTTTCAGCGTTGCTCGCGCGTGACCGGCGCGCGTTTCTGCGGGCGCTGACGGAGCGCAACCGCGTGCGCGTGTACGCTTTTGCCGAGGACTGCGCGCTGACGGCGGTGCTTCGCGCCGCCCGAGAGGCGGGCGGCGGGGGATCCGAGAAGGACGTCGTCGATCTTGACGGCGCGACGCTGGCGTTCTCGGCGGACGGAGCGGCGACGGACATTGAGCGCGCGGTTCGGCAGGCCGTCGAGGCGCAAGGAGAGGCGCCGCTGGCGGGGGTCGTGGTTTTCTCCGACGGCGGGTTCAACCGGGGCGGAGGCGTCGAGGGGGTGGCGCGCTTCCTGCGCGAGCGGCGCGTTCCGCTGATGACGGTCGGGATCGGAGACCCGGCGCCGCCGCGGAATCTGCGGATCACTACGCTGGAGGCGCCCGAGTTCGTGTTTCCGGATGATCCGTTTCAGATCAGCGTTTCCCTGGCGTCCGAGGGGCTGGCGGGCTCGAGCGCTCGCGTGACGGTTTATGAGCAGATCGACGGACAGCCCGGTCCGGGTCGCGTCATCGACCGTCGAGATCTGGCGATCGACGGCGACGGACCGCTGTCACCGGTCAGCTTTGAACATCGTCAGCCGGCGGCGGGCATGTACACCTACGTCGTGGCGGCTGATGCGGGTGGTGATGAATCCGTCGTGGACGACAACCGGCGCAGCGCGACCGTGCGCGTCGCGGATTCGCGGGTGAGCGTGCTGCTCGTGTCGGGGGCTCCGAGCTGGGAGTATCAGAATCTCGTCCGCCTGCTTCAGCGGGATGCTTCGTTCGAGTTGTCGTGCTGGCTTCAGTCGGCGGACGCGCGGGCGGTGCGGGACGGGGACACGATCCTTCGGCATCTACCGGTGCTGGCGGAGGAATTGTTCGTTTACGACGTCGTCGTTCTTCTCGATCCGTTGGCGGAAGGGTTGGACGAGGGGTGGGCCGGTCTTCTGGACCGCTTCGTGACGGAGCACGGCGGCGGGTTGATCTTCATCGCCGGGCGTCAGAGCGCTCCGTCGCTGCTTCGTGACGAGCGCATCAAGCCGGTGGTGGATTTGCTGCCGGTGTCGATGAACCCGGATGCGGATCTCATCCTGAACCGGCTGGGGTTTTACCAGCGGCGCGAGTACGCCGTGGCGGTGGAGACGGAGGCGTTGACGCATCCAGTGATCCGTGCTCCGGAGGGAGAGGCGGCGACGCGTCTGATGTGGGAGGGTCGCGGGGGGGTGTACTGGCATTACCCGGTGCTTCGGGCGAAACCGGTGGCGAGCGTGCTGCTGCGTCACACCGATCCGGCGATGCGGAATCAATACGGGGCGCATATTCTGGCGGCGGTGCAGTACGCCGGCGCGGGGCGGACGGGTTTTCTGGCGTTCGACTCGACCTGGCGCTGGCGGCAGGGCGCGGCGGAAAACTTCAACCGGTTCTGGATCCAGATGCTTCGGCATCTGTCGGAGGGGAAACTGTTTCGCGGCCGGCAGCGCGGGGTGCTGTCCACGCCCGGGAGCGAGTTTCCGGTGGGCGAGGCGGTGCAGGTCGAGGCGCGACTCTTCAATGAGCAGTTTGAACCGCTCGCCCTCGAGAGCGTGGAAGTCCAGGTTCAGGGGCCGACGGACCAGCAGGCGCTGACCCTGATGCGGCGCGTCGATCGACCGGGCGAGTATGCGGGGAGGTTCGCACCGTCCGAAGTCGGCGCATTCACGCTGACGCTGGGGCCGTGGGAACCGTCGCAGGCGGAACCGCTGGTTCGTGAGGTGCGGATCGTAAGGCCGAGCCTCGAGCTTGTCCGGTCTCAGATGGACCGGACGCAGATGTCGTCGCTGGCGGCGGTTTCGGAAGGCGGCCGGTATTTCGAGTGCGACGAGTTGATGAACATCCCGCCGCTGATTCCGGATCGTCACGAGGTGACGACGACGAAGTCGCGGCCGACGTCGTTGTGGGATCGGGCGTGGACGCTGGCGGCGCTGGTGATTCTTCTGGGGGTGGAGTGGGGCGTGCGGAAGTGGAGCCGGATGCTTTAAGAGGGTCGCGACGGTAAGATGCTCCTGATCGGGACGGCGATCCATCATTCAAAGGAGGGGCGGCGATGCGAGCGGGATTCAAAGCGGCGGGGCTTGCGGCGGTCATGCTGGTGCTGGGGGCGGATCGGGCGGCGGCGCAATGCGACGCTGCGATCGATCTGGGGCGCGGGCGGATCAATCTTCACATCCCTCCCTCTTATGACGGTCGGACCCCCGTGCCGCTGGTGATCCTGCTCCACGGGTATACAAGCTCCGGGGCGCAGACGGAGTCGTACGTGCGTTTCGCGCCGCTGGCGAACGAATACGGGTTCGTCTACGCCTATCCGGACGGCACGCGTGATTTCCTGGGCAACCGGTTCTGGAACGCGACCGACGCATGCTGCAACTTTTTCGGATCGGGTGTGAATGACTCGCAGTACCTGCTGGACCTGGTCAACGCGATCAAGCGGCAATGCAACATCGACCCGCGCCGGGTGCATTTTGTGGGGCACTCCAACGGCGGGTTCATGTCCTACCGGATGGCGTGCGATCACAGCGACGTCGTGGCGTCGATCGCGTCGCTCGCCGGCATGACGTTCGAGAATCCGAACGACTGCGGTCCGGCCGAACCCGTCCACGTGCTGCACATTCACGGGACGAACGACTCCGTCATCTTTTATCCCGGCGGTTGCCTGGTCAGTTGTTATCCGGGGGCGGTCGAGTCGGCGGAGCAGTGGGCGTCGTTCGCCGGGTGCTCGCTCGACCCGGACCTGACGTCGGATCCGCTGGACCTGGACGCGGGCATCAGCGGGAACGAGACGCTGGTGGCGAAATACGAAGCCTCCTGCGATCCGCGCGGATCGGCGGAGCTGTGGACGATCGTCGGCGGAGAGCACTCGCCGAATCTGTCGTCGAGCTTCAGCCGACTCGTCGTGGAGTGGCTGCTGGCGCATCCGAAACCGGGAGGTTGCACCGGCGCGGAGCGGATTTCCGCGGCGAACTGCCGCGATAAGCGCGGGACCAACGTCTTGAAGGTCAAACTGGCGGACGGTCAGCCGGGCGACACGTTCCGTGTGACGATCACGGGCGGCGCCTCGGACGGCGGCACGCTCAATAATCGCGGGAAAGGAAGCGTCCGCTTTCGCGGCGTCGGCTCCGGCGGAGGACAGGCCACGGCGACGTGGGGGTGCGGCGCGACGGATCAGGAGACGTACACCTGTCCGTGATTCCGGGGCGCCCCGCCGCGCCCTGCCCGGACGTCCTGATCCGCGCGAGCGTTCGGGTCGGGCGCGGCGCTATCCGGCGCTACCGGACGAGACTGAGACGTCCGACCTGCCCGCCCGACGGCGCGGCGTTCGGATTCGTCAGAATGTTCGGAGCGTTGAAGATCACCGGCTGAATGATGATCGCCTTGTCGTCCGGGTTGCCGGTCAGGTCGATGTGCAGCAGGCGTCCGAAACGGATGCCGACGACCCGGTAGGTGCAGTTGGCGCCGCCGTCGGTCACCTGATCGTGGACGAAGAACCCGACGATGTCGCCGATCCGCTCCTCAACGGCGTCTTCGACGCCGACCTTCATGCCGGGCGACCCGGTGATGTCATAAGTCTTTTCATCGCCGTCCTCGTCGAAGAAGGTCAGCGTGTTCGTGCCGACCTCCGCCTCCAGGTTGTCGGCGGTGACGCCGTCGATGATCTGGTCTTCGATCAGGGGAACGCCCTGGTTCGGGTTGCCGATGTTGAGCAGCCCGAAATTGCCTGAGCCTCCCTGCTGGTCGCCGTCGTCCCCGGTACTTCCGCCGCCGCCGCCCTTCTTGCCGTTTCCGTTTCCGTTGCCGTTGCCGTTGTTATTACCGTTTCCGCCGCCGCTGAGCTTGTAAGGGAAAAGCTTGATCTCGCGGATGCCGTCGCCGGTCTGGTTGACGTCGTCGTTGCCGCCGTCGTAGCTCCAGTCATCGTCGCCGTTGTGGAACTGATTCTCGTACTCGTCGATGTGGATCGTGAAAGGGATCAGGTAGTTGCCACGGTCGTCCTCGCGATATCCGCTGAAACGGTCGTCGAAGGCGGCCGTAGCGGTCGCCGCGCTTTGCCCGTCAGAAAGTCCGAAGACGCGGGCGAACCAGTAAGGCACGCCGCCGTTGGTTCCGTCCGACGTCCGGCGCACGGTCAGCGCGACGGCGTTGAAGTTCGCCGGGTCGGCTTCAGCGTCCAGATCCGCGCCGGGATCCGAAAAGTCGAAGTGTCCGAGCACGACGTCGCCGTCCTCGACCTTTGTCGGCGTCTGAAGCGTCTTGTTTTTCTCGCTGTAAGCGACGGCGCGCGTCCCCGCGGAGTCGTGGATCGGATCGATGAGCGCCGGATCGGGCGCGCCGTCGTAGCCGGATTGCAGAGCCTCAAGCATGTTGTCGCCGAGGAAGGCGGACACACCGGCGAGCGCGCCGGAGTCGGCGGCGCGCTGAAGCTCTCCGCGGGCGCGGTAGACGTTTCCGATGTCGATCGTCAGGGCGGCGAACCCGAGGATGACCACCAGCATGATGACCACCTGGACGGCGACGACGCCCCGGCGCCGCGAGCGCGGTCGCCGACGTTGCGGAATTGAAGACGCTCCGGCGCGCATGAGCAGGCCTCCCCGTGCCGGCCGGCGAAGCGCCGACGGGCCAGTACGCGGACGCACCGTCCCGGCGACGTTGCCGCGCCGGCGAATCCGCTTCGACTGCAAAAGGGAGCCTCGCGCCGACCGCGACGGGACAGATGTTCCGCCGCGGCGCAAGTGCCAGATCAACGCTACGATTCCGGTCAGCGCCGGGGCGCAGATTCCGCCCGATCGCGGACGGTCGCCGCCGACGGGTGTGATTTCCGGACGCACGGGCTTCGCATCGCCAGTCCTGCGGTATGATGCCCCCGCGATGGAGCATCCGAAGGAATCCCGGCACGTTGAGGCAGTGGAGAGAGTTGTGCCGTGGGTCGAGGTGCGCCCGTCCGCGCCGGGGAGGTTCGTTTACAAGCGGATGATCCGCGCGGTTTCACCTGACGCCCGACCGGGGCAGGTGGTGGCGGTGTATGACCGTGGTGGACAGGCGCTGGGCTGCGCGCATTACAATCCGCATTCCCAGATTGCGCTGCGCATGCTGCGAGCGGGTTCCCCCGGGGTGGACGAAGCGTTCTGGCGCGACGCGATCTTCCGTGCGGCGCAACTTCGGGTCGAGACGCTCCGTCTGCCGGAGATGACGGACGCCTGCCGGATGATTCACTCCGAGGGCGACGGCCTGTCAGGACTGGTCGCGGATCGTTACGGCGACGTGCTGGCGGTCGAGCTTTACAGCCTGGGGATGTACCGGACGATCGAGCGTCTGCTGCCTCTTCTGCACGACGCGTGCGGCACGCGGCGGCATCTGGTGGAGACATCGGCTCGGGTGCAGGAACTGGAGGGCTTTCAGGCGAAGGCGATCCGCTCGGCGGACCTTCCGGATGAGTTGAAGATCACCGAAAACGGCGTGCGGTTCCGGGTGTCGTTCACGACGGGGCACAAGACCGGGTTCTTCTGCGACCAGCGGGAGAACCGTCGGCGCTTCGCGGAGCGGGTGCGCGGCGGTGAGGTGCTTGACGCCTGCGCCTACACCGGAGGATTCGGGTTGTACGCCGCGGTGCTCGGGGGCGCGAAGGCGGTGACGTGCGTCGATCTTGACGAGGAAGCGGTGGCGCTTTTGCGGCGCAACGCCGACCTCAACCAGGTGCGCGTCGACGCGGTTCATGCCGACGCCTTCGGGTACCTGCGGCAGATGCAGATGAACGGGCGGATGTTCGACGCCGTCGTACTGGACCCGCCGAAGCTGGTGTTCGGTCTGAAGGACGAGGGCGACGGGCGGCGTAAGTACTTCGACCTGAACCGCCTCGCGATGCCCCTCGTGCGGTCGGGCGGGTGGTTGCTGACGTGCAGTTGCAGCGGAGCGCTGCGACGGGAGGAGTTCGTGCAGATGCTGCGGACGGTCGCCCACCAGACCGGGCGAGCCGCTCAGCTTGTTGAACTGACCGGCGCCGGACCGGATCATCCGGTTCGGCTGGATCATCCTGAAGGCGAGTATCTCAAGGCCGCGTGGCTGCGGCTTACCTAGCGGTGTCGTCGGTGCTTTCCGGCTCACGATCCAGTTGCGTGCTGAGGATCGAGGATGCGAGAAGGATGCCGAAGACGTTGGCGATCCAGTCCTGAACGCTGGCGTGGCGACCGACAAGGGGTTGCAACGCTTCGTCGATCGCGCCGTAAACGGCGTAGATGAGAGCCCACGCCGCGAGCCGACGCAGCGTCGGAGTCGCCGTCGCCGTCAGGATCACGCGCCCGCCGAGCATCGTGAGCACGAAGTACATCAGCAGGTGCAGGAGCTTGTCCCCCTCGCGGATCGGAATGCGCAGTCCTTCGGGGACGGGCAGATGCGTGGCGACCGCCATCGCGGCCCAGTACATCAGCCACGCTCCGGTGAGGATGCGGCGAGACCGGATTGTGAAGCGGAATCCGAACATGCGCTCCTGCGGTTCAGGCGGTCGCGGTCCTCATCGAGGACTCGGAAGGTGCTGCGTCTTCGGCGTCACGCGGGTCGCGCGTTGTCGCGGCGGCGACGGGCGGCGCGGCGTCGGCGGGTGCGACCGGAGCCGCGGCCGCTGTCCCGAACAACTCGTCGGCGAGCGCGGCGTAGTCCAGCGCTCCGTTGCTCTTCGGCGCGTAGGTGAAGATCGAGGTCTGATGGCTGGGGCATTCCGCGAGCTTGATGTTGCGACGGATCCGGGTGCTGAAGATCCGGGCGTCCCCCCACGCGTCTCCGCTGCGCCGGTGCGCCGCAAGAATCTGCTCCAGCCCGGAGATCACTTCCGCCGAAAGCAGCGTTCCGGAGTCCTGCATGACGACGACGACGCCGGCGATGCGCAGCATCGGGTTCAGACGGGCGCGAACCAGAGCGACCGTCTGTCCGAGCTTCATCAAGCCTTGAAGCGCGAGAAAGTGCGGCTGCAAGGGGATGATGACTTCAAACCCTGCGCACAAGGCGTTCAACGTCAGCAGCCCCAGCGACGGGGCGCAGTCCACGAGAATTGCGTCAAATTCGTTCTCGACTGGAGACAGGGCATTGCGCAGGAGGTAATGTCGATCGTCAACGCCTGCAAGTTCGACTTCGGCCGCGGCGAGATCCACGCAAGCCGGCAGCAAGCGCAAGCCCTCCTCGGTGTCGCGCAGGATCTCGGTGACGGAAGTGCCCTGAGTCAGGACATCGTAGATCGTCGGCTCATTGCTTTCCGGATCAAATCCGAAGTGAATCGACAGGTGCGCCTGAGGGTCCATGTCGATCAGGAGGACGCGCCAGCCGCGTCGTACCAGCGCCGCGGCGAGATTTGCCGTGGTGGTCGTTTTGCCGACCCCGCCCTTCTGATTGACGATGACGAGCCGCCGCATTCGTCAGCCCCAGATCCGAGACGCCGCCTGCACCTCCGCTCAAACGCGTCCGCGGCGCGTATTCCTCACCCGCGTCGGGCGGCATGATAGCGTTGCAAAGACAGGCTGACCAGCCGAGATCGGACCGGCAGCAGACTTCGTGCCGGACGGAACAATCGCGGCGCACCGGGCTGCGGAGGCGGCTTGCCGTGGTCGCAAGCGCCGGGTAGGTTGGCGCGATCAACGATCATGTCCGCTCAGGCGAAAATCACGTTGGCCACGCTGAGGGCGATGAAGCGCGAGGGGCACAAGTTCTCGGTGCTGACCTGTTACGACTGCACGATGGCGCGGCTGATCGAAGGCGCCGGCGTTGAAAGCATTCTGGTCGGCGACACGTATGCGGAAGTCTGCCTCGGGCACCCGACGACGCTGCCGGCGACGATGGACCAGATGATCACGATCACGCAGGCGGTCCGGCGCGGCGCGCCGAACGTCTACCTGATCGGCGACATGCCCTACCTGAGCTACCAGGTCAACGTGGAGGAGGCGATTCGCAACGCCGGGCGGTTCATGTCGGAAGGCGGATGCGATGCAGTGAAGATCGAGGTGGATGCTCGTCTGGCGCGGACGGTCGAGGCGATGTCCGCGGCGTCGATTCCGATCGTGGCGCATCTGGGGCTGAGACCGCAATCGATCCACGTCCACGGCGGATACCGCGTTCAAGGACGGGACGTGCGCGACGCCCGGCGGTTGATGATCGAGGCGGCGATGATGGAGCGGGCGGGAGCGGTCATGCTTCTGCTCGAAGCGGTGCCGCTGGAGCTGGCGGAGCGCATTGCGGCGCACACGGAGCTTCCGGTGATCGGATGCGTATCCGGATCGCGGACGGATGCGCAGGTGGTGGTGCTGCACGATGTGCTGGGTCTGGGCGCCGGACATCCTCCTCGTTCGGTAAAGCGTTATGCGGAGTTGAACGAGGCGTGTTCGGCGGCGTTTCGCGCCTACGCGGCGGACGTTCGTGCCGGGCGGTTTCCGATCGACGCCTTGACGGCGAGCCTGGGTGATGAAGCGCTGTCAGGCCTTGACGCCGCCGCGCCAGATGCCGAGGTCGTCGCTTCGAATCAAGGGGCATGAGGGCTTCGGGTTTTGACGCCTGCGACGCGGACGGTTATGACACGCCGGCCCGCGGCGGCGGAGAATGACGGAATGCTCGTGCGGATGAGGCTGGCGCGGATCGTGATGGTGGAGCCTGACACTCAGCATACGATTGTGCTGAAGGAGGTCAAAGGGGACCGCGCGTTCACGATCCAGATCGGCAAATTCGAGGCGCTGGCGATCGATCGTCGGGTCAAAGGGGAAAAGACGCCGCGCCCTCTGACGCACGATCTGGCATTGACGCTGATCGAGCAGCTCGGCGGGACGTTGGAGAAGGTCGTGATTCCCGAATTGCACGACGGTACGTTTTATGCAAAGCTCGTGATCCGCAAGGACGGCGAGATCGTGGAGGTTGACTCGCGGCCGTCGGACGCGATCGCGATCAGCGCCGGACGCGACGTGCCGCTTCTGGTGGACGAGGCTGTCCTGCGCGAGGTATGCTAGGTTCGGACAAGCCCTCCGAAAGGCCCGCGAATGAACGACGAACCGAACGTGATGGTCACGCCCGCAACGGTCGTGGGGCGTTCCGCGCCTCCGCGGCGGACGGCGTCGGCGGACGATGTCCCCGCGGGAGTCGGGACGGCGTCGGTGTCCGCAGCGCCACTGCGTCTCGAGGTGATGGGCGGGCTGGCGGAATGCAGCGGCGGTCTGGTGCTGACGTATCCGCTGGATTACGGAGTTCGGGTGACGGTTCGTGCCCGTGAAGATCAGTCCGTTTTCGTTCAGGTCCGGCGGTCTTCGGGCGGCGACGTGGTGAGAACCCTTTCGTTGCCGCTTACTGCGTTGGGCGACGGGGCGGCTTCGTCGCCGACGGTTGAGGAGGCGGTCGCCCGCATTCCCGCGACGGCGGAGCCCGCGGCGGCGATGGCGATCGCGGCGTGGGTCGGCGGGATCCGTGCAGGACTGCTTCCGGGCGCGGATCGCGGGATCTCATTCTCGATCGTGGAGAACGTGCCGCCCGGCGAGACGGACCTGGGGTCGGCGCCCGCGACGGCGGCTGCGGCGTTGTCGGCGTGTATCAAGCTTTCGGGCGTCGAACTGGACGCGCAGCGTGCGGCTCAAGTGTGCGCTGACGCGGAATTCGCCGTGCTGCGCCGTCCCTGCGGTCAGGTGGATGCGCTGGCGGCGCTGGTTGGTCGGGCGCAAAGTCTGCTTCCGGCGAGGGGGCGTCCGCTGCTGGCGGATTCACCGCTGTCGCTTCCGGAGGATGCAGCGCTGGTGGGCATTATCTGCGGTTCAACGTCTCCAGACTGGGTGACATCGTTGAGTCACACGCGTGCGGCGGCACAGATGGGGCGGGTGCTCATCGAGCGCATTGCGTCGCATGAGAAGCTGTCACACCTCCGTCTCGACGGACTGCTCTCGCGCCTCACGATGAGCGACTACGTCGAGCGCTTTCGTGACCGTCTTCCGACGCGGCTGTCGGGAGAGGATTTCATCGCGCGTTTCGGCGACGAGATCGACCCGCGGGTGCGGATCGAACCGCGGACGACGTACAAGGTCCGGTCGCGCACGGAGCATCATATCTACGAGAACGCGCGCAGCGTGCAGTTCGCTGAGCGCCTCTCGCGGTATGCGCGCACCGGGGACGCGGGCACGCTGGTCGAAGCGGGCGAGTTGATGTACGCCTCGCACTGGAGTCACAGCCAGCGCTGCGGTCTGGGCTCGGTCCAGACCGACCGGCTCGTGGCGCAATTGCGGCGTCGCGGAGCGGCGTCGGGGATTCTTGGCGCGAAATCCTCCGGTCGGGGCTGCGGCGGGTTGGTCGTCGCACTGATCCGGCGGACGCCTTCCGCGCTTGAGGCGCTGTCGGAGGTTTGCGCGGAATACGAACGATGCGGCGAGCGCCCCTGCCTTCTTCTGACAGGTTCGTCGGACGGCGCGGCGGCGACGAGGGGTTCGGAGCCCTGAGCGGGCGCCGCCCGGAGCGTCAGACTTCCTCCGGAACGCTTCCGGCGATCTGCACGGTCAGCAGCGCGGTATCCACGCTGTCGGCGAACTCGAAGATCTTCTCGAGTCCGGTGACGAGGAACATGCCCCAGACCTGCGTGCCGACCCCCGCGAGCACCAGGCGACGCTGTCGCAGGATGATCGCCTTGCGCAAGCGGAGAAGCTTGGCGATGTTCGACGAGTTCAGGTAGCGGACGCCGCGGAAATCCAGAACGACGTCGAACATGCCGCCCTGCTCGACCTGCTCCGTCAGGGCCGCAATGTCGTCGCTGAACGCCGGGTCATCCTGAAGCTCGGCGACTCGAATTGTGTCGGACCAGGTTTGAATTGACATACATGCTCCGCCGCGACGCGGCACCCCTCCCTCGTCCCCTGCCGGTTGAATTACACCCGCATCCCGCGCGGTGTCAATGTCCTTCGGCGGGTTTTGCATTCCGTCTTTAACGAACCTTTGCGCGACGTCCGAGCCGTCAGGCCGGTCCGTCGGCCGGATTCAGACGTGGAGGGCTTCGCTTTGCGGCAGTATTCTGTTGTTCGTGCAGGATCCGCAAAGCGAACCCCCGGGGACCACGAGGGCGGTCAGTCCGTCTTCGCTCGCCGTCGCGCTTTGCGTCGTGACGGGCACGGCGGTGCGACTTACATGCCTTCCGCTGAGCAGTCCGGAAGGGAAGCCGGTCTGGGAGGCGTTCTTCAACGTTACTTCGTCCGTCACGGGTCTGCCGCCGCGCGACAACGAAGGCGTGCCGGCGGACTGGAGTCTTCATGCGTGGCCGGCGGATCACGGCGCGTACGTGCAGTGGGGTCGTCACGCCGTCCAGTACGGATTGCTGAGTTTGTACACGCGACCTCCGGATCCGCGGATTAAAGTGCGGATCAGTTCAGGCGAGCACTGGATTCACGAGGGAAGCGGTCTGGTCGCCAACTACCCTCCGCTTTCACTGGCGCTGATTGCGCTGGAAGGACACGTATTGCGGTTGCTTGAGCCGCTGACGCTCCCGCGCGATGCACAGGGGCGACGGTCGCCGCCGCAGTTTGTCGCGAACACGATCGTCGCGCGCTGGGTGTTTCAGGCGCCGGGGGTGGTGTTCGACGGGTTGCTGGCGCTGGCGGTGATGCGGCTGGTGCGACGGCTGGCGGATGAGCGTGCGGCGCGGCTGGCGTTCATGCTTACGTATCTGGCGCCGCCGTTCTGGCTGGACTCGTGCTGGTGGGGACAGACGGAAAGCTGGGTGCTGGCGCCGGGCGTGTTCATGACCGAGATGCTGGTGCGCCGGCGGTGGACCGCTGCGGGGTTGGCGTGGGGCGTGGCGCTGGGGTTAAAGACGCAGGCTCTGCTTTTCGCCCCGGTCTGGGGGTGGGTGTTCTTCGTGGAGAGGCGCTCCGGGACGCCGGCGTCGCAGCCGTGGCGCGTTGTCGGAGGCGCGGCGACGGCGCTGCTCGCGCTCAACGTGCTGGCGGCGCCTTTCTGGATGACGTCCGGGCCTGCCTGGTTCATGCAGAGCTTCGTGCGGAACCTCCTTGAAGAAGCGCCGCACACAACCTTGAAGGCGTTCAACATCTGGTACCTCGACCTGCTGTGGACGCTGGACACCTCCGTGTCAGCCACGTGGGCGGGGCTGAGCAAGGATGCGTGGGGGAAAGTATTCCTCGCGGGGGGTCTAATGTGCCTTGCACGGCGGGTCTGGCGGGCCGGGGCGTCGTCAGGGGCGGGGACCGTCGTTTTCGCCGGGGCGTGGTTGTTGGCGGCGGTGATGCTGCCGACGCGCGTGCATGAGCGTTATGTGTTGCTGTGTCTGCCCTTTCTGATTGCCGCGATGGGGCGCCTTCCGGCGCTGCGGTGGGGCGTCGGCGGATTGATCGTCGTGGCGACGCTTCAGGTGACGGTCTATCACTGGCTGGATGTTCCGGCGGATGCGTGGTCACTGAAGCTTGAGGCGGATACGCGGCTGGTTTACCGGGATGCGTTGCGGCAGACGCCGCCGGAGCATCGAAGCGCCCTGCCCGCGACGGAGGAAGAGGCGGTGGCGCTTCGTTACCGCAATTTCGTCTCCGCGCACCGACGGTATGCGCCCTGGGAGTGGGCGGCGACGCTGCTGGCGCTGGGAGCTTCCGTCCAGATCTTCGTCGTGGCGGGTCGCGGGGATCGCCTGGGAGCCTCGGCGCGCCGGGTCGAGGATGAGCAGGTCATCCGTGAGGTGGCGGGGGAGAGATGACGATCACGGCGAGCGCTCGACACGATCTGAGTCGCCGCGCCGGCAGCGGGTGTGATAAAGCGCCGGAGGAGCTCCGGAGGGCGCGTCACTTCGAAAGTGAACGCCGATCGACTCCGGTCGCGCGAGCGCCGAGACCGCGATCAGCCGCGCGACGGTGAGGAGGTTTTGCGTCTCCCAGCCGGCGGGCTCGTCGAAGGTCTTGTCCAACACGTAATGTCCCCAGAAGTCGAGGATTTCGACGGTTTCGCGGAGGCGCTCCGCGGTGCGTTCGATCCCGACGTTGCGCCACATGACGCTGCGCAGGGAGTTGCGGATGTCGGACAGGTCGAGTTCGGTCCGGTCGGAGCGCGCACTTTCGTGGCGGACGAGGGGGATCGTCGTGGCGCGGGAGGCTGACCGGGCGGCGTTGGCGGCGGATTTTCCCGCGGCGGATCCGGTCACCAACCCCTCGAGCAGGGAGTTGCTGGCAAGCCGGTTAGCGCCGTGCAGACCGGTGCAAGCGCATTCGCCGCAGGCGAGCAACCCGGGCACGGACGTGGCGCCAGCCGCGTCGGTTTCAATCCCGCCGATCAGGTAATGCGCGCTGGGTCGGACGGGGATCAGATCGCGGGAGACGTCAATCTGAAACTCGGCGCAGAGTTTCGTGATCGAGGGGAAGCGTTCGGGAAATCCACGGACGTGGCGAGCGTCGAGATACACGCAGTTGGTTCGCGTCGCCAGCATGTGCCGGGTGATCGCGCGGCTGACGACGTCGCGCGGCGCCAGCTCCGCGTCCGGGTGATGCTCGGGCATGAAGCGCAGTCCGGCGCGATCGACAAGATGCGCGCCCTCGCCCCGGACGGCCTCGGAAATGAGGGCGCGCCCCGCCCCGGCGATGTAAAGGGTTGTGGGATGAAATTGTACGAACTCGATGTCCGAGATCACGGCGCCCGCGCGATAGGCGGCGGCGACGGCGTCTCCGGTGATCGTCGAGGGGTTCGTCGTTTCCCGGTAAACCTGGCCGCAGCCGCCCCCCGCGAGGATCGTTCGCTGCGCCCAGATGATCTGGTGCCCGTACTTGACGTGATGCGTGATTGCGCCGACGCAGACGCCGTCGATCGTCACGAGATCGACGAGAAAGCACTGCTCGAAGATGCGGATCGACCGGATGCTTCGTATGCGGCGCTGAAGCGTCTCGCTCAGTTCAAGTCCCGTCGCATCGCCGCGTGCATGAACGACTCGGTTCCGGGAGTGACCGCCTTCGCGCGTCAGCGCGATCCGTCCGCCGGTCCGGTCCACCGCGAACCCCCACGACATCAGTTCATCCAGAAGGGCCGGCGCGGCGCGAACAACGTGCTCCACGACCGTCCGGCGGTTCAGGCCGCAACCCACGCGGATCGTGTCCGCGATGTGCGCGTCAGCGCTGTCGCCGTCCCCGATGGCGCAGGCGATCCCGCCCTGAGCGTAACGGGTCGATCCGGCGGGAAAATCCTTCTTGCTGATCAGGATGACGTCGGCGGAGGCTCCCGCCTCGATCGCCGCCCGCGCTCCCGCCACCCCGCTGCCGACCACCAGCACGTCAGTGACGACGTGGCCGATCCGCGAGCTGTGAAAGTCCGTCAGATGTCGCCGCTCGTGAAACATGCGCCCCGGATGCGCACGTTATGCAAAGCGCTGCGATCCGCAAGGCGGGTGCCACGGAGCGGCGATCCGGTTGTCGGCGAGCCTCCACGATGAATTCAACGTGAGTCGCGGCCACGACGACCGACGACGACGCGAATCTCGTGGTACGACACGTCGCCGCCCAGTGCTTCGTGGATCGGCTTGAGTCGCCGGTCGCCGAGCCGATCGGCTTCGCGTTCGATCCGCGCGACGGTTCCCGGCGCAATCCAGGGATTCAGCGGCGCGTCTTCGCGCGTCGCAAACTCGGCGAGGTACCCCCAGACCGTGCTCTCCGCGCGGCCCGTCTCTTCTGCGACGCGAGCGACGGACCAGCCCTTGCGAAAGAGGCTCGCCGCGACCTCCGGTAGCGGTCTGGGGCGGTGCCGACGTGACTGCCCGGAGGGGCTTTCCGGTCGGACATCTCGGGTCAGACCGCGTTCGCGGCAGTGCGCGTTGATGATCCGCAGCAGATCCTCTCCGAACTCCCTCTGCTTCCGCTCACCGATGCCGCTGACTTGCAAGAGCGACGCGGCCGAGGAAGGTCGCCTCCGGGCCAACTCGCGCAGCGTTGCATCTCCGAAGATGACGAACGCCGGCACCGCGCGGCGGACCGCGGTCTCGCGCCGCCAGTCCCGCAATGCTTCGAACAATTCCGGATCAATGCCCGCCCAGGCGTCGCCCGCGTCCTGCGAAGCGCGCGTGAGGTTCGAAGACGAGCGCCACAGCCGGACCTCCTGCTGTCCGCGCAGCACGCGCCAAGAGGCTTCGTTAAGCCGCACGACGGGCTTGTCCTCGCCGACGCGGCTGAGCATCCCCTGATCGAGGAGTTGATAGGCGAACTGGGTCAATTCCTGCGGATCCTCAGTCTTCAGGAGGGCGTAAGTCGAGAGCCGGTCGTGACCGTTGCGCCGGATCGCCGCGGTGTTCGCGCCGCGCAGAACGTCGACGACGTAGCGCACGCCGAAGCGCTCCCCGACCCGGCAAACGCAGGAGAGAATCTTCTGGGCCAGCACGGTGGCGCCGCTGACCTCCTCGTGCTCGGCGAGGCAGATGTCGCATGCTCCGCAGTTGCCCCGGGGATATTCCTGGTCGAAGTACTCGGACAATTGTCGGTGGCGGCACCGGCCTGGGGCGCAGTAGTCCCGCATGTGCTTCAGGAGCGCGACGTGATGCTGAATGACGGAATCCGGCGCGCCGGCTTCGACGGCGCTGCGCGTCATCAACCCCTCCCAGCGAAGGACGTCAGCCGCCGAATAAAGAAGGACGCACTCAGCCTCAAGGCCGTCCCGGCCTGCGCGCCCGGTTTCCTGCTGATAATGCTCGATCGACTTGGGCATCGACGCGTGAATGACGCAGCGCACGTCGCTGCGGTCGATGCCCATCCCGAAGGCGACGGTGGCGACGACGACATCCAGCGCTTCCGATGCAAAGCGGTCCTGAACCTGACGCCGGTCACCCGCGCTCATGCCTGCGTGATAAGCGGCGACGCGGTGGCCGAGCGCGCAAAGCTCAGCGGCGGTCGCGTCCGTCTCCTTTCGGGTCATGCAGTACACGATCGACGCCTGCTTCGCATGCCGGCGCAGGATCGCATCCGCCTGCTCGACGGCGCGCGTGCGCGGGATGACCCGGTAGGTGAGGTTCGGACGGTCGAAGCACCCGACGAGCAGGTTCGGGTCTTGCAGCCCCAGTTGGGTGACAATGTCATCTCGGACGCGGCGCGTTGCGGTGGCGGTGAAGGCGTGGATCGCCGCCGAGGGAAAGCGATCCCGGATCATCCGCAACTGGCGGTACTCAGGGCGGAAATCGTGCCCCCAGTGACTGACGCAATGCGCCTCGTCGATCGCGAAATGTCCGATCGGGAACCGCGCGACCCAGCCGCTGAAGAATTCAGAGAGCAGTTTCTCGGGCGAGACAAAGAGGAGGCGGCATTGTCCGGAGGCGATCTGACGCTCGGTTTCCCGGCGCTCGTTCGTGCTCAAGGCGCTGTTCAGCGCAGCAGCGGGGTATCCGCAGGCGCGCAAGGCGTCCACCTGATCCTTCATCAGGCTGATCAGGGGAGAGACGACCACGCTCATGCGCCCGGAAACCAGCGGCGGAACCTGATAACAAAGCGACTTTCCGCCCCCGGTCGGCATGACGACCAGCGCGTCCCGTCCGGCGAGTGCGGCGTCGATCGCCTCGGACTGGAGCGGACGAAGACGATCAAACCCCCACGTTCGGCGCACGTGCGACATCACGTCGTGTTCCGCCGACGGGCGCGCGGCGGGCTGAACGATCGCATTCATGCGCGGAAGCGTAACGCGCGCCCTCGGCGGAGTTCAAGGGGCGGTCCGAAAATAATGCGAACGTCAGGGGCGGCGAGGTTTCTTGACCGATCGCCGCAACGTCAGCATCCTGCGCGTCAGTCATGCAGGCACGAGGATCGGAAAGTCCGTCGGGGTGGCTCTGGTCGGAATCCCCGTCGCAGGATCGCACGGGGGTCGTTGCGGAAGTCGCGCCGATCGTCCCGCTGCTCCGCACGTATTCGTTCTCCGTCCCTGAGGCGCTCGTTCCGCGCATCCGGCTGGGGCAGCGGGTGCGGGTCGGTCTGGGGCGCGGCGCACGACCGACGCCGGGCTTCGTCGTCGGGCTGACTCGAGAGCCGATCCGGACGACGCTGCGCCCCCTGCTCGAGTTGATCGACGAGGAGACGTATCTTGACGCGGACCTGCTCGCGCTGGGGCGGCGGCTGGCCGCACATTATGTGACGGCGCCCGGCCTTGTGCTGAAGGCGATGGCGCCGGAGGCGGTGCGGAAAGAGCGCGGCTTGCGTGTGACACGCTTCGTGAGACGGGGAGAACGAACGCCGGGCGGCGAGACAGGCGAGGCGGAAGGTTCTTCGCCGGATCGCCGCGCCCGCCTGACTCCGCAGCGCCGCGCTGTCCTTGAAGCGCTGGATCAGACCGGTGCGGAGACTCCGCTGGACGCCCTGCGCGAACGCGTCGGCGTCTCGGACGCGGTGCTGCGGGCGATGGCGCGGGACCGCTGGATTGAGATCGTTCGGCGCAAAGCGCTTTCGCCGGCGGAGGGTAGCGCTGCGCCGCTTTCCCGCATTCCGGATTTTACACTCACGGACGCGCAGTCCGACGCGGTAGGGGCGGTCGTTTCGCACATTGAGCGGGGAGGCTTTTTCGTCACGCTCCTTCACGGCGTCAGCGGAAGCGGGAAGACGGAGGTCTACGTTCATGCGATCCGCGCGGCGGTTGCGAGAGGAAGGCAGGCGATCCTGCTCGTGCCGGAAATTGTGCTCACGACGCAACTCGTCGCCCGCCTCGCCTCGCGGTTCGACCGCGTCGCGGTGATGCACAGCGGGCTGACCGAGGCGCAGCGCTCCGTGACGTGGAGGCGGATCGCCGCCGGCGACGCTGACGTCGTGATCGGAACGCGCAGCGCGGTGTTCGCGCCCTGCCCGCGGCTGGGGCTGATCTGCGTGGATGAGGAGCAGGAATCCAGCTACAAGAACCTTCAATCTCCCCGGTTTCACGTGCGCGACGCGGCGATCATGCGCGGACATCAGCTCGGCGTCGTCGTCGTGCTCGGGTCGGCGACGCCGTCGCTGGAGACGTGGTTCAACAGTACGTCGCGGCGGGAATACACGCGTGTGATCTTGCCGCGCCGGGTCGCGGACCGTCCGATGCCCGAGATGTCCGTAGTGGACATGAACGTCGAGGCGCAGGCGCTGGGACGGGAGAACGTCGTATTCTCCCGTCTCCTTGAGCGCAAGCTGCGGGAGACGCTGGAGCGCGGCGAGCAGAGTCTGCTGCTGCTGAACCGGCGCGGTTATGCGACGCGGTTGTGGTGTCCGCAGTGCCGGCAGTCGGTGCACTGTCCGCGATGCAGCCTGCCGCTGATCGCGCATGAGGCGCGGGGGCAGGCGGTCTGCCACCACTGTTACAGCCGCATCGACCTTCCGCGGATTTGCCCAGGTGTCGGATGCGGGGGCGTTCTGATCCGCGCGGGACTGGGGACGCAAAAGGTCGAGGAAGCGCTGAAGGCGCACTTCCCGGAGGCTCGCATCCGGCGGGCGGACAGCGACACGATGCATCATCGCGACGAGTACGTGCGCCTTGTCGAGGATGTCGAAAGCCGGCGGGTGGACATTCTGCTGGGCACGCAGATGATCGCAAAAGGGCTGGACTTCCCTTTTGTGTCGCTGGTGGGCGTGCTGGCCGCCGAGAGTATCACCGCGACGGCGGACTTCCGGAATCAGGAGCGTTATTTTCACCTGATGACGCAGGTCGCGGGGCGCGCCGGGCGCGGCGACCTTCCCGGCGAAGTGATCGTGCAGACGACCTTGCCGCAACTGCCGGCGCTGACGTTCGCGCGTCGCGGGGATTACGAGGCGTTCGTGGAGCATGAGCTGCGGATGCGCGCCCGCCTTGGATACCCGCCTTTCCGGAGACTTGCGCGCGGGGTTGTCACACATGCGCGGGAGGAGACCGCGCTGGCGCACGCGCAAACGCTGGCGACCGCTCTGCGCGAGGAGATTGTGCGGTCCGGCGCGTCGGAGGCTGATGTTCTGGGCCCGGCGCCCTGCGCACGTCTGCGTCTGCGCGACCGCTACCGGTATGAGTTCCTGCTGCGGGCGTCCTCCGCGACGGATCTTCAGAGGCTTCTTGCCGGACTTCAGACGCAACCCGAGACCCGCGCCGCACGGCGCGGGATGATCATCGACGTGGACCCGGTGAACTTCGACTGACGCGGCGCGCCGCCTTGCCCCGGGGCGCGGGCCTGGTGCGAGAGGCGGGCTTCGTGCGGGTGGCCGATGTCGGGGCGTTCTCGATCAGCTGCCGGGCGGTGTCCCACGTGATCCAGTTCTCGAACCAGTAAACGAGGTTCTTCCAGCGCCCGTATCCGGCGTAGATGTCCTCGACCGCCGCACGTGAGGCGCGGTGCCCCGACAGATGCGTGCGGGAAACGTGCGCGAGCGTCGCCGAGTCGATCGACAGATGATCGTGATGCCCGAGCATCGAGAGAAGGAAGCCGGACGTGGCGGGTCCGACGCCGCGCAGCGCGAGGATTCTCTTGCGCAACGGCTCGGTCGGGATCGTGCGGGCGAGGTCGTCGAGGGCTTCAAGATCGCACTCGCCTGACAGTTGTTCGGTGCAGAGTCTGAGGATCGAGTCGGCGCGGTATCCGATCCGGGCGACGCCGACGAGGTAGTCGCGCCCGGCGCGCAGAATCTCGCGGCAGCGGGGCCAGGCATTGAGGCTGCGGAAATGAGGGAACACGGGTCCGAGCTGGGCGATCCGGTTGATCATCTTGACGGCCTGCGTCCAGTTTACGTTCGTGGCGCAGACAGCCTTGAGCACGTTCTCGGACATCGCCCTGGCGCGAAGGAGCCGACCAGCGCCGATGCGCGGGACGACGTGCAGGGCGGGATGCGAACGACAAAGCTCGTGAAACTCGGCAAGGTCTTGATCCAGCCCGAGCACGACGCGCAGGTCGTCGCGGACTCCCGGAACCTCCTCACGCGAGAGGTTGCGCCCCTCGACGTCGGCGCGCAGGAGGACGCGATCGCGCGACCGCTCACGCTCGCTTACGCTGATCCGGCGCACTTCATCGCCGGCGCGCGTCATGACTTGAAAGCACGCCCCCCCCTGCGACCACGACATCGGGGCGCACTCATGCCACCCGTGCGACAAGACCGTCGCCGCCAGAGAGAAGCTCCCCGGCGCCTCAAGCGTCAAAGTTCGCAGTTGCGTCATGCGTGCGAAGGATACCCGACATGATCCGAACTTCCAGGGAGGTGCCGCGTGGAGTCGGGTAAAAGTTCGTTTGAGCCGAAGCGCACGGCGCGGCGACAGGCATCCGCCGCGAACATTAAGACGGGGCGCATATCCTGCGCGTTTCCTCTTTTGAGGTCATGCACCGGACGAGAGCGGGCCGGAAGGGCCCCGCGGCAGGCGTCGGCGGGTATCCGCTTCCGAACGTTACCGATTGCGCGGCGGGATCGATCCACCCGCAGCGCGGTTCACCTTGGCGACGGCGGAAACCGATGCCCTTGTTGCATGAACGCCTCGGCAGGAAAGGACACCGGCGCCGCATTTCGAGCGGGTTCGCGCCATCGAGGAGCGTGGTGGGTGGCGACCGGGGCGGCGGTCTGGGCGACGGTTCTTTTTTTCGGCGGCAAGCGGATTGTCGAGTACGCCGCCAGACCTGGTTCATCCGCCGCGCCGGACATGTACTGGCCGGCGGGGTCGCGGATCGCTCACCCGGCGGACCGGCCGGCGCTGCTGATGTTTCTGCACCCGAAATGTCCTTGCAGCCGGGCGAGCCTGTCCAACCTGGAGCGGATCTTGTCGTTCGGAGCCTCGCGCGTGCGTTGCACGGTCGTTTTCGTATGCCCCGAATCTGTGTCGGAGAGCTGGCGCGACAGCGATCTGGTCGGCAAGTGCCGGGTGATCGCGGGATTGAGTGTCATGTTCGATGACGGGGGTGCGGAGGCCCGTCGCTTCGGGGCGACGACGTCCGGTCACGTGCTGATGTATGACGCCCGAGGCAGGCTGTTTTTCAGCGGCGGATTGACGCCGGCGAGAGGGCACGAAGGCGACTCGTCGGGGATGGACGCGGTGCGCGCGTTGATCAGCGGCGCCACGCCGGTCAGCGTGATGACGCCGGTCTTCGGATGTCCGCTTTTTGAACCTGAGTTGGCGGCGGGGCTTGGGACGGGAGCGGAGGAATGAACGCGAGCCAGAACATGATGACCCCGTCCTGTCCCGCGCCGCCGTCGCCGGAGATTGCGGCGCGGACAGAAGAGATCTTTGCGAGCAGCCGCCGGTCCAACTTTCAGCGGACGGACCGGTTTTTCGCGGTGCTGATGCTGGTGCAGTGGCTGGGGGGGATCGCCGCGGCGTTGCTCATCTCGCCTCGCACCTGGGCCGGGGCTTACAGCGACGTACACATTCACGTCCGGGCGGCGGTTTTTCTGGGCGGGGCCGTCGCGGCGTTTCCCATCCTGCTGGCGTTGTTGCGACCGGGAGAAGCCTCGACGCGGCACGTGATTGCGGTGGGGCAGATGTTATCCTCCGCGTTACTGATCCACCTGACCGGCGGCCGGATCGAGACGCATTTCCACGTTTTCGGATCGCTGGCGTTTCTTGCGTTTTACCGGGAGGTCAGCGTCCTCGTGACGGCGACGGTCGTGGTTGCGGCGGATCACTGGGTGCGCGGACTTTACTTTCCGCAGTCGGTATACGGCGTGCTGACGGTGGACCGGTGGCGCTGGTTTGAACATGCGGGGTGGGTCATCTTCGAAGGCGTGATCCTCGTCCTGTATTGCCGCCGCGGGCGGATCGAGATGCGTCGCCTCGCCTCGCAGCAGGCGCAACTGGAGGCGACCAACCGGATCATCGAGGCGGAAGTCGCGCAGCGCACGGCGGACCTCGCCGCCGGAGAGACGCGTCTGCGGATGTACGCCGCGTCGCTGGAGTCGGCCAACTCGGCGCTGGCGGAGGGGAAAGCTCAGTTGGAACGTAAGCAACGGGAGCTGGAGGAACTCAACGCGGCGCTGGAGCAGGCGACGCGCGAAGCCCGTGCCGCTTCGGAGGCGAAAAGCGCGTTCCTCGCCAACATGAGCCACGAGATCCGCACGCCGATGACCGCGATCCTCGGTTTCGGCGACCTCCTCGTGGACGCCGAGCACAACGCCTCCGACCGGCTCAATTACGTCAACATCATCCGCCGCAACGGGCAGCACCTGCTGATGCTGATCAACGACATCCTCGACCTGTCGAAGATCGAAGCGGGCATGATGAAGGTGGAGCGCACGTTGGTGAACCCCGGTCGCGTGCTGGCGGACGTTGCCGCGTTGTTCGGCGAGCGTGCCGGAGAGAAAGGCATCCGCCTCGACGTTCAACTGGACGGGCCGGTTCCGGAGCGGATCGTCAGCGACCCGGTGCGCGTGAAGCAGGCGCTGGTGAACCTCGTGGGCAACGCGATCAAGTTCACGTCGGCCGGCGGCGTGACGGTGCGTCTCGGATTCGAGGCGTCGCGCGGCGCCGTCGTCTATCACGTGGCCGACACCGGTCCGGGCATCCCCGCGGAGGTGCAGACGCGGTTGTTCGAACCTTTTGTGCAGGCGGACGCGTCCACGACGCGACGGTTCGGGGGCACAGGGCTGGGGCTGACGATCAGTCGGGCGCTCGCCCGCATGCTGGGCGGGGATTTGACGCTGGAAAGCCGTTCCGGGTGCGGCAGCACGTTCTCGCTGCGGATCGACGCGGGTGACGTGTCCGGTGTGCCGATGCTGACTTCGCTGGAGTCCGCGCGGGCTGAACTGGAATCCGCGACGGCTTCGCGGCGCCTTCCGCGCCTCCACGGGCGCATCCTCCTGGTTGAAGACGGGCCGGACAATCAGCGCTTGATCCGCGGCATCCTCCGTCGGGCCGGCGCCGAGGTGGACCTTGCCGAGAACGGCGCCGACGGCGTCGAAGCGGCGATGAAGGCGCGAGATGAAGGACGTCCTTATGACGTCATTCTGATGGACATGCAGATGCCCGTGATGGACGGATACACCGCCGCGGCAGAGCTTCGGGCTCGCGGGTACACCAGCCAGATCGTCGCCCTCACCGCGCACGCGATGAGCGGAGAATGTCAGAAGTGCATCGACGCCGGATGCGATCATTTCCTTTCAAAGCCGATCACGCGGGAAGGACTTCTGCGTGAAGTGGCTGAGCGTCTCGCGTTCGTGGCGCAGATTTGATGCCCTCCTGATCCGCGATCCGCATCTGCCTGATACCGCGCCGGCGCCCTCATCCACGGCGGGCGTTCGTCCCGCCTCGCATTGCGGGCCTCCGCCTGCGTTGTTCACTTGCGCACGGTCACGGCGGCGCTCGCTGTAAGACCGGCGGTGTCGGTGACGCGGAGCGTGAGGGTGTGCGACCCGGAGGAAAGCGCCGAGGTGTTCCAGAAGAACGAGACCTCCTGGCGCGTTCCGGCGACCGAGGCGCTTCGTGCGGAACGTCCGTCGACGAGCCACTCCACGCGCGACAAGGCGCTGTTGTCGGTGACCAGGGCGCGGGCTTCGACGGTTCCGAAAACCGTTGCGCCGTCAGAAGGCGAGATGAGGGCGGCGGTGGGCGGAGCGGTGTCGCCGGTCGCTCCGGCGACGGTGATCCGCACGGTGCGCGCGGACGAGGCGTTGCCGACGACGTCGGTGGCGACCACGGCGAGGGTGTGCGCGCCGGGCGCGAGGGAGGATGTGTCAAGCGAAAACGTGTAAGGGGAGACGGAGTCGGTCAGCGCGGGCGCGCCGTCGACGGAGAGCACGACGTCGGCGACGCCGGCGGCGTCGGCGGCCGTGACTCGGACGGGGACTCTTCCGGACGCTGTCGCGCCGTCACGCGGGCTGGAGACGGTCACCGTCGGAGGCGTGGTGTCCGGGGACTCTTCGGTGGTTTCCGCGCGGGCAAGGGCGGCGGCAGCGTCGATCAACCCGGAACCGAACGACGAATCCCTCCCGGAAGCGCCGAGATCCAGCGCGGTGGTTCGCAGGAGGTTCTCGAGGGTGGCGGGACGCAGGTCGGGATTGACCGATCGGATCAGGGCGATGACGCCGGTGGCGATCGGCGCCGAGAACGACGTTCCGTTGTAACGGGCGTAAGTGGCGGTCAGATCGGTGGTGAGGATGCGCACCCCGGGAGCGACGAGATCGACAAAAGGTCCGGTGTTGGAGAAGTCGGCGAGCGTGTCATCGTCGTTGACCGCGCCGATGAACAAGGCGTGCTCGCTGTCGGCTGCGGACTTGCGCGCGCCCTGGTTTCCGGCGGCGATGACGACGGGCACGCCGTTGTTGCGGGCGACCTGGGCCGCCGCGAGAACGATCTTGTCCTGCTCCAGCGGTCCGAAACTGATGTTGATGACCGAGGCGCCTTGAAGCACGGTCCAGAGCACCGCCGAAGCGATGGCGCGGCTCGAGGCGCGACCGTCGGGCAGAGACACACGCACCGGAAGGATCGAACAATTCCCGCAGACGCCGGCGACGCCCTGGGCGTTGTTGGATGCGGCTGCGGCGGCGCCCGCGACAGCGGTTCCGTGTCCGTGAACATCGGAAAAGTCGGTGTTGGCGTCCACGACGTTGTATCCGTCGAGAAGGTTGGCGCGCAGGTCTTCGTGCGTCGGGAGGACGCCGGTGTCGAGGATGGCGATGATCGTCGCGGAATCGCCGGTCGAGATGTCCCACGCTTCCGCGAGTCTGAGCTGGTCCAGGTGTGATTGTTCGGCGGCGCGTGGATCGTTCGGAGCGGCTTCGACGTGGTAAAGGTAATTCTTGCGGACGGCTTCAATCAGCTCGTGCTCCGCGAGGGCGGCGGCGGCGGTGAGGAGCTGATCCGGGTCGACGGCGAGGACGACGGTATCAAGTTCGGGGATGGCGTCCACGGCTTGGGCGCCGGCGGAGGCGTAGGCGTCTGCGAGTTCGGTTGCGGTGGCGCCCGGGAGGGTTTGCACGAGGAGTTCCGAGCGTTCGTAATCGAGCGCTGCGATCGTGGGGTCGTCCTCGCCCTCGAAGACGAAGCCGCCGTCCGACGCATTGTCGTTGACGGGCGCCTCGCCGGCGGGCGCGCCGCACCCGGCGGCGACGACCAGCAGCTCGATCATCAGTACGATTCCGCACGCGCGGGAAGGCGGAAAACCCAGCAGTATCCTTCGACACGGTTGATCCACGCTGACTTCTCCTGAAGTTCCGTGCTGACAAGGGCTGCGTCCGGCCGGCGCCGGCGTCAGGCCCGTCTTTTTCGGTATCGGCGCGCTCCGGGGGGGCGAGCGAGCACGGCGCATGTGACTCGGACGGAGAGATGACGAAGCCGGAAACGTCCAATACATTCGGAGCACGATGGGCACGCTGTTTTCACCGACGGATCACGACTTCGAGCGTTTCCCGACGACGCGCTATCAGGGCAGCAAGCGACGCAGCGCCGTCTGGATCGTCGAGCAGCTTTCGGATCTGGACTATCGGACGGTGCTGGACGCCTTCGGCGGGACGGGCAGCGTGGCGTACGCTTTCAAGTGCGCGGGCAAGGCCGTGACGTACAACGACGCGCTGAAGTTCAATCATCAGATCGGAACGGCGCTGATCGAGAACGGGCGCGTGCGGCTGTCCGCGTCGTCGATCGAGGGGCTGCTCGTGCGGCAGCCGGGCGTCTGTTACGGGGACTTCGTCCAGCGGACATTCCCGGGCATTTACTTCACGGACGAGGAGAATGCGCAGCTCGACGTTGCCGTCGGCAACATCGCCGTCCTGGACTCGGTTTATGAGCGGGCGCTGGCGTGGTTCGGACTGCTTCAGGCCGCGACGGCGAAGCGACCTTACAACCTCTTTCATCGGGCCAACCTTTACATGCGGCTTGCCGACGTGAAGCGCGGTTTCGGGAACAAAGCGTCGTGGGATCGACCTTTCAACGAGCACGTTGAAGCGTTCTGCATGCAGGCGAACCGCGCCGTGTTCGACAACGGCGAGCCGTGCCGGTCCGTCTGCGCTGACGCTCGAGAGGTCGGCGGGCGTTACGATCTGGTTTACCTGGATCCGCCTTATGTGAGCCGGACGGGGACGGGCGTGGACTACCGCGCGTTTTATCATTTTCTCGAAGGACTGGTGCAGTACGAGCACTGGTCCGGATTGATCGACCTGACTTCAAAGCACCGGGAGCTGCGTTCCGAGCCGAGCGGGTGGGCGGATCGGCGACGGGTCGGAGCGTGCCTCCGCGAGGTGCTGGACCGGTACCGCGAGAGCATTCTGGTGGTGTCGTATCGCGACGACGGCATTCCGACGATCGCGGAGCTGGAGGCAGACCTGCATCAGTTCAAGCGGCGGGTGCGGGTCGCGCGAGAAGGCCCGTCCGCCTACGCCTTGTCGAAACAGGCGACCAGCCGCGAGGTTCTGCTCATCGGAACGGATTAGACGGGGGCGGTCCGGGATCCGCGGTCCGAGTGTCGGTCATTTCGCATCGGCGGGACGGGGTTGGGGGCTGGCGCGGAAACCGAAACCTTTGCTTTAATAAAAGCATTTTTATTTTTATTTGTTGAGATTTGGAGGCGGGGCGACGTTGTGTGGGGGTGCAAACGCAGTCGCATCGCGGTAATAGGCAGGAGGAAGTTTCCCAAGTTAACGACTGTCGCGGCTGACGGTGAGAACCCGCAAGCGATGAATGCGGGTGCGGTTGGTTCGGAGGTGCGGAGCGGGCGTTGTGAAATCGTGAGGAAACCGAGTTGTGATCGCGTGGTCGGGACCGGGCGGCGGATCGTTGGATGAGAATTACGTTAGCAGACCGGTTGACAAGCGTCGCGGTTTGAATATCTTGGCGGGTCTGCGGTTTTTTGGTGACGACCGCCGGGACGGCTTGGAAGCGCACGTGCGTCGAAGGGGCGTAAGTGCGGTTTTTTAGGGGTGTTTCGCGTGAGCAAGGGGATGAAGATACGGATTCGCATGGAGGCGTACGATCCGCGTTCGCTGGATCTTTCGGCGCGGGAGATCGTCGACCAGGCGAAGCGGACAGGCGCTCGGGTGAGCGGTCCGATCCCCCTTCCGACGCGCGTGGAGCGTTACACGGTTCTGCGCAGTCCGCACGTGGACAAGAAATCTCGGGAGCAGTTCGAGATCCGGACGCATAAGCGGGTCATCGACATCCGCGAGCCGAACCCCCGGACGGTTGAAGCCCTGAATCGCATGACGGTGAACCCGGGTGTGTTCATCAGAATCAAGACCTGACACGGCGTGGCACCTGGCGTCGCGCTGCTTTCATTTTCGGTCGAATTATTAACGGACGGTTTGCCGCCTGAGCGTGGATCGGGCGGATACGAGTATGACGGACCGGTCGCCGTGCGGCGACCGGCGGGGGTGAAGTGTCATGGTGCCGACACTGCTGGGGCGGAAACTTGGGATGACGCGGATCACGGATGAGCGCGGGGTCGTTCATCCGGTGACGGTGATCAAGGCGGGTCCGTGCGTCGTCCTCCAGGTGAAGCGAGCGGAGACGGACGGATACAACGCCCTTCAGGTCGGGTTCGAGGATGTGAAGCCGCATCGGTCGACGAAGGCGTTGATCGGGCATGCGGGCCGGGCCGGGACGGGACCGAAGCGTTACGTCAAGGAGATCCGTCTGGACGAGGCGCCGACGCACAATCCCGGGGATGTGCTGACGGTGGAGATGTTCGGCGGCGACGACGTGAAGTTCCTCGACGTCACGGGGGTGACGAAGGGTCGCGGGACGATGGGCGTGATGCGGCGTTACGGGTTCGGCGGTCAGCCGGCGTCGCACGGGACGGAGCGAAAGCACCGGTCGCCGGGGAGCATCGGCGGCGGCGCGTCGCGCGGACACGGGCGAGGGTTGAAGAAGGGTAAGCGGATGGCCGGCCACACCGGGCACGTGCGTCGGACGCTTCAGAATCAGCGTTTGATGGGCGTGGACGTGGAGGACCACCTGATCCTGGTGCGCGGGGGCGTTCCGGGTCCGGAGGGTACGATGGTGATGGTTCGGAAGTCGAAGAAGCGCGGATAGCCGCGAGGGAACCGAGCCCGGGCCGGAGGGTCCGGGTGACGGCTGGGAATGACGACGATGTTGGCGGTACCTGTATATACGACGGACGGTCAGCGCGTGGGGCAGATGGAGGTGGATCCTGAACTCCTCGGGGGTCGGGTCCGTCCGACGCTGCTGAAGCAGGCGGTGGTGGCGTACCTGGATCACCAGCGGCAGTTTTCGGCGCGGACGAAGAGCCGCAGCATGGTGGCGGGATCGACTCGGAAGCTGTACCGCCAGAAGGGCACGGGGCGGGCGCGGATGGGCAATATCCGGACGTGCGTGCGCCGAGGCGGCGGTCGTGCGTTCGCGAAGCAGGCGCCGTTTGCGCACAAGACGATGCCGCGCGGCATGCGATCGCTGGCGTGGAAGAACGCGGTGCTGGCGAAGTTGAAGACGGAAGACGTGCTGATTGTGGACGGGCTGACGATGTCAGCGCCGAAGACGAAGGCGCTGGCGGGGACGTTGAAGAAGATCGGGGTGGACCGCGGGTGCGTGCTGGCGACGAACGGTGTGGAGCGATCGCTGCATCTTTCGGGGCGGAACCTTCCGAAGACGGAGGTCCGTCCGATGCTGGAGCTGAACGCGTACGAGATTCTGCGTCGTCGGAAGCTGGTGTTTACGAAGCCCGCGTTCGAGGCGTTCCTGACGCGGGTGTCGGCGAACGCGTAGGGAAGAGGGTGGATCGGCGATGAAGATACACGACGTCATCAAGCGGCCTCTCGTGACGGAGAAAGGCACGCATCAGTCGCAGCAGTCGCACGACGCGTCGCGGACGCGTCCGGGTCGCGGGGGATCGTACACGTTCGAGGTGCTGGCGCACGCGACGAAGCCGCAGATCCGCGAGGCGGTGGAGAAGATTTACGGCGTACACGTGGTGTCGGTGCGGACGTCGAAGGTGCATGGGAAGCCGCGGCGGGTGCGGTTCAAGATGGGTCGGACGAGCGACTGGAAGAAGGCGGTCGTGGTGCTGGATCCGAACGACCACATCAACCTGTTCTGATCCGGGAGCGGAAGAGCGATGGCACTTAGAAAATACAATCCAACGTCGCCAGGTCGCCGGGCGGGGACGGTGAGCGACTTCGCGGAGCTGACGTCGACGGAATCGACGCCGGTGAAGGCGCTGACGGAGCGGTTGACGCGTCGCGGGGGGCGCAATCATCACGGCTGGATCACGTCGCGGCATCGCGGGGGTGGGGCGCGGCGGTTGTACCGGCGGATCGACTTCCGACGGAACAAGGACGGTGTGATCGGGCGCGTGGAGCGCGTCGAGTATGACCCGAACCGGTCGGCGAACATTGCGCTGATCAAGTACGACGACGGGGAGCTGCGGTACATTCTGGCGCCGATGGGGATGAAGGCGGGGATGGTGGTGGAGAGCGGGCCGACGGTGGAGCCGAAGCCGGGCAACGCGATGCCGCTGAAGAACATTCCGACGGGCATGGACGTGCACAACATCGAGATGAACCCCGGACAGGGGGGCAAGCTCGTGCGATCGGCGGGGGGAACGGCGCGGTTTCTGTCGCGCGAGGGCGGTTGGGCGATCCTGGTGCTTCCGTCGGGCGAGATGCGGCAGGTGCGCGAGGAATGTCGGGCGACGATCGGACAGCTCGGCAACGCGGATCATCAGAACGTGAACTGGGGCAAGGCCGGCCGGACGCGACATCGTGGACGCCGGCCTTATGTTCGTGGTACGGCGCAGAACCCGGTGTCGCACCCGCTGGGCGGCGGCGAGGGTCGCAGCGGCGGCGGTCGTCACCCGTGCAGCAAGTGGGGGAAGCTTGCGAAGGGGGGTCGGACGCGTCCGGCGCGGAAGCCGTCGAGCAAGCGAATTCTGCGTCGTCGGCGCAGTCGGCGGTACGGACAGTTGCCGAATCCGTCGTAGGGGGGGCTGGGGGTTTTGAGCTGCGTTGAGGGAACCCGGGGAGCCAAGGATTTGAGGCTGGCAGTCTGAAGCTCGAAGCAAGGAGCTTAGGGAACGATGTCGCGATCGCAGAAAAAGGGTCCGTTTGTAGACGAGAAGCTGTTTCGGAAGGCGATGGACGCGAAGTCGCGCGGGGTGCATGCGCCGATCCGGACGTGGCGTCGGGCCTGCACGATCGTTCCGGAGTTCGTGGGTCTGAAGTTCGAGGTTCACAACGGGAAGATGTTCCACCAGGTGTTCGTGACGGAGGAGATGGTGGGGCACAAGCTGGGGGAGTTCAGTCCGACGCGGACATTCAAGGGTCACTCGGGCCACCGCAAGGCGGATGCGGCGGCGAAGTAGGGAGTTGGGGATCATGGCGGACGGAAACACGTGGCGTGCGCTGCATCGTTTTGCGCGGATCAGTCCGCGGAAGGCGCGGCTGGTCATCGACACGATCCGCGGTCGGCGGGCGAGCGAGGCGCTGGAGCTTCTGGCGTTCAATCGTCGGCGGTCGGCGCGGATGATCGAGAACGTGCTGAAGTCGGCGATCGCGAACGCGGATGAGCAGGAGGCGGACGTGCGCAGTCTGGTGGTGAGCGAGGCGCGGATCGACGGGGGTCCGACGTATCCGCGGTGGCAACCGAAGGACCGCGGTCGGGCGCACCCGATCCTGAAGCGGACCAGCCACATTGTGATCGAGGTTCGGGAGCGGGTTTGAGGGTTGAACGTTCGCCGGGCGTGTCGGCGTTGAGGAGAAAGTCGTGGGTCAAAAGATCCATCCCAGAGGGTTCCGGATCGGGATCACCGAAGAGTGGCGTTCGCGCTGGTATGCGCCGAAGGCGGCGTTCGGGGAATTTCTGATTGAGGATCAGAAGATCCGCAAGTTCATCGACGAGCGGCTGAACCAGAATCCGCCTTATGCGGCGATCGCGGAGGTGGAGATCGAGCGGACGCGCACGGATGTGAAGGTGGCGCTGCACACGGGGCGACCGGGCCTGGTGATCGGGCCGCGCGGGGCGGAGATCGAGAAGCTGCGTGAGGCGTTGGAGGATCTGATCGATCGGAAGGTGGACGTGCGGATCGTGGAGATCAAGTCGCCGGACACGAACGCGCAGCTTGTGGCGGAGGGGATCGCGGACGGTCTGAAGAAGCGCGGCGGATTCCGTCGGGTGATGAAGCAGCGTGCGGACGCGGCGATCACGGCGGGGGCGAAGGGGATCAAGATCCGGTCGTCGGGGCGGCTGGGCGGGGCGGAGATGGCGCGGGTGGAGACGATGCTGCGCGGGTCGATTCCGCTGCACACGCTTCAGGCGCACATCGACTACGGATATGCGATTGCGAAGACGACGTACGGGACGATCGGGGTGAAGGTTTGGATGTATCACGGTCGTTACGGGGAGGAAGCGCCGTCGCTGGGCGAGGGGATGGCGCGTCGTCCGTCGCGCGGGAAGCGCGGGTAGGCTGTCGGGAGAGTCGTGTCGCTGGCGGGGGTTGATCGCGGCGAGCTGGTGTAAGGGCAGGTGGACTCATGGCGTTGATGCCGAAGCGGGTGAAGTGGCGCAAATCGCAGCGTGGGAAGCTGCGCGGCGTGGCGATGCGCGGGAACGAAGTGTCGTACGGGGAGTACGGGCTTCAGACGCTGGGGACGGGATGGATCACCGGTCGTCAGATTGAGGCTGGTCGCGTGGCGGCGACGCACTTTCTGCATCGGGAGGGGCGGGTTTACATCCGGATTTTCCCGCACAAGCCGGTGTCTGCAAAGCCCTTGGAGACGCGCATGGGGAAGGGCAAGGGCGACCCGGAGGACTGGGTGGCGTGCGTGCGTGAGGGGCAGGTGTTGTTCGAGGTGGGCGGGGTGGAGGAGAACGTGGCGCGTAGCGCGCTGGGGCGAATTGCGAGCAAGATGCCGATGCGTTGCCGGATGATCCGTCGTCGGCACGGTCTTTAGGGGTGTGAGGCGTTACGTTCGGGATCGAAACGATGAAGATCAGCGCGGTACGAGAAATGAAGCTGGAGGATCTTCGGCTGGAGCTGGACCGGCTTCGGCGTCACCTTTTCGACCTTCGCTCTCAGGCGGTGACGGAGAAGCTGGAGAATCCGCACCTTCTGACGAACACGAAGCGTGACATCGCGCGGGTGCTGACGGTGATGCGTGAGCGCGGGCAGCGGGTGACGACGTAGGGGACGATCGCGGGCCGGTCGCAGGGCGAAGGCGGATAAGGAAACGTTCGGATGGCAACGACGTCAACGATGACGAAAAAGGCGGAGGGTCGCCGGGAGCGTGCGCACCTGGTGGGGGTCGTCGTGTCGGACAAGCGGGACAAGACGATCAGCGTGGAATACGAGTTCAGCGTGAAACACGCGAAGTACGGGAAGTACATGCGTCGTCGTCGCCGGGTCCACGCCCACGACGAGAAGAACGAGGCGAAGGCGGGCGATCGGGTTCAACTGGCGTTTTGCCGTCGGATGTCGAAGACGAAGAGCTGGCGGCTTGAGAAGATTCTCGAGCGTCACGCGGGCGGAGCGGAATCGGCGACGGCGTAAGGGAGCGGCGGCAAGGCGATGATCATTCAGTATTCCAGGGTGGACGTGGCGGACAATACCGGTGCCAAGGAGGCGATGGTGATCCGTGTGTACAAGGGTTCGACCTCGCGGATCGGCAAGCCCCGTCTTCAGGTGGCGGGGGTGGGGGATATCGTTTTCGTGACGGTGAAGAAGGCGCTGCCGAACTCGGAGTTCATGGGCGGGAACACCCGGAAGGACCGATCGAAGCGTCGGACGTCGAAGGCGGTCGTGGTCCGGACGGTGAAGCCGACGCGTCGTGCGGACGGCGGGTACGTGCGGTTCGACACGAACGCGGTGGTCCTGCTGGACGACAAGGGCGAGCCGAAGGGGACGCGTGTGTTCGGGGCGGTGGCGCGGGAGCTGCGCGACAAATACATGAAGATCATTTCGCTGGCGGAAGAGGTGGTCTAGATGGCGAGCCACGTAAGAAAGAACGACACGGTGACGGTGATCGCCGGGGCGCACAAGGGGGCGCGCGGGAAGGTTCTGCGGGTGGACGCCCGGAAGCACGAGGTGGTGGTGGAGGGCGTGAACCTGGTGTACCGCCACGTTCGTCCGACGAAGCGCAACCCGAAGGGCGGTCGGCTGCAGAAGGAAGCGCCGATCCACCTGTCGAACGTTCAGCCGGTGGACCCTTCCTCCGGGAAGCCGTCGCGGGTTCGCTTCACGACGAAGACGGACCCCGGCGGGAAGGTGACGGAGAAGCAGCGTGTGACGGTGGAGAAGCAGTCGGTGCTTCACGTCCTGCGGAAGGTGAAGGGCGCGTAGTCGGCGCGGGAGCAGGTCTTCGATGGCGAGGTTGCTGGAACATTATCAATCGAGCGTGCGGCCGGTGCTGGCGTCGGACCTTGGGATCAAGAATCCGATGGCGATTCCGCGGCTGAAGAAGGTCGTGGTGTCGATGGGTCTGGGGCGTGCCGGCGCGGACAAGAAGATCATCGAGGCGGCGGAGCGGGATCTGTCGGTGATTACGGGTCAGAAGGCGGTGCGGTGCAAGGCGCGGAAGAGCGTGTCGAACTTCAAGCTCCGTGAGGGGATGGAGATCGGCGCGATGGTGACGCTGCGCGGGAAGCGGATGTACGAGTTTCTGGACCGGTTGATCAACGCGGGGATTCCGCGTTTGCGCGACTTCCGGGGTTTGAAGACGAATTTTGACGGTCGTGGGAATTACTCGATGGGGTTGTCGGAGCAGGGGATTTTCTCGGAGATCAACCTGGACCAGGTCGAGTACACGCTGGGCATGAACATCACGATGGTGACGACGGCGGGCAACGACGCGCACGGCAGGCGTCTGCTCGAGTTGATGGGTCTGCCGTTCCGCAAGGCGGAAGGGTAAGAGGTTTCCAGCATGGCGACGACGGCCTGGAGGAACAAGGCGAACGCACCGGCGAAATACTCGACACGGCGGGTGCGTCGGTGCCAGATGTGCGGGCGTTCGCGGGCGGTGTACCGGAAGTTCAAGCTGTGCCGGCTGTGCTTCCGGCAGTTGGCGCATAAGGGGATGATCCCGGGGGTGCGCAAGGCGAGCTGGTAGAGGTCGCGCCGCAGCGGCGCATGAGGAGCGGCAGGAATGCTGACGGATACGATCGCGGACATGCTGACGCGGATCCGCAACGGGGTTCGGGTGCGACGTAAGGAAGTGACGGTTTCGGCTTCGAAGCTGAAGCGTGGGGTGGCGGAGGTTCTGCGCCAGGAGGGGTACATTCTGGGGTATGACCAGATCGCGGACGCCCGTCAGGGGCTGCTTCGCATTCATCTGAAGTACGGGGCGCGTGGCGAGGACGTGATCCGCCAGATCGACCGTGTGTCGAAGCCGGGATGCCGGGTGTATGCGGGAGCGGACGAGATTCCGCGGGTGATGGACGGTCTGGGGATTGCGATCGTGTCGACGAACCGCGGGGTGCTCAGCGATCGGGCGTGCCGGGAGCAGCGGGTGGGAGGCGAAGTGCTCTGTCTGGTGTCGTAGCGGGGCGGGGGGTTTGCACAGATCCGCGGTAAGGGACGAAGCAACGGGGCGTTGCGTGTCGGAGAAGTCGAGCGGCGAGGTAGTCAGGCGATGTCAAGACTAGGCAGCAAACCGGTGGTTTTCCCTTCGTCGGTGACGGTGAGCGTCAGCGGTCGGAGCGTGTCGGTGAAGGGGAGCAAGGGGACGTTGGCGCTGGATCTGCCGACGGGGACCGAGGTGGAGGTGAACGCGGCGGGTCGGCAGGTGACGGTGCGCCGGGTGGATGATCAGAAGCAGTCCCGTGCGAATCACGGGCTGGCGCGGGCGCTTCTGGCGAACATGGTCACGGGGGTGACGGACGGTTTCAAGCGGCGGCTTCTGATCTACGGGACGGGATACAACTGCAAGCTGGAAGGCAAGAAGCTGTGCCTGAACATCGGGTACATGGGTCGGAAGACGGCGTCGGGCGCGCAGTACGAAGTTCCTGTGCCTGAGGGGGTCAAAGTGACGGTCGAGGCGCCTGCGGCGCGCGGTGATAACGAGCCGGCGAAGATTCTCGTGGAAGGATGCGACAAGGAGCGGGTCGGGCGGTTTGCGTCGGAAGTCCGGGCGCTGCGCAAGGCCGAGCCTTACAAGGGGAAGGGCATCCGGTACGAGGACGAGGTGGTCAAGCGCAAGCAGGGCAAGGCGGTTACGGGCGGGTAGCGGGGACGGCGCCGGAGAACTGAAGGACGATGAACGCACAGAAACTCAAGACGGTACGGCGCGAGCGTCGGAAGATTCGCGTTCGCAAGCGAGTGACCGGGACGGTCGAGCGTCCGCGGCTGACGGTGTTCCGCAGTCTGAAGCACATTTACGCCCAGGTGATCGACGACGGATCCGGGCGGACGCTGTGCGCGGCGAGTTCGCAGTCGAAGGCACTGCGGGGTTCCCTGAAAGACGGGGGAAGCGTGGCGGCGGCGAAGGAAGTGGGCAAGGCGCTGGCGGCGGCGGCACTGGCGCAGGGGATCAAGCAGGTGTGCTTCGATCGGGCGGGGTATCAGTACCACGGTCGGGTCAAGGCGCTGGCGGATGCGGCGCGCGAGGGGGGGTTGGCGTTTTGACGGACGGAGCGGCGTCATACGAGTTTTCTTCGATCGGGAGGCGCCTCGGCGGCGCATGAAGGCAAGCGCGGGTGAAAAGCGCGGACACAGGTGAGACATGGCGGAAGCGGGTCAGGCACATCGGTCGGGTGAAGGCGGCGGCGAAGGCGGCGTCGAGGAAAAGGTGGTCCGCGTCTACCGCTGCGCGAAGGTTGTGAAGGGCGGGCGACGGTTCAGCTTTGCGGCGATGGTGGTGGTGGGGGATCGCCAGGGTCGCGTGGGGCTGGGGTACCGCAAGAGCACGGAAGTGCCCTCGGCGGTGGAGAAGGCGCGCAAGGCCGCGACGCAGCAGATGATGCGTGTTCGGCTGGTGGGCGGGACGATTCCGCACCGGATCGTGGGTCAGGCCGGTGCGAGCCGGGTGGTGCTGATTCCGGCGAGTCCTGGAACGGGCGTCATCGCGGGGGCGAGCGTACGTGCGGTGCTGGAGCTTGCGGGGGTGAAGGACGTTCTGACGAAGAGTTACGGTTCGACGAGTCCGAAGAACCTCTGCCGGGCGACGCTGGACGGGTTGTTGCGGCTGATGAGCCGCGATCAGGTCGAAGAACTTCGGGGCGTTAAGCTGGCGGGGTAAGGACATGCAGATCGGGGACATCACAAAAAGGGCCGGTCGGGGCGCGAAGCGCAAGCGGCTGGGGCGCGGTCCTGGAAGCGGACTGGGTAAGACCGCGGGTCGTGGACACAAAGGCGCCGGATCCCGCTCGGGGTGGAAGATGCGCGGGCTTGCGGAAGGCGGGGCGATTCCGACGCATCGGCGGTTTCCGAAGCGTGGATTCAGCAACGCGAAATTCCGCGTTGAGTACACGGTGGTGAACGTGGCGACGCTGGACGCGCGGTATGAGAACGGATCGACGGTGACGCCGGAATCGCTGCGGGACAGCGGTCTGGTGGGTCACCTTCGGAACCCGATCAAGGTCCTGGGATTCGGCGAGTTGAAGAAGAAGTTGACGGTTGAGGCGGCGAAGTTCAGCAAGTCGGCTGAGCAGAAGATCACGTCGGCGGGCGGGACCGTGAAGGTTGTCGCCCGGTCGGTCGGGGACCACGGGTGAACATTCTTCGGGCATTTTTGAACGTATTGAAGATTCCGGAGCTGCGGAACAAGCTGCTCTTCACGGTGGGGCTTTTGATGCTCTACCGGGTGGGGTTCGTGATTCCCGTTCCCGGGGTTGATCAGCAGGCGATGTCGGCGGGGATGGGGGCGCTCGGGGGTCTGGCGGAGTATTTCCAGCTTTTCACGGGCGGGAACCTGTCGCAGAGCACGATCTTCGGTCTGGGGATCATGCCGTATATTTCGGCGTCGATCATATTCCAGCTTCTGATGCAGTTCGTTCCGGCGCTGGAAAAGCTGTCCAAGGAAGGGCAGTCCGGGATGCGGAAGATCAATGAGTACCAGCGTTACGCGACGGTGGCGCTGTGTTTGTTTCAGGCGCTGCTGTGGATGCGGTATCTGGCGTCGCAGAATTTCATCTACCCGGCGTTTCAGGGGATGTTCTTCGGCATGTCGTTTACGTACATGCTGATGTCGATCGTCGTGCTGACGAGCGGGACGATGCTCCTGATGTGGTTGGGCGAGCAGATTGATGAGTACGGGATCGGGAACGGGATTTCGCTGATCATCATGGCGGGGATCGTGTCGCGGATGCCGACGGCGCTGGCGTTCGTCTGGAACAACGCGACGCCGCAGATCGGCGGGGCGGACGACACGAAGATGGATCCGCTGAAGATTCTCTTTCTGGTGGTGGCGTTTGTGGCGGTGGTGGCGGGGTCGATCCTGATTACGCAGGGGCAGCGGCGGATTCCGATCCAGCAGGCGAAGCAGACGCGCGGGCGGCGGGTATTCGGCGGTCAGCGTCAGTATCTGCCGCTGCGGGTGAATCACGGCGGCGTGATGCCGATCATTTTCGCCAGCACGCTGCTGATTTTTCCGTCGATGTTGTTCAGCGGACTGGCGCAGGCGACGGGGTGGGGGGTTTTTGCGAGCCTGGCGAACTGGTTCGGGGGCAGCGAGTTTCCGTATATTGTGACGTATGTGGCGCTGGTGTACTTTTTCGCGTACTTCTGGACGAGCGTTCAGTTCCGTCCGAAGGACATGGCGAACAATCTGCGGGACGGGGGGAGCTTTATTCCGGGTCTTCGTCCCGGGAAGCGGACGGCGGATTACCTGGACAAGGTGATGGCGCGGATCACGTACGTCGGGGCGGGTTTTCTGGCGTTGATTGCGTTGATTCCGACGATCATTGCGGACCAGTTGAAGGTTCCGTTTCTGGTATCGGCGTTTCTGGGCGGGACGGGTCTGCTGATTGTCGTGAGCGTCGCGCTGGATCTGGTGCAGCGGATTGAAGCGAACCTGATCATGCGGAATTACCCGGGCTTCCTCGGGGGCGCCGGGGCGATCCGGGGGGAGCGCGATACCTAGCAAAGGCGGCGACGGAGTGGACCGGCAGTCGGGCACGGCGGTGGGGAGTGATCGGCGTTCCAGCGCCCGGGAAAGCGGGGAGATGGGACGTCGGGGAATCATTCTCAAGAGCGACCGCGAGCTGGAGTTGATGCGGCGTGCGGGCCTGCTGGTGAACCGCGTGCTGAACGAGGTGCGACGGGTGACGAAGCCCGGCGTTTCGACGGCGGACCTAAACGACCTTGCGGAGGGGATGATCCGGGACGCGGGGGCGAAACCGCTGTTTAAGGGTGTGGTGAACAAGGAGGCGCGGTTTCCGTTTCCGGCGGCGTTATGTACGAGCGTTAATGAGCAGGTGGTCCACGGGATTCCGGATCGACGGCCGCTGATCGAGGGCGACATCGTCAGCGTGGACTGCGGAGTTCAGCTCGAGGGGTATTGCGGAGACGCGGCGCTGACGATTGCGGTGGGGGCGGTGAGCGACGAGGTGCGGCGTCTGATGGAGACGGCGCACGGGGCGTTGAAGCTGGCGATCGCGGAGATCCGTCCGGGGCGGACGTGGGGCGAGATTGCGCGGTTGCTTCAGAGGCACGTTGAGTCGCAGAAGATGGGGGTGGTGCGGGACTTCGTCGGTCACGGAATCGGACGGAGCATGCACGAGGAGCCGAAGGTTCCGAATTACTGGGACCGGAAGCGGAAGGACATGGATTTCAAGCTGGTTCCGCGGCTGGTGATCGCGGTGGAACCGATGGTGAACCTCGGGACGCACGAGGTGACGTATGCGGACGGGGACCGGTGGACGGTGCGGACGAAGGACGGGCGTCCGGCGGCGCATTTCGAGCACACGATTGCGGTGACGGAGGACGGGTGCCGGGTGCTGACGCTGGGCGAGGACGGATCGGGCTGGTAGCGTCGGACGGGAGGTGAGGTTGGATGAAAGTGCGTGCGAGCGTTCGGCGCATCTGCGAGAACTGCAAGGTGATCAAGCGGCGTGGGGTGGTTCGGGTGATCTGCACGAACCCGAGGCATAAGCAGCGTCAGGGCTGATAAAGGGAGGCAAGCGTGCCGCGTATTTCGGGCGTTGACATTCCGGCGGAGAAGCGGATCGAGTATTCGCTTCAGTACATTTACGGCGTGGGTCATCATACCGCGAAGCAGGTTCTGAAGGAGGCGGGGATTGACCCTGCGCGGAAGGCGAAGGATCTGACGGAAGACGACGTTTCGCGGATCGCGGGGATTCTCGACCGGGATTACCAGGTGGAAGGGCAGTTGCGCCGGGCGGTGCAGTCAAACATCGGGCGGTTGCGGGACATTCGCTGCTACCGGGGTCTGCGTCATCGTGCGGGTCTTCCGGTTCGGGGTCAGCGGACGCGGACGAACGCGCGGACGCGGAAAGGTCCGCGGAAGACAGTGGCCGGGAAGAAGGGCGTGAAGGAGCTGGGTCGTGGCTAAGCGTGCAGGCGGGAAGAAGAAGGTCCGGCGCAGCGTTTCGCGCGGGGTGGCGTACGTAAAGGCGACGTTCAACAACACGATCGTGACGATCACGGACGTGTCGGGCGAGGTGTTGTGCTGGTCGTCGGCGGGGACGGTGGGCTTCAAGGGCACGCGGAAGAGCACGCCTTTTGCGGCGCAGCGTGCGGCGGAGCGTGCGGCGCACGCGGCGCGGAAGTTCGGGATGTCTGAAGTGGAGGTGAAGGTGAAGGGGCCCGGCGGCGGGCGTGAGTCGGCGATCACGGCGATGCAAAGTTCGGGATTGCGGATTCAATCGATCGAAGACGTGACGCCGCTGCCGCACAACGGGTGTCGTCCGAGGAAGCGGCGGCGGGTGTAGCTAGTGAGGGAGGATCGGCAAGGGCCGGTTCTACGACGACCTGGGTGACTGGCGTAGGCGGGAGAGCTGCAGGGCGACGATCGAACGTGGGAGAACGATGGCACGATACATAGGACCAGTATGTCGGCTTTGTCGGCGCGAGGGCATCAAGCTGATGCTCAAAGGCGTGCGTTGCGAGACGGCGAAGTGCGCGATGGAGAAGCAGTGGCGGAACAAGCCGCCGGGGATGCACGCGTGGCGCCGGCGTGCAGCGGGGAACTACGGGGTCCGCCTGCGCGAGAAGCAGAAGGTGAAGCGGTATTACGGCGTTCTGGAAAAGCAGTTCACGATCTACTTCAGCATGGCGGAGAAGGGGAAGACGAACACGGGCGAGATGCTCCTGTCGCTGCTGGAGCGCCGGTTGGACAACGTGGCGTGGAAGCTGGGTTTTGCGGCGTCGCACAAGGCGTCCCGGCAGCTGGTGACGCACGGTCACGTGTACGTCAACGGTCGGCGTGTGAACCGCCCGAGCTATCTGGTGCGTGCGGGAGACAAGATCAGCGTGAAGCCCAGCGAGCGGAGCCGTCAGCTTGTGACGCGGACGCTGGGAGACGGCGTTCCGTCGATGCAGGCGTGGCTGCAACTGGACGCGGGAAATCTTGAGGGCACGGTCGTGGCGCTTCCGACGCGCGAGGACGTGCAGATTCCGGTGGAAGACCAGCTCATCATCGAGTTCTGCAGCCGGTAGTCTTCCCGGCCGGAAAGAGGCGGGGTCGCGGTTGCGAGCCGCGGTCGCCGGGGGACGACAGGGGTACACAGGAGGTCCGGACCGATGCGAATCAGGTGGCGCGGGTTTGAGCTGCCGACGCGGTTGACCAAGGACGAGGCGGTCAGCACCCAGACTTACGGGAAGTTCCTGATCGAACCCTTCGAGCGCGGGTTCGGGACGACGATCGGGAACTCGATCCGTCGGGTGCTGTTGTCAAGCCTTGAGGGAGCGGCGGTGCGCAGCGTGCGCATCGAAGGGGCGTCGCACGAATTCACGAGCCTCGAGGGCGTTCTGGAGGACGTGACGGAGATCGTGCTGAACGTCAAGCGTCTGGTGATCAAGGCGGATCTTGGCGAGGAGGTCAAGACGCTGCGGGTGTCGCGCAGCAAGGCGGGCGAGGTGCGGGCGAAGGACATCGAGCCGGAGACGGGCATCGAGATCGTGAATCTGGATCACCTGCTTTGCACGCTGACCGCGAACGTCAACTTCCGGATGGAGCTGAAGGTGGGGATGGGTCGCGGTTACGTGACGGCCGAGGAAAATCGCGGCGTGGATCCGGAACTGGGGGCGATCCCGGTGGACTCGATCTACTCGCCGGTGTTGCGTGTACGTTATCGTCCGGAGGACACGCGCGTCGGGCAGTTGACGAACTACGACCGGCTGGTGCTGGAAATCTGGACCCGGGGGACGACGACGCCGGACGACGCGATCGTGGAGGCGGCGAAGATTCTGCGCAAACACCTGAACCCCTTCGTGCAGTATGCGGATCCGGGTTCGGAGTCGATCAGCGCGATGCGTCGGGCGATCGTCGGGGCGGACGGCGGCGGGTCGGAGCTTCAGGAGCTGCTGGCGAGGCCGATATCGGCGCTGGAGCTTTCGGCGCGGTCGGGGAACTGCCTTGACTCGGCGCGGGTGACGTCGATCGGTCAGCTTGTGCAGATGACGGAGACGGATCTGCTGAACCTTCGCAGCTTCGGGAAGACGTCGCTGACGGAGGTCAAGAAGCGGCTTGCCGAGCTGGGTTTGACGCTGGGGATGAAGTTGGGTGGGGCGGAGCCGGCGGCTGCGGTTTCGAGCACGGGACCGGGCTTCACCGAGCCGATGATGAGCCGGTTGCCGACGGCGCATATGCCGCTGCGCGACATGACGATGACGGAAGGGTGATCCGGGGAGAGCGGATCGAGACATGTTGGCATTCGGATGTGAGCGTTCGGAAGTGAATTCCTGCGTGGCGGGAAACGAACGAAGCATCCCCCGATCGTCATTCTCGATTCCGCGGTGCGCCACGAAACGAGCGTTCGCGCGGGCTGAAGCCCGCGGTTCGGATGGCGCTCCACAGTTGTGAGTTATGATTTAGAATTCGTTTCCTGACGTTTGACCTTGTGTTGAGCAACGTCAAGGTCAGGCGTGGGCGGGGCGGTTGAAAGAGAGAAAGAACGCTTCCTTACCCTTGACATCGCGGCGCGACGTCCAGGGTGGGCGGGCGCGGCTTGGTAGGGGCAGGGGTAAAGTCGGAAGGCGCCTATCCTGAGGGGCGTGGGTTGGTAGTCGGGCGGGCGAGGGTCGAGCAGACGAGGACGGACGGACATGAGGCATCGGGTAGCACATCGTAAGCTGAATCGCACGAAGGAGCATCGCCTGGCGTTGCGCCGCAACCTCGTGCAGAACCTCGTCGAGCACGGGCAGATCCGCACGACGATCACCAAGGCGAAGGATCTGCGGCCTTTCGTTGAAAAGATGGTCACGCTGGCGAAGCGGGTCCACCTTTCCGCGAAGAAGAAGGACACCGCGGCCGGTCTGCGGGCGCGGCGGCAACTTCATAAGCACCTTTCCGACCGGTCGATCATTCCGGCTGCGCATCGTGCGGACTACGCGAACATGAGCGATGCGAACCGGGAGGCGACGCTGCGCTCGGCCAGCGGACGGCGCTACCGGACGGGCGAGCCGAAGGGGCGTCTGACGTTTACCGGCGAGACGGTCATGCATCGGCTGATCGAGGTCGTCGCGCCGAAATTCATCGACCGTCCCGGAGGGTACACGCGGGTGATTCCTCTGCCGGACCGGCGGGTGGGGGATCACAGCCAGCTAGCGGTGCTTCAGTTTGTCGGGTCGGAGCAGTCGGCGGGATCGCTGGCGAAGCCGAAGCCCAGCGCCCGGAAGCGCCGGACGAACGCGCGGTACGCGGCGGCGGCGAAGGCGCTGAAGGCGTCGGCGAAATCCGAGTCCTGACGACGCGGACCGCGCGGGCGGGCGACGACGGCTGCGTGCGCGTGAACGCCCGCAGGAGGCGGCGCGCTCATGTCGAGTGAACCGAACTGCGTATTCTGCCGGATCATCCGCGGGGAGATTCCGGCGACCGTCGTCCATCGCGGGGACGCCTGTCTCGCCTTTCTGGACATTCAGCCCCTGTCGCCGGGGCATACCCTCGTTGTGCCCACCCAGCATTATCCGACGTTGGACCGGATGCCGGAGCAGCTTGCCGGCGAAGTGGGGGCTGCGCTTCCCCGACTTGGCTCAGCCGTGATGCGGGCGGCGGGGGCCACGGGCTTCAACGTCCTCATCAACAACGGTTCGGACGCGGGACAGGTTGTTCCGCACCTGCACATTCATCTGATTCCTCGCCGTGCGGGCGACGGGTTGGGGTTTCGGTGGAATGTCCGAGGGTATCAACCGGGTGAGGCGGAGCGTCTTGCGGAGTCGGTGCGCCGCGAGATGGCTGAGTGACAGGCCAGGATGTGTCAATAACCTTTTGCGGCGCGGGCCCCCTAGACCGACACTTGGCTGACACAATACTACATACGGCTGACGGGTCGGATCCGCCCGACTCGCACCGGAACAAGGGTCGCAGCGGTCATAATTACAGCTTCAGTTTAACGAGATCAGGCATGAATCGGGGATCGAACCAGCCTTGGAACAGCGGCAGGCCGGGTAGGCGCGGCGCGTTCACGCTCGCGGAGCTGGTGGTCGCGGTGGCGATTCTTGCGCTGATGATGCTGCTGGCGGGTCAGGTCTTCACGATCACGGTGAAGTCGACGGGGCAGGCGACGGCGCTGACGAACGTGAATCAGCGCCTGCGGTTGCTGGAGGAGACGCTGCGCGAGGATCTGCGGTACGTGACGCCTGAGAACTCGATTCTGTTTGTGCAGGGTCGGCCGGTGCGGGCGTACTGGACGAAGGAAGGGATGGAGGGCGACGCGCCGCCGGGCGGGGGTCTGGGGGATCCGACGGACGGTTACCCGCACCTGCCCGATCCGGAGCGTGAGGATGCGAGCGGGAATCTCGTGGCGCCGCGTGCGGACATGCTGGCGTTCTTCACGTCGCGGCTGGGAACGAGCGCGGTGTACAACGGGGCGGCGTCGCACTCGCAGTTTGTGGTATACGGTCACGCAAACGCGGGGAAGTATTCGAAGGACGTGAACGCACCGAACGAGTATGCGCTGGCGTGGGACGACACGGTGGATCAGTTTCCGCGGCTGGATGACCCGGACGGTCTGGTGGCGTCGCGTGCGGCGGCGGACTGGATGCTGTCGCGGCGGTCGCTGCTGATGCTGCCGTCGTCGAGCGCGCCGGTGGGGTCTGACAATCAGCCGGATCCGCGGTGGCGGCCGGGGCCGTCGCTGGTGGACGAGGTTCCGGAGACGAGCGGGGACTACCCGATCCTGAAGGGCCTGGCGGACATTGTCTACAACTACGACTACACCGCGCAGGTGCTGCGGGACGCGGTTCCGCCACCGTTTTCGCGGTCGATGATGGGGAACCCGCCGCCGGGAGCGATGTTCTACGACGATCAGCTTTTTCCGTGGATGAACACGCCGTACCAGGGCCGCAGCATCAGTGATGGGGCGCTGCCGTCGGCGCTAGCGGAGGCGGGGGGGTTAAGCGCGTACTTCCTGCCGCGATGCGCTTCGTTCAAGGTGGAGTGGACGTTCGAGGACGCGGCGGGGGTGTTGAAGTCCGGGGACCACGTGGTGTGGTTCGATAGCTGGATGCAGGATTCCCGGGACGCCGCGCAGAAGGTGAGCCTGTTCCGGACACTGGAACTGGAGGAAGAATACTACCGGGCGCGGCGTGACGCGAACCGGGCGAATGCGTTCCGCGAGTTGCATGATTCGCTGTGGTCGAGCTGCGATGACGGGACATCGATCGCCCGGCCGCGGTTCGACCCGGGGTACTTCGGCGGGGACGTCGCGTACGTGGGGATCGGGTGGTTTCCGCGGACGATTCCGCTGGACTGCAACGGGAATGTGCTGGGGGCGGCGACGCCGGATCCGTTTTTTCCGACGGCGCTGCGGATCACGGTGGACGTGGTGGATGATCTGAACCGGCTGGATAAACCGATCCGGCATGTGATGGTGATTCCGGTGGGGAGATAGGAACAGGCAGTAGGCAACAGGCAGCAGGCAACAGGGGAAGCGTGACAGAGGGAATCGCGGGTGGGGTGCAAAGATATGACGCGACGGGGTGACAGAGTGAAGCGCGAAGAGATTCGGGGCGGCGTGGCAGCGCGGCCTGAAGCGTCGCGAACGCGCGGTGCTCGGCGCGGCGGAGTGCGGCGCGGCGGGGCGCGGCGCGAGGGCGTGGCGTTGGTGGTCGTGGTTGCGCTGCTGGGGATTCTCTTTGTCGTCGGCGTCGTGTTCCTGCGGTCGATGCGCTTCGAGACGAACAGCCTGGCGTCGCAGCAGAAGCGGGTGGACAGGGAGTCGGCGATCGCATCGGTGATGAACGTTGTGTCGGGCGTTCTGGTCGAAGGTGTGGTGGGGCAGGGCGGGGCGCCGTATGCGTCGAGCCAGATGAACGGCCTGCTGGACGGGAGCGGCCGGCCGATCCGCCCGACTTACGGGGAAGTTTACGGCGTACACACGCTTTTCGGGCAGGCGGAGGCGGAGGCGGTCGATCCGGCGAATCCGTATCAGGGGAGCCGGGCGTTCGTGATTTCCAGCGACGTGGAGCGGATCGTCAGCGGGGCGCCCTTCGTGATCCCACCGAGCCGCGGCAATCCGGACATGCGGACGGTGCTGACGGCGCCGGCGACGGATTATGACAATGACGGGGCGATCACGTCAGCGGACTGGGTGCTCGACGGCGAGGACGCGGACGGCAATCCGATCAAGCTGTGGCAGGACGGATACATCGCGATCTTCGGCGGGTCGCCGGCGGCGGACGGCGTGGCGGACTGGGCGGATGCGGACGGGGACGGGGTCAACGATGCGCGGTCGGTGTCGCTTCGGGCGTTCGGGCTTCCGGAAGAGGAGATCCGGGCGCTGGCGCGAGAGGTGAACGAGCCGCTGAACATGACGGCGGATCCGTCGCTGGCGCTGAAGGTGGTGGATCACGGGGCGATGGTGAACCTGAGCTGGTCGCACCCGCTGCTGGTGAACACGATCCTGACGAACGACTACAAGGTCCGCCCGTCGAACTGGAGCGGGCAGCTTTCGCGCGAGTACTCGCCGACGACGGAAGAGCCGGTGTTGCGGCGTCGCGGGGGGCTGATTCCGCCGCGTCAGCTTCCGGTGACGAAGCTGCACGGGAACCCGTTTGTGCTGGACAGCGGGGAGCTGACGGACAAGCTGCTGGTGCAGTACCCGGCGCTGGGGGCGGGGCAGTGGCATTGGTGGACGCTGCGTTTCAACGAGGACTTCGACGGCACGGGCGATGCGTGGCTGTACAACGTGATGTCGACGCGCGGGACGGCGACGGACCCCGGTTCGGGGGGCTGGTATGACCGCCGGCGGCACCTGACGACGGTCAGTCACGACGATCTTTTCGCGCGCGGGGTGGAGCTTTCCGGCGGGCGCGACCTTCAGGACCGGATGCGCCGGCTTTACCTTCAGAACCGCGGCAACAGCGATCCGCTGGTGCTCAGCAGCCTGCCGTTCCTGAAGTTCTACCAGTACCCGTGCGTGGACGTGGATGACGACGGGTCGGCGGACGTGAACTCGTGTCCGGACTTCGACGGAGACGGCCTGACGGAGCTGACGGTGGCGGGGCGGCTGATGCTGTCCTTGCCGTGGATCGAGGACGTGCTGCTGGACCCGGTGGACGGGATCAACGGGTTCCGGACGGATTACGCGCATCCGCGCGTGCAGACGGCGATCGGGCTGATCCAGGCGAACTTCACGGCGATGCTGCTGAATCATGCGACCGGTCCGGACGGGAACGGCGACGGATTGCCGGACCAGCTTGCGGAGTTTTTCCGGGGCAACGTGAACTTCGAGGGCGTGCCGCAGATCGGGGATGTGGACGGCAGCGGGGCGGTGGACCGGTTTGATCTGATCGCGGTGCTGGCGGCGTCGCTGACGGCGAACCTCATCGACTACGCGGATCAGGACGTGGACCACCTGATCCAGGACGGTCTGGGGCGGTACGTTCCGGATTATGAGAATTATGAGTACGACGATCCGTCGACGCCGATTCCGATCCGGGTGAGCAACCCGACATCGGCGAGGTTCGGCCAGGTCGTCACCTACCTGGACGCCTTCGGGCAGCAGCAGATCGAGAGCGTGTACGGCGTCGAGCGCCAGCCGTATATCACGGAAGTGGTGGCGATGCGGCCTCGCGTTCCCTTATATACGGGTTATGCCGTCGAGTTGTTTTCGCCCTACAACGACCGGTTGTTCGATCTTCGGCGATATGCGATTTACGTCGTGAATCAGGGGCAGGCGTTTGAGGCCGGCAAGTTGTACCGAATTGATCAGAACGAGACGTTCCCGGTGCTTCCGCAGCCGGCCGAATTGATCAATACGCCGCCGCTGAGTCGGCCACCGGGGTATTTCCGTGTCCTCCTTAATGGACAGAGCGGTGATCCTAAAAGTCATCCGTTCTTCGAGCAGTGTCAGGAGGTTGCGCCGAATACTGTTTATTACATGGATGCGCCGAGCCAGGCATTCGAGTTCGAGAACGGCGACACGATCTACCTCGTCAAGTTCAACAGCGGATTCAACGGTGCATTTCATCCGGTGGATCAATTCTTCCTGAACGACCCTGAGATGGCCGTTGAAGAGCAGTACAACCGAAGTCCGTATGAAACCGGGCATTCGATGGAGCGTCCGATGCGTCGACAGAGCGACGCGGACCAGGGTTTGAACATCGTTCACAACTGGATGGTTCCGGTGGCGCATGCGCTGGAGTTCGATGCGTTCACGGATGCGGACGAGTGCCGGCATTCGCTGGGGACGTGGAACGAGTTGTTCGTGGAGAACGACTACGACGGGAACGAGGCGATCCGGAACGTGGAGGTGGAGTTTGCGGATACGGGGCAGCTTCGGACGGCGTATCCGACGACGGGGTCGATGCTGTACCTGATGCGTTATGCGAACCAGCGGACGGGGGCGTTCACGCGGCTGCTCCAGCAGGAGAAGAACCAGGTGGACAACGGCCGGCTGCCGGTGTTCGACAACGGATTCATCGGGGTGGACGGGAACGGGAACCCGGTGCAGGTGTACTGGCATCACGTGGATCCGACGTTATCGGCGGCGAACGTTCCGGGCGGGGTGAAGCAGTTGCCGTGGGGTCAGTCGGTGTTCGATCATTTCACGTCGCTGCCGCTGGGTTCGGTGAAGGACGTGGACTGGGACTTCACGTCGCCGTATGTGGACGCGGGCGGGCTGCGGGTGAGCGGGCGGATCAACCTGAACTCGGCGCCGTGGTCGGTGCTGGCGGGGCTGCCGGTGAGGAAGGCGGCGGACATGCCGCGCGGGTATTACTTCGACAAGACGTGGGACAGCAACGGGCGGATCCTGTACCAGATGAAGGACCGGATGCGGATCGCGATGGAGCAGCCGCTGCTGTCGGACGCGGAGCGTCAGAACGGGGATCAGCTCGATCCGAACGCGACGTACCCGATCGGATACCGGCTGGCGAAGGCGATCGCGGCGTACCGCGGGGCGACGCAGCTCGATGACGTGGACGGTGCGAACAATCCTGAGGCGACGGGCAATTACGAGTCCGAGCGGAGCTGGTCGGGCGCAGCGGCGCGGCGTCGGGGGACGGGGTTCGTAAGCGTCGGGGAGCTGGCGAACCTCCGGGCGGCGTCGGCGTCGGACACGATACCGGACTGGTATTCGGCGTACCGGTTCGATCTGGGGATTTCGGACCGTCGGGTGGACCTGGGTCGCGGACCGGTGATGCGCGAGGATTTCGCGGAGGCGGTGTCGCTGCTGGCGGCGCTGGGGGACTGGACGACGACGCGGTCGCACGTGTTCACGGTTTACGGGACGGTGCGCGGAAGCGCGGACTTCGACGGGAACGGGGCGCTGGATTCCGCGGAAGGGACGCGGGTGGACGAGCTGGAGCGTCGGGCGATCCGGTTCCAGGAGACGGTGGACCGTCTGCCGGCGATCCTGGGCAAGCCTGCGCCGTCGCGGATCGGAGAGCGGGTGATCGCGTTGCAGTCGGGGACATATTTTGATTGATCGTGGATCGTGAGAGGGGGGAGGCGGCGGCGGTGGGCGGAAGCCCGCCCTACGGTGATGGGATATCGGGTGTTGGGTTTGCGGACGCGGCGGGGAGCGGGAGTCATATCTTTTCGTCGCCTTTCGGGCGGCGTGACGCTAGAATCGTCAGGTCCGTCAGCCTCGCTGTCGCGGCTCCGCGTCTGAGACTGGCGGCGTCGGTCATCTGGGAAAGAGAGCTTTGCAGGAGGGGCGTTCGTCGTGCGGCTGCGCGGCGGGCGGCTGCAATTACGCTTGAGCGGAGGGATCATGCGCGATTACAGGAAGAAGCATCAGGGGGCGAGGGTGTTATCCGCGGGCGCACTGAGCGTCGCGTTGATGGTTGCGACGATCAGCGCGGAGGCTCAGGTGTGGAAGTCGGGTGACGCGAGCGATCCGGACGCGGGACTGCCTTTTGAGGTGGTCGACGTGTGCCCGGAAGAGGGCGACGGCGTCGAGATCGCGGAGGGGTGCGAGCAGACGGGGGAATACATCACGGTGTTTACCGGGCCGTCGCGCTACCGCGGGAACATTTATGAGATCGCGCAGGACGCGCTCCTGACCGAGTTCTGCATGCAGTTGAACATTCCCAACGGCAACGCCGTGGATATGTACTTCAACGTGTACGAGTCGATCGACGACGAGCCAGGCGTGTACACGAAGATCAAGGAGGTCATCGTCCGGGTGACCGGTACGGGCCAGCCGATCTACTACTGCAGCGGGGAATTCGTGGACGAGAATGAGAACCCGGCGCCGGTTCTGTTGCTGGCGGGGAAGGAATATTACGTCGGGTGTGCGTGGGGGACGGGCGCGCAGGTGAGCTACGGGCGCGACAACCGGTCGTACCCGCGTCCGTTCTCGGTGGGTCAGACGCTGGGATTGACCGGAGGCACGGGGAACCCGCCGCTGGCGGACGAGCTGACGTTGAACGCGGCGTCGAGCGGGGCGTACTCGCTGCGGGTGTGCATCCGTCAGCAGGGCGTGTGCTGCGTCGATGACGTCTGCGCGCAGGAATTCGCGGAGGATTGCGCGGGTCAGTTCACGGCGCCGGGGGTGTCGTGCGAGGAGGCGCTGGAGTACTGGGAGCAGGGGTGTCCGCTGCCGGAAGGGGCGTGCTGCTTCGACGTGGGCTGCACGGACAATACGAACCAGTTCGCCTGCGAAGCCGCGGGCGGGACGTACATGGGGCACTTCACGACGTGCGAGGACAACTGCGTGCAGGGGGCGTGCTGCTTCCTGGACGGGTCGTGCATCGACGCGACGACGCCGGCGCATTGTGCCTCGCTGGGCGGGACGTTCCGGGGCGAGGACTCGCAGTGCGCGACGGTGTTCCCGCGGTGCGGAAACGGATCGTGCTGCCGGACGCAGGGCTGCGTGGACGATATTTCGCGGACGCTGTGTACGAGCATCCGGGGAACGTGGCGTGGCGAGGGGACGAACTGCGACGATCTGAACCCGCATTGCATCGGCGTGTGCTGCTGGGACTTCGGGTGCGACATGCTGTCGCCGGAGGATTGTGAGCAGCTTCCGGGGCACAAGTTCTACGGGTACGGTAAGACGTGCAGCGACTTCCCGTCGCCGTGCAGCGAGGAGGTCCAGTACGGGGCGTGCTGCGTTCCGGACGGGCGTTGCTACTTCACCAGCGATTTCACGTGCGCGCTTCTCGACGGCGTGTTCACGCCGAATCAGCAGTGCAGCGAGGCAAATTGCCCGCCGCAGGCATGCTGTTACGACGACGGGCGTTCGTGCGCGGAGATGAGCGTGTTCGACTGCGAGCGGTCGGGCGGGACGCCGGGCGGGCCTGGCTCGACGTGCGGGACGGTGGACTGCGCGGACGGGCTGGAAGCGTGCTGCTTCTTCAACCTGTCGTGCGCGGAGCTGCCGCGCAGCGAGTGCCTCGCCAACGGCGGCGTGCCGCTGGGGCAGGGGACGACGTGCGAGACGGTTGATTGCGGCGATCCGGTGGCGTGCTGCCTGGAGAACGGATCGTGTACGACGCTGCCGCCGTTCGAGTGCCTCGAGGCGCCGGGCATCCCGCGGAATAAGGGCGTGCTCTGTCAGGACGCGCAGTGCGAGCTGCCGGTTCCGGCGTGCTGCTTCGACGACGGGTCATGTGCGGACCTGGCGGAGGGCGAGTGCTTCGCGCTGGGCGGTCGGCCGCAGGGGTTCGGGTCGTCGTGCTCGACGCACGACTGCACGATCAACTGCGCGTTGGTCGATCGGGTCAAGGCGAAGTGCAAGGAGCGGAACGGAAAGTACACGTTCAAAGTGACGGTGCTTTCGCAACTTCCTTCGGGCACACAGGTGGTGATTCTGCTCGACGGCGGGTCGCCGGTGACGGGGACGATCAACAACCGCGGCAAGGCCAAGGCGAAGTGGGGCAACGTCGCGGAGGGTGAGCACACGGCGAGCCTCGAGGATTGCCCGGGCATCCGGGGTTCGGCGACGTGCGCGCCGTGACGCGGGTCGCGGTGTAAGCGAGGCGGATCAGTTCGGTCGCCGGTTCTCGAAGCGGGAGCCGGCGACTTTTTTATTCATCTGCGGATGGCGCAAGACGGTCCGGCGGGTACAATGCTCCCGAGCTTTTGACGATCTGGCGGCGCAAGGGCGCCGTCGACACCGACGCGAAGCTCCGGGAGCGGGATTTCATGTACTCGTTCAACGTTCTGCCGACGTTTCTTCCTATCCGCACGGTTCTGCTGATGTTGGCGATGGCGCTGCCCTGCGCAGGGGACGATCCGCAGCCTTCGGCGCAGACGACACTGGAAGTGGTGGCGTACAACGCGCACCTGGCGGGGGATTCCTTCGTGGACAGTTGGGCCGACGCGGAGCGGGCGTACTGGATTTCGCAGACGTGGATGGGCGAGCTGGACTGGATCGCATACCAGGAAATCTGGGACGAGGGGGATCTGTGGCGCCCTTATGTTCGGCATCATTACGCGGACCGGATGTGCTGCTCGTTCACGGGGTTCAAGTACAAGGGCAACCTCGAGCATTCGGGTCTGGCGATGCACAGCCGTTTCGAGCTGCGCGACGCGAAGCAGAAGATGTATCAGGACGGTGCGGGGTTCGAGTTCTTCGCGGCGAAGGGGTGGCTGGAGGCGACGATCGTCAAGGACGGTTTCGCGATCGGTCTGTTCAACACGCATATGCAGTCGGATTATTACGACTCGGCGATGGACGCGCGGCGCAGTCAGATGCGGCAGCTTGCGAAGCGCATCCGCAAATACCAGGCAACGTACCCGTCGCGCCCGGTGGTGGCGATCGGCGACTTCAACGTCTACGGTGAGAACCGGCGGACGAACGAATACAGCACGACGTTCACGGAGCTTCTGCTGGACGGAGCGGATCTGCGCGATGTCGCCCGCGATCCGGACGTGCAGGACACGACGTACACCTGGGACCAGGACAACAATACGCTGACGCGATACTTCTACCCGGACGACGGGGACGGACCGAGCGGGCGGTTGGATTACGTGCTCATCGGGGACAGCCGGAACGGACGGGTCACGGTGTCGCCGTTGCGCTACGCGGTGCTCGTTCCGCTGGCGCCGAAGCGGATGTGCGACGAGGGGCATTGCGACCGGAACCTGTCCGATCATTATCCGGTGTGGGCGCGGTTGAGCTTTGACGGCCAGCCGTAATCCTGCGGGAGCGGGGCTGGCGGGGTGCTCTCGAGTTCCGACTGGCGCATCGCCCTGAAGGCGAAATCACGTCGCCTACGCCTGGCCGGCGGCGCGACGGGCGGCCGCCACGGCGAGGCGGTCGCATTCCTCGTTTTCCGGGTGTCCGGCGTGGCCTCGGATATGTTCGAACGAGACCTCGTACTTCCCGGCCAGTTCGTGGAGCGTCTTCCAGAGGTCGGCGTTTTTGACTTCGTCGCCGCCGGATTTCCTCCCCTTGCGCCAGTTGTTGGCGATCCAGCCGTCGATCCACTCCGTCATGCCCTTGACCACGTATTCGCTGTCGGTGACGACGCGGACGCGCCAGCGCTTGCTCCCGCGCAGGGCGCGCAGGCCCTCGATGACGCCGGTCAGCTCCATCCGATTGTTGGTGGTGTTGGGATCGCCGCCGGAGAGCTTGCGGATTTTCTTTGTCGCCGGGTTGACGAGCAACGCGCCCCAGCCGCCGGGCCCCGGGTTGCCGCTGCAGGCGCCGTCGGTGTAGAGGATGACGTCGGCTTCGGGGGTCATTAAGGGGAGTCTCCTGGTTCACGCTTATCGTGACGACGAGGATCGCGGATCCGCGGTCTTACGACAGCAGACCGCATGCCCCATCGTGCGGCGCCGGCCGGGATCGCTGGATCCGGCGTGATGCGCTGGGGTTGGGGTGTCGGTCATCCGGCGTCCTTCCACGAAGTGCGGGAGCGCCGCACTGCACTGTGTGAATCATACAAACGGATGGACGTCGGTAAAGCCCCGATATTGGTCAGGGCGGTGATGTCGGCGACGGTCGCGGGCGGGGTCGTCCGCCGGCGCGTTTGATATATAATTCCGCGGCAGAGGAAAGGACGTGAGACGAGCATGTTCGACGCATTAACGGACCGGCTGGGGAACGTATTCCGCGGGCTGCGCGGACGCGGGAAGATCACCGAGGAGAACGTCGGGGAGATCATGCGCGAGATTCGCACCGCGCTGCTCGAAGCCGACGTGAACCTCGAGGTGGCGCGGAAGTTCTGCGACGAGGTGCAGGTCAAGGCGATCGGGGCGGAGGTCGTCAAGACGCTCAAGCCCGACCAGGTGATGGTCAAGATCGTGCATGACGAACTCGTGCGGATCATGGGGCCGGTCGATCCGCGCATTCCCTTCGTCTCGCCGGGACCGACGGTGCTGCTGATGGCGGGCTTGCAGGGGTCGGGTAAGACGACGACGTGTGGCAAGATGGCGTCGATGCTGCTGAAGAAGGCGAAGCGTCCGCTGCTGGTGGCGGCGGACCTGAAGCGTCCGGCGGCGATCGACCAGCTTGAGGTGATCGGTCGTCAGATCGGCGTGCCGGCGTATACCGAGCGCGGGCACGAGAATGCGGTCAAGGTCTGCACCAACGGCATCGCCTACGCGAAGAAGACGGACCGCGACGTGGTCATCCTCGACACCGCCGGGCGCCTCGCCATCGACGAGGCGCTGATGCAGGAGCTGGAGTCGGTCGCGAAGCAGTGCAACCCGCACCAGGTCTACCTCGTGCTGGACGCGATGACCGGGCAGGACGCGGTGAACACCGCGAAGATCTTCAACGAGCGGCTGGAGATCGACGCCTGCATCCTCACGAAGTTCGACTCGGACACGCGCGGCGGCGCGGCGCTGTCGGTGAAGCACATCACCGGCAAGCCGATCAAGTTCATCGGCGTGGGCGAGAAGATGGAGGCGCTGGAGGAGTTCCGTCCGGACCGCATCGCCGGTCGGATTCTCGGGATGGGCGACGTCCTCTCGCTGGTCGAGCAGGCGCAGCAGCAGTTCGACAAGGATGAGGCGGCGAAGCTGGAGGCGAAGATGGCGAAGGGGTCGTTCTCGCTGGAGGACTTCCGCGATCACCTCCGCAAGCTGCGCAAGATGGGTTCGATGAAGGATCTGATGAAGAAGATTCCGGGCATGAGCGGTCTGGTCCAGGACGAGGACGTCGACGATCACGAACTGGTGCATCTGGAGGCGCTGATCGACTCGATGACGCCGAAGGAGCGGGCGAAACCGGAGCTGATCGACGCCTCCCGCCGCCGCCGCATCGCCCGCGGCGCGGGCCTCGATCCGCAGGACGTCTCCGGGCTGGTCAAGCAGTTCGAGACGATGCGCGACATGATGAAGAAGATGAGCGGGATGAACATGCTCCAGCGGATCAAGTTCAGCACGCAGGTGGGCAACCTCATGGCCAGCGGCGGACAGTTGCGCAAACTCAAAGCCTCAACGACGGCGACGCAGCGCTCGCTGAGCAAAAAGGACAAGCGGAAGGACCGGAAGAAGCGAAGCCGGTGAGGGCGGTGGGCGTGATGACCGGCTTGATGCTTATGTCGGCGACGCGAACAGCGTCCGATCGCGCCAACACGTGCCCACTCCTGCTATCCTGGAAGGCGCTTCAAGACCAACTCACACCCGCAGGGGAGCGAGTGTAGTAACACGCTGTTGCAAAGCCGAGCCGCGCCCGTCAGGAAGCCGGCCTTTCGGGCCTTTCACGCAGGTTTTGAAGAGCGTGTAGACGTATAACCCGGGATATCTTGTCAGGCGTTAACCGTTTAACAGGTTGCCGCCTTCATTTCGGCGCGGGGATGCGGTCGCCGGCGATTTCCCACTCGAGCAGGCCGGCGGAGAAGCCCGGTTGGAGGCGGATGAGGAGGCGCAGGGCGGTGGTCTCCACGTCCTGGAACATCACGTCGCAGAACCGGTCTTTGTCGACCGCGTAGGTTGAGCCCCCGGTCAACTGGACCGGGAGCCAGTCGTCTCCCTTCTTGTACTGCACTTCCCACCCGGCTGGGACGCGGCAGCCGCCGCCCTTCGGTTCGTCGTCGAACCAGTACACGCGCGTGGCGGACACGCGGCGGATCGCCTCGAAATCGTACGTGACCCACTCCGTCGTGCCTTTGTGGTCCCAGAAGGTGAAGCGCGGGACGTCGTGGTCGTTCGAGTTCTTCGGAATACGGCCGTCGGAGACCGCGGCGATGTCGTCAACCGGGGACTCGAACGAGGCGGTATGCCGCGAGGGGGGCGGGGCCTTCCAGACGTGTCCGGCGGAGTCGGTGGTGACCGTCGGGAACGCCGAGATGCGGAGTCGGGCTGCGCCCATCGGGATGAGCGTCACGGTCTCCGGTTCACCGGGGGCGACCTTTGCGGGGCTGGGCTGCACCTCGGTGATGAGTCCGCGGCGGTCGAGCGTCCACTCCGGGATGCGTCGGGCCTTCGCTTCGAGAACGACCGGCGAGCCGTCGAGCACAAAGGGTTGGCGCGGCAGCAACCCCGTGCGGCGGACGACGGTGATCGAAGACGCGGGGTTGTCGGCGTCGAGCATCAGGCCGTAATTCCACGGTGTTTTCGGGAAAACCTCGAAAGCCGGCCAGCGCGGCGTGCCCGCGTAGGCGCGCCACTCCTCCTCGATGCGCAGGGAGTAGGTCAGCGGTCCGCGATGGATCGAGACGCACCCGCCGTGGGCGTCCCAGCGGCGGACGGCGACCTCCATCGGGAAGCCGACGTGTACGACGTCGCCGTCGCGCCACTCCCGCTCGATGCGCAGGAATCCGCCCTTCGTCGCGGGCGGCGAGATCTCCGCGCCGTTGACGGTGACGCCGGGTTGTCCGCACCAGTCCGGTTTCCGCAGCAGCAGCGGGAACGTGGCGGGCTTCGACAGGCGCACGCGCAGGGAGAGGTTTTCATCGAAGGGGTACTCGGTTTCGACGAGCACCGTGGCGACAGCCCCGCCGCCGGTGAGCGCTCCGTCTCCGACGCGTGCGGTCACCTCGCACGGCGCGACCAACACGAACGCCAGCCCGCCGTCCGGGGTCATCATCCAGAGGTGCTCGGCGTAATACGGCCAGCCCTGTCCGGCGTTGTGCTGGCAGCAGCGGTAACTCCACGGGTTGAAAGAGAGCATTTCACCGCCGTTTTCGATGCCCGGGGCCTTGTTGTGCCGATCGAGCTGCACCATGTTCGGCGCGGTGAGGTAATGCAGACCGCGCAGATCGGCGGTCATGCTGGCGGGCAGGGAGTTGAAGGCGACGTCTTCGCAACGGTCGCCCCAGGTGGACAGCCCGTCAATCCTGATGATCTCCTGGCAGGAATTCATGAACTCGACCATCGAGCAGGTTTCCGCGGCCTGGCGCGGGCCGGTGAAGCCCTTCCGGCAGTTCTCGTCCGCGCCGAACATGCCGCCGGGAACCTGTCCGTACTCGCCCCAGACCGTGGCGTAATTGCGGTAGGTCGCCTGAAGATGCGCGACGTCCTTCGACTGCTGCGAGAACACCGCCGGTTCGCGGAAGCCCTGGCAGATGTTGACGCCGTGCCAGGTGGGGATACCGCCGACCCAGTCGGCGGAGCGCTCGTGAACGCGCCGGGCGAGGTCGAGGAGCCAGGTCTCGCCGGTGCGGTTGTAAGTCCAGTAGAGCGATTGCATCAGGTCACCGCTGCGGACGCTCTGCCACCACTCCTTGCGGTAGGGGCCTTCGCCCCACTTGTAGGGAATGAGGTCTTCTTCGGGTCTTTGTTCGAGGAAGCGGAAGAACCGCAGCATCGCGGGGATGATGCGCTCGTCGCCGGTCGCCTCGTGAAAGCTCCGGAAGACGTAGAGCACGACCATGTGCGACCACCAGTCGCGTCCGCGCTTCAGCGACTGCGGACCGAAGTAGCCGTCGTCCTGCTGGCTGTCGAGGCAGGCGTCGATCCAGCGTCGGGCCTCGGCCATCATGTCCGGGTCTTTCAGGACGCAGGCGGTGTCCACGTAGCCCTTCAGCCAGTACGGCGCTTCCTCCCAGCCTTCGTTATCCGGTTGCAGCCAGCCGCTGTCGAGGCGGATGAAGCGGGACAACTCGTCGAGTCGGCCGATGAACCCGTCGCGCTGGAGTTCGAGCTGCGTTCTCAGCCAGCCCTTCGGCGTGATGGCGCCGATCGGGAGCTTGATGAAGGCGGCGGGAGCGAGCGGGTCGCGGTTGGCGACGGGCGAGGGGGAGGTCGGCGTGCGGACCTGCTCCTGCAACACGTCGGCGCGGGCGCCGGTTGAAATCATCATCGACATCATGAGGAGAACCTTGACCGTCACAGCGACATCCCCGAGATTGCCTCGCGTGTGCAGCGCCGCGCCCCGGTTCGCCGGCGGGCGGCTGACGCGCCGTCCGCGAGGATGGTTTCAGTAAACGACAAAGCGCCCGCGTCTGCAAGCGCGGGACGAGGAGGGACAGGGATGGCCGGGAAGAATCCGGGGCGCACAGCGCCGTCAGGGACGCGCCGGGGCAGGGACGCCGGGGAAAAGCTGGAAAAACTCGCCCGCACCGTGGCCGACACGGCGCTGCGGCAGCACGATCCGTCGATCGACATTCCGATCCGGGCGCTGTCGAACGTCGCGTTCAATGAGAAGTCGCGCACGATCGAGATGGGCGACAACAAGCAGCAGCGCAACTTCTTCAACTACGGGCAGGCGAAGCGCTTCATGCAGACGATGCTGGTGGCCAGCAAGTGCAAGGATCTCATCGACGCCGACAAGACCGCCAGCATCCGCCAGATCTACTACATGGCGAAGCACACCATCCGCGGCACGAGCGAGAAGACGTTCGACGACCAGTCCGAGTCCGACCCGATCCTTGAAGACCTCGAGGTGGCGATCAACTCCCTGCGCGAGGAGCTGCACATCTTCGCCAGCAACCGCGGCAACCTCGTCGGACCGATCACGCTGGTCGACGACGGCAACACGCTCGACTGCGCCCGGATGGGCAGTGCGGGTTACGCCGTGCCGAGCATCGTGGAACCGGACGTCGTGCAGTTCAAGAAGTGCGACGCGAAGTTCATTCTCCACGTCGAAAAGGACACCGTCTGGCGGCGCTTTCACGAGGACCGCTTCTGGGAGAAGCACCGATGCATCGTTTCGCACGGCGGCGGGCAGCCGGCGCGCGGAATGCGGCGGCTCCTGTTCCGGATGCATTATGAACTGAAGCTGCCGGTGTACGTTCTCCTCGATAACGATCCGTGGGGGTACTACATCTACTCCGTGATCAAGCAGGGATCGATCAACCTGGCGTATGAGTCGAAGCGGATGGCCGTGCCCGAGGCGAAGTTCATCGGCGTCTCGAGTTTCGATTACGAGCGGTGCGGACTGTCGGACGACGTGAAGCTGGAGCTGGATGCCAACGACGTGAAGCGGGCGAAGCAGATCCTCGATTACCCGTGGTTCGCGGGGAAAAAACCGTGGGAGAAGGAAATCCGCAAGATGATCGCCAACGGCTTCAAGATGGAGGTCGAGGCGATGATCAACAAGCGGCTGACGTACCTGACGGAGGAGTACGTGCCGATGAAGCTGGCGGACCGGAAGCAGTGGCTGGATTGATCGGGGGAGTTCGTCAGCGCTCGGATCGCGCGTCTCCGGTCCGCCCCCGAGCCGCGCGCGTCAGCCCCTGACGTGATGTAGCCATGTTCAAGGGTCAGCAACGGGTTCCACCGCATCCCGGGCGGCGACGTTCGCTCCCTTACGGTCGCGGCGCTGTTTGTCATCGCAGTCTTTTCAGAGCCGCGACCGTAAGGGAGCGAACCCGTCGCACTGAACCGGGAGCGAACTTGTCGCATTGAACCGGGAGCGAACTTGTCACACGGAACCGGGAGCGAACCCGCGACACTGAGTCGCAAGACTCGCTCCCTCAC
>JABWBH010000058.1 GCA_013360585.1 Phycisphaerae bacterium | reverse complement strand
AGGACACGGGCGAACTCCTGATGCTGAGCGCATCCTATCGCCCGGACGACCGGGCGTCAAGCCTGACGTGGGAAGGCGACGGGAGCGGGAGGGGCAACCGCATTCTGAGACCTGCCGGCACGTCGGGCGGCCCGGGTCCGCAGCAGCGACCTGGGTCCGGCAAGGAACCGGCGTTTTACTCCTCCAGCATGGCCAGGCGAGTACACCAAGCCATGACACCCGGCCGTTAGAAACGGCAAAATCGAGGTGAGGACAACGGGAACCAAGACAACTGGGGACCAGGGAAACGGCAACCAAGACACCCGGTGGTCAGTGCAATAGAAATCCGTGACCGATCCTGTGTGACCGATCGAGGGCTTTCGGATCGCAGACTCGCCTTTTGAGCCATGCATCATAAGAACTTGTCTTTTGAAATTTACATAAGAACTCGCCTTTTGAGCCTTGCATAAGAATTGAAGTCGGCTTCGTACCGCCGTTCACCTCAGCCGCGCAAGACGGGCACCGGCTACGATCCCGGCTTTGATCACGTCTGGCCGCGTCGGATTCATTTGAGCCAGAACCCCGTCGCCACCGGCATCCACGCTTTCGCGCTGAGTCCGAGCGACTTCGCGGCGTGCGCCGCCCAGTACGGATCCTGAAGCATCGCCCGCGCGAGGAGAACGACATCCGCCTGCTCGTTTCGGATGATCGCGTCGGCCTGCTCCGGTTCGGTGATCATGCCCACCGCCGCAGTGGGGATGCCGACTTCGGCGCGGATGCGCTGCGCGAAGGGAACCTGGAACCCCGGGGCGAAGGGAATCTGCCTGATCTCCGGCGTGTTGAACCCGGAGCTGCAATCGATCAGGTCTGCGCCGACCTCCTTCAGCCGGCGGGAGAGCGCCACCGAGTCGTCGATCGTCCAGCCGCCGTCGAGCCAGTCCGTGCAGGACAGGCGCACACTGAAGGGCAATCGCTCCGGCCACGCCTCGCGCATCGCCGCCGCGGTCTCGATCGTGAAGCGCATCCGATTCTCCAGCGAGCCGCCGTACTCGTCAGTTCGCCGGTTGCTCAGCGGCGACAGGAAACTGTGCGAGAGGTATCCGTGCGCCGAATGAAACTCCAGCCACTCGACGCCCGCCTCCAGCGCCCGGCGCGTCGCGGCGACGAACGCGCGGCGCACAACGGCGATGTCGTCGCGTGTCATCTCCCGCGGAGTGCGGTCCAGGTTTCCGCCGAAGGGAATCGCGCTGGGGGCAAGGATGTCCCACCCGCCTTCGGAGTTCGCCAGGTGCCGGCCCTTGTCCTCCCAGGGCCGCGCGGCGCTCGCCTTGCGACCGGCGTGAGCCAACTGAAGCCCCGGAACAGCGCCGTGCTCCTTGACGAAGCGCATCGCCCGGGCAAGGCCGTCGATCTGATCGTCGCTCCACAATCCCGTGTCGCCCGGCGAGATGCGTCCGCGCGCCTCGACCGCCGTCGCCTCGGCGATGACCAGCCCCGCGCCGCCGACGGCCCGACTGCCCAGATGCACGAGATGCCAGTCATTGAACTGACCGTCCTCGGCGGAATACTGACACATCGGCGAGACGCCGACCCGGTTCCGCAGCGTCACGCCGCGAAGCTTCAAAGGCTCAAACAAACCAGCCAAATGCACCCCCTCCGGTCAACTGCCCGCGGATCGAGAGGATCCCGCACGCTTCAGGCTTCCGGTGTCCGGTTCTTACACGCCGTTTCATGACCCGCCTGAGGGACTCGAAGCACCCGCTTCCTGACGGGCGCGGTTCGGTTTTGAAGCTGCGTCTTCGCTTTCGATTTTCAGCTTTCCTGGGGCGCGCCGCCACTTGCGCCCCATGCACGACCGCCTGTTCCTCCCCCCTACTTCTTTGCTTCGGCCTGCGCCTTGTGACTGTGATAGACCTCAGCATAGGCGGGCATGTGCTCGATGAAGAGCTGGGCGGAGCCCGGGCCTGCCGGGTTGCGCCAGTCATAAAGCATCTCGCAGGCGATGGCGAACCACGTGCCCATGATGGCGCCGGCGTCCGACATGCGCATCAGCGAAGCCGTCTGCGTATCCGCGTTCATCGAACCCGAGGCGTCCACGACGACATAGACTTCATATCCCGCGTCCAGCGCCGACAACGCCGCAAACGCGACGCACACGTCCGTCGTGATCCCGGACATGACGATTTTTTTTCTTCCGGTTTTTCTGATCGCCTCGACGAAATCCGCGTTCTCCCACGCATTAATCTGTCCCGGACGGGAGATCAGCGGGGCGTCCGGCAGCAGCGCCAGCACTTCGGGGAGGAAAGGTCCGTTCGGTCCCGTCTCGGCGCTCGTCGTGATGACGCTCGGAACCTTGTGCAGCTTCGCGGTCTTCGCCAGCGCGATGACCATGCTCTTGAACTCCGTCGACCGGGCGCTGTCGACCAGGTTCATGAGGCCCGTCTGATGATCAATGAACGCGAACACGCAGTTGTCCGGCGTCCACCGCTCACGCTTGCCGCCCGGCGCCCAGGTCGGTGAGGTTTTCGATGCCGAATCCTGCAGACCGGGCGTCGCCCCCGCGCGGGTCCAGGCGGAATAACCCGATCCCAGCAGACTGACGACGCAAAGACCTGCGACCCACGTTGAAACACGTCCTCTCATCGTTGACTCCTTAAGGAACACGACCCTCGTTCTGTTCGACGAACCTGCTGCCACACAGGGGGCACCTGATGCTCTGAACCTCTTCACACCCGTTACGCCGCAAACCCTCCGTCGATCGTCAGGCACGCGCCGGTGACGAACGCGGCCTCCGGACCGGCGAGATAGGCGACCATGCCGGCGATTTCATCCACGCGTCCGTAGCGCGGAAGCGCCATGAGCTTCTTGAGACCGTCCGCGAATTCTCCTTCATCGGGGTTCATGTCCGTGTCCACCGGACCCGGTTGAACGCAATTGACGGTGATCCCGCGCGGACCCAGATCGCGCGCCAGCCCGCGCGTAAATCCGGCGACCGCGGCCTTGCTCATCGCGTAGACGCTTCCGCCCGAAAACGGCATGCGGTCGGCGTTGACGCTGCCGATCGTAATGATCCGCCCGCCGTTCTTCATGTGCCGCGCCGCCTCCTGCGAGGCGACGAACACGGCGCGGACGTTAATTGCGAACGTGCGATCGAACTCCTCGAGAGGAAAGTCCCTGATCGGCTGGACCACGGCGACGCCCGCATTGTTCACCAGAATGTCAATCCCGCCGAGCGTTCTGACCGTCTCGACGACGGCGCTTCTCGTCGCGGCGGCGTCCGCGCTGTCGGCGCGGATCGCCAGGGCGCGTCCCCCGTCTTTCTGAATACCGCTGACGAGTTCATCCGCCCGGGGCTTTGAGTGGGCGTAGGTGAACGCGACCGCCGCCCCTTCACGGGCCAGCCGCTTCGCAATCGCCGCCCCGATCCCGCGCGAACCGCCGGTCACCAGCGCCGTCTGATTCGTCAAGGACTTCGTCATCAATGCCCCCCTTGCTACAGAAGATCGAAAAGAAGAACTTCGGCGTCGCCTGCCGCGGTCACCACGATCTCGGACTGTTCCGTCAGCGACGCGCCGTCCCCCGCGACAAGGCGCTGCCCGACAAGATCAACTTCCCCTCGCGTCACCTGCACCCACGCCCCGCGCCCCGGCGCCAGATCATGACGCACGCTCTGCCCCGTGCGCAGCGCCGACGCCATCAGCCGGGCGTCCTGGTGAACGCGGATCGAACCGTCGCGTCCGTCGCCGGACGCCAGCAGCGTCAGCCGGCCCGATTCCGCCAGCGAGGGGAACCGGCGCTGCTCGTACGCCGGCGTCGCGCCGCGCCGATCAGGTTTGATCCAGATCTGAATCAGATGCACCGGCTCGGTCGTCGAGGGATTGAACTCGCTGTGTTCGACCCCGGTTCCGGCGGCCATGTATTGCACGTCGCCGGGGCGGATGCGGCCGCGGTGGCCCAGGTTGTCCTGGTGCTCGATTTCACCGGAAAGGACGTAGGTCAGGATTTCCATGTCCCGGTGCGGATGCATCCCGAAGCCCTGTCCCGGGGCGACGCGATCTTCGTTGATCACGCGCAGCGAGCGAAACCCGCGATAACGGGAATCCTGATAATCGCCGAAGGAAAACGTGTGATAGGTGTCCAGCCAGCCGTGATCGAAGTGCCCTCGGTCGGCGCCGCGACGGATCGTCATCATGCCTCACCCTCCTACGCTGCGTCGCGCGGGCGCGGCTCGTGCCTTGCAACGTCGTGTGCCGGTCCCGGGGGGTTATCTGCCGCCGCATCCGCGACCCCCCCTCTCTTTCAGGTGCATCGTCACGATGAGCATACCGTAGTGCAATACCGGTCTGAGGAACAGCCCGCAGCGCCCGGCGCACCGGGGGGTTCCGCTTCACAGGCCGGGTCGCCTTGCGCCGCAGCACCGCGCGGTTGCACCGGGGCGCGATTGACACTCCCCGCCCGATTCCGCGACAATAAGCTCGTTCGGATCGCCGATGCCGGGGCGCTCTGACCCGGACCGGGCACAAGGGGATCGAGAACCGACTCTCAAGGAGAACACCATGTCCGCGACCGCAACCGCCGTTCAGCCGCCGAAAGTCCGTCAGACGCGTATGCTCATCAATAACGAGTGGTGCGACGCCGCATCGGGCAAGACCTTCCCCACCGTCAACCCCGCCACCGGCGACGTGATCGCTCAGGTCGCCGAAGCCGATGCGGAAGACGTCAACCGCGCGGTCAAGGCCGCTCGCACCGCCTTCGACGCCGGCAAGTGGGCGAAGACCACCGCCAGCAAACGCGGCTACCTCCTCAACAAACTCGCCGACCTGATCGAGGCAAACAAGGAGGAGCTCGCGGCGCTGGAGTCGCTCGACAACGGCAAGCCGTACCGCGACGCCATCGCCGCGGACCTGCCGCTGACCATCGCCTGCTACCGCTACTACGCCGGTTGGGCGGACAAGATTCACGGCAAGACCATCCCCATCAACGGGCCGTACTTCTGCTACACACGGCATGAACCGGTCGGCGTCGCGGGGCAGATCATTCCGTGGAACTTCCCGCTGCTCATGCAGGCGTGGAAACTCGGGCCGGCGCTGGCGTGCGGTTGCACCACGGTGCTGAAGGTCGCGGAGCAGACGCCGCTTTCGGCGCTTCGCGTGGGCGAGCTGATCGTCGAGGCCGGGTTCCCGCCGGGCGTGGTCAACATTCTTCCGGGTTACGGACCGACCGCCGGTGCGGCGCTCGCGCGCCACATGGACGTGGACAAGGTCGCCTTCACCGGCTCGACGGAGGTCGGCCACCTCATCATGAAGGCCTCCGCCGAGAGCAACCTCAAACGCGTGACGCTCGAACTCGGCGGGAAAAGTCCGAACATCGTCTTCGCCGACGCGGACATGGACCAGGCCATCGAAGGGGCGCATTTCGCGCTCTTCTTCAATCAGGGGCAGTGCTGCTGCGCCGGCTCGCGGTTGTACGTCGAGGAACGGTGCTACGACGAGTTCGTGGCGAAGAGCGTCGAGCGCGCCAGGAAGCGCAAAGTCGGCGATCCCTTCGACGCTTCCGTCGAGCAGGGCCCGCAGGTGGACGAGGACCAGTTCAAGAAGGTGATGTCCTACATCGAAGCGGGCAAGAAGGAAGGCGCGAAGATGCTCACCGGCGGCGGTCGCGTGGGCGGCCGCGGCTACTTCGTCGAGCCGACCGTCTTCGCCGACGTGCAGGACAACATGAAGATCGCCCAGGAGGAAATCTTCGGCCCGGTGATGAGCATCATCAAGTTCAAGGACACGGCCGACGTCATCAAGCGCGCGAACTCCAACATGTACGGTCTGGCGGCGGCGGTCTGGACGAAGGACATCTCCAAGGCGCACGCGATCGCCAACGGCGTCCGCGCCGGGACGGTCTGGGTGAACTGCTACGACGTCTTCGACGCGGCGGCCCCCTTCGGCGGGTTCAAGCGCTCCGGCATCGGTCGCGAACTGGGCGAGTACGGGTTGCAGGCGTACACGGAGGTGAAGACGGTGACGGTGAAGCTGTAGCCGGAGGGAGGAAGGCCTTTCGGGGAGACGACGTATTCTCCTGAAGGTTCCGCTGATTCCCGAACCTCAACCCGGGGGCGGGTGGACGGTGACTTTCCCGTTGCTGCCGGAGTCGGTGGCCGAGGACGACCCCGCGGCCGAGGCGCTGGCGAACGTGCATGATGCGCTTGCGGCGGTCCTGGAGCAATCCCACGATAAAGGCCGCTGCCTACCGGCTGACCTGGAAATGACGGAGGAAAGCGGTCCTGTCCCGGAGGATCACGCTACCTTTTTCAACGCGCGGTTAAGGCCGCCGGAGAATCCTCCGGGCTGCGACCGCCGGAGAGTCCTTCGGAGCTACGACTGCCGGAGAGTTCTCCAGGACTCCGATCGTCGGAGAGTCCTCCGGCGCACAACATCTCCCGTCGCTCCCGCCCCGCAGGATGGCGCCGGGCAGGGTCATGCGATTCCAACACCCGGCAACCGGAGCCAGATCAAGATTCAGGACGCCGCTTCCTCACGGGTGCGGCCTGGTGAAGGCTTGACGGTCTCTTTCCTCGGCAGGTTCAGTTTCGGAATGCTTGACGCCGGGAAGGTGCGTGCGGATTCTGCCTTCGGCGAGTCGAGTGTCGTTGAGCAGGAGGATCATCATGTCATCACAGGTTCGTCATGCGGTCATCTCCGGGGCGTGCGTCGTTGTTCTTTTCGGGTGGAGTGAACGCGGGCGTGCGGACGTTCGCCTGCCGGCGCTGATTTCGGATCACCTGGTGCTGCTTTCGGAGAGCGAGGTCGCGATCTGGGGCTGGGCGGACCCGGGGGAGGAAATCACGGTCGTTGCGTCGTGGATGGCAGAGGCGCGGAAGACGATTACGGGCGCGGACGGGCGCTGGCGCCTACCGCTGCGGACGGGGGCGCCGGGCGGGCCGCACACGCTGACGATCAGCGGGAAAAACACGATCACGGTCCGTGACGTTCTGGTCGGAGAAGTCTGGCTAGGCTCGGGGCAGTCCAACATGGAGTGGCCGGTCAGCGCGGCGCTGAACCCGCGGGAGGAGATCGCAGCGGCGTCGCATGCGAACCTGCGTTTGTTCACCGTGGAGCGGGCGGAGGCGGCGTCGCCGGCGGACGACGTGAAGGGGGCGTGGCAGGTCTGCACGCCGGAGTCGGTCGGGGGATTCTCCGCGGTGGCGTATTACTTCGGGCGAACGTTGATGACGGAGCTGAAGGCGCCGGTGGGGATGATTGCGTCATCGTGGGGCGGGACGGAGATCGAGAAGTGGATCCCCGAACCGGCAATGCTGTCGTCACCGGAGTTTGCGGGCGCGATCGAGTCCCGCCGGGCGGCGGTGGCGGAGTACGAGAAGGCGCTTGCGGCGTGGAAGGTCGAGAACGAGACCGCGGATGCCGGGACGGCCGGTCGGTGGGAGAATCCCGCGCTGGATGACGCCGACTGGGCGGCGCTTCCGGCGTACGTGACGTGGGGCACGGCGGACCTGGCGAACTTCGACGGGGTGGCGTGGTTCCGGGCGACGTTCGACGCGCCCGAGGGCTGGACGGGCGAGGGGGCGACGCTGGAACTGGGGGCGATCGACGATCAGGACCGGACGTATGTCAACGGCGTGCTCGTCGGATCGACGGCGGACTGGACGGCGCAGCGTGTGTATGCGCTGCCGAGCGGGCTTCTGAAGCCCGGGCGCAATTGCGTAGCGATCCGGGTGCATGACACGGGAGGGGCCGGGGGGTTCTCGGCTGGTCCCGGGCAACCGTGTGTGCGGCGCGGGGAGGAGCGCGCGGCGATCGGCGGGTGGAAATACCGGATCGGGTTTGCGCAGTCAGCGCTGAAACCGGCGCCGCAATCGCCTGCGCCCCGCAATTCGGTCTTGTACAACGGGATGATCTCCCCGCTGACGTCGTACGCCGTGCGAGGCGTTCTCTGGTATCAAGGCGAGTCAAACGTTCCGCGAGCGGCGCAATACGGGCGGGCGTTTCCGCTGATGATCCGGTCGTGGCGGGAGGCGTTCAGGCGCGAGGCGATGCCTTTTTATTACGTGCAGATCGCGCCGTTTGCGGGATACGGATCGTGGGGCATACCGGCAGGAGCGGCGGCGGAGTTGCGGGAAATGCAGCGACTTACGCTGTCCACGCCGGGGACGGGGATGGTGGTGACGACGGACCTGGTTCCGGACGTAAACGACATTCATCCGCCGAACAAGCAGGAGGTGGGAAAGCGGCTGGCACGCTGGGCGCTGGCGAAGTTGTACCAGCGGGACGGAATCGAGCCGAGCGGACCGGTGTACAAGTCGATGTCGGTCGAAGGGCGATGGATCCGACTGACGTTCGATCATGTCGGGAAGGGTTTGACGGCGCGCGGCGGCGAGTTGAGCGGGTTTACGATCGCGGGGGAGGACCGGGTGTTCGTGCCGGCGGAAGCGCGGATCGACGGATCGACGGTGCTGGTGCGCTCGGTGCACGTGTCGAAGCCGGCGGCTGTGCGGTTTGCGTGGGAGGACGCACCGATCCCGAGTTTTTTCAATCTGGACGGGCTGCCGGCGACGCCGTTCCGGACGGATGACTGGCCGCTGGCGACGGCGGGCGCGAGGTGGTGAACGTGGACGCGGCGGAGGGTCGCTCGATGCAGGCTGCGCTGGCGGGGGAGACCTCCCCGGACGTCCGGAACCGCGAGCTTCTGACGGAGTTCGTGCGGATCAACGATGCGCCGTGTGTCGCATGCGGATACAACCTTCGGAACCTGACGGGGGATGTGTGTCCCGAATGCGGAAACCGGTTTGCGCTGAGAGTCGGCGTCCCGAACCTGCGGTTCGGGCCGCTGGTCGCCTGCCTTGCGCCTCTGCTGATGGTGTCCGGGCTTCTTGTGTTTCTGATTGCGATGACGATCGACTTCGGCGTACCGTCCAATGCGATGTGGTACTGGGCGTTTCTCGTGCAGGGGTTGGTCGATGCGGTCGGGGCGGTGCTGCTTTACCGGAGGCGGTGGGCGTACCTGTCGATGCCGGTCGATGTGCAGTGGCGCGTGGCGGGGGTGGTCATCGGCGTGAACGCGGTGGCGTTTGTGACGGCGATCGTGATGAGCTGAAAGGACGATGTCATGAGTCATTCTCAGGCGGGGGTGAACCGACGGCAGTTGTTGAAGGCCTCGGCAGCGGCGGCGGCGGCAGCGGTGATTCCGTCAGGTCGGGGAGCGCTCGGGGCGTCGGCGCAGGCGAGCGCGGTTAAGGGCCGCCTGAAGCAGTCGGTGTGCCGCTGGTGCTACGGGAAGATGTCGCTGGAGGATCTGTGCCGCGGGGCGAAGGAGATCGGGCTGAAGTCGGTCGAACTTCTGAGCGAGAATGAGTGGTCGGTCCCGGCGCAGTTCGGGCTGACCTGCGCGGTGGCTAACGGGCCGACGACGATTCCGCGCGGATTCAACCGCGTGGAGCATCATGATGAATTCGTGAAGGAGTCGGAGCGTCTGCTCCCGCTGGTCAAGCAGGCGGGGATTCCGAACATGATCGTCTTTTCCGGCAACCGCGACGGTCAGGACGACCGCGAAGGCGTCCGCAATTGCGTGGCGGGGCTGAAGCGGATCACGCCGCTGGCCGAGCAGCTCGGAGTGACGATCGTGATGGAGTTGCTCAACAGCAAGGTGGATCACAAGGATTACCAGTGCGACCGGACGGCGTGGGGCGTCGCGGTGGTGCAGGGGGTGGGGTCGCCGCGGTTCAAACTGCTTTATGACATCTATCACATGCAGATCATGGAGGGGGATGTGATCCGGACGATCCGGGACCATCTTGCCCACATCGGTCATTTTCACACCGGCGGCGTGCCGGGGCGTGCCGAGATCGACGAGTCGCAGGAACTGAACTACCGCGCGATCTGCCTGGCGATCGCGGAAGGAGGGTTCGAGGGATATGTCGGTCAGGAATTCATCCCGAAGCGGGATCCGCTCACTTCGTTACGACAGGCGGCCGGTGTGTGCGACGTATGAGGCGGAGCACCTGGCGCGCGAGAGTTAACATCGCATCGTTGCGTCCGTCTACGCCCTCGAACCGGATTCCGCTGCGCAGCGACGCAAGGGCGTTCAAGTCGAAGCCCTCTCCGGAACGTCGCGAGCGTCAAGATCCTGACAGGAAGGCGACATGGTGAGGAGGTTGAAAGGGGGTGTGCTGCTGGTGGGCGTCGTCGCTGCGGGGTCATGCACTCCCGAGCGATCGAGAGCGGTGCTGACGCAAGCCGAGCCGGAAGCCGGGGCTACCTTATCCTCGACTGTCGCTGCTGAGGCGACACAAGGCGTCACCGAGGCTCCCGGGCTGCATAACATCGTTCGCGTGACGGACAAGGTGATCAGCGGATCGCTGCCGGAAGGGGCTGAAGGATTTGAGTCTCTGCGCAAGATGGGAGTCAGAACGATTATCTCGGTGGATGGTGCGCCGCCGGATGTCGAGGGGGCAAAGCGGGAAGGCATGCGCTACGTCCACCTGCCGATCGGATACAACGGGATAAGCAAGGCTCGGGAGCTGGAGCTGGCTCGTGCACTGCGCGACCTTCCCGGACCGATCTACGTGCATTGTCACCACGGTCGTCACCGCAGTCCCGCCGCCGCGGCCGCCGCGACGGTCGCCCTTGGTGAAATCACGCCTCAGGAGGGGGAGCGGATCCTGAAGACCGCCGGGACGTCACCGGATTACCGCGGCCTTTATGCGTGTGTGCGCGAGGCTCGGCCCGTGTCGGCACAGGAGCTGGTGGCGGCGTCGGGCGAATTCCCTGAGATTGCGAAGACCCCGTCGTTCGTGCAGGCGATGGTGGAGACGCAACACGCGTACGATCATCTGGTGGAGGTCCGCGACGCGGGGTGGTCAGTCCCGCCGGAACACCCGGACCTCGTGCCGCTCGCCGAGGCGGGACGGCTGGAGAACCTGCTGCGCGCGATGATCGATGACCCGGAATCGAAGAAGTACCCGGTTGAGTTCGGGGATATGATGCGACGGTCGCAACAGGCGGCGCAGGCGTTGGAAGATGCGCTGGCGTCGAATGCCCCGGCGGCCGACCTTTCCGCGAAGCTCAAGCAGGTCAACACGTCCTGCAAGGATTGCCACGTGGCGTACCGCGACACGAAAGACCCGTCGTAACACGGATGCGGCCCGCACCGCCGGTCTGGGGGGGTTCAAACTCGAAGCCTTGGCGCCGTGGGGTGCGTGTGACGTGCTTTCGAGTCGAACCTATCACAGAACCCGGCGGTGCCGCGGGCTTAAGTTCGCGCGGTTCTACGAATCCTCAGTGAATTCGTCGAGGCGGGGATCTGCTGACATCCGGCGTTCGGTTCCGTGACCGGTTCTCGGTGTTTGAAGTTCTGCCTGGCCCGAGCGGGCCGGAGGTCTGCGATCCGGGTTTGCGCACGAGCGGATCGGAGGTCCGCGGTGCGGGCTTGCGCCGCAGGTGCGGACGGGGTGAGGCGTCGGTGTGCTCGCCGAGCCGCGGTCCGGCGTGTACGATCCCGCCGCCGGTTCGTGGGGTAGGGGCCGGCGGATGCTGAGCCGTCTATGTTGATTTCACTGAGTTGGATACGGGATTTCGTCCGGTTGCCGGATAATCTGGATGCGCGGGTTCTCGCCGAGAAGTTTACGCGAACGACGGCGGAGGTTGAGGAAGTCCGATCCGTGAGCGTGGGGGCGCAAGGGCTGATCGCCGCCCGCGTCGCGCATTTTGAGCCTCCGGGAGGGTCGGACCGGTCGGTGGCGCCGGTGACGCTTGACGCGGGAGGGGGACGGACGTTCCGCAGCATGACCGTCGCCCGGAATATCCGTTCTGGAGACGTGGTCGTTTTCGCGCCGCCCGGAGCCGCGCTTGCAGCGCGGGGGACGATCTGCGCGGCGGAAGTGTCGGGACGGATGAGTGAGGGGCTGATCCTTCCCGGCGAGGAACTGGGCATCGCGCTGGCGGCTCAGGAGGCGGTCATTCTGCCGCCGTCGGTCGCGTCGGGTACGCCGCTGGATTCCGCGCTTTTTGAAGACTGGATCATCGAGGTTGATAACAAGTCGCTGACGCATCGCCCGGACCTCTGGGGGCAATACGGGATCGCGCGAGAGATCGCCGCCATCCTGAAGCTGGAGCTTGCGGCGTATCCGGTCGAGGTGATCCGGGACTGGGAAGATCCGTCGCTGCCCTCGATCCCGATCGACATCCGCGAACCGCAAGCCTGCCGTCGCTACAGCGGGCTGCTGCTGGACGGTCTGACGACGCAGCCGGCGCCGCTGGCGATGCAGTTGCGCCTGGGTCGCGTCGGACTGAGACCGATCAACGCCCTCGTGGACCTGACCAACTACATCATGATCGAACTCGGTCAGCCGATGCATGCGTTTGACGCGGCGAAGGTGAGCCGGATCGAGGTGGAGTTCGGTCGGTCGGGCGCGACCTTCACGACGTTGGACGGGGTGGAGCGAAAGCTTCCCGAGAAGGCGCTGATGATCCGCAGCAGCGGTGCGGACGTGGCGCTGGCGGGTGTGATGGGCGGGCGCGACTCCGAAGTCACCGAGGGCACGCGGTCGCTGCTGCTGGAATCGGCGAACTTTGATGCGGCGACGATCCGGCGCTGCGCGACGGCGCTCGGGCTTCGCACGGACGCCAGCGCCCGCTTCGAGAAGTCGCTGGATCCGCTGAACACCGTCACGGCGATCCAGCGTTTTGTCTCCCTGGCGCGGCGACAGTTCCCGGCGCTGCGTCTGCGAAGCCGCATCAGCGACGCCTTCCCAACGCCCTTCGAGACGCCGCGGATTCCCGTGCGGACCGCCAACGTCTCGCGGTTTGTCGGGCGCGCGGTCGGTCGCGAGGAAATCCGCGACATCCTCGAGGCGATCGACTTCGGGTGCGAGGACGACGGCGACGACCTGATCGTTGAGCCGCCGAGCTTCCGGGCGACGCGTGACGTGTCGATCGAGGTGGACGTGATCGAGGAGGTCGCGCGCTTCATCGGTTACGGAAACGTGCCGCCCGCGCTGCCGCGGGTGAGCGTGCGCCGGTTCGCCCCGAACGCCTTGCACGACTTCGAGCAGCGGACGCTGGCGTATTTCGCCGAGGCGGAGGGCATGCATGAACTGCACGGGTACGTCTGGACGGACGCCGCGCGTCTGTCGCGCCTCCAGATCGATCCGGGGCCTTGTGTCGAGCTGCGCAACGCCGTCGGGGCGGGGCTGGAGAAGCTGCGGCGGCGGCTGATGCCGAACCTGCTGGACGCGATCGAAGTGAACCGGTTTCATTTTTCGGAGCTGCGTCTGATGGAGCTGGGGAGCGTGTTTGAACCGGCGTCGCCCGAGGACGCGCAGTTCAGGCATCTGGCGCTGGTTCTCGCGCGGCGTTCAAAGGGAGCGGAGGACGCGCTGCTTTCGGAGCTGAAAGGAGCTGTCGAACGCTGGGCGTGGAGCGTGCTGACGCGCGGCGTGGCGTATGCGCCGGCAAGTCCGGACGGTCGTTGGGGCGACCCGAACAAATGCGCCGGGGTTTGCGTGGACGGCGCGGATTGCGGGCAGATCGGGGTGATCCCGCTGTCGATGCGCCGGGCGATCGACGAACATTTGTCGGCGTGGGCCGTGGCGTGGGCGGAGATCCGCCTGGACGATCTGGCCGGGCTTCCGCCGAAGGTCGAGACGCTCGGGGCGGTTCCGGCGTTCCCGGTCGTGGAGCTGGATTTCACGTTTCATGCTCCGCGGGCGCGGCGATATCCGGCCGTGGCGGGCGATCTTGCCGCCTTCGAGCATGACCTGCTGAAGCGGATCACGTTCGTTTCGAGTTTCGAGGGGGCGTCGCTGGGACCGGATCGGCGGAGTCTGACGGTGCATACGGTGCTCGGCGACGATCGGCGGACGCTGGTCGAAGGCGACGTCGAGGGATTCCGGCGGGCGTTTGCGGCGCATCTGCGCTCGCGCGGGTATGAGATTCCGGGGTGACGCCGGGTCGGAAACGTAAAGATCATCAGCGAGCGGCGGTTGATATGACGACAGATTCAGGCTTGCCGAAACAGGTTGATGCGTTCGGGCGCGTCCGCCGTCCGACCGCGCGCCGCGCGTGCATGTCGTTCCCCCGCGTGCCGGCCGTGATGATAGCGGTCTTCCCGATTCTTGTGCCCGCCGGTTGCGACACGCTACGCGATCCGAACGTTCCGGACCCGATCCGCCTGATGATGGAGCCGGAGACCGGCGGGGAGTACGAGTATTACCGGCCGAGTTCGTACGATCGCGCCAAGGCCTGGCCGCTGGTGATCGTGTGTCACGGAACCGGGATGGACGGCACGGCGAACGCGGAGCTGCGGAAGTGGACGAGCCTGTCCGAGTCTCAGGGGTTCTTCGTCGCCGCGCCGAAACTGGTGAAGCCGAAAAGCCGCTGGAAGACGCAACCGGGCGATCGGGAGGATGCGCTGCGGGCCAACGAGCGGCTGATCCTCGGGACCGTGCGCCATCTTCAGGGCGGACATCACATCTCGGCGGATCGGATCTTTCTCGCCGGACGATCCACCGGCGCAGCGCCCGCGCTTTTTACGGGTCTGTCACACCCGGACCTGTTTCGCGCCGTCGCGATCGTGCAGCCGAAGTTCGATCTTGCCGACCTGGGACCGCTTCAGGGTCGCGTGGACGTGAATCAACCGGTCCTGCTTCGTCATCTCCCCTCGGACCCGCTCACCGGAAAGGACGCCCGCGCCGCGCAGGACTGGCTGTTGCAGCATCACGGCGACATCGTGGATGACCGCGGCGGGTACCGCGACGGCGCGGTCGATCGCGTCGTGGACTTCTTCGAATACGTGGTCGCGAGCCGTCCCTGGGCGCACGTGAAGGCGTATGCGCCGGACGCCGGGACGCCGCTCGAGATCCGGTTCGAGTTGAAGGCGTCGTTCGCACCAACCTCGTTTGAGTGGGACTTCGGAGACGGGTCCACATCGCTCTTGTCGTCCCCGACGCATGCCTACGCCGAAGCCGGAACGTACCGGGTGCAGGTGACGCTCGGGCATCCCTCGGGCAAAGCGGTGGTCCGCGCCGTGACGGTCTCGGTCGGTGACGGATCGTAGACGCCTCCGCGCCTACTGTCCGTTGGTTTGCGCCGGAGATGCCGATAGCGCGTCGCGCAGGAAGCGCACCAGATCGTCCGGAGGAACCAGCCCTTCCAGCGTGCGGTACGATCCGTCCGTCTTCCGCACCACCACGGCGGGCGTCCGCGTCAGACCGAACGTCCGAAGGTGGTTGCGGTTCGGAAGGTAGTCGTAGTCGAGGCGGCAGAGCACGCAGCCTTCGACGACGCGCTGCACCTCCGGCGCGTCGAACGCCCGCATCAGTTTCCAGTCATCCGCGCCCAGCCACCACTTGAAGACGATGAGGGTCGGCTTGCCTTGCTGATTGGCGGCCTGCGTGGCGCGATCGAGCGTGCTGTGCCACTTCGGATCGAAGGGACGCGGGATGTACGCGTCCTGGCGCGGACGCTCGCCGGGGGGCTTTGATCGCTCGAGGAACGCGAGGATGCCCGCGGCGTTGATCGCGCCGAGGTGGGCATGATACGTGCCGTCAGGGTGAACCAGGATGATCGCCGGCGCACGGTCCACGCCGTATTGCGCGACATATGCGCGGTCCGGGGCGTAGTCCTTCACCAGCTTGCACGCGATCGTCCCGGCGAGCGCGCTTTTCACGTCACCGTCGCGCAGCGCCTGATCCACGCGACCGGAAAGCGGGTCAAGGTGGTCCTTGTAGAAGATGAAGATCGGTTCGCCGCTTTCCGCCTGACGCTGCTCCGCGGCGACGTAGTCGTTGACCCAGCCGCCCAGCGACATGCAGCCTCCGCACGTCGAGGCGAACATGACCCCCGTCAGCATCCGGGCGGCCGCCGTCCACGCCCAACGTCGCGCCGAGCCGCACGCCCGATGATTTGAATGAGAGACCTTCTTCTTCAAAAAACGCGCTCCCCGGAGGCGCCCGTCGCCGGCTACGACGGATCGAACCAGTCCCCTTGAAACACCTCGACGGCGGGTCCGGTCTTGTACACGTGGTCGTCGTCGCGCCAGTCCAGATCGAGGTCGCCGCCCGGCAGCGTCGCCGTGATCCTCCGTCGCGTCAGCCCGGTCACATGTCCCGCGACGCAGACCGCGCAGGCGCCCGTCCCGCAGGCCTGCGTCGCCCCCGCACCGCGCTCCCACGTCCGCATGACCACCCGATCCGGCGCGAGCGCCCGGGCGAAATGCACGTTGACGCGCTCGGGGAAGATCGGCGCGTGCTCGATCTTCGGTCCCAGCGACGCCAGGTCGATCGCCGCAGGGTCATCCACGAAGAACACCGCGTGCGGATTGCCCATCGAAACGCACGTCATCCGCAGCGACACCCCGCCGAACTCCACCGGACGATCGACGATCCGGTCGCCCGCCAGCGTGCAGGGCAGCGAGGCAGGCTCCAGCCGCGGCGGACCCATGTCGATCCGCACCGCGGCGACCTTCCCCCCCTCAAGCCGGCACTCGGCCGTCTTGACGCCGGCGTCGGTCTCGATCGTGAGGTTCGGTCCCCGGGCAAGTCCGTGATCCACCGCGTACTTCGCCACGCAGCGGATGCCGTTGCCGCACATCTGCGACCGCGACCCGTCCGCGTTGTACATGATCATCCGCACGTCCGCCCGCGCCGACGACCCGATCAGGATCAGCCCGTCGCCGCCGACCCCGCGATACCGATCCGAAATCCGCCGCGCCAGACCCTCCACGTCCGCCACGTCCCCGTCGCGCAGGTCCACGTAAACATAATCGTTGCCCAGCCCGTGCATCTTCGTGAAACGCATAACACCGCGGATTGTACCCGCAAGCCCTGCGAACCGCGAGGTGCCCCCTGTGCGAACAACGCGCTTCACGACCGGGCGTTCACGACTCCGATCGCAGCGTTCCTTCCTCGGACCGCAGCGTTCATACCTCGGACCGCCAAGCTCCGCTTCGCGCCCCCGAGCCGCGGGCTTCAGCCCGCGCGAACGTCCGCCCCGTGGCACGTTGCGGAATCGAGAATGATGATCATGTCCGAACCGCGCCCGTCAGGAAGCGTTCTTTCTGTCCCGGTTCCATGGGTTCTTTCCCGGTTGTGCGGCTCATTGTCCCGGTGGCAGGGGTTTCCTGCCTCGTTGGGAGGGGTTTTTTAATCCGCATGCTGCGCCATTTTTTCTTGATCTGCCTCCCCTCATCCCGTAAGATACAGGTGCCCTCGGGGACGTCGTTCCTGAGGGCGGCTCCCACAAGGCGGGTGGGACTCCGAACGAAGCGTGCGACGAGCCCTGACGCGGCGCTGAGCGGAAAGCTCGACGGTCGAGCGGCTTGGCGCTGCGAAGCGTTTTGAGAAGGAGTCTGGACATGATGGGCGAATCTCTCTCTCTCTCTCTCTCTCTCTCTCTCTCTCTCTCTCCGTAACTGCGCGCGCTCGCCGCGGCGGGCGGCG
>JABWBH010000057.1 GCA_013360585.1 Phycisphaerae bacterium | reverse complement strand
GCCGGCGGCGGTGGCGGTGGCGACGGGACGGGCGGCGACGCGGGGCATCCTCGTCCGGGACGCCGCGGTGCTGGAGCGGGCAGGCCGCGTCGATGTGGTTTGTTTCGACAAGACGGGAACGTTGACGCGGGGTGAGCCGCGTCTGCGAAAGATCCGCGTCATGCCCGCGGCGCCCGTCGCCTTGCCTGGCGAGCCGCAATCCCAGCCGAATCACGTCGGGTTACAGGAAGATGAGGTGCTTCGCCTCGCCGCATCCGCCGACGCAACCTCGCAGCACCCCTTTGCGAAAGCGCTGGTGCAGGCGGCGCGCGAGCGGAATCTGGTTCTGACGCCTCCGAGCAACGTGCAGTCGTATCCGGGGAAAGGCGTGGTCGCGGAGGTGGAGGGGCGCCGCGTGATCGTGGGCAGTCGGCGCCTGCTGAACGAAGTCTGCGCGACGACCGAGGCGCGCGGCGATGATCCGAGTGCGGAGCGGGAGGCGGAGTTTGATGACGCGGGTTCGGTTCTGGCGGCGGTCGACGGGCGCGTCGCGGCGGCATTGAGCTTTGATGATCCGTTGCGCCCGGATGCCGCCGCCGCGGTAAGTGAACTGCGCGACGCTCAGGTCCGGGTCATCCTGCTGACCGGGGACCGGTCCGTGGGATCGCGCGAAGCGGCGGAGGCGGCGGGGATTGACGAGGTTCATACCGGGCTCCTGCCGGAGGAGAAGCTCGAGCAGGTTCGGTCTCTGCAATCCGGGAGCGCCGTCGTCGGGTTCGTGGGCGACGGCGTCAATGACGGACCGGCGCTGGCGGCGGCGAACCTGGGCGTGACGCTGACGGGAACGAGCGACGTGGCGACCGGGGCGGCGGACGTGACGATCCTCGCGGATGACCTTCGCCGCATCCCGGAGCTGGTTCGGCTGGCGCGGCGGACCTTGCGCGTAATCCGGCAGAACCTCTTCTGGGCGTTCGCGTACAACATTGTCGCGCTGCCGCTGGCGGCGGGGGGTCACGTCCCCCCGGCGATCGCGGCCGGGGCGATGATGGCATCCTCGCTGACCGTCGTGCTGAACGCCTTGCGTCTGCGGCGGGCGTGACGGCGGGCGGCCCCTCCCCCCTTCTCCCCCGGGAAAAAAATCTCAAAAAAAGTCGTGCGGGGGGTTGACAATTAACGATATTAAGATAGATATATATTTATAAGGTTCGGCGGAGGGACGTGCTCGCATGATTTCCCAGACCGGGCAGTACGCGTTGAGGGCGTGCGTTTATCTGGCGCAAGAGTCGGGGGACGCCGCCTGTTCCGGCGCCCGCATCGCCGGTCGGACCGGCATCCCCGCGAAATACCTCTCGAAAATCCTCGGCGATCTCGTCCACGCGGGCGTGCTTGATGCGACGCGCGGCAAGGGGGGCGGTTTCCGCCTGCGCCGATCCCCGACGGATATCCGTCTTCTTGAGATTCTCTCTCCCTTTGAGTCGTCGCTGCGCGACGACACGGCGTGCCCGTTCCGGCACGGCGAATGCAGCTCGCGTTCGCCGTGCCCCGGGCATGACCGGTGGCGGATCGTGAAGGACGGTTTCCGGAGCTTCGTTCAGGACATGACGCTCGCGGCGGTCGCGACGTCCTCAGTGCCGGCGAAGACCGCGCCCCAGCGGAAAGGAAAACGAACATGATTGAGAAACGCCGCGTTCGGACAATTGCGTGGGTTTCCTTCTCAGGCGTGATCGTGTGTCTTGCGGGGTTCACCGCAATCGGGCGCGGCAGCGCTTCGGCCGGACAGGACGCGGCTGCAAAGGCCGAACCCGCGGCGGTCTCAAGAGGCGAATCCCTTTTCCTCAAGTATTGCGCGCTGTGTCACGGAGACCGGGGTGACGGGGCGGGCAAGTTCGCCTACCTGATGAACCCGCGACCTCGCAACTTCCTTCGCGACGACTTCAAACTCTCGACGACGCAGAACCTTGTACCGTCGGATGACGACCTGCTGCGGACGATTTCGCGGGGCATGCCGGGTTCTGCGATGCCTCCGTGGGGGCACCTGCCGAACGCGGACCTCAAGGCGCTCGTCGCGCATGTGAGAAAGCTCAGCGTCGAGGGCGCTCGGGCGCGTTTTGACCCGCAGGTTCACGACGGAAAGATGAGCGTCGAAGAGCGGGACCGCCTCGTCGCGGAACGAACGTCGCCCGGCGGTCCGATCATCGTGCCTGCGGAGCCGGTGCAGGATGACGTGCGCTGGTTCCGCGGACGCACGCTCTATCTCGAGGGATGTGCAAGCTGCCACGGCGCCGACGGGCACCCCCGGCCGGAAGCGGTCAAATTCGACGCGGACGGTTATCCGGTTCCGCCGCGATCCTTCGCCGCGGGCATCTTCAAGGGCGGGATGGAAGGGTCCGGACTGTACTGCCGGATTCTGAAGGGCATGAAAGGCACCCCGATGCCCAGCTACGAGACGGCGTTCACCGCCGACGAGATCTGGGATCTGGTGCATTACGTGCAGTCCCTGGCGCGGGCGGGTGCGCAGGATCGCGCTCAGTTGCGCCAAGGGACGCTGGTGGCCGCGAACACCTACGGCGCCCTGCCGGACGGACCGGACGCCGCCGCGTGGGACCAGGCGCGCCCGCTTTACGTGGGGCTGACGCCGCTGTGGTGGGAGGATGAGCGCATCGAGGGGCTGGTGGTGCAGGCGCTGCACAATGAGAAGGAACTGGCGCTGCGTTTTGCGTGGCTGGATCCGACGCGGGACGACCGGGCCGTGCGTCATGATGAATTCCGCGACGCGGTGGCGGTTCAGTTCTCGCTTGAGAGCGACCCCCCGTTTTACATGGGCAGTCCGGGTGAACGTGGCGGCGTCAACATCTGGATGTGGAAGGCGGACCGCCAGACGAACATCGATCGCGGCTACCAGGACGTGGACGCGGCGTTTCCGCAGCGGGCGGTGGACGACTATCCCTATCCGGCGTTCGGGACGGAGAAGGCGCCCGCGCCCGAGTTGTCCGCGTCGGCGCCGATCACGCAGCACCATCCCTTATACCTCACGGCGTGGGGCGCGGGGAACCTCGTCGCCGATCCGCTGTTGAAGACTCCGGTCGAATGCCTCACGGCCCGCGGACCGGGCACGCTGGCCGGGAAGCCCGCGAACGTTCAGATCGTGTCCGGGAAAGCGGTCTACGACCGGGGGGTCTGGTCCGTGCAGATGCAGCGGACGATGGACCTGCCGCATGAGCACGGGGCCGCGGACGAGCGGGTGTTCCGCCGCGGAGACTACATCCCCGTTTCGTTTGCGATCTGGAACGGCGCCAGCGGCGACCGGGACGGTCGGAAGAGCATCAGCATCTGGCAGAAACTGGTGATTGACTGAGAGAGTCCGCCCTGATGGGGCGACATGGGAGCGTCGCTATGCATACCTCCAACGGACACACTCGGCGTGAATTTCTAGTCGCGGGAGGCGTCGCCGCCGGAACGGCGAGCGCTCTGGGCTGGCCTCTGCGCGCCTTTGCGGAGCGGCCCGACGTCGGGAACCCGCTGGCCGGGTATCCGGCTCGCGGCTGGGAGAAGATCTACCGCGATCAGTACGCCTACGACTCGCGGTTCAGTTGGGTCTGCTCGCCGAACGACACGCATGCGTGCCGGGTTCTCGCCTACGTTCGCAACGGCGTGATCACCAGGATGGGAACGCAGTATGATTATGAGAAGTACAGCGATCTTTACGGCAATCATGCGACGGCGAACTGGAACCCCCGGCAATGCGCGAAGGGGTACACGTTCCACCGCATCGTCTACGGGCCCTACCGGTTGAAGTATCCGATCGTCCGCAAAGGCTGGAAGGAGTGGGCTGACGCGGGCTTCCCCGATCTCGACGCGGACGGCAACCGCTCGAAATACAAGTTTGACGCGCGAGGCAGCGACGTCCACGTGCGTATCTCGTGGGATGAAATCCTGCGCTACATCGCCAAGGCCTACGTGAACATCGCCCGGACCTACAGCGGAGCGCCTGGCGCGGAGAAGCTCCGCAAGCAGGGGTATCCCGAGGAGATGATCGCGGAGATGGGCGGTGCGGGGACGCGCACGTTCAAGATGCGCGGCGGGATGGGTCTGCTGGGCGTCATGGGCAAGTACGGGATGTACCGCCTCAACAATTCGATGGCGATCCTGGACGCGATCGTCCGCAAGGTGAAGCCCGCGGAAGCGAAGGCCGGGCGCAACTGGAGCAATTACACGTGGCACGGCGACCAGGCGCCGGGGCATCCGTGGGTCCACGGCCTTCAGACGTCCGACTGCGACTTCAACGATCTGCGTTTCTCCAAGCTCATCATCATGAACGGCAAGAACCTGGTGGAGAACAAGCTGCCGGATTCGCACTGGTTCATCGAATGCATGGAGCGCGGCGGGCGCATCGTGGTGATCGCGCCGGAGTACGGGGCGCCGAGCACCAAGGCTGATTATTGGATGCCGATCCGCCCCGCGACCGACGCCGCGCTGTGGCTGGGCGTGACGCGCCTGATGCTGGACCAAAAGTGGTATGACGAGACGTTCGTCAAGCAGTTCACGGATTTTCCGCTGCTGGTGCGCCTGGACAATCTCAAACGTCTGCGCGCCGAGGAGTTGATCGGTGGTTACAAAAGCGCGATGAGCAAGGACGGTGCGAGCTACAAGGTGCAGGGCCTGACCGAGGAGCAGCACACGAGGATCGGCGACCGCGTCGTCTGGGACGCGAAGACGAACAAGCCTGTTGCGATCACGCGTGACGACGTCGGGAAGCACCTGGAGAAGAAGGGGATCGACCCGGTGCTTGACGGACGGTGGACGCTGAAACTGGCGGACGGATCCGAGGTCGAGGTGGCGACGCTGTGGTCGCTCTACCAGGTGCATCTGAAGGATTACGACCTTGACAGCGTGGTCGAGATCACCCACTGCCCGAAGGCGATGATCGAGCGCCTGGCGCGCGACATCTGGGAAACGACGCAGAACGGCGGACCGGTGGCGATCCACCAGGGCGAGGGCATCAATCACTGGTTCCACGCGACCGAAGCGAACCGCGCGGCGTACCTGCCGCTGATGCTCACGGGCAACATCGGCAGGCCTGGGGCGGGGTGTCACACCTGGGCCGGCAACTACAAGGCCGCCCTCTTTCAGGGCAGCAAGATTGCCGGACCGGGATTCAAGGGGTGGGTCGCCGAGGATCCTTTCGAGCCGAGCCTCGATGAAAAGACGCCGGGCAAGGAAGTTCACGCACACGCGTACACCAAGGATGAGGAGCCGGCCTACTGGAACCACGGCGACCGCCCCCTGATTGTCGAGACGCCGAAGTACGGGCGCCGGTGCTTCACCGGCAAGACGCACATGCCGACGCCGACGAAATCACTGCACTTCACGAACGTCAATCTGTTCAACAACGCGAAGCACTGCTACGATATGTTCAAGAACGTCAACCCGATGATCGAGATGATCATCGCGCAGGACATCGTGATGACGTCGTCGGTGCAGTACGCCGACATCGGGCTGCCGGCCAACAGTTGGGTCGAGTTCGAGGGGCTGGAGATCACGGCTTCGTGCTCGAACCCGTTCCTTCAGATCTGGAAGGGAGGCATCAAGCCGATCTTCGAGTCCCGGGATGATCTGGCGATTCTGGCGGGCATCGCCAAGGCGCTGTCGGAAGAGACGGGTGACCGGCGTTTCGCCGACTACTTCAAGTTCGAGCTGGAGGGCAAGCGCGAAGTCTACGTTCAGCGGCTGCTGGACAGTTGCACGACGACGAAGGGATACAAGCTCGACGACATTCTGGCCGGCAAGTACGGAACGCCGGGCGCGGCGCTCATGCTCTTCCGGACGTATCCGCGCATTCCGTTCTGGGAGCAGGTACACGAGAGCGAGCCGTTTCATACGGACACGGGGCGTCTGCACGCCTATGCGGATGTCCCGGAAGCGATCGAATACGGCGAGAACTTCATCGTTCATCGCGAGGCGCCGGAGGCGACGCCGTTTCTGCCGAACGCGATCGTCTCGACGAACCCTTACATCCGTCCGGACGACTACGGTCTGTCCGCGGACGCCGAGCACTGGGACGAGCGGACGGTGCGGAACCTCAAGCTGTCGTGGGCCGAGGTGAAGCGGTCGCGGAACTTCCTGTGGGAGAAGGGCTTCCAGTTCTACTGCGTCACGCCCAAGACCCGGCATCGGGTCCACAGCAGTTGGAGCAACGTGGACTGGCATATGATCTACGACAGCAACTTCGGCGACCCGCAGCGCGTGGACAAGCGCGCGCCCTACGTCGGGGAGCATCAGTTGCACATGAACCCGCAGGCGGCGCGTGACCTGGGTATTCAGAACGGGGATTACGTATACGTGGATGCGAATCCCGCGGACCGCCCCTACCGCGGCGCCGACCCGTCGGACCCGTTTTACAAAGTCGCCCGCTGCATGGTGCGCGTGACGTACAACCCGGCGTATCCCTACAGCGTGGTGATGATGAAGCACGCGCCGTATGTGGCGACGGAGAAGAGCGTCAAGGCCCACGAAACGCGCAAGGACGGGCGGGCGCTGTGCGACGACGGATACCAGGCCAACCTCCGCTACGGTTCGCAGCAGAGCGTGACGCGCAACTGGCACATGCCGATGCACCAGACGGACACGCTCTTCCACAAAGCCAAGGTGTTCATGGGCTTCCTCTTCGGCGGCGAGGCCGACAACCACGCGGTCAACACCGTTCCGAAGGAGACGCTGGTGCGCGTGGTCAAGGCCGAGGACGGCGGACTGGGCGGCCAAGGCGTCTGGGCGCCGGCGACGACGGGACTGACGCCGGGGCAGGAGAACGACGTGATGCAGCGGTATCTGGCCGGCGGGTTCGTCGGCGAGTTTCAGTCGGCGGCGGACGAGTTTCTTGAGGACTGACGGAGGAGGTGGGCGATGCCTTACGGCGACCCGGACGCGACGGACCCGATGACGCTGCACGGCGTCGGCGTTCTGACCGAGGACGACTCGGCGATGGCGGAGATGGCTGCGTGCTTCGTCGAGGAGTACGCGCGCCTGGGCTTCAGCGAGGAACGGATTCTCCAGATGTTCCGCACCGCGGGATTCGCCGGACCGGCGCTGGCACGGCGCGTGCTCGGCGAGGAGGCGGTGGCGCGGATCGTGAAAGATGAGATGGCGAAGTGGGGACCGGGCGTCCCCGGTCGCCTGCGGATGGATCAGACGACGGCGGGGCTGGGCCTGCCGGTATTGGAGTAAACGCATGACCGGACACGAGACGACGACGACCTGTTGCAGTTGCCGATGCGGGAGCGGCGCGCCGACCTCGGCGACGCGGATCCTGATGGACGAGCATCGCGTGATCGAGCGCGTGCTGGACGCGCTGGAGGAGAAGCTCCGCCGCGAACCGCGCGTCTGCCGGCGGTTCGTCGCCGACGCGATCGACTTCTTCCGCAACTTCGCCGACGGCTGCCATCATCACAAGGAGGAGGATGAACTGTTCCCGGTGCTGGAGTCGGCGGGGATTCCGCGCGTCGGCGGTCCGATCGGGTGCATGTTGCACGAACATGATGAGGGGCGGCGCCTGATTCGCCGGATGGAGGAGCACCTCGACGCCGCCTCGCAGGGCGAACCCCGGGCCGACGCCGTCGTCCGCTCCGCGGCCGCGGATTACGCGCACCTGCTGCGGTTCCACATTCAGAAGGAGGACACGATCCTCTTCCGGATGGCGGACCAGGTGCTCGGCGAGGAGGAGCAGCGCCTCATGCTCGAGGCCTTCGATCGCGCCGAGCACCACAACGGCGACGCGGGCAAGCACGAGCGTTACCTGAAGCTGGCGGAAAAACTTCACCAGGAGGCGTTCGGAGGCTGAATCGCATCGACATGGCAGCGCAACCGTCTGCGTTCGTTTCGAGACGCATCACGAGAACCTTGAGTCGCGGGAGTCACACACATGCCATCCGTCTACAACTGGCAGCTCGGCAGGCCGATGCAGTATCCGTATGAGCAGGCGGCGCCGAAGGAGCAGTTCGCGTTCGTCATCAACATCAACCGCTGCATCGGCTGCCAGACCTGCACCATGGCGTGCAAGAGCACGTGGACGTTCGCCAAGGGACAGGAGCACATGTGGTGGACCAACGTCGAGACCAAGCCCTACGGCGGATATCCCCATCACTGGGACGTCCGGATCCTCGACCTGCTGGAGCAGGCCAACCCCGGCGCGCAGCGCTGGACCGGCAAACCCGGCGATGACCCGCATCGCCCCTACGGACAATTCTCCGGAAAGACCGTGTTCGAGGCGCCGCAGCGGGTCGCGCAGGGGAGCCAGCCCAACCTGGTCCTCGGATACCTGCCGACGGATGAGGAGTGGAACGCGCCGAACCGCTTCGAGGACCACCCGCCGACGGGCCCGTCGAAACCGATGGACTTCGGCGCCGGCGCGGACCTCAGCGGGGACAAGAAGCATGAGACGTGGTTCTACTATCTCGCCCGGTTGTGCAATCACTGCTCGTACCCGGCGTGCCTGGCGGCGTGCCCGCGGAACGCGATCTACAAAAGACCCGAGGACGGGATCGTGCTGATCGATCAGCAGGAGTGCCGCGGATACCGAAAATGCGTTGAGGCGTGCCCTTATAAGAAGTCGATGTACCGCGGCACGACGCGTACGAGCGAGAAGTGCATCGCCTGCTACCCGCGCGTCGAGGGCAACGACCCCGAGTGCGGCGGGGCGCCGATGGAGACGCGCTGCATGGCCGCGTGCATCGGACAGGTGCGCATGCAGGGGCTGGTCAAGGTCAACCCCGACGCGACATGGATCGAGGATCGTCACAACCCCTTGTACTTCCTCGTTCACGTCGCCAAGGTCGCCCTGCCGCTGTATCCGCAGTTCGGCACGGAGCCCAACGGGTATTACATCCCCCCTCGCTGGGTTCCGACGAAATTCCTCGAGCAGATGTTCGGTCCGGGCGTGCAGACCGCGGTCGAGCGCTACCGCAATCCGGACCGCGAACTGCTCGCCGTGCTTCAGCTCTTCCGCCGGTCGAACCAGATCATCGCCCGGTATGAGATTCAGGAGGGCAGGAAGGTCTATCAGACGTCGGTGAACGGCCGGAAATTCGAGATGTATGACGACACGATCATCGCCTACAACCGGCTGGGCAAGGAAATGTTCCGCACGAAAGTCGAGGAGCCGGTGCATGTCCGCCCGGCGGCGCACGCGAACTCGATCTGAGGGAACATGACGGAGCCGCGACCGCCAGGCAGTGGGGACGGGACTCTACGCAGGTGGGCGCGGCGCGTCCGAGGGTGGAAACCTCTGAATGACAGGTCACGAACATGAGCGACTCGACCCTGACGGCGCTGGTGAACGAATGCGACGCTCGAACCTGCGAACTGCTCGGCGGTCTGTATGCGCTGTTGTCGAACGCCTTCACGTTTCCCAACGCAGCGTGGTTTGAGACCTTCCGTCGGGAATCCTGCTGGGAGGCGGTCCGGGTTCGCGCCGCCGACGCGGACGCCGCCCTGGCCGCGCGTGTGACCGGGACGGAGCGGCGTCTGCGCCGGATCCGCAGCGAGAAGGGCGACGCCGGAGCGCTTTCCGCCTTGCAGGACGACTACGCGCGCCTCTTCAGTCATGCCGTCCGAGGAAGTTGTCCGCCTTATGAGCTGGAGTACGGTCGCCGGGACATCCTTCAGCAGTCGCCTCAGCTTGCGGACATCGGCGGGTTCTACGCGGCGTTCGGGCTGTCACAGGAAGACTCGGCAAGGGAGCGGCTGGATCACGTCAGCGTCGAGTGCGACTTTCTCGCAAGGTTGTCCTGCCTTGAAGCGGAGGCGGCTGTCGCGGACGACGCGGAGCGCGCCCAGGTCGTCGCCGACGCGCATCATGCCTTCCTGGCGGACCACCTCGGGCGCTGGGCGCCGGCTTTCGCCCGGCAGGTGGACGACGCCGACCCGGACGGATTCTTCGGCGGCGTGGCGAAGATTCTGGCGGCAACGATCGAGACGGACGCCGGGCGGCGGGGGTTGTCGCTGGGACCGACCTATCTTCCGCTGTGTCATGAGGATTCCGAGGCGACCGGCGAGTTCGAGTGCGGTGTGGACAGCGGCGACGAAGGCCGCGAGCGCTTCGTATCGCTCGGGATCGAGAAGAAGCGGTGACCGCCGGGGAGACTCAACATGATGCGCGTCGAGATCGACCCTGTCCTCATTGAGAAAGCCGTGTTCTTCGCCTGTCGTGAGGACGCGTCGGCGGAATGCGAACTGCACAACGCGGTCGATCCGCTGTATCCCGTCGGCGACGACCCCCGGCGCGAGGAGGCGTTCCGCGCGGTTTTCATGCACTGGTTTCACCGCCTGGGACTGCACGGACAGATCGCCGACTTCCTGGCGGAGCGCCCGGAGCTGGAGGGTCGCGTTACTCGATGCCTCGTGCGCGAGGCCCCGGCCGAGCGGGATGAAAGCGTCGAAGTCCTCGCGCCGCGATCGGACGCCGGGAACGCCGCACGAACGCTCGTCATTCAGATCACGCCGCAGCGCCTGGCGTCAGGGCGCCTGAGCTGCGACGCGCTGCGCCGGGAGCTGCTGCACGCCGCGGACATCGTGAACCCGCGCTTCGCCTTCCGCCGCGACGACCTGCTCGGCGGATCGCCGCGGGAGAACCTCGTTCGCGACCGGTATCACGTTCTGTGGCGCGCCTGCGTCGAGGGGCGACTTCTGCGGGAGCGCCGTCTTGAGCAGCCCGTCTTAGACGCGATTCTGCGCGCCGCGTCACGCGCCTTCGGCAGTGCGAGGACACCGGAGAAGATCATCGAACAAGGCGTCGCGGAATTCCTCCGCCGCGATGATGTGACGCATCCCGACTTGCTTGCCGCGGCCAGGGATCCGGCCCTTCTGTGCATCCCCGTCGCAGCGGCCTCCCGGACGGAGGCGGGAACCTCCAACGAACCCGACGACCTTTTCTCTCATGACGCACTTCCGTTGCCGGTCGTGTGAGGTCATCCGCAACGAATTCACACGGGCCGATGACGCCGCGCCCAACCGAGCCACCCCGGCAAAGGAAGCGGGCATTTCCCCGTCACCAGGCCGCGTCGGTCAAGCGGCGTCGACTCTCCTGCGATGATTCAGGCCCTCTTTAGCAGAGTCACGCGCCCGATCGGAACCCACTCCACGACGAGGATGTCCCCCGTCGCCAGGAACGTCGCGCTGTGCGGGTGGATGAACTTCCCGGGGAGAAACTGCTCCCGCGCCGCGCCGCGAAGCTGTGATGGGTGGCCGTCGCCCAGGTGCGCGACGACCTTGTTCTCCCGATCCACCAGCGTCACCACGCTCTCCAGGTCCGGGATGAGCATCAGCTCGCCGCGGATCTTGAAATGACACGGCATCCTCATCCCCTCGGTGACGAAACCGAGATGCTTTCCGTCCAGCGAGAAGGTTTGCAGCCGGCGGTTCCCCCGGTCCGCGACCACAAGGCGCGCCCCGCCGCCGCGCTCGTCCACCCACAGTCCGTGCGGACAGTTGAGCTGCCCCGGCCCGGCGCCGGGTTCGCCGATCGTGCGGACATACTCGCCTTTGAGGGTGTACTGATGAATGTACGCGCTGCCGTATCCGTCGCCGACATAGAAGTCGCCGTTGGGGGCGAATGCCACGTTCGTCGGACAGTATTGCTCCGCTTTCTCATACTTGCCGGATTCCTTCGGGAAGCCTTTTTCCCAGAGAACCTCGCCGTCCAGCGACGTCTTGACCACAAGGCGGCGGTGGATGTCGCAGTGATAGAGGAACTCGTCCGCGCCCTCACGGCGCACGTCCAACCCGTGCGCTCCGCCGCGGAACGCCGCTCCCCACGACGTGATGAACTTCCCTTCCGGGTCGAACACGGCGATAGCGTCGGCTCGCTCGCTGTCAGGATGCACCGTGTGTCCGATGTAGATGCGGCCCTGCGAGTCCTGGCAGACGCCGTGCGTGTCTCCCCACTTCAGCCCCGCCGGCGGGGTCAGCCAGTCATGCCGCGCCTCGTACACGTGAGGCTCGGCGCCAAGGCGCAGCGTCGCGGACCCGCTTTTGTCCTGCGTGCGCACCGCCGGCACCCGTCCCGCCGCAAAAAGCCGAGGCGCCATCGCCCCTGTCGCGATCGCCCCCACTCCCGACAGAAACCCGCGCCGCCCGATCCGCTCCGAACGCGACATACTGACCTCACTTAAACGCCGAACGAAATCCCAGAACGCGCCGGGGATTGTAAACGCCGCGCCTGCGTACGCCAGCACATGAACCGATGCCTTCGACGGCTCGTCCAAGGCTCGTCTCGAGCACGGGTTGTTTCAAACCAGGCGGCGCCCCCGAGGAGCCGCTCTTCTTTCGCTCTCATGAACTCTCCCCGAATTCGCGTCGAAATGCAGAAGCCGAATCCCCCTCTTAAAGACAACCCTGACTTTCGGTCGATGCCCTACCTGCGTGCGCCCCGGTTCAGCGCCTGCCTCCCGCAAAAGGCGGATACAGTCGAGGGAACATCCGTGAACACGCTGGGCATCGCCGCGAAAACCCTAAGCGCCCCGAACCGCACCCGCGCCGGCTCCCCCACCACTCCCCTTCCAGGGCAGTCCGACGCCGGCGTCCTCGACGCCCGACGAACCGCGTGGGACCGCCGACCGCTCACTCGGGACGTATATCGACGCTACTTCGAGGACATCCGCGCCGAGCTTGCGCCGGGGCGAACCCACGTCGAGATCGGCGGAGGCGCGGGACACCTGAAGGCGTCGCTTCCGCACGTCCGGGTCAGCGACCTGGTTCCCACGCCTTATGTCGACTTCGCCGCCGACGCGATGCATCTGCCTCTGCCCGACCGCGCCGCCGACAATCTCATCCTCGTCGACGTGCTGCATCACCTGCCGCGACCGATCGACTTCCTTCGGGAGGCCTGCCGCACACTTCGCATCGGCGGGCGCATCGTCATGCTCGAACCGTATATCTCCCCCCTCAGCCGGGCCGTCTTCCGCGCCGCGCATCCGGAACCGGTGGACCTCCGCGCCGACGTCTTCAAAAAAGAAGGACCAGTCTTCGATTCCTGCGGACCTTTTTCCTCGAACCAGGCGATCCCCACGCTGTTGTTCTTCAAACATGCCGACCGCCTCCAGTCCCTCATCCCGGAGCTGCGCGTCGTCACACGAAAGCTGGACAGCGTGTTCGTCTACCCGCTCAGCGGCGGCTTTTCAGGACCGTGCCTGATTCCGGGCTTCGCCCGCGCCGCGGCGTGGCGGCTGGAAGCGCTCGCCCGCCCGCTCCGCCGCTGGCTGGCGTTCAGGATGCTGGTGACGCTGGAGCGCGCGCCGCCCACGCATCCTAACGAAACAGGCCTCGTTCCCCGTCGCCGACAAAGTCTGAAGACCTCTTCCGAAGGCCTGTGCGGATCCCGGAAATACACCAGGTCGACGCTCGTCACCCGGCGCCCCCCCACCCCGGCGGGGTGGCATGGCCTGGTGTACTCACCTGGCCATGCTAAAGGAATTCCGCGCTGGCGGGGGCACGTCATGTGAACTTCGCCTTGCTCCTGCCACGATCGTTGAGGACGCCGACAGACTGCCCGGCGGTGGAGATCGCAACGAGGTGCACGTTTCCGGGGCGATCTCCCGTGCTCGATCCGCACCGTAACACCTGCCCGCACCGCGGGTTCGGCGCCGAGGTCAGCGCCCGTCGTCGGACGTCTCGCGCTCCGCGGACGGGCGGTTCCCCGGACGCGAGGAGGCGAGGCGCCGGATGCGCAGCGGGGCGCGTTGTCCCGACGGGTTCACCTGGATCGCGCTTGCCCCGCGGAGAATCTTACGCAGCGTCCGCCCCACGGCCTCGCCGCGCCACCCGCGCATCAGCAGTGGAGATTCGGCGAGCTTGTCCAGCCCGCCGTCCACAAACGGCTCGACAACGCCCTGAATCGCCTGCTTCGTCGCCAGCAGGCTGTAAGCCACGTCGAGGCGCGCCGCCTCGCTGCGCAGGACGGCGGTGAGCAGCGAAATGAGAACGCCGTCCAGCGGATGTTCGGAACGCACGCTGCGATGCCCGGTTCGCGGCGCGGGCGGCTGCTTCGCGGATTTCTCAAGGACTTCGCACATTTCGCGCAGGTGGTCCTTCCGGAGGTTCAGGCCGCGCAGCGAGCGGATCTGCTCCATCCGCGTCCACCCGTGCCGGGCGATCTCGACGAGGAGATGATCCTTGAGGACGGCCCGCGCCGGACGATTCAGGCGCCCCGCCAGCTCCTCGCGCCACGCCATCAGGTCCAGCGCCGCCCGAAGCTCGGACCCGGACAACGATCCGGTCCCCTTCACGCGGCGCAGACGGTCCTCGGGAGGGCGGGCATAAAGAGGCATCTGCTCGAAGACCGCGAACTCCTCCTCCGCCCACGAGACGCGGTCCAGCTTCGTCAGCCTCGCATGCAGCTTGTCGCGGATCGGCAGGAGATGCGCCACGTCTTCCGCCGCGTAACGAAGCTGATCCTCGGTGAGAGGACGCTTGCGCCAGTCGGTGAGGGTCTGCGACTTGTGCATCCGAACATGCAGAACCTGCTGCGTCAGCTTCGACAGACTGATCGGGTAGATCGGTCCGACCAGCCCGGCCGCAACCTGAACATCGTAAACCTTGCGCGGCGGTCGGCCCGCAGCCGCGGCGCAGATCGCCAGATCTTCCTGTCCCGCGTGGACGACGGTCTCCACCGCCGGATCGGTCACCAGATCCCACAGCGGCGCCAGGTCCACCTTCGTCAGCGCGTCGATCAGGAACATCCCGTCCGGCAGCGCCATCTGAACGAGGCAAAGCTCAGGCTCGTAGACATCCTCCATCACGAACTCGGTGTCGAGCGCAAACCGGCCGGCCGCCCGCGCCCGGGCGGCGATCTCCACCAGGTCGGCCGATCGCGTCACCATCCGGTACGCGGCGTCCGCGCCAGATTTCTTCGCCGAAGCTCCCTCCACGCCCGCTGACACGTTCACGTCACCTGCTCCAGCAACTTCTTCTGAACTCCGACGCCCTCCCCCGCGGCGAAACGTCCTGAACCGCGGCCTCTGCGCCTTGCAAACGCAACCTCAGCCTTTTTCCGCCGCCCGCTCCGACCGCCGCGCAGTTCGGCGCGCCCTCGGGGAAGGCGGGACGTTCGATGCAACCGACGGGGAGGCGGGCGGATTTCGATCGGCGGCTGGCAGGCGGGGCGGTACGTCCTTGCACCGTCGGCATCGGATCGTCATGCGCATCGCGGCTACACTTCGAGCAGCTCCTGATACCGCGGAACACGCTGCACTTCCTCGGTGGGAACCATCGTAATCACGTCCCACGGACAGACCTGCGCGCAGAGCTTGCACCCGATGCAGACCGTAAGATCGATGGTGCACACGCCCATCGCGTACCCGGGGTGGTTCGGGTCGGAAATCTTGTCAATGCAGTCCACCGGGCAGACCGTCACACATGCGTCGCAACCGGTGCATAAATCCTCATCCAGGATCGCCAGTTGTTTCGGAAGCTTCCGTTTCTTCGCCATGACCGTGGTCTTCGCTCGATGGCCGACGAATCACCGCCGCGCCGCCGCCGCGTCTCCAGAACCGCCCGGCGTCCGCTTTCCGTTCATCGACGCCGGGATGCTAGTCGGTGGAACCGGAGCGTGCAAATACGCCGCGGAACGCCCGTTCAACCCGGCCGCCTCTTCCCGTTCCGCCCACGTCAGCCGCCGACGCTCGACCGACTGCCCGACCAGCTCCGCGCTCGTGAGAATCTGGGCCCCTTTCGCCTCGATCTGACGCAGGGCGAGATCCGCCTCAGACTTGTTCCAGTATCCGCAGGCATCCGCCACCACCCGCACCCGCCGGTGCCTCGCAATCAGACCCAGCGCCACGTTTTTCACCGACGTCTCGATCGCCAGTCCGAAGATCACGTATTCCAGCGCGGGAAGCTGGGTCAGAAACCGGTCAGCCTTGGGGTTGGCGAAAAAGTCACGGGTTCGCTTTCGGAAGATGACCTGACGGCAGGTGGTGAAAATGTCGATCGGGGCCCAGAGCGTGTTGTCGCCTTCCACCATGCGCCACGGGGGCATCAGCGTAAACTCCAGTTTTCGCTGCCCTTCTGAGCCGTCCACGCAGTGCCGCGGGATCCCTTCCCGGTCCACCTCCCACTTGCGATGGGAGTCGAACGACGAGACGATCGGAACCTCCTGGCGACCGACCCACTCCACCGTGCGCTGAAGCGCCGGCAGGAAGGTCTCGAGATTCGCCACCGGGTAGGCGCCGCCGGGATGGCAGAAATCCCGCTGAGTATTCAGGTCGACCGCGACGCACTCGATCGACCACCCGTTCGTGCGAGATGACATGAGTTTCCCCCCGCAACCCACCAACAACAGGAACCCTGATGCGTCCGTCGGACGCACCCGCCCCTGCACCACGTTCGGCATCCTTCGGGGAGAGCGCTTCTTTCCCTGCCCCTGGCGAAGGCGGTGCTTCTTTCCGCGTTCCGCTCAACCGATCGTAGGCGCGACGCTGAACCTCGGCGAATACCCGAGCGGCTCCGCGCCGACCGGTAACCTAACCGCCGGTCCGAATCAACGCCACCCGGTCAACGTCCGAAAACTTGTAGCAACCTTTTGTCAAAAAAGGATTAACGACTTGTCGATACCTTGTGTATTCCGGTCCGGGCGATTCCAACACAAAAATCCGGGAAACAGCGAATCTCTTGTGAAATCTTCGTCGTCCACAAACCTGAAAGCCCGAGGCGTGACAACACGCTCTTCAAACCCGCGCCGACGCTTCCGCCGCACGGCAGGTCCGATTCTGGTCTGTGCCTTTCTCGCTTTGACGGGCTGCCGATCCGCCCCCGCAGACCGCCGCGCCGCCGGCGTTGCGGAACCCTGGGAGCTGAAAGGCCCCTTCCGCGTCTTCGCGTCAGGTGACCCGCCTCGCAGCGACTCCACGCCACCCGCCAGCACCCCGACGGCGCCGGATGCGCAAGCTGAAAAGTCGCACTCCGCTCCTCCTTCAGCGGCGGATCCGGACGTACCGGCCGAGGCCCGACCGCCTTCGCTTGATGCTTTCACAGAACAACCGGGACTTTTCTCCCACGGCGTGCATGCGGACGAGGATTTCTGGTACCTCGATGTCGGGTTTCGCCTCGGACAGGTTCGCCTTGAGGAGACCTCGAAGAAACTGGATCTTCGCCTCGACCCGCTCCTCGCCCTCGATGCCGTCGGCTTGTTCGATGAGCCTTACACCCCGCGCAACCGCAAAACAGACTGGGGCATGACCACGCAGTATCTCGGCATTGGCCGCAGGGAGACGGACTGGCTCACCTGGAACTTCTATCTCGGATACGGATTCGGTGGCGACGTGAATCATGATCGCGTCGCCCTGATCAACATCGACGTGGACTTTCAATACAATTTCATCTTCACGGGACTGACCACCGACCTGTATCCCTGGGGCAAGCCAAAGCACGCCAACTACCCGAACTGGCGCGAGCGATTTCAGGCCAGCCGCCCCTTCCTGCTTTCGGGATTTGAGATCGGTTACGTCCGCGCCCGGGGTCGCGGCTACGTCGGTCTGGCGCCCCTGGTCAAGATTTACAAGGATACTCAGTCCATCGAGGACTGGCTGTTTTCCTACCTGATCGGGTTGGGCTGGGAGCTGCCGATCGACGATCGCTGCTCCTTCGCGGCGTCAATCCACTACACGTTTCACTTCTACCGCCCCGAAGAATACAACGGCTACAACATCACCACGGCGTTCCGCTACCGGTTCTGAATCCTTATTCACCCAGGTGATGCGCCCTTCCGAACCGCGGGCTTCAGCCGGCGCGAACGCCCGTCTCGCACTACCTGCCCAGCGAAAAAGCGTCTCTCTTACCGAGCCGCGCCTGCGAAAAATGACCCTGTCCGACGCGGTGATGAACACCCACGAGCGCCGGATGCGGCGGGATCTACGACAACCTCTCCCGCGCGGACGTCATGATCCGCCGAATCAGCTCGAGATAGGACAGGTCGACGGCGGTGCAGAGGATCGGAAGATCCGAATGCGTCGGATGAAGCCCGGCCAGCGGGTTGATCTCCAGCACCTGCATCCGCCCGGAAGCATCGCAGCGGAGATCCACCCGCCCCCCGTCGCGGCAGTTCAGCCCGCGCCACGCCGCCAGCGCGATCCGCTCCGCTTCGTCTGCCGAAGCACGATCTGCAAGCGGATACCCGATCAGCTCCTCACAGTGCTCCTTGTTGTGATACGTGTGACCGAAGGCTTCCGCGCCCGGCTTGAGCACGACCTCCAGTGTTCCGATCGCGGTCGCACGCTCTCCGGTCCCGGTCATTCCGACGGTGAACTCGCGCCCGGACAGGTAAGGCTCAACCAGGACCGGTTGCCGAAAGCGCGTCAGGAGGTCACGGCACTTCTCGCGCAATTCCCGAGGTCCGTCGATCTTTGACTTCGCGTCGATGCCTTTTGCCGTGCCCTCGGCGATCGGCTTGGCGAAAAGCGGGTAATTCAGCCGCACCCGGTCCACGTCCGCCTCGCACCCCACCACCGCGAAATCCGTCGTCGGCACGCCCAGATCGCGCAGGACGCGCTTCGTCAGCCCCTTATCCAGCGTCAGCGCCAGCACCAGCGGATCCGAGAACGTGTAAGGAATCTCGTAAGCGTCGAGCAGCGCCGGAACCTGCGCCTCCCGCGCCACGCCCCGCAGCCCCTCCGCCACGTTGAACACAATGTCCCAGCGATCCCCCGCCACCAGGCGCGCGGCCAGCTGCCGGATGTGACCGATCCGGTCCGTCTGGTACCCCAGCTCCTTCAGCGCGCCGTCGATCGCTTCGATCGTGTCCGGTCGATCGAACTCGGCCGTCTCCTCCTCCGAGTATCCCATCGCCAGGTAGTCGGCGCGAAGATCGTACGTCAGTCCCACCCGTATCATTCCGAATTTCTCCGCGACGCCGAGGTCGCCTCGCCGCGCCCCGCGTGACTTGGCGCCGACGGAAGGCGCATGTACGTGACCTGCGCCACCGCCACCATCCTGCCCCCCGCGTCGAACAATTCGACGTGGACCGGGCACAGCGTCCGGCCCAGCTTGATGACCTTCGCCACCGCAGTCACGTCCGTCAAACAAGCCGCAAGGAACCGGATCGTCATGTCCGTCGTCGTCACGTGCTCGTCAGGACCGGTTAACGTCAGGATCGCCATGCAGGCCGAGGAATCCGCTACCGTGGCGAGCAAACCCCCGTGATACGAGCGATAAATCCCGTCAAACCGACGATCATGCGGCACCGTCATCCGGCAAAGACCTTCGCTGAACTCGTCCACCCGAAAGCGCAGCGCCGAGAACACCGGCACTTCCCGCATCCGCTCCAACAACCGTGCATATTGCGCCTGATCCGACATGCCGAAAGTGTGTGCGCAAGCGACGCCGGCGGCAACCTCCCGGTTCGGTTGAGGCGTTTTTTAACAACCAGCGGGGGCGGAGACCGCACACCCGCGATCTCCGCCCCCGCCGCATCTTTGTCAAATCAGGCGACGTGCGCCTGTCCGGTCCTGCTACTGCCCGCAACCGCCGAAGGCCGCCGCCGCGCGCTCGCCGATCTGCTCCGGGGTCAAGTCCTCCTTGTGCGTCGCGATGCTCCACTCATGCCCGAACGGGTCGCGCAGCTTGCCGTAACGGTCGCCCCAGAACATGTCCTGAAGCGGCATCGTCACTTCGCATCCGGCCTTGACCGCCCGGTTGAACGACGCGTCGGCGTCCGCGACATACAGGTGCAGCGTCACCGGGCTTCCCCCGATCGTTTTCGGTCCGCGGCACATTTCCGGAAACTCGTCGCAGATCATCACGACCGAGTCGCCGATCTTGATCTCGCCGTGCATGACGCTCTGCCCGTCCGGACCCGGCATGCGGAACAACTCCTCCGCCCCGAACGCCGTCTTGTAAAAGTCGATCGCCCGCCCGGCGCCGCCGACGACCAGATGCGCCGTGATCGTGTGAAACCCGTCCGGTATCGGCTTGACCTTTCCCGCCATCTTCTCCGTCCTTTCATCATCCAGGTGTGCCGCGTTGCCGCGTTAGCCCAGGCCGATCCCGGACCGCTCCGCCGACGCCGCCCTCAGGCACCGCACAAGATACGAACATTAATCTAACTGGGCCCCGGTGTCCGGACAAGCCGAACCGCCGCTTTTCTTGTCGGAATCTGTCGATCCCCAACCGAAGGACACCCTTCAGATCAGATCGCGGCGCATCAGGACGCCTGACCCCGGGCACACCTTCTTTACCGCGCCGCCGGACGATTCTTTAACCTGTCCTGTTACGATCGCACCGATAGCGATCGGACCCGACGACGCCCCCCCGCCGCCAGCTCCGCCATCACGTGGTTCGCGATCATCCGCCCGGCGCGGGTCAGCGCGATCCGCTCCTCGTCCATCTCGACCCACCCGTGCTCCCGGACCTTCTCCAACGCTCCGGCGAACCAGGTCCGAAGATCGACCCCGATTCGATTGCGGAAATCCCCAAGCGACAGTCCCTCGGTCAGCCGAAGCTGCATCATGACGAATTCGATCGCGAGCATGTCGGCGGTCAGCGTTTCCGTCTCCTGCTCGGCTGACCCGCTCTCCTCGATGCGACGCACGTACTGCCCGATGTCCGCGACGTTCTTGTACCGCCGACCGCCGATGCACCCCGCCGCCGAAGGTCCGACGCCCAGATACGGCTCATTTCTCCAGTACATCAGGTTGTGTTCGCAGCGGCATCCAGGGCGAGCATAATTGCTGATCTCGTACTGCTCGTACCCGCTGCGCGACAGTTCCGTCACCGTGCGTTCAAAAAGCGCCGCCTCAAGCTCCTCGTCACACGGCGCGACCCCCCCGTGCTGAAGCTGCGCCGTCAACCGCGTCCCCGGCTCATACGTCAGGCCGTAACACGCCACATGATCCGGCTCCAGCGCCACCGCCCGCGACAGTGACGCGCTCCAGCTTTCCAGCGTCTGCCCCGGAATTCCGAAGATCAGATCGAGATTCACCTGCGCGACGCCGGCGCGGCGCAGCGTGCGCACGGACGGCGGAATGTCCTCCGGCGAGTGAAGGCGTTCCAGCGCCGCCAGCTCGCGCGGGTCGAACGACTGCGCCCCCATCGAGACCCGGGTCACGCCGTGCGACACGAGCAGATCGGCTTTCTCATCGTCCACCGTCGCCGGGTTCGCCTCGACGGTGAACTCGATCACGCGATGCTCACGCGCGACCTCCGCCAGCGGTGCAAGCAACGTGCGAAGCTGCGTCGCGTCGAGCACGGTCGGCGTCCCGCCCCCGACGAAGATCGTGCGGATCGGCAGCAAACACGCGGCGACGCGCGCCTTCAACTCCCGCGTGACGGCCTGCACCAGCGGCGCGGTGGCGCGATCCCCCAGCGGAACCGAGTAAAAATCACAGTATCCGCACTTCGTATGACAGAAAGGGATGTGTACATAAAGGCCCGCGGACGCCCCGCGGACCGGCGCAACGACGGCGCCCCGGCCGGTTTCGCTAATCAATCGGCTCACCGCCCTTATCCGCGTTTTCCTTCGTGAACAGACGCGAGCCGAGCGTCACGTGCTTCGGAACCTCCTCGTTCTTGAGGATTCTCAGCGCCATGTCGATCGCTTCAGCGCCTCCCGTCGGATACTGGAACGTCGCCGCCAGGATCCCTTCACGGACGTACTGAACCCCCTCGTGCGGGAGCGCGTCGATCCCGACGAAGCGGATCTCCTTCTCCCGACCCGCCGCCCGCGCCGCCAGGTACGCGCCGTGCGCGCCGGGATCGTTATGCGCGTACACCAGATCGATCCGGTCAAACCGCGACAGCGCCGACTCCATCTCCTTGCGCGCATCCGGCTCCAGCCACTTCATGTCCGCTTCAAAGATGATTTCGATCTGCGATCCCTTGATGCCTTCACGAAACCCGGCGCTGCGGTCCTGACCCGGGACCGACGTCATCAGTCCTTTCAACTCGACGACGCGCCCCTTTCCGCCCAGCGCCTTGACGATCCACTCCCCCGCGGCTTTGCCGATCTTCCGGTTGTCCGCGCCGATGAAGCACGTGAACTTGTCCCCGATCACCGCCCGGTCCAGGACGATCACCGGGATGCCCGCGTCGTACGCCCGCGCGACCGGGTCCGTCAGCGGCACCGCCTCCTTCGGACTGATGATCAGCACGTCCACCTTCTGCGCGACGAATTCCTCGACGTGCGCTCGCTGTTTCAACGAGTCGTTCTGCGCATCCTTGAAGAGGACCTTCAGCTCCGGATGCTTCGCCGCTGCGGTCTTGATGTCCGCGTCCATCTGAACCCGCCACGGCTCTCCCCGGTTGCACTGGCTCATGCCGATCGTCCACGTTTTCGCGGGTTGTCCGGCTGAGACCGCATATGCGGCGCCGTGCGTCTGCTGCGGGTTTGAAAATGCGATCGCCGCAATCAGGATGACGAGGTTGCACATGCCGCGTTCCTTTCGACGTGCGAGGTCGGGGGTCCGGCTTGTCAGGGCGACTCCCGCGACGACAATGCCGCTCGGAATCGCCGGCGACCGGAACATGTTCAAGGACTTTGCCTTCGATGACGCCGCCGACGCCCGTTAAACCCGACGCCCTTCGCGGTCAGTCCGCCCCGTCCGCCCAGGCGCCGCCTTCAGATACTCCGAAATCGCACAAATTGAAATACCCCGCCGCAGCCTGGGCGTGGTACCTCGTCGGCGCGGGGCTGGCCGTCCTGATCGGGCTTACCCCTGTCCCCCTTTTTCTGTCCCCGGGCGACTTTCCCGATCAGATTCTCGATGACGCTTACATGTACGTCCGTTACGCGGATCACCTGCTCGACGGAGAGGGGGTCTGCTGGAACCGGGGCGGTCCTCCCACGTTCGGTCTTACGTCGCTGGGCTACCTGGCGTGGGTCACGCTGGTGAGGGCGGTCACTCCGAGCGATCCCTTCCGAACGCTCGTACTCGCGGGCTTCATTCCCGCGTTTTTCACCCCGGTCCTCCTCCTTCAGCTTGCGGCGCGGCATGTCTGGCCGACGCGCACCCTATCCTGGGCGCTGGCGGCGATGTGGATCGGCGTTCTTCAAGGCCCCCTGACCGAACACCTGCTGCTGACGCACGGGTTCACCGGGATGGAGACCACCTTCGCGGTTTTCGGTCTGGCGCTCGCGATCTTCGCTCTGGACACCTTGACGCGAAAGACGGGTTGGTCGTGGGCGATTCTTGCCGCCCTTGCGACCCCGCTGATCTTTCTCCTGCGGCCGGACCTGCTCCCTTTTCCGCTGGCGATCGCCGGTGCTCGCGCCCTATGTTCGTCGGATCCCGGACATCGCCGGCAGGGGCGGCGCGAACTGGCGATCGCAGTGTTGATGCTGATGCTGATCGCTGCGTCCTGCTGGGTTTACTTCGGGGTGCCGGTCCCGCTCTCGTTCTTCGCGAAAAGCGCCGGGGTCTACGACGACGCGATCCGCGCCGCTTACGCCGGCGCGGCAAAGCACGAGTTCGCCGCGTTCACACAGCGTTACCTCGTATTGTTCGTTCCCGCCGGTTTGTATGCCCTCGCTGTCTTGCTTTCGTCCTGGCGGAGGACGCGACCGCTGGACCTGGGCGTTGTTGTCGGCGTCGCCGCCTTCCTCATGTACCACCTCTTCTTCGTCATTCCGATCATGCACTACTACCAGCGGTTCTTCATGCCGGCGCTGCCCGCCCTGGCGTGGTTGGCGTTCCGCGGCGTCGAGTCCGCCGCAGCGTCGATCGTCGGCGGCGTCTCCGCCGTCAGCCGCAAACGCCTGACGGCCGCGGGCATCATCCTCGCCCTGGCGATCACAATGCGAGCGGTCCTTCCCTCAGAGATGCTCGCCCGAATCCTGCCGACGCCGCTGCGCCCCGACGGTCCGGGAGGCTGGGACACCTTGAACATGATCGCACGCCTTGCCGATCAGGGAGCCGCCGCCCGCTTCGACGTCCGCGCCAACTACCGCGTCAAGTGGACGCAGTACTGGTTTCGCCTCGATGCCTTCTCCGATCTGCCTGACGACCTCGTCATCGCCACCTCTGAAGTCGGCCACGTCGCCGCCCTCAATCCCGGAAAGCGGATCGTCGACCTTTCCGGCCTCAATGACGCGCGGCTTCTTCTGCACGGCTTCGACATGAACGCGATGATCGAGCGCGACGCCCCGGACCTGATCTACCTCCCGCATCCCGATTACGCCTCTCTCAACGCCGCGTTGCGCGACAGCGAGCCGTTCCGAGCCGAATACGAAATTTTTGACCGGGAGCATCTTGGCGACGTCCGCTTCGGGCTCGCCCTGCGGCGATCGAGCGAGTATTACTCACGAATGCGGGCGTTGATCACCCCGGACGCCTCAACGCCGTAAGAAGCGCCGTGAAACCCGAAGACGCACATGACGATCCGCTCGTTCAGGCCCGCGCCTATCTCGCCGGGCAGTTCGGCGACCGCGCGCCCGCTGCCTTGGAGCACGTCGCGCAGTTTGACGGTGAGCCGCTCGAGGGCGAGGGCGCGACGACCCTTTTTCGCTTCAGCGTCGCTCCCGACGGCGGCGAACTACGCCGGTTCTGGGTCGCCGCCGGGCGAACGCAGCCGAACTACTACCCCGACTGCGGTCTGGACGCGCAGGATATGTATTGCCTCCACCTCGGAACGCGATTCATGCTGGTGATGGAGGTGTCGCAGCTTCCCCCGGATCGCGTCCCGGCGAACGCTGAAGCCTGGTTCAAGGAGTTCCTGGCGCGCCTTGCGCCCGGCGCCGTCATCGAGTCCGTCGAGATCCTCGCCGCATTTGCGGTCGGCGAGGAAAGCTACGCCGTCGCCCGGGCGCGCGTCGCCGGCGAGACGATCGTCATCTTCGGGATCGACGCTCCGCCGGGCGTCTGCCGCGAGACCCACCTTCCTCCGCACATCCTCATCCGCCGCCACGTGGGACGTCTCATCCTGCGGGAGTGGGAGGAGGAGCGGCGCAAGCCTCGTCGCCGCGCCGGAACCGCGCCGGATGCTCGGTAGCCTTCCGGGGTCGACGCGCCGAAGCCTCAGCGAAAGAAAAACGGCGGTCCCTCCCGGACCGCCGCGTCGTTCAGCAGCGCGTTTCAGCCTGCCCCGCCTAGCACGGGAAGCAGAACGGCTTGCCTTTGCTCGTCGGCGAGCAGCAGATCAGGAAGTTGCCCTGCTTGTCGCGGCAGACCGCCTTGATCGTGTTGCGCCCGAACTTGTTGCACAGCGTCGTCTTGACGCTGCTGATGCTGTTCGGATTGAAGTTCGAGCTGCGCGTCGCGTAGCGCGAGATCTGCGTCGGGCTCACGCAGTACACGTTGCACCCCTTGTTGACCCAGTTGGCGAAGCTGGTCAACTGCGTCGGCGACGGGCGCTTGTACGTGGCGCTGCCGGTCGTCTGGTTGGCGAGCGTCCGATAAGCGTTGATCTTGTTGTTGAACGTCGAGTAACAGTTCTTGTAACCCGGCGCGCAGTTCCCGGTCGTCCGACCGGTCGTCCCCGTGTTACGCGAACCACGGCTCGAACCCCACGTGCTGCGACGATACGTTCCACTTGCCATGCAAACTCTCCAAATTGAACTGTCTTTCACTCGATCGCGCGATCGAATGCGCTTGGCATCGGAACGCTTGACCCGGCACTTTAACTTTCCGCCCCTCTTCAGCCGAAAATATTCGCTCGTTTCGGACGCACGGGCGCCGGCGTCGCCCAATTTTCGCGGGTTGATCCCCGCATGCGGCGTCGAAGACTTCCGCGATGCGCCCCCGGTGGACGCCGCGCCGCGCATCAGGCGGTCGCGTCACCGCTTTCACGCCCTCGGTTCCCCTCGCGAAGGATCCTCTCGACATCCTCCTCGAACCGGCGACCGCATTCAGGACACCTGCCCGAACCCGGTTCCAGCCCGCGCAGCAGGTAACCGCATCCACGACAGACCGCGATCCCACGCACGATCAGCTTCTCCCGCACCGAAGAAACCAGCCCCCGACGGTGCAGCGACCGCACCGTCACCCACGCCACCCCCGCCACCAGCAGAATCTCCACCACCCGATCCAGCCCCGTCACCCCCAGCAGCGAAATCACCCGCCGAAGAAACATGCGCGAGAGAAAAAACGTCAGGATCGGAGCGCCGGCCGTCAGCATCACCCCGAACCAGAAATCAAAAGACTTCGGATTCGACGCCTCGGACTCGATCTCCCGAAGCGCCTCCTCGCGCTGCTGCGGCGACTCGAAATACTCCAGCTCCGGCAGCCCCCGCAGCGTCGCGGAGGTCAGTCCGAATCCCGGACGACCCGGCGCCTTCGAACTTTCCTCGTGCGGCTCATCCGGATCCCGGTTGAGGTTCGGCGATGTCATTTCGGTATCTGAAACACCGGTCGCCTGTCGTGCAAGACTGCGTTGCCGTCGAAAGACGTCTACGGGGGTGTGTGTAGCGTCACACCGGCTGCGACCGTGTCCGCGCGCGGACATGACGATTCGACTTTGATGATACGATTATCTCTTCAGCGCCTGCGTCAAAGACGAAAAAACGGCGATTTCGAACTGATCTTCCCCTGGCACGCGCCTTGCTCAAACACCACCAACATGACCCGGACCCACGGGGGTTCGGACGGGCGATCCGGAGAGGGACCGAAGCCGGCGGAAACCGGAAGCGGACCGGTCGCTGAAGTTTTCAGGGTTGGCACAGCGCCGGGGGGGCGGAGCCTGTCGAGGGCACGCGAAAGACCGCCTGCACGGCAGAAGCGAAGGAGCCGCGCCACGAGATTCATCGGCTCGCAAGGGCGCGCGGGACAGATAACGGGGGGCAGTGCTCTGCCCGCGCCGGATCGAGTGGCCGGCTCCTTCGCCGCTGTGCGACCGTGAAACCGAATCCGGCCCTCATCGCCGTGAGGTAACGCCGAAAAACCGAGCCGCGACCGTCAGGAAACGTTCTTCTGGCCGACCGCTGGCACAAAAGAATCTGAACTTTTTGAGCAGTGCGCGACCGGACGATCAACGTCTACCGTCCGGTCCGCAAAGGAGCGAAAACACATGAGCAAAGGCGGATTCCCGAGCTTGAGCGTCTTCTTCCCGTGTTACAACGAGGAAGCCAACGTGGAGCGCGTCACGCTGGCGGCCTTGATGGCCTGCGACCGGCTGGTCGATGACTACGAGATCATCATCGTCAACGACGGCAGCCGCGACCGCACCGGGGACATCGCCGAGCGCCTCGCCTGCGAACATGAGCGCGTCCGCGCCGTCCACAACCGCCCGAACCAGGGCTACGGCGGCGCGCTGCAGCGCGGGTTCCGCGAGGCCCGCAAGGACTGGGTCTTCTACACCGACGGCGACGGGCAGTTCGACTTTCAGGAGCTGGAAACCGTCCTGCCGCTCGCCCGCAAGTTCGACATCGTCAGCGCCTACCGCCTCAACCGGCAGGATCCGGCGATGCGGAAGTTCAACGCCTTCTGCTGGACCACGCTCGTCAACCTCATGTTCGGCATGAGAATCCGCGACATCGACTGCGCCTTCAAGCTGTACCCGCGCACGCTCTTCGACGAGATCGAGATGCGCTCGAAAGGCGCGCTCATCGACACCGAGATCCTCGCCAAGGCGACGCGCCTCGGCTACCGCATCGGGCAGGTCGGCGTGCATCACTACCCGCGCACCGCAGGCCACCAGACCGGCGCGAATCTCAAAGTCATTTTGAAGGCGTTCAAGGAGCTTTTCGCGCTGCGCAAGCACATTCTCAGCACCGGCGCCGTAAAAACGCGCCCCGCGGCGCCCGCCGCCGCTATCGCGCAAACCTGAGGTAACGCCGGACGTCAAGGCGGCATCCGAGATAGGACATCACCGAAACAGGACATTCATCGACGGGCGAAGCAGACCCCTCTGAACAAATCTGAACGATCCTCCTCTTCTCCGTAGCACGGTCAGGAACGGTGCAAGCCGTCCCTGACCGTGCTCCTTTTCAGATGCGACGAGCGCCGCGGCAGCGGCCTGCCGCGCCGTTCCCGGGTTGACGGATGCTCACGGGGAGTTCTACTGTTGCCTTTGCAACGTGCCCTGCCCGCGCGTCGGCGCGTGGGACGGCCGGGACGGGGGACTTTGTCATACGAGCGCAATCCGCAGCGGACGCACCGCGCGGGCTCGGGGGCGACGCGATCCAGGTGTTCAGCTTCGTCGGGTCACAAGTCATGACTTCCCTGGGCGCCTTCGGGCAGTTCTGGGTCTTCGCCTGGCACATGGCGGTCTGGCTGCTGCCCGATCTGCCGCGCTGGCGCACCTGGGGCCGCGCCATGCCCCTCTTTTACGAAGTCGGCAACCGCACCCTTCCGGTCATTCTTATCACCGGCATGTTCGTCGGGCTTGTCCTCGCCGTGCAAAGCTACGATCAGCTCAAGGCCGCCGGTTTCGAGGAACGGATGGGCGTCCTCGTCACCCTCTCGCTGGTCAAGGAGCTGGGGCCGGTGCTGGCGGGCGTCATGCTCGCCGGGCGCATCGGCGGGGCCCTCACCGCGGAACTGGGCACGATGCACGTCACCGAGCAGATCGACGCTTTGCGGGTGATGGGCGTGGACCCGATCCGCCACCTCGTGCTGCCGAGGTTCCTCGCGTGCCTTCTGCTCTCCCCCCTGCTGACCTTCTTCTGCGACCTGATCGGCTCCATCGCCGGGTGGGCCATCGCCGTCGGGCTTAAGGGCATTCCCTCCGAGCCTTACTGGTTCTTCATCGCCGACGCCGTCGAGTGGTGGGACGTCGCCACGGGGCTGATCAAGAGCATCATTTTCGGCGGCGCCATCGGACTGATCGCCTGCTACAAAGGCTTCACCTGCCGACCCGGCGCCGAAGGCGTCGGCCGCGCCTGCACCGAAGCCTTCGTCGTCAGCTTCATCGCCATCCTTGCCTCCGATTTCTTCATCGCCACCCTCATGCAAGGCCTCTACAAAACGATCTGGGGATTCCGCTCGCTGATCTGAGGCAGGCACGGCCGTATCAGCACGCAAGACCCGGCCACGCATATTGCCGCATCCCTCGGCGCCCCCCCGCCCGGACCGCGAACCTCCCGCCCCGACTGTTATTCACCTGCCGCGTCCGCCGTCGCCGTGGCGGGTACAATCCCGTATGATCGCGGGCAGACCGATGAAATCTTCAAGCGGACCGGGTGGGGAGCGGATGTTCGCCCTGCTTCATGCGGCGGCGGAGGCGGAGGCCTCCGACGTGCACATCGTCGCCGGGTACCCCGTCACCTTCCGCGTTCACGGCAAGCTCACCCGCGCGAACGAGGACGTGCTCGACGGGCATGACGTCCGCGAGATGGTCAAGGCCGTTCTGCCCGCGTCGCTGGTCGCGCGGATCGAGTCGCACAAGGATCTCGACGCCTCGGTCGAGATCGAACACGGCGGCAAGCCGGTGCGCTTCCGGGCGAACGTCTTCTACGCGGCAGGCGAGCTGGGGCTTTGCCTGCGTCATGTGCCCAATGAGATCCCGACGTTCGACTGGATGGGCTTCCCGCAGGGGCTGGCGGAGAAGCTCGTGCATTTTCCCAACGGGCTGGTCTTCGTCACCGGCGTCACCGGCTCGGGCAAGACGACCACGCTGGCGGCGATGATCGACCTGCTCAACCGCGAGGGCGGCACGCGCATCATCACCATCGAGGAGCCCATCGAATACGTTCACCCGAAGATGTCGAGCACGATCATCAGCCAGCGCGAAGTCGGACGCGACGTGGACTCGTTCTACGACGGGCTGAAGTACGGCCTGCGGCAGGATCCGAACGTCATCCTCATCGGCGAGATCCGCGACAGCGAGACGGCGGCGATGGCGCTGTCGGCGGCGGAGACGGGGCACCTGATCCTGACCACGATGCACACCCGCGACGCAAAGGGCGCGATCACGCGCTTCGTCGATCTGTTCCCCCACGATGTACACGACGACGTGCGCGTCCAGCTTTCGCTCAGCCTCCGCGCGGTGCTCAGCCAGCACCTGCTACCCGGCGTTGTGGAAGGGCAGAAGCGCGTCCTCGCGCTGGAGATCATGCACGTCAACAACCCCGTGCGCATCGGCATCCGTTTCGGAAAGATCGACTCGATCGAGTCGGCGATCCAGACCGGCAAGCGCGACGGCATGATGTCGCTGGACGATCATCTCGAACACCTCGTACGCACCGGCCGCATCACGCCGCAGACCGCACTGCGCTTCGCCAAGGATCCCGACGCACTGGGCGGCCGCCTCGGCGCCCGCTGACGCCGCAAGGGATTCCCGCCGCCCGCTGCACAATCCCTGATTCACGCTGTACGCCGCAGAAGGCGGGGGTTCCGCCCCGCCTTCCGCGACCGGGTGGCATGCTCTCGCGGTACTCCGCGTGAGCATGCGAGTTCATCCCACCAGATGAGCATGCGAGTTCATCCCCACCCGCTTGTTGAAAAACACCTGGGAGCATTGATCGTGCGGACTGGTCAGAATCGGCCTCTCGAGAGAAGCGGGGTGGCATGGCCTGGCGTACTCACCTGGCCATGCTACGTGCCGGCAAATCTCAGAATGCAGCCATCCTGGGCGCAGAACATGACGGAAGCGATTTTTTTCTTGGTCCGGCATCTGTGCCGATCGAGTAAGATAAGGGAGTCTTCGGGAACGACGTTCCCGGAGGCGACTTGCCGGGGGTGCGGGTCTGCGGGGGTGCAGGTCTGCGGATCTGCGCCACGACGGCTCCCACAAGGCGGGTGGGACTCCTTGGGGGGCAGGTTTCGAAGCCTGTGAGGCGGGGCGCCGGTTAAGGCCGGTGTTCTGCGAGGCAGGTTCCTGAACCTGTGACCCATGCGCCGGCTCGTCTTGGGTTTGCGTTCGCTGCGGAGGTAGTGTCAATTCCTGTGTAACATTGATTTGTGGGGGCATCCGTCACGATTGTTCACCCC
>JABWBH010000020.1 GCA_013360585.1 Phycisphaerae bacterium | reverse complement strand
TGCACGCGCCGGGATCAGGCACCCCGCCAGCGCCGCCGACGCCACCAGCGCCCACGTCCACATCCCGGAGGCGTGCGCCCCGCGGACGACGCGCCGCGACAGCAGACCCCGCGCCGCATCCGCCAGAAGGAAGCAGCCGGGGACATCGTCCACCCGTCCCGTCGGGTACGCTACGGCATGCCGGTCCGGATCGGCGAACGCGGCTCGCGTGCGCAGATCCCCGATGATGACGACGCGCCCGCCGACGCGCTCGCGAAGGTCGCCCGGCTCGACCCCCAGCGCCTGCTCGAGAGGCATCACCCGCTCGACCCACGCCGACGGCGACGCCAGTTCGAACCGGATGCACGCGACCCGCGCCGCTCCGGGCAGATCATCCGGTTTGAAGATCAGCAGATTCTCCCACGACCCTCGGTCCCTCCGGTACGCCCCCTCGCCGACGCGGTAGAGCACTTCGACGGTTCGCGTCTCCTCATCCAGCTCAAGCTCGATCCGCGACGGCGGGTCGGCGATCGCCTCCGCCAGAACCAGCGCCGCCGAGGGAATAACCGGTCCGGCGGGCTTCTCGTGTGCGATCACGAACTCCCCCGGTCGATGCGTCATGTCCCGCGCCACGACCGCACCCTGTCGCGGAGGCTGATTCAGGGCACGCAGGATCCCGTCACTGAGGTGCGGACGCCCCGCGTCATCATGCGTCAGACTGATCAGCACGACCGGAACCCCCACCGCTTCAAGCGCGTTGATCCCGTCCGCCAGCGCTTCATCCCCCGGTTGCGGCGACCGAAACCACAAATCCCAGATCACGGCAAGCGGTCGGGCGTCAACCAGTTTCTTCATCAGCGCGCCGTAAGCCGCGCGATGCCTGCGAAGGTCCGCATCCTCCGCGTGCGCCCCTGACGACCCGCTCCACGCCGCCAGCTCCACGGGGGTCTCGTCCGTCACGCCGAGAATGACAAACAAGTCCGGGCGCCACGGATCCGCAAGCCCCGTCAACGCCGCCGGCGTCACCTCGTTCCACCCCGCAGGTTCGATCCACCCCGACCGGCGGACGAAGACCGGTCCCCACCACGCGCCGAGCGTCAGCGCCATGAAAACCAGCCAGAACGCCGCCCGCGACCGCGTCGCGGCCCCGACGAGCACTCGTGACGCCCGGTAGGCAAGTCCGTGAGGTCGAGTGCGGATCCTTTCTCCGCAAGCGCAGCGTGCCACGTCATCCGCAAGCCTTGCCGCGTCGTCGAGCCGGTGTGCCGGGTCTCGCGTCAGGCAGCGCTCGATCAGAATCTCGAGGTCACGTCCGCCCGGCAAATGCGCCAGTCGCGCCGGACGAGGCAGCTCCCGCCGGATCCGCTCCAGCACCGCCTCGACGGGCGACTTCTCGCGCGTGCCCGTCAGCGGATACGGATGCCGTCCGTCGGCGACGATCTCGTGAAGCAGGACGCCCAGCGACCAGAGGTCGCTGCGATGATCCACCGGTCCGGCGACGCCCCCCCACGCCTGCTCGGGCGACATGTACTTGATCGTGCCGAGGATCGCTCCGGTATGCGTGATCGTCGCCCGAAGGTCCGTCGTCCAGTCCGCCGCCCCGACCGAGCAGATGCCGAAATCGAGAATGTGCGGTTCGCCGTCGTCATCCACGAGAATGTTGCGAGGTTTCAGGTCGCGGTGAACGATGCCGAAAGCGTGTGCGTGCGCCACGCCGCGGCACACGCGCTCGAAAACGCGCAGCTTCGTCGCCAGATCCACCTGAGGGCGCTCAAAGTAGGCGTCAAGATGCTGGCCGTGGACAAAGTCCATCACGAAGTGGCGGCTGCCCTCTGTCCCGCCGGATTCGTGGCACTTGACGATCCAGGGCGAGTCCAGCCTCCGCAGCACCGCGATCTCACGTTCAAAACGGTTCGGCGCCAGATCGCCGCCGCCGGAAAGCACCTTCAACGCCACCAGTTTCGCGGCGCCCCGCGTCCACCACGCCTTGTACACGACGCCTGAAGAACCCCGCCCGACCTCGCTCACCACGTGGACATCCGGGATCCCTGTCCCCGTCCCGCGCGGCAGTCTCTCCAGGACAACCGACAGGCAGGCGGCGCAGGTCAGCAGGTGATGTTCGAGGGCGGCGCACGCCGGGTCTGTCAGCGATCCGGCTGCATACTCCGCCAGAAGCGACGGGTTGGGACATGCGTCGCGCATGAGCCCTCCGATCGGTCCCGGTCCCGCGCCGCCCACGAAGGCCTTGCGCTGATCCGACCGAGCGAGAGCATCTTACCTCGCCGGAAACTCTTGGGCGAGAGTCCGAGCGTCCGGAAGGGCGGGATCGATCAACTCTCGGCGTCCTCCTCATCCTCACCGGCTTCGGCGTCGGGATCGCTGCTGCGGAACCCGTCGTAGGTCTCCGGACCGCACGCCTCGTTGATGTGCCCGGCTTTGTCCGTCACTTTGCGGTAGCCGAGGAAGTGAATGATCTCGAAGACCTCCGACCACGACGGAAACGGACGGTCGTTGATCTTCTTGTACTCGTCGATCGCGTTGATGAATTCGAGCAGTTCGCCGGCGAGGCGACCTTCCTCAGCCTCGCGGCGCAGCGCTCCGAGGCGACGTCCCGGTCCGCGCCGCCGGTCCATCCCGACGCGGCGCTCCCGCCCTCCTGCTCGCCGGTCCACGCCGCTGCGCCGGTCCACCACGCTGTTTCGGCGATCCGGCAGTTCTTGCTGGTCGCCAGCCATCCCCGCCGCCTCGGGCGGTTGAACTGACATAGGTGGCGAGACCGCCGCCGGGTTCGTGAGAGTCGCTTTCATGCTCGTTCTTTCGACCCTCTGTCCGAACTGATCCAGCGACCGTGTCTTATCGGGAGAGTACTCCTTCGCAAAACCCCGATCCCGGAGGAAACCGGACATGCTTCTGCGTCGCGGAAGGTGGTTCGCAACACTCGGCGAAACCTGCCTGGTAGCCAGGTTTTCTCCGGAGTGCGGCACATTCACGGACATTGAAACGTTTTAATTCAACAAGCTGCGTGAAAACTTGCCGATGCACTAGCAGCACGGAGTCTCGCCCCTTCACTCTCCCCTGACGAGCAACGGCTGCTTCCCGGCACATCGGGAGGTCGGCCTGGAGGTGCTGCGCCTCGAGGTACGAGGCGACGGACGGCATGATGAAGTTGGCGGCGAGATGCGCACTCTGGTGCAAGGTCATCGGGTCGATCCTCGGATCGGCGTGGGCTTCCTCCGCGCTCGCGCAGGCCGGCGTCAGCATCACCCAGTCCGGCGGATCCACCGCCGTCAGCGAAACCGGACCCACCTCCGACAGTTACACGGTCGTCCTTAATTCCGCACCCACGGCCGACGTGCAGATCGTTGCGGATCCCGACGCGCAAACGAGTCTTGGCGCCGGCGCGGGATCGCCCGTCCTCCTGACGTTCACCACCGCCAACTGGAATGTGGCGCAGACCGTCACGGTCACCGCCGTGGACGACGCTCTCGTGGAAGGGGCGCACACCTCGACCATCGTTCACGTCGCCACCAGCGGAGATGGCAACTACAACGGTATCAGTATCCCGAACGTCGTCGCAACGGTCACGGACAACGACGCCTTCGGCGTCACGATCACCGAAACCGGCGGATCCACCGATGTCGCCGAGACCGGTCCCACCGCGGACAGTTACACCCTCGTCCTCGACTCCCAGCCGACCGCCAGCGTCACGATCACCGTCGATCCCGACGTCGAGACCGACGTGGGGTCCGGTCCCGGTGTGGCGATGAACATCGTCATCTCCCCCGCGAGCTGGAACATCGCCCGCACCGTCATCGTCACAGCCGTGGACGACGCGGATTCCGAGGGGCCTCACACCTCGACCCTCACGCACACCCTCACCAGCGGCGACACGAACTACAACGGCCTCGCCGTCCCCAACGTCGTCGCCAACATCATCGACAACGACGCCCCCGGCGTGACAATCGGTCAGACGGGCGGCTCGACCGACGTGAACGAGCAGGGTCCGACGTCCGACACCTACGCGCTCTCGCTCGACAAGGCGCCGAGCGCCGATGTGACGATCACCGTGGATCCCGACGCTCAGACCGATCTGGGCGCCGGACCGGGGGTCGCGATCAACGTGACCTTTCAGGTCAGCAACTGGAACGTCGCCCGAAACGTCACCGTCACCGCCGTCAACGACAGCACGCAGGAGGGAAATCACACCTCGACCATCACGCACGCCGTCAGCAGCGGCGACGGCGCCTACAACGGCATCGCCGTGCCGAACCTGACCGTCAACATCACGGATAATGACGTAGCGGCGGTCATCATCACGGAGTCCGGCGGCAACACCGCCGTCGCCGAGCAGGGGCCGACGTCTGACACCTACACCATCGTGCTCGGATCCGCTCCGTCCTCAAACGTCGTCGTCACAATCGATCCCGACACGCAGACCGACCTCGGCAGCGGTCCGGGCGTGGCGATCCTTCGAACGTTCACGTCCGTGAACTGGAACTCGCCGCGCACCATCACGGTCACCGCCGTCAATGACAGCATCGCCGAAGGCAATCATTCCTCGACGATCACGCATTCCGCCAGCAGCAGCGACGGAAACTACAACGGCCTCGCCATCGCCAACGTCGTCGCCGCGATCACCGACAATGACGTAGCCTCCGTCAGTGTTACGCAGAGCGGAGACTCGACCCAGGTCGCCGAGGCCGGCCCGACATCGGACACGTACACGCTTGTGCTCACGTCACAACCGACTGCGACCGTCACCATCACGGCCGACCCGGACGGACAGACGGACCTCGGCTCCGGCCCCGGCGTCGCCGTCACGCGCACCTTCACCACCGCCAACTGGAGCACGGCGCAATCCGTGACCGTCACCGCCGTCAACGACAACACCGTCGAGGGCAATCACACCTCGACGATCACGCACGCGGCCTCCAGCGGCGACGGCACGTACAACGGCATCAGCATCAGCAACGTCGTCGCCAACGTGACGGACAACGATGTCGCCGCCGTCACGATCACGCCATCCGGGGGATCCACCGACGTCAGTGAAAACGGACCCACCTCGGACACGTACACCGTCGTGCTCACCGCCCAGCCGAACGCGAACGTCACGCTGACGGTCGATCCGGACGTGCAGACGGATCTCGGCTCGGGTGCCGGTGTCGCCGTCCAGTTCACCTTCACCAACGGAAACTGGAGCACGCCGCAGACCGTCGTGGTCACCGCCGTCGACGACACGAATCAGGAAGGCCCGCACACCTCGACGATCACCCACGCCACCGCCAGCGGAGACACAAACTTCAACGCCCTGACGGTTCCCAACGTCGTCGCCAACGTAACCGACGACGATCTGCCCGGCGTCACGATCACCCAGTCGGGAGGCTCCACGAACGTCAGCGAGACCGGTCCGACGACCGACAGCTACAACATCGTGCTCGCCTCACGTCCCGGGAACCCCGTGACGATCACGGTGGACCCTGACACGCAGACTGACCTCGGCGGCGGGCCGGGTGTCGCCGTCAACCTGACGTTTACGCCGGGAAACTGGGACACGGCGCAGACCGTCCTTGTCACCGCCGTCAACGACGCCGTCGCCGAGGGCGCGCACACCTCGACGATCACACATTCCGCCGCCAGCGGAGACGGCAACTACAACGGCATCGCGATCGCCAACGTCGTCGCCAACGTCACGGACAACGACACCGCGGGCGTCACGATCACCCAGTCCGGCGGATCCACCGACGTCAACGAGCAGGGACCGACCTCCGACACGTACACGGTGGTGCTGACAAGCCAGCCCACCGCGAACGTCACGATCACGGTGGACCCTGACACGCAGACGACCGTCGGCGCGGGCGCGGGCAATCCGATCAACCTGGCGTTCACCACCGGAAACTGGAATGTCGCCCAGACCGTCACCGTCACCGCGATCGATGACGCCATCCCGGAAGGCGCGCACACCTCGACGATCACGCACGCCGCCGCCAGCGGCGACGGAGGCTACAACGGCATCAGCATCAGCAACGTCGTCGCCAACGTCGCTGACAATGACGCCCCCGGCGTCACGATCACCGAGTCCGGCGGCGCCACCTCGGTCAGCGAAACCGGCCCGACCTCGGATACGTACACCGTCGTGCTTTGCAGTCTGCCCACCGCGGACGTCGTGATCACGGTCGATCCTGACGCACAGACCGACGTCGGAGCCGGCGCCGGAGCGGCGATCCAACTGACCTTCACCGCGGGAAACTGGAACGTCGCCCAGACCGTCACCGTCACTGCGGTCAACGATCTCATCGCCGAGGGTGCACACAATTCAACGATCACACACACCGCCGCCAGCGGCGACGGAGGCTACAACGGCATCAGCATCAACAACGTCGTCGCCGCCGTCACCGACAACGACACCGCCGGTGTCACCGTCACGCAGTCCGGCGGATCGACCAGCGTGAGCGAGACCGGTCCCACGTCCGACACGTACACCGTCGTTCTGAATACGCAGCCCACCGCCAACGTCACGATCACCGTCGACCCGGACACGCAGACGACCGTCGGCGCGGGCGCGGGCAACCCGGTCAACCTGACCTTCACCAGCGGGAACTGGAACGTCGCTCAGACCGTCACCGTCACCGCCGTGGACGACAGCATCGCGGAAGGCGCGCACAACTCGACGATCACCCACGCCGCCTCCAGCGGCGACGGCTTCTACAACGGCATCAGCATCGGCAGCGTCGTGGCCAGCGTCACCGACAACGACACCGCCGGGATCACGCTCACGCAATCGGGCGGATCGACCGACGTCAGCGAAGCCGGTCCCACCTCCGACACGTATACGCTCGTCCTCACCAGCCAGCCCACCGCCAACGTCACGATCACCGTCGATCCGGACACGCAGACGAACCTCGGCTCGGGCGCCGGCGCCCCCGTCACGCGCACGTTCACCAGCGGCAACTGGAGCGTCGCCCAGACCGTCACCGTCACCGCCGTCAACGACAGCGTCGCCGAAGGCCCGCATACCTCGACGATCACGCACACGGTTGCGAGCAGTGACGGCAACTACAACGGACTAGCCGTCCCCAACGTCGTCGCCAACATCACCGACAACGACGCCGCCGGCGTCACCGTCGCCGAATCCGGTGGTTTCACCTTGGTCAGCGAGGTCGGTCCGACCTCCGACACGTACACGCTCGTCCTGACCAGCCAGCCGACCGCCAACGTCACCATCACGATCGACCCGGATGTGCAGACGAACGTCGGCAACGGCGCGGGCGGCGCGATCAACCGCACCTTCACGACCGCCAACTGGAACGTCGCGCAAACGATCACCGTCACCGCCGTCAACGACGGCGTCGTCGAAGGTACGCACACCTCGACGATCACCCACTCCGCTTCCAGCGCCGACTCCAACTACAACGGCATCGCCGTCACCAGCGTCGTCGCCACCGTCACCGACGTCGCCGGCGTGGCCGTCGCCGAGTCCGGCGGCAATACCGTCGTCGATGAAACCGGACCCACGTCCGACACGTACACCCTGCTCCTCAACAGCCCGCCGACCGCCAGCGTCTCGATCATCGTCGAGCCTGATGTTCAGTCCGACGTGGGCGCCGGGGCGGGCGGAGCGATCATTCTCACCTTCACCACCGGAAACTGGAACGTCGCGCAGACCGTCACCGTCACCGCCGTGGATGACGCTCTGGTCGAGGGCGCGCATACCTCGACGATCACACACACCGCCGTCAGCAGCGACGGCAACTACAACGGCATCGCCGTCCCGGACGTCGTGGCGCAGGTCAGCGACAACGACAGCTCCGGCGGCGGTGGGGGAGGAGGCGGAGGCGGGGGAGGCGGCGGCGAAAACCGTCCGGTCGCGCTGGATCAGAGCCTCGTTACGGATGAGGACGTGCCGCTGGACCTGACGCTGACCGCAACCGGCAACACCGGACAGCATCCGCGCTTCTTTGTCGTCGAGGCGCCGGCGCACGGCACCGTCATCGGCGATCCGCCCGAGGTCACCTACGTCCCCGCCCCTGACTTCTTCGGAGACGACATCTTCGCGTTCATTGTCGCGAACGACGACACCAGCAGTGACCTTGCGTACATCTCGATCGAGGTGCGCCCGGTTAACGACCCGCCCGCCGGGCTCCCGCAGGAAATCACCCTCAAAGCCGGGGAATCTGCAAACGTGATCCTCGACGCGCATGACCCCGACACGGGTGACGTGGTCACGATCGACATCACCACGATCCCGGCGCACGGCTCGCTCACCGGCGACGTTCCGAACCTGACGTACACGCCCGATGAAGGATTCACCGGAACGGATGCCCTCGTCTACGAACTTCATGACGGTCTTGCCGGAAGCGGGCCGATCCGCGTGACCTTCATCGTCCTGCCGCCCGACGACGACACCGGCCCCGATCCGCCCGATGACGATCCTCCGCCGGACGACGATCCGCCCCCGGATGACGACGAACCGGTCACAACGCTGATCGCCGATGCAGGTCCGGACATCACGGTTTTCGCGGGGGAGACCGCCCGGTTCGACGGCTCCGCCAGCCGCGTCGACATCGAGGAAGGGTTCGGCGCCGACGTGCCGTCCATCACGATCCTCGCGTGGGATGTGGACGCCGCCGACGGATTCGACTTCGACCGCGCGGGCGCCGTCGTCGAACACGTCTACACCCGCCCGGGAACCTACCGCGTGACGCTCCGCGTGTTCGACGACACCGGGCGGCACGCGGAAGACACGCTTCTTTGCGTCGTCGAGCCCGAAGTGCCGCCCCCGCCGCGCGCTCCCGTGACGCCCTGCGGCGCCTTCCAGCTCCTTAATCTTGCTTCACTCAGCGCGGCATTCTCCGCCCTCCGCCGCCTCAAACCTCGCCGCCCCGCCGCGGACTACGACCGGTAGACCGTCGGATCCACAACGCCAGCCTGGAGGAAGCCCTCACGCCGGTAATGACAACTGTCGCACCGCCCGCAGGCGCGCCCCTGCGCGTCCGGGTCGTAACAACTGTGCGTCATGCCCAGGTCCACCCCCAGCCGGACTCCCTCCAGCACGATCTGCGCCTTGTTCAGGTGCATCAGGGGCGCCCGAATGCAAAGCGCGCGACCTTCAATGCCCGCGCGCGTCGCCACCCGCGCAAGACGCTCGAACTGCTCGATGAAGGCCGGACGGCAGTCGGGATACCCGGAGTAGTCCACCGCGTTCACGCCGATGAAAATGTCGGAGGCTCCGGTCACTTCCGCAAACGCCAGCGCAAACGAGAGCAGGATCGTATTTCTCGCGGGTACGTACGTCACCGGAACGTCCGGGTCAGGACTCGCCCCCCCCGTCCGGTGCGCCGGCACCGGGAGGTCCGCCGTCAGCGCCGATCCTCCGAAGGCGCGAAGGTCGATCCGCTGCGTCACGTGGCGCGCGACGCGCATCGCCGTCGCCACCCGCCGCGCTGCGGCGATCTCGACGTCGTGGCGCTGGCCGTAATCGACGGTCAGAGCGTGGATGCGGAACCCCTGCTCCGCGGCCAGCGCGCACGTCACCGCGGAGTCCAGCCCGCCGGACAACAGCACGACCGCAGGTTGGGATGTCGTCGTCATAGGCGTCGCATCGCTGTGACCGTGGCGTGACGGAATCCGCCTCTTCCTCTTCTTCTTCTTCTTCTTCTTCTTCTTCTTCGGGGCCTCCCGTCGTCGAGTCTGTGCCCGGTTGCGGCGTCCGTCAATCACGGGTCGCCGTGCGCCGTGAAAGGCCGCGTTCGCGCAAAGCGCATTGTGACGATCACGTGACAGCACGTGTCGCAATCTCGCGGTAAGTTAAATTTCGGCGGGACGGCGATGGCGGCGCGCGGGCGCAAGCCTTGGTCTCCCCGTGAACAATCAAGGGAAAAGGGAGAATTACGATGTTCGGACAGAATCGATGGATCGGGATTGCGGTGGGTTGCATCGTGCTGGTCGGCGCGACGCCGCTTGCGGCGCAGCAGACGGTGGATCGGCGGCTGGTCAACGTCGCAGGACAGGGGCAGATCAGCGTCCCCCCCGACGAGGTCGTCGTCGCGCTGGGAGTCGAGACCTTCAACGCCGACCTGACCGGGGCGAAGGCCGACAACGACGCGAGAATCCGGAAGTTGCTGGAGCTGGCGCCGCAGTTCAACGTCGCCGAGCAGAGCGTCCGCGTGGATCCCGTCCGTGTTCAGCCGTCGTATCAGGACCGCGACGGCCGCAAGGATCTGACCGGTTATTTCGTGCGCAGAAGCGTCGAACTGACCTTGACGGACCTGGACCGGTTCGAGGCGCTGATGAGCGCCGCGATCGAGTCCGGCGCGAATAACATCCAGGGCGTGAACTTCCGCTCAACACGCGCCGTCCAACTTCAGGAGGAGGCGAGAATGATGGCGGTCGAGGATGCGACGCGCCGGGCGCAGACCCTGAGCTCGCTGCTGGGCGTCAAGATCGCGCGGGTGTTTTCGGTCAGTGAGGCGCAGTTCGGCTCGTATTGCTCATACAACGCCGGCTGGGGCTACGTAAGCTGGAGCGGCGGCGAGCTGCCCAACCGCAAGGTCATCGACCCGAACCAGAGCTCAAAGACTCCGCACCTCGGCCGCGTCGAACTGACCGCCACGGTCAGCGTCACCTTTGAACTGGAGTAGCGGATCGTGTTCAGGACCGGTGGTCCGCGGCGCGACAGAGACCGCGGATCACCGGTCCGCTCCGCATTCCCGGAGAGTAACCCTTTGATCCGCACCTGAGCAAACCTCCGGTCTGCGCGTAGCCGGTTCCCTTCGACCGGTTTGTGCGTTCGGGGGCGCAGCGGTTCGCAGGGGCCTAGCGGACCGGAGGTCCACGATCCGAGGCATTGCGACGAACTTCCCCTGGGGACGACGCTAGTCGAACAGCGGACGCTGCTGCGGCGACTCCAACGCCACGCGGTCGCGTACATCCTGAATCTCGTCGATGAATTCCTGGATCGTCGAGAACTTCCGGTACACACTCATGAACCGGACATACGCGACCGCGTTGACGGGCCTTAAGTGACGGGTGACCAGCCGTCCGATCTGCTCCGACGAAACCTCGCGGTCATGCGCCCGGAAAAGGTCTTCCTCGACGCGGTCGACGATCTGCTCGATCTGAGCCTCGGTGATCGGCAGCTTCGTGCAGGCCCGCTCCAGTCCGTCCTGAATCTTCTCCCGCTGATACGGCATGCGGCTGCCGTTGCTCTTGATGACAACGAGGCGCAGCTCGTCTTCGACGCGTTCGCGGGTGGTGTAGCGGCGTCCGCAGGACAGACATTCGCGGCGGCGACGCACGCCGGCGCCGCCTTCCGTCGGGCGCGAGTCGATGACCCGGTCGCTGTCGGCTCTACATGCGGGGCAGCGCATCGCGTTTCGACCCTATCCCTTGCATGTTGGACGTGCTCCCGTCGAGGCGCCGCGCAACGTACCCTCCCGCCCGACCTGATGTCAAACGCCGCCCGACGCCGCTCCCGCCAACGTTCAACCTCGGGCCCGCGCCGCCAGCAGCCCCCGGATCAGTTCGATCAGCGCCTTGCGGTCCAGCGGTTTTGTCACGTAGTCGTCCGCCCCGCATTCCGCCGCCCGCTCCACGTCCCCCGTCTCGCTCAACGCCGTCACCATCACCACAATGATGTCCCGCGTCTTCGGATCGGCCTTGATCCGCTTGCACACTTCGAATCCCGACGTCTTCGGCATCATGATGTCCAGAAGGATCAGGTCCGGCGGGGACGCCGCCACCTTCTCCATCGCCTCCTGTCCGTTGGTGGCGGTCATGACTTCCGCCTCCGGCAGCGCCTCCATGTAAACCTCGAGCAGCTCGAGATTCTGCGGATTGTCGTCCACCAGAAGGATGCGCACCGCCCCGTCCGACGGCTTCGATATGCTCATGATCTGCTCCGGGATAAGACGCCGTTTCATCGCCGAGCCGCGCCCGCCCTTGAAGTCGCGCAGCAATATCAAGGTAAGGAAGTTTTTTCTACGCCTTCCTCCGAAACCTTGAAACCGCGTCCAGGTAAGACCCGCCCGAATTATGCGGCAACCCGCGGAAACCGACAACCTCCGGATCGGCCAACGCCGAGACCGCTTTACGTTCGCTCCAGATCGCACCCCTCAGCTCCGCGCGTTCTGGAAGGATCGCGGACCTCCGGTCCGCATTCCACATTCCTGCGGCGAACCTTCAATCCAGAACCTACGCGATCCGCTCGAGCAGATTCTTCAGAAAACCGTTGACCACCGCCTGCGGAACGCCTTTGACGCTCAGACCCATCTGATCCAGCAGCAGCCCCTGCACGTACTCGTCCGTCTGCTCCCGGCGGCGGCGCAGACGCCCGGCGATCCGGTCGGCCTCGACCAGGTTGCTGTCGCGCATCGCCAGCACGAACTTCTGCACAAGATCATGAACGTCGATCGGCTCATCATCCGCGGCGGACCGCTCCCGCCCGCGCGGCGCCGCGCCGCTGCCGCCCGCCGACCGGGCTGACGCGCCGACGTCGTACTTCGGCGGCTCATCATGATCCACCTGCGCCGCGTACAAGATCGACTCCTGACGCAGACGCTCCCGCTCCCGCTCCGCCCGCGGATCCACCGGCGCCAGCGGAATATCCTCCACCTCGGCAGCCGGCATCGGAATGTAGACGCTCGCACCGCAATACGGACACTTGCCGCGCTTGCCTCCGGCGTCGTCCGGAGCGCGGATCCCCTTGCTGCACGCGGGACAGTGAATCTCGATCGCCATCGCCAGCTCCTTGGAAAACCGCCGCTTCAGGATCGGCGTCCGACTCCCGCATCCTGAGACGCGCGCCGCGGGGGCGGCGCTAGCGCTGGGCCGCCGGTTTCCGCGTGCGCGCCCGGAAGATTAATCGTAGGGGGACTTCCTCGGTTGGCAAGTTTTCCCGCAGACGGTTCAACACAAACCGCTGAAACGCGGGCGTGACCAGCGCGGGGCGGTCCACGAAAAGGACGAACGTCGGCGGCGCCACCGCGATCTGCGTCGCATAAAGAAACTTCGGCGCCCGCGTCCCACGCTTCGCCCGAGGCGCCCGCTCCTGCATCGCCGCATGAAGAATCTCGTTCAGCCGCGCGGTCGCCACGCGACTGTGCGCCTGCTTGTGCAACACCGCGGCAAGGTCGATCACCGACGCCGTGTTCCGCGCGTCGCGGGCCGTCGTAAACGCCACCGGGGCAAAGTTCAGCGCCGGCAGCGTCTTGTCCAGGTAGTCCCGGTACGTCTCCACGTCCACCCGGTCCCGCGCCAGATCCCACTTATTAATCACCAGAATGACCGGCTTGTGTGCGTCGACGATCAACCCGCCCAGCTTCTTGTCCACCTGACCCACCGGCGACGTCGCGTCGATCAGAAACAGTACGACGTCCGCCCGCTCGATCGACCGCGTCGCCCGCGTGTACCCGTAGTACTCAACCGGGTCCACCATCTTCCCCACCTTGCGGACCCCGGCGGTGTCGATCACCACCAGCGACCGCCCGTCCTTCTCGATCACGACGTCGACGCTGTCCCGCGTCGTCCCGGGAATCTCGCTGACGATCACCCGCTCCTCCTGCGCGAGGGCGTTGATGAACGTGCTCTTGCCCACGTTACGCCGCCCGACCAGCGCGATCTTCATCACCGGCGACGGCGGTGCTTCTCCCGCGCGGTGCTCCAGCGCCGAAAGCACCGCGTCCTTCAGATCGCTCTGACCGGCGTTGTTCGTCGCGCTCACCAGCAGAGGCTCGCCGAACCCGAGACGCAGAAACTCCGCCGCCTGCGGCTCGAGCTTCGGCTCGTCCACCTTGTTGGCGACAAGGATCGTCTTCTCATGATGCCGCGTCAGTTGGCGGGCCGTCTCGGCGTCCAGCGGGTTAAGCCCCTCGCGGGCGTCCACGACGAACAAGACGAGGTCCGCCCGGTCGATCGCGAAGCGGATCTGCCGCTGCACGTCCTCGGTCAGGTCGTCGCGGTCCACGATCCCCCACCCGCCCGTGTCCACCAGCTCCAGGTAACGATCGCGCCACTCCACGATCGCGCTGACCCGGTCCCGCGTCACCCCCGGCATCGGATCGACGATGCTGATCCGCTCGCCCGCCAACGCGTTGAAAAGCGAGCTTTTCCCCACGTTCGGACGACCCACGATAGCGACGACGGGAAGCGGCATGACGGTTGAAATTCCTTAAAGGCGCCGCTGCCCCACCGAGCCGCGCCCGTCAGGAAGCGGATGCTCCGTGCGTTGGGCACAAGCGCCCCCTTACGACGTGGCAGGATCAAGACGATCTCCCGCCAAGCCCTACCTTAGATGATCCGGCGCGATTGATAAAGGCGCGGAGCGCTACGGCCCGGCAGCTCCTGAACCGCCTGAGGATCCCGGCTCGGACCGCCGGCGATTGCGGTTCCGCACTCCGGGCACACGCCCGAAACATTGCCCGTCAGGTCGTACTCGCAGACGACGCACACGCCGCGCTGACGCCGCAGCTCCTCGACGGTCCAGGGGTTCATGATCAGAGAGCGGGCGAACCGCAGCGCCGTCAGGGCCGCTAAGATCGCCAGATAACCTCCGGCGACGATCGGAATCGCGAGCAGAGAAACCCGGAAACCGCTCACGCCGACGCCGGTGGGAACCGCCCGCTTCAGCCAGTTCGCATCCGGCAGACACCGAGGCGCTCAGATCAACCGCCGCCGCCCGTCGTCCACCGTCTTCATGAACGACGCGAAAGACGGGAAGCCCTCGTCATCAATGCGGACGAGCGAAAACGAGCCGCTCCACATCCCTACCTCGATCCACGTGCCCGGATGGAGGAAAAAACTGATGCGCCACGGGAGTGCGACCGGGATTAGACCGATCGCGAAGGCGATCACGGCGACCTTGACGCTCACGCGCGTCAACCACGGCTTCGACGTAACGGAACGTCCGATCATACCCCATCAGACGTTTGCGGGGCTCCCGAGGTTCGCAGTAACGGGCGGACGGCGACCCGGGGCATCCGCCGAACTTGGCTGGCGCGCCCCGTCTCACGTCAGCTTTGCCGCAATCGGCATGCGCCGGCCCGTGCCGAACGCCCGGGAGGTCACTTTGATCCCCAGGGCGGCCTGGTTGCGCTTGTGCTCGCTGGCGGCGATCAGCCGGATGACCCGCTCCACCGTCGGGCGATCGAACCCCGCGGCGACGATCTCGTCCGCACTCTGATCCTCCTCGACGTATCTTTCGAGGATCGCGTCCAGCGTCTCATAAGGCGGCAGCGAGTCCTGATCCGTCTGATTCTCGCGCAGTTCCGCCGACGGCGGCTTCGTCAGCGTACGTTCCGGGATCACCGGACGCGCCGACTGCGCATTGCGCCACTGCGCCATCCGGTAGACCAGCGTCTTCGGCACGTCGCTGATCGGTGCGAACCCGCCGCACATGTCGCCGTAAAGCGTGCAGTATCCGACGCCCAGTTCCGACTTGTTCCCCGTCGTCAGGAGCAGCCAGCCGAACTTGTTCGACAGCGCCATCAGAACGTTCCCGCGGATGCGGGCCTGAAGGTTCTCCTCCGCGACGTCCGCCGCACGTCCCGCGAAGCTCTCCGCCAGCGACGCCTCCAGCGCCGCGTGGGCCTCGTGGATCCGGATGACGCGGAAGTCCACTCCGAGATTCTTCGCCAGCGCCTCCGCGTCCTCGACGCTGTGACGGCTGCTGAAGCGCGAGGGCATCGCCACGCCGTGAACGTTCTCCGCGCCGAGCGCGTCCACCGCGATCGCCGCGACCACCGCCGAGTCGATCCCGCCCGACAGACCCACGACGACCTGCCGGAAGCCGCACTTGCGAACGTAGTCCCGCGTTCCCAACACCACCGCGCGCCAGAGGCTTTCGACCTCGTCCGGGTACGCCTCGATCCGCCCCGGCGCTGCGGACCCGAGATCCACAAAAAGCAGATCCTCCTCAAAAGGTCTTGCCCGGGCGATCAACTCCCCGCGCGCGTTGAAAGCCAGACTGACGCCGTCAAAGAGGAGATCGTCATTGCCGCCGATCTGCGCGCAATACAGAAGCGGCACGCCGTGCTCGCGGACCTGCCGCGAGAAAAGCGCCTCGCGTTGCAGGTGCTTGCCGACCACGAAGGGCGAGGCGGAGATGTTGATGAGAACTTGCGCCCCCGCCCGCACCGTCTGCTCGACCGGGTCGCGCCCGTAAAAGGGCCGGCCGCCGAACTGCTCGTCGTTCCAGAGATCTTCACAGATCGTCAGCCCGACGCAGACGCCCGCTCCGACGGTCGATCGCCCGCTTCCGCCGCCTTGCGCGGGGACGGTCGCCAGGCGGACCTCCCGGCCCGGCGTGAAGTACCGCGACTCGTCGAACACGTCATACGTGGGCAGGAGGAACTTCGCATAAGTCTGGAGGATCCGCCCCTCGCCGCACACCGCCGCCGCGTTGTGTATCCCCGTCCCCGACCCGCCCTCGACCGGCTGCACGAACCCGACGACCGCCGTGATCCCCCGGCAGGCCTCCGCGATCCGCTGGACCGCCTCGACGTTGCGGCGAACGAAGTCTTTGCGAAGAACCAGATCTTTCGGCGGGTAACCGATGACGCAAAGCTCGGGCAGGAGCACGAGTCCGGCGCCGCCGCGACGTCCCTCGTCGATCACTTCCAGCGCGCGACGGGCGTTGCCCTCGATGTCCCCGACAACCGGGTTGATCTGCCCCAGGAGAACCCTCATCCGGAGCATCGTCAGCGTCTGCTGCGCTCGACGCAAGCGCGAGGCGTCACAAGTCGGAACGCGGGACCACCGGATCACATGACACCCCTCGCGTTGTGAGGAAGGGTTGGTAAGATTCGCGCCGGATGCAAGGGCGGCGGTCCGGCGACACTGAACCGAATCTCGGCTCTGGAACGGACCGTGCAGGACGTCAAGGCGTGGTGCGTCGGCGGTCCGGGTCAAGGACGGCGGACCCAGCCGATCGTCGAAACCGCCGGTCGGCGCTGCGGTCTGCGCCGTGAAGCGGAACAAAGATTGAGGTGAACATGATCGTCGCGGTACCGGGCGAAATCGCGCCGGGAGAGCGCCGGGTGGCGCTGGTTCCCGAGTCCATCAAAAAGCTGGTCAAGGCTGGCGTGTCCGTGCGCGTGCAGAGCGGCGCGGGACAGGCGTCGTTCATACCGGATGCGGAATTCAAGGAGGCCGGCGCCGAACTCGTCGCCGACGCGCTCGCGCTTTATGCCTCGGGGGATTTTGTGGTGAAGGTCCAGCCGCCGGGGACATCCGGCGGTCGGCATGAGGCGGACATGATCTGCGAGGGGGCGATGCTGCTGGGCAGTCTCTACCCGACGCGCAACGCCGAGATCATGCAAAAACTCGCCGCCCGCCGCGTCACCGCGTTCTCGACGGATTGCATTCCCCGCACCACCCGCGCGCAGGCGATGGACACCCTGTCCAGCATGGCCAACATCGCCGGATACAAGGGGGTGCTGCTTGCGGCCGACGCCCTGCCGCGCTACTTCCCGATGTTCATGACCGCCGCGGGGACGACCTTCGCGGCGAAGGTCTTTGTCATCGGCGCGGGCGTGGCGGGATTGCAGGCGATCGCCACGGCGAAGCGCCTCGGCGCGCAGGTCACCGCGACCGACGTGCGCCCCGAGGTGAAGGAGCAGATTCAAAGCGTCGGGGCGAAGTATATCGGGATCGAGTTGAAGCAAAGCGCCTCCGCGGGCGGCGGTTACGCCGGCGAGCTTTCGGAAGAGGACAAGAAGCGCCAGCGGGAGCTCCTCGTCGAACATTGCGCGACGGTGGACGTCGTCATCACCACGGCGCTGATCGGCGGCGTCTTCGCCCCGAAGCTCATCTCGGCCGAGATGGTGCGCTCGATGCGCCCCGGAACCGTGATCGTGGATCTGGCGGCGGAAGGCGGCGGGAACTGCGAGCTGTCGAAACCGGGACAGACGGTGGTGGAAAGCGGGGTGACGATCCTCGCCCCCCTCAATCTTCCGTCGAGCATGTCGAACCACGCGAGCGTGCTTTTTTCGCGCAACCTGACGAATTTCATCCTCGCGTTCTGGAAGGACGGGAAGTTCAATCTCGACCTGAACGACGAGATCCTCAAAGGCGCCGTCATCACGCACAACGGCGAAATCGTACATGCAAAGACGAAGGAAGCGGCAGGCAAGCGCGGCTAGCGCGGAGGCGCGGGGCGGATACGGAATCGAAACGGAGCGAGTGCTGGGGAAGCTGACGATGTTGAACCGACGAACGATGTTGATCGCGGCGACGGCGCTTGCGGCGCTGACGTGGATCGGGGGGTGCGGAGGCGAGCCGCAGACACCACCGGAATCGGCCTCGGGGACGGCCCCGGCGGAATCCGACAAGGTCGAGCCGCCCGGCGCGGGAACCACGTCGGAACCCGGCGGAGCGCCCGAAGGCGACGCGAAGGCCAACGCGCATGACGCGCCGCTGGACTACATGTCGATGGTGTTCGTCTTCATGCTCGCCACCTTCATCGGCATCGGCGTCATCCGTCGCGTCTCGCGCCTGCTGCACACGCCTCTGATGTCGCTGACCAACGCGATCTCGGCGATCGCCGTGGTCGGGGCGATCATCGTCTCAGGAGGACAGGACTACCCGCTGAGCATCCGCATCCTCGGCAGCATCGCGATCTTCGCCTCGATGACCAACATCATCAGCGGGTTCCTCATCACGGACCGGATGCTCAAGATGTTCAAGACCCGTGAAGGAGGGAAGTCATGAGCCGCTACGCGGTGGAAACGGCCTACCTTCTCTCCACGGCGTTTTTCATCCTCTCCCTGCATTGGATGAGCGACCCGAAGACCGCGCGGCGCGGGGTATTCGGTGGCGTCGCGGCGATGCTCGTCGCCGTGCTCGCCACCTGGGCCAAGCCGGAGGTCGCGCGGTTCTGGTGGGTCGCCTGGCCGATCCTTCTGGCGATCATTCCCGGCATCTGGCTGGCGATGGTTCCTCTCACGGCCGTGCCGCAGCGGACCGCCTTCTCGCACGCGTTCGGCGGTCTGGCGGCGGGCCTGGTCGGCACCGCCAAGTACGCCTACTGGTATGCGCACGAACCCGAGATGCTGACCGGGTTCCGAATGCTGGCGATCGTCGTGGAGATCATTCTGGGATACCTGACGTTCACCGGCAGTCTCATCGCCGCCGGCAAGCTCCAGGAAATCAAGTGGATTCCCCAGCGACCGTGGGTGTATCACGGGCAGAAGCTCGTGAACCTCGGGGCGTTGGCGCTGGCGCTGATCCTCGGCGTCGTTCTGATGATGTATCCCGCCAGCGCCGCGGCGCCGTGGCTTTTCGCCCTCGTCATCATTCTTTCCCTGAACTTCGGGTGGATGCTCGTCATGCCGATCGGCGGCGCGGACATGCCGACCGTCATCTCGATCCTTAATTCCTACGCCGGGCTTTCCGCCGTCGCGATGGGTTTCGTCCTCGACAACAAGCTGCTCATCACCGCCGGCGCCCTCGACGGCTCCAGCGGTCTGATCCTCTCGATCATCATGTGCAAGGCGATGAACCGCTCGTTCTTCAACGTGCTCTTCGGCGCCTTCGGACAGGTGCAACAGACCGCCGCAACCGGCGAGCAGAAGATGTACAAACCCGAGACGATCGAGGGCGCAGCGCAGGTGCTTGAGCAGGCGAACCTCGTCGTCATTGTTCCCGGTTACGGGATGGCCGTCGCCCAGGCGCAGCACAAAGTCCGTGAGTTGTACGACCAGCTCAAGAAACGCGGAATCTCCTGCAAGTTCGCGATCCACCCCGTCGCCGGACGCATGCCCGGACACATGAACGTCGTCCTCGCCGAGGCCGAAATCCCCTACGACGACCTCGTCGAGATGGATTCGATCAACCCCGACATGCCGCAGGCCGACGTCTGCCTCGTCATCGGCGCTAACGACGTGGTCAATCCCGCGGCCAGGCATTCCGGCAGCCCGATCTCCGGCATGCCGATCATCGACGCCGACCGCGCCAAGACCGTCTTCGCCATCAAACGCAGCAAAAACCCGGGCTTCGCCGGCATCGACAACGAGTTGTACTTCGGCGAGCACACGTACATGCTCTTCGGCGACGCCAAGGCCGTCGTCGGCGATCTCGTCAAGCAGTTCTCCGGCGGCGGGCTGCATTGATCGAGGGTGGCGATTGCTTAAACGTGGGGGGACGGGACGGCGCTCACGCGAAAGCGAGGCGATCCCGCGGCGGCGTCCTTGCGTGCCCGGCGGGCGCGAGTATCCTGTGCAGGCCTTCCTGCGCCGGAGTGGCGGAACTGGCAGACGCGCGGGATTCAAAATCCCGTTCTGGCAACAGAGTGTGGGTTCGATTCCCACCTCCGGCATGCGCACCCCAGCCTGACGGCGCGATTCCGGGCAACCTGATAACGACGGACAAAGGCCGCGAGGCATCAAAACGTCAAGGCAGAAGGTCGCCGCAGAGCAGCGCATGCTCCGAGCCCCCGGTCGCCGCATCCCCGACCACCGGCCCCCCGTCTTCGTCCGATGCAAACCTCAGAACCGCCAGCGAATGCGGCGGCACGCGCATCCGTCCGGACCGGACCACCTTCGCAACCGTCACATCGCGCAGCGTGCTGAGCACGCGGATCCAACACCCGGGGAGCGGCAGCCGCGGCAGCGTAAACCACGTCGTCTCCGCGCCGGCGTTCAGGAGACAGGCGACGGTGTAACCGCGGGACGCGGCGATATCCGTCGCTTCCGACCCCCCGCTCGCGCCGGCGTCGTGGTGTCCGTGCCGCAGCATCAGCAAGGCGCGTCGCTCGGGCTCGTGCCACGTCTCGTGCGACATCTGCGCTCCGTCCGGACGTCGCCACGACACGTCCTCGATTCCGCAAGGACATTGCACGGCCCCCGTCAGGAACCGATCCGCGCGGAATACGCCGAACGCTCGGCGCAAGGCGAACACGTTCCGAGCGAACATCAGAAACGACGGAGCACCCGTCCCGTCCCCGATCGACAAGGCCCGCAACCCCGCGCGCTCCCCCCGACGATCGAACCGAGCCGCGGCCGTGAGGGAGCGGGTTCCCGGAACCCGGCGCCTTGCGTCCGCGGCACGGCTTTCCACCGACCAGCGCAGCCACGAGATGACATTATCCTGGCAGTAGGCGTTGTTGTTCCCGCCTTGCGTTCGTCCGAATTCGTCCCCGGCGGTGATCATCGGAACGCCGATCGACAACGCCACGGTCGCGAGGAGATTGCGCTGCGCGCGCTCGCGGAGTTGCAGAACGCGCGGGTCGTCGGTCGAACCTTCGACGCCCCAGTTGCGACTGAGATTGTCCGCGTGACCGTCGCGTCCCTGCTCGCCGTTGGCGTCATTCTGACGACGCTCGTACATCGTCAGATCGCGCAGCGTGAACCCGTCGTGGCAGGCAACGAAGTTGACGCCGCCCAGCGGACTTCGTTTCTGGGAAAGCAGGTCGCTGCTGCCCGCGACGGCGGACGCGATCGCCCCGACCTGCCCGCCGTCGCCGCGCCAGAAACGGCGCACGCGATCCCGGTACCGGTCGTTCCACTCCGGCCAGCCGCGCGGGAAGCGCCCCAGCGCGTATCCGTCCGCCCGCGCATCCCACGGTTCGGCGATGATCTTCACCCGCGCAAGCACCGGATCCTCGCGCATCTCGACGATCAGCGGATGCTCCGGGTCGAATCCGCCGCTCCCGCGACGCCCCAGCGTGGACGCCAGGTCCAGCCGGAACCCGTCCACGTGCATCCGCGTCACCCACGTCCGCAGCGCGTCGAGGATCATCCGCCGCGTCAGCGGGTGATCCGTATTGATCGTGTTTCCGCAACCGGTGCAGTCAACGCAGCGCCCCTCCGCATCCAGCCGGTAATACGCGCGGGAATCCAGCCCGCGCAGCGACAGCGTCGGCCCGCGCTCGTCGCCCTCGACCGTGTGATTGAACACCACGTCGAGAATGACCTCGAGACCTCGCGCGTGCAGCGCCTTGATCATCCGCTTGAACTCGACGACCTGCTCGCCCCGGTCCCCGGTGGCGAAGCGTGCGTCCGGGGCGACGAACGACACCGGGTCATACCCCCAGTAATTCGTCAGCCCTTTCTCCGTCAGCCAGCGCCGCGTCAGGCTCGCCTGCACCGGCATCAGCTCCAACGCCGTGACGCCTAGCGACTGCACGTGATCGAGGAAGGCTTCGGACGCAAGACCGAGGTAGCGGCCCCGGTCACGCTCAGGCACGTCGGGATGCAGGATCGTGGCGCCTTTGACGTGGCACTCATAAATGAACGTGTCGCGCCAAGGCGTCGCCGGAGGGTGATCCTCGCCCCAGTCAAACGCCTCCTCGACGATCAACCCACGCGGCACAAACGCCGCACTGTCTCGCGCATCCGCCGCGCCATCCCAGCCGCCTTCGCCCGTGCGATAACCGAAGGTCGCGTCATCCCACCGCACGTTTCCGACGATCGCGGGCGCCAGCGGATCGAGCAGCAGCTTGTTCGCATTGAATGTCAGACCCCGGCGCGGATCCCACGGTCCGCCGGCGCGAAACGCGTACATCACCCCGGACCGCACACCGTCCCCCGTCCACTCCCACGGTCCGCGCCGCGTCATCGGAATGACGTCGGTCTGCCGGTTCGGGTCAGAGGCGTCGAAGAGGCACAGGTCGATGCTCTCGGCCTCTGCGGAAAAGGCGCGGATCGGGCGCGGGGCTTCCGCACCGGCGCCCGCACATCCTGGTAGAAGGCTCATTCGCGTGGCATTGTGCGCCAGAACCGGCGCCGCTCAATCCGGAGACGTTCACGCCCGCGGGTCGGAGGTTACGGGTTCAGCGTGCTGCGGAACCAGACCAGGGCGTCGTTGGTCAGTCCGGACAGGCCGCTGCGGTCGAGCGTGGCGATGAAGTCCACCGCTCCGTCGCCGTCCAGGTCGGCCGCGTGGATCGAACGCGTCAGCGTCGCGCCCGCGACGTCGCCAGGCTCCACCAGCGGATCGGTCGTCGGCGGCGCGTCGGGGTTGCCCTCGCCCGCCAGGTCATCCACAACGAGGCGCTCGCGCCACTGCTCGAACGCGGAGTCCCCCGGCTCGAAGTACGCGATCCCCCCTTCCGCGGCGATGACAACCTCCGGACGCCCGTCCAGATCGACGTCCGCCACGGTCATGCCCTGCGGGGTGCGCTCGCGGAACTCAGCCAGCGTGTACACCTGCCACGGAACGTTGCGCGAGATCGACGGCGTGCGCGGACCGCGGAACCACTGTATGACCCGTCCCGCGTTCGACCGCACAATCACGTCCGCGATGCCGTCGCCGTCGAGATCGCCCGACGCCAGCACATCCGCCGAGGTCGCCACCTGTCCGATCGTGTTCGTCGCCCACTCCGCCGGGAATCCCTCAAGTCGGATGACCGGATTGCTCAACCAGCGGACGTTCAGGCTCGCCGCGTCCGGCCGCGTCAGCACGACGTCAAGGTCGCCGTCACGGTCCGCGTCCAGCAGCATCACGTCCTTCACGGTGCTCTGCCGGACCTCCAGCGACAACTCCCCCGTCCCGGTATGCCGGAACCGCGCCCACTCCCCCCCGCGCCGCGCCCGCGCGACGCCCGGATTCGAGAAAAGCTCGACCCGCCCCGACGCCTCTTCCTCGTCCTCCTCGGCCTCGCTGTTCAGCGCGGCGACGATGTCCAGATCGCCGTCCAGGTCCACGTCGCCCACATCCATCGCGGTGTAACCGCCGGTCTCGGGGTCGGTCGGATCGAGCGATCCGGCGCCGGTCAGCGCCGTAGTCGTCAGCAACACCTCCTGCCACTGCAGAGGGTCGGTCAGCGCGGCGGCGTCCTCCGGTCCGAAGAAAACAAGGATCGCTCCGTCGAGCGTCGCCTGCGCCGTGTCGTCGAGGTTGCGGCTCTTCGCCATCAAAATGACGTCCGGGCGGTCGTCGCCGTCCAGGTCCGAGACGGCGAGATCCGCCGTCATCGTGACCGGGATGTTGCCCGCAAGCGTCGTGGTCTGAAATCCGACTTCGCCGTCGTCGCCGACGCGCTGAAGGTGAATCTGAACCGGCTGAGACTGCGCCCACGCCGTCACCAGGTCGAGTCGCCCGTCGCCGTCGAGGTCCGCGGATTTTACGAACAAGGGACCGGCCGAGTCCTCAGAGCGCGGGTCCACCTGGACGGCCTCGAAGTGAGAAAGCGTCCGCCCGGTGACGAGAAAGTCGCCCCCGCCGCCGTCCGCGAAGAGATCGGAGGCGTTCCAGCCGCACCCCGTCGCCAACGCCCCGACGATCAGACCGGCCGTCGCCACGCGCCACATTGCAAGTTTCATCTGCGGGTTCCTCCGGGAATCCTGTCCTGACGGACCCGCCGAGAGGCGCGGTCCGACCACCAGCGTTATCGGTTGGGGCGCGAGCGGTCTTTCGACGGCGGTCGGGCGGAATCTGCGCGGTCCGCCGGCAGGTCCGTCCTCGAGGCCGCAACGGACCGTGCGCCGCGCCTGTCCGTCCTGATGCTGACCGATAGATACCCCGTCGCACGGCGTCGATGCGCCAGGCGATGTTGGACGGACCTCAGGTCGGAAGGTGTAATATCACGGGCGTGGATGCGCAGGCTACAACCGTGTCAGGTCGTTTGAATCCGGATGCACAGGCAATCCCGCCGAACGACGTGCGGACCCGCGGTGGCGCCGCGGCGCCATCGTGCGACGTGATCGAGAGCGCCGCAGTCCTCGAAGCGATCGCGGCGGAGTGGGACGACCTGCTTTCCGACTCCCCCTCCCGCACGTTGTTTCTGACTCCGGACTGGGTTCGATCGTGGATGCGCACGGTGCGGCCCGAAGCGCACGTGCTGGCGGTCGCGGCGCGAGACGCCTGCGGACGCCTTGTCGGGCTGGCGCCCTTCTACGTGGCGTCGATGCGGCTGGTCAATCTCGTTCGTTTCCGATGTCTGCGCGTTCTGGGAGACACGTTCTGCGGCGCGGAATACCCGGATGTAATCGTGCGGCGCGGATGCGAGGGCACAGGAGCCGGACTTCTGCAAGCCCTTGAGGTGCGCGGCGATCGCTGGGATGTGATGTGGCTGACGAAGCTTGCCGGGTGGACCGGCGCGGCGGAGCGTATCCGAGAGGGCGCGGACAACCTCGGCTGGCGCGTGCAATCCCGCGAGCGAACGTTTTCGTGCGTTCCCCTGCCGGACACGTTCGAGGCGTTCTTCGCCCGGTTGTCGAGCAACGCGCGATCAATGCTGCGGCGGCGGATGAAGCAGTTGACCACCGCTGGGGTCCAGTTTGAGAGGTATTGTGATACCACGCCGCTTCCGGAAGCGCTGGAGACGCTCTTCCGCCTCAACGACCTGCGCTGGTCGGCAGCGGGGCTGCGCGGTTCCTTTGTGCGGAAACCGAAGGAGGCGGACTTCTACCGTGAGTTTGCTCCGCGGGCGCGGAACAGGGGCTGGCTGCGGATGTACGCTGCGCGGCTCGCCGGACAGGTCGCCGCGGTCCAGCTCGGATACGTGTACGACGGCGTCTACCACCAGATGCAGGAGGGCTTCGACCCTTCCGCCCCCCGAGGCGTCGGCAACGCCCTGCGGCAGTGGTCGATCGAGCGCCTGATCGAGGAAGGCGTCCGAACCTACGACTTCCTCGGAGGCCTGACGGAGCACAAGCGCCGCTGGCTTGCGGAGCCGCGCGCCGGTTGCGATCTCCTGCTCGGCAGACCAACACTGAAGAACCGCCTGCTTTTCACGCGTCCGGTCTGGCCGACGGGGCGATTCCTGCGCGACCCGGACGATGTGCGTCATGATCCGCCGCCCCCGGAACCCACGGAGACGGGGGAAGCATGAACCGACCGAACGTCATCATCACCGGCATGGCGCGCTCCGGAACGAGCATGACCGCCGGCATCTTCGCCGGACAGGGGTACTTCGTCGGCGAGCAGGCCGCCCCCGCCAGCGACGCCAACCCGCTCGGTTACTTCGAAGCCCGCGACCTGCTCGACCTGAACGTCGATCTCCTCCGCCGCGCCGGCTTTCCGCATCACAACACCTGGCGCTACGAGCCGGTGACGCCGGAGGTGCGCGAGCGGATCCGGACGATCGTCCCGGAGGAGCGCCATCGCCGCTTCCTCGCGTTCTACAACGAGCGTTCGCCGTGGGTCTGGAAAGACGTGCGTCTTTGCTTCACGCTGCCCTTCTGGCTGCCGCTGCTCGACCGCGCGACGACCCGGTTCATCCTGGTTCACCGCCGCAGTGAGGGCATCTATCACAGCATCGTCCGCAATCACAGCAAGATTCTCGGTGAATTGTCGCCGGCCGCGATCGCCGGCCTCGCACGCGACCACCTCGACGCGGCTCGCGCCGCCCTCGCCGAGTGCGGCGTGACACCTTTCGAGCTGCATTACGAGCGATGCGTTCAGCAGCCCGACGCCGTCGCCGCGGAACTGGCGCAGTTCGTCGGGTTCCCTCTCTCCGCGAAAGATCTGCGCGTCCGCGCCGAACTCAATCATGACACGTTCCGCGACCGCGTCCTGACGCGCGTGCGCGACGCCTTCGAGGATGGCGCGCTCGGCTGGGTCAAACCGCTCGTCAGACGCCTCGTGCCGCAGCGCCTGCTGGAGTGGGCGTTTCCCGAACATCGCCGCGAAGGCGAACGCCGCCGCCGCGCCGAAGCCGCCGGCAAACCCTGACCGCCCAGCCGCGGGCTTCCACCCGCGCAAGCGCGCTGATGGGGGCGAGTTTCTCACGCCCGATGTGACGTGGACTTCCCGCGTCAATCCGCCCCTGCCAGCCGCCGCCGCCAACCGCCCAGCCCCGCCAGCTCGCGCGTGAACATGCTAAGTCGCGGATGAACGTGAATGCGCCTCAGGCGCAGCGGATCGAACGATCGTGGACGGTTGACGCCCGGCACGCTCGTGAACGCGATCCGGTAACCGGCTTGCGCCACCGCCGCCTGCGTTCGATCGTCGAACGTCCCGGCTTGCCCGTGCGGGTAGCAGAACGCGACGACGGGCCTTCCGGAAAACGCCTCCAGCTCCGCACGACCGCGCGCCAGCTCCTCGCGCAGCTCCGCGTCTTCGAGGCGCGTCATGACCGGATGGGTGACGCTGTGCGCGCAAAGTTCGACTGTCCCCGTCGCCAGCATGCCGCGCATCGCCTCCCGCGGGACGGGGCGGTATTCCTTCGGCATGACCGCCGGCGGCTCTCGTCCGACGATGCGGATCAGATCCTCAACGATCGCATCCCGCTCGGACCGGGAGAGCGACTTCACGTGCATCTTGAACGCGACGACGCTCGGGCGGTGATCCGGGAAAAACGTCTCGCCTCCGACGCGGACTTGCGGCGTCCCGCGGCATTGCGCGATCGCCCAGTTCAGCCGGTCGAACCACAACCACCGATCGCGCAGGAAATAATCCGTCGGGACGCAGATCACCAGCGGAACGCCCTCGCGCCGCGCCAGCGGGTAAATGACGTCGTGCGCATCCTCGTGCCCGTCGTCGATCGTGATCATCGCTGAGGGCTCGGACACCCCCCCCGTCCACTGCGACGGCAGCATCATCCGGAAATGACGCCGCAGGTACGCGAACATCCGCGCCACCGCGTCCGGCTGGATCGTCAGGTCCGCCCCGACCCGGTGCAGCGTCAGCACCGCCAGGCACGGCCCGCGACGCATTCGCCAGATCAATTCAGAGACCAGCGACCAGACCTGCTCCTTCACGCCCGCCGCCTCCGGATCGCGGACCTCCGGCCCGCACATAAGTCATGTCCGCCCTGCGACGGAAAACCGGGATGCGGACCGGAGGTCTGCGATCCGTCCTGCGCCGCAGGCTTCGCCATCATGACGCTAGTTGATTCCGTTGGACTCCAGCGCCCCGATGTCCGGCGCGCTACCGTTAAAGGACATCGGCCCCGGCAGATATTGAAGCGCCGCGGTCAGCGCGTCCACCCAGGTCTGCTTGCCCGCGCGCTGCGCCGCATCCAGCAGACGCTGCAACTCCGCGTGCATCTCCACCCCGGCGTCGATCGCGGGCGATCCCTGAAGCAGCTCCAGCCCCTGCACGCGCCCGAACTCCGGACTGTCCAGGTCCGTCTCTACCGTCAGGTTCCCCGAATCGCGGAACTGCGGATTCCGGTCCGTCGAGCGTCCGTCCAGATCGGTGCGCAGACGCTGGTCCCAGTCCTTGATGTACCGGTCCTTCCAGAGGTTGTAATCCGAATCCGCCTCGGGCTTGTTCCCCTCGTGCCCGCGCAGGCGGCAGCTCCAGTACGTCCCGTTGTCGACGTCCCACGCGATGTTGTTGCGCAGGATGAGGTCCCCCTCCTCCATGTAAATCAGATCTTTCGGATGATCGAACGTGGTGTTGTTGTACAACACGATCGGCTCGGGCTTCGCACTGGTCTCGCGGTAATTTCCCGCCAGGTCGAACGCCCGGTTCTTGTTCCCGAAGATCACGTTGTAACGGACGGTGTGCCCGCCGCCCGGCGTCAGGTTCGACTCGTACGTGCCCATCTTCAGGCCGCTTCCGTCGCCGCCCGGATAATTGTGATTGTAAATCACGTTCCCCTCGACCAGGTGGAACTTCGCGCCCTGACCGATGTCGATCCCGTCGTCGCTGTTGTCGTGAATGACGTTGCCGCGCACGACCGAGTAATCATTCCCCGTGCCCGAGCAGCCGATCCCGTCCGTGTTGCCCGGCGTGTCCTCGTTCACGTTGTGATGAATGTGGTTGTACTGGATCGTCACGTGATGCGGCATCGCGTGCGTCAGGTTGTTCCCCGCCCGGATGCCCGAGAGCACGTTGTACGCGATCTCGCACCGCTGCACCGTCTGATACGACCCGCCGGAGGCGTACCCGCCGCTGAAGATCGCCACGCCGTGGCCGCGGTTGTACGTGAACCGGCATCGCTCCACCAGAACGTAATTGCAGTTGCGCAGATACAACCCGTGCAGGTTGCCCTTCGTCACCGTCAGCCCGCGGATCACCAGGTGATCCACCGATCGGCTGTTGCCGTCCACGTAGAACACCGTCCCGCTTCCGCCGGTTCCGTCAAGAATGACCTCGCCGTCGCCGAACGCCTCGAAGGTGATCGGTGCGCCGCTGATCCCGCTGCGCGTCAGGTACACCACGTAGTTGCGCCCCGACGGAACCGGGTACGTCGCCGCCTTGATGACCACCGTGTCGCCGGGGTTCACCAGATCGGCCGCCCGCTGGATCGTCTTGAAGGGGCTTCCCTCCGTCCCCGGATTGCTGTCCGAAGCGTTGACATCGTCGCCGTCTACGAAGTACCGCGACCCGGCGCCCGGCGCCGCAACCTCGATGCTCACCGTGTCCGAGTCCGTCGCCCCGCGATCATCAGTCACCGTCAGCCGGATCGTGTACCGCCCGACCGCCAGCGTGACGTTCGGACGCTGCCCGGTTGCAATCCGGTTCCCGTTGTCGAACCACTCATAACTGACGATCGTGCCGTCCGAGTCCCGGCTGCCGCGACCGTCGAGGCGCACTGACTCCGATCCGTTTCCGTCCGCGTCCAGGACGTATTGATCCGGCCCCGCATCCGCGTCCGGAGCCACGTTGTCGCCGCTTGCGGTGAAGTTCTCGTTCGAGCGGTCCGCCGTCGTGGTTCCGAAGGTTCGCGACGTGGGGTTGAACGTGGTCCCGGAGCGCTCCGGCGTCACCGTGCCCGACCACTGATACGGCACATGCACGATGTACTGTCCGCTCCCGTCCGTCACGCTCGTCGATCCGCCGTTGTTGGCGGAGACCGTCACACCGCTGACCGGCTGGCCGCTTCCGTTGCGGACGTAACCCTGCACCGTCGGACGGACCGTCGCCTCGGCCTGCGCGCGTCCCGTCTGCGCCTCATGACAGGCCACTTCGCCCACGATCCCCGTCAGGGCGATCGACAGCGCGATCGTATGCACGCCCGCCGTCGAAAACGTGCGCGTGCGCTGCTTGTGCGTGTTCATTGAGCCCGAGTCCTTCGCCCCGTCGAATGTCCACGTATACGTCCCTTCCGGCAAGGGGGCGCCGTTCCGCGTGCGCGCCGCACCCGTCACGTTCAGCGGACGCTGCCCCTCGATCGGGTTGATCGTGAACTCCACCGTCGGGTACACGGTCACCTCAACCGTCGCCGACACGGATTCCTCCGACCCGTCCGACGCATAAAACGTGAACAAATCCGTCCCGCTGAAGTTCGCTCGCGGCGTGTACGTCACCGTCGCCGACGACGGGGCGCTGTTGTCGAGAGCGCCCAGCAGACCGTCGCGCGGACCGGACTCGATGAAGAACGTCAGGTTGTCACCTTCCGGGTCGCTGCCCTCCAGTGTGATCTGAACGCCCGTGCTTTCCAGTGTGTACTCATCCTGATCGGACACGAGCGGCCCGCCCGACACGGAGATGAAGAACGTCGCCGTGTTTGAGTCGTCCGTCCCGTCGTTGGCACGAAAGGTGAAGGAGTCCGTGCCTGTGAAGTCGTCGTCAGGGGTATACGCCACCGTCGCCGTCGACCGCCGGGAGTTGTCCAGCGCACCGAGAACGCCGCCGGTCGGCGCGCTTACGATCTCAAACGTCAGGTCGTCGCCGTCCGCGTCACGCCCGCGCAGCGTTAGGGTCAGACCGACCCCGCGCTCGGTCGAAGCGTTCTGATCCGACACCGTCGGCGGCGAGTTTCCGCTCCCGTTCCCGCCGCCTCCGCCTCCGCCTCCGCCGCCCCCGGACCCGTCGGGAACCACCGTCACGTGCGTCTGATCCACCGCCGACTTCCCGTTCTGAGTCACACGCACCTCAAAGATCAGCTCCACCTCTTGCGCTACGGTGGGCGCGACGAACGTGGTTGTCGCTCGGAAGGGATCATCCAGCGTCACCTCAAGCCCGTCGATCTGCGTCCACTCAAACCCGAGGGATCCGTATCCGTCGCCCCGACTCGCGCTGGCATCCAGCACGACCACGTCTCCGGCCCCGACGACCTGATCCGGTCCCGCATCCGCCACCGGACCGCTTGACTGTCCGTCCGTCAGGTTCAGGACCGTTACCGCGACCGTGTCGGTGTCCGTGTCGTACCCGTCGGACACTTCCAACTGGATGACCACCACCGAATCCGCATCAACCTCCGGCGCGTCAAACGTGCAGAGGTCCGATGTCGCGTTGCGCAACGTGCCTTTCGGCCCCGACACCTGAGTCCACGAGTACGTCAGCGGCTCGCCCTCCGGGTCGAGACTGCGAGTTCCGTCAAGCGGAACCGACTCCCCCTCGTACACGTAGCGGTCGGTTCCCGCGTTCGCCAGCGGAGGCTGGTTCAAGTCATCCTCCTGCGGATCGTTCAGATCAGGGTCGTCATCCGGCGGAGGCGGATCGTCGTCGTCATCACGAGGCGGATCATCAGAGTCCGGCTGCTGCGGAACATCGCCCGGCGGGTCGAAATCGGAGGGGCTGGCGCCGCATCCGAGCAGAAGACCCAGGAGACCGACAAAAAACAGCGGCAGAACCGCTAGCGCGAAAATCCTTCGGACCGAGTACATGCTTCTTTCCCCATCCTTCGAGAATTGCCGAGCTTCGCACCCTACCGGAAGGAATGTAGGATTTGCAATCATCCGAAAACGTTAACAAACGTTAAAGTAGGACGTTGATCTTGACGGAACCGGCAAAAGCCCTAGGCGCCATCCTGCCGATGTCGTTACCGCGGACTCGCCTTCCCGTGTCGGAGGCGCGATAATGCGACAGCCCTCGGAAAAGCGCAATGACTCTTGCGGAAGCGAAACCTGCCGCGGTTCAGACCGCCCGGTCGTTGCGGCTGCCGGTCGCGGCAGCCTTGATCGTCGTTGCGGCGGGAGGCCTGCATTTCCGCCACGCCTCCGCCAGGTACGGACGCCTGCTCGAAAGCGCGCCCCTTCCGAAGGGAGCCCTTGAGAACCTTCCTCTCGAACTTCCCGGCTGGACCGGAACGGCGTTCGTCCTCGACGAGTTGCTGGCACGCGCCACCGACACGTCGGATCACGTGTGTCGCATCTACGCATCCTCTGATGGGCTACCCCGCGCCTCGCTTTTTGTCGGTTACGGGCTGAATCTCCGCGACCTCACGCCGCATCGCCCCGAAGTCTGCTATGTCGGACAGGGCTGGACCCAGGTCCGCGTCGACTCCACGCTGCTGCCCCTGCCGGACGGTCAGGAGCTTCCCTGCCAGATGTTTTTCTTCCGTCAGGGCGACCTCAAACCGGTGTTCAAAGCCGTGCTTCATTACTACATCGCCGACGGCGCGCGCGGTCCCGACGTGTCGTGGCTGATCCGCACCGCGTTGAGGGGCGACCGCGGCGCCCGCTACGCGGCGCGGGTTCTGATCGACGCTGACGTTCCGGAAGGCCCGGGCGGTGCGGAGCAATCCGTCGAATCCGTGCGGCGCCTCGCGATCGCGACCGCCGGGCCGATCCTCGACCTCATGCCCCACGAAGCCTCGCTTCCGTCCGTCCACCCCGGAGACGCGCCGTGAGTCTCGCACCGGACCCGACCGTCACGCAGGGCGGTCCCACGCAGATCGGCAGCGAGGCCGGAATCCCCGCCCCTCCGCAGACCGCGCGAGCCGCGCTGACCGCGCTGATCGTGCTGCTCGGCGCTTTGACGGCGTCGTACTGGACGACGCTTACGGAACTCGCCCGGGACTGGAAGTCCAGCGAGGATTACTCGGCGGGGGCCTTCGTGCCCCTTGTCGCGATCTACCTGCTGTGGGAAAAGCGATCGCTGCTGAGAACGCAGGAGGTCCGTCCGTTCTGGCCCGCGGCGTTGATCGTCCTCGCGGCCGAGGCCGCGCGCTACAAAGGCCTGCTCGACTTGCGGCAGTCCGTCGAGCGCTACGCATTCGTGCTTGAGGTCATCGGCCTGGTGTGGTGGATCGGCGGCGGCGCGCTGTTCCGGCGCGTCTTCTGGATCCTCGCGTTTCTGTTTTTGATGGTTCCCCTCCCGGGACGCATCCACAACGCGATCTCGAACCCGCTTCAGGCGCAAGCCACCACCGCCGCCAACTTCGTGCTCGACCTGGCGGGCATCGTCGTCCGCCGCGAGGGCAACATCCTCACGCTCAACGACCGCGTGCAGGTCGGCGTGGTCGAGGCGTGCAGCGGATTGCGCATGATGACCACGTTTCTGATCGTTGCAGCCTTCCTCGCCCTCTCAATCCGCCGTCCCGCGTGGCAGAAGATCGTCCTCGTGATATCCAGCGTTCCCGTGGCGATCGCCTGCAACGTCGTCCGCGTCGTCGCCACGGCGTGGCTCCTCCTCGCCACCGACGGCAGCCGCGCGGTCGAGAAGTACTTTCATGATTTCGCGGGCTACGCGATGATGCCGGTTGCCGTCGTCCTGCTGGTCGGCGAACTCTGGCTGCTTTCGAAGCTCGTCGTGGATGACCGGCCCGTCCCCGCTCCGGGCGCCCCCCGCTGAGCGCCGCGGGCCGGCGGCTTCATGACGGTTCCGCCGCGGCGGGGGTTTGCCCCGCGGACCCGACGCCCTCCGCCTCGTCGGGCATCGGCGCAAACTGCGGCGCGTTCTGCGACGCCTTGATCCAGTATTCGTACGCCCGGCCCACCGCAACCCCCAGCAACGTCTCATCCGGATACAAACCCAGTTCGTCCGGTTCTCCGGCCTCGATGCCCGTCAGAAGTCCCAGCGCCGTCCGCACGTGGTCCACCGCGTAGACGTGAAACTTCCCCGCGCGGCACGTCTCGACGACGTCCGGTCGCAGCATCAGGTCCGGCGCGTTCGACGCCGGAATGATGACGCCCTGGGTTCCCGTCAGCCCCAGATCCCGGCAGGCGTCAAAGAACCCCTCGATCTTCTCGTTCGCCGCGCCGATCGTCAGAATGTTCCCCACCTGGTCGATCGCCCCCGTCATCGCCAGATCCTGACGAAGCGGAATGTCCGTCAGCGCGCTCAGCAGGCAGCAGATCTCCGCCCCCGACGCCGAATCCCCGTCGATCCCGCCGTAGCTCTGCTCGAACGCGATCGAAGCGTTGAACGCCAGCGGGTGATGCGTGCGCAGCAGCGTCCGCAGCAGTCCGCCGAGAATGTAAAAACCCTTCGTATGAATCGCGCCCGACAGATCCGCCTCCCGGTCGATGTTGATCACCCCCGCCGACCCCGGTCCGATCGTCGCGGTGATGCGCGCGGGAAATCCGTAAGTGAGCGGCCCCGCCTGCATGACCGCCAGTCCGTTGATCTGCCCGACGGCGCTGCCCGACACCGCGATCTTGATCGTGCCCTCCGCGATCGCCTCCCGGAACCGCCGGGACGGCATCTCCGCCCGACGCTTCGTCCGCCGCACCGCCTCCCCGACGTGCCCGTCCGACACGGAAGTACGTCCGCTCTTGCCCGCCACGAACGCGGCCTCACGGGCGATGTCCGCCAGCCGCCCGAACCGCGTCGTCAGCTTCCCGCCCTGGCCGGCGATCCGCGCCCCGTGCTCAACGAGCGCCGCTACCGCCCCGCGCTCAAACGGCGGGAGACCCTCCTCACGCGCGATCCGCGCCAGAACGCGCCCGTATTGCATCGCGCTGTCTTTCGATCGCGCGATGACCGTGTCGAAATCCGCCAGCACCTTGAAAAGGTTCGGAAAATCGGCGTCGTAGGCGTCCAGCAGGGCGTAGATCTCCGCGTCGCCCAGCAGGATCACTTTCACCGCCACGTCGATCGGCTCGGGCTGCATCGACGGACCCCACCACGGCAGCGTCACCTCCGGCGGGACGATCTCGAGACGCCCCGTCTTCAGCGTCCGCAGCAGCACCCGCCACGCCCCCGGCTCGCTGAGAATGTCCCGCGCTTCGAGAATCAGGTAGCCGCCGTCCGCCCGTAGCAGCGATCCGGCCCGGATCAGCATGTGATTCGTCCGCCCCACGCCTTCCCGGTCGAAACGACGCTCAATCACCCCCAGCAGGTTTGACATCGTCGGCACCGTCTCGACGACGATCTCGCACCCGTCGTCGCCGCCGCGCGAGATCAACACGTTCACGCGGTAAAGCTGCGTGAAGTCCTCCTCCTCTTCGCGCGGACGTGCAAGGCGGCGCACCGCGTCGTCCACCACCTCGCCGAGGAACACGCCGACGTTCGGATCCTCAAAACATCCGAGAATTCGCGAGACGTAGGACTTCAGAACATCGCGGACCTGCTGCTCGCGCAGTTGCGCCAGCGCCTGAGCCTGTCGTGAACGCGCCGCGCTGACCTGCTCCATCACCGTCGCAAGCTGCGCCTGAAAGGCGTCGTGCTTCTTCTGAAATTCCGCCGCCTCGGCGTCCGAGACGCGACCGGATTGCCGCAATTCCTGCCACTGCTCCGGCGGAACCGGACGCCCCTCGACGATCGGAAACAGCGCCGCCTGCGACACCGGACCCACCATCACTGTCACCAGCGCCAGCCCGCTGTCCTTCAGCGCCTGCTCGAACGGCGCGATCAGCGCCGCCGCCTCCCGCTGCGACGCTTGCTCCAACGCGGTCTTCTTCGCTTCGAACGCCTCGCTGCGCAGCACCCCGGGCAGATCGACGCGAATGAATTCGGACAGCTCCTCCATCGCACGCCGGAACGCCGGCGCCTGTCCTCGCGGAAGCGTCACAAGCCGCGGTCGCTCCGGCGACGTGAAATTGTGAACGTAGCATCGGTCCCGCGCCGTCGGGCACGCCAGCCGGATCTGCGTCAACATCCGCCGGATCAGCGTCAGACGCCCCGTCCCGGTCAGCCCTCTAACGAAAATATTCTGCCCGGCCGCCGCCACCTCCAGACCGAACTGTAACGCATCGATCGCGGATTCCTGACCGATGACCCCCTCGATCGGCTCCAGCTCCGCCGTCGAGTCGAACGTCAGCCACGCCGGGTCGCAGCGCCAGCGAAGCCGGTCCGCCGCCAGCGGGTCCGGAGAAGTCGCTGCTTTCAGCTCAATCACCTCCGCATCCGCATGTGTTTCACCGCTCATCCGGTTCTCCCTGGCGCAGAAAGCGTGATCCGCTCCGACACAAGGAGCGTAACCTCGAGCCCCCGTCGTCGGAATACCGCGCAATGAAAAGCCCTCCGGAATCACTTCCGAAGGGCGCTCAATGACCAGATTGCGGCGGGCGTTCAGCGCGATTAAGGCTGGGGCTTCGGTTCCGCCGGCTTCGTCTCGCCGCTTACGGGCTTGTCGGTCGCTTCCTTCTCCTTCAGAAGCGCCTTGATCTCCTCGGGAAGATCGAACACCGACGGCTCCACCTTGTCGTACTCGATCGAGTTGACCGTCAGAACCTGCTCCATCCCCATCGCGCGGACGATCAACTTCGTCGGACTCTTGACGCCGCCGAACTCCTTGTACTCCTGGAGCACCATCGTGACTTCCATCTCGCCGGCCATCCCGGTCTGCTTCGCCACCTGACCCGCCTGCATGCCCGTCTCCGCGTCGTAGTACTCGATCGTTTCGTCGTTCTCGCCTTCAATCAGGCGGACCTTGTAGCACTTGCGGCCCTCGAAATCGACGAGATCCACGGTTTCCACGCTCTTGAACCGGCTCAGATCCTTCGCGTCGTCATAAAAGTCCGCCTGCTGCTTCAACCCCTCGGCCTGATCGCCTTCAAGCAGCATCGGGCCCATCATCGCGTTGTTCGCCCACGCCACCTTCCCGTCAAACCCGGCGGTCATGTCTCCCTGCGGCGTCGAAACCTTCTGAACGAGTTTGTTCGGCTTGGCGCCGATCATCTCGAGTTGCATCTCCCCCGGCATCATCGGCGACGACATCGTCGCTTTCAGAACACGCGAGGTGTGCTTCATGATCGCCTCGCGCCCGCCTACCGCTTTCAGATGCCTTTCGACGATCTCCTTCCCCGCGGGAAGGTCTTTTTTGGGTTCCGCCTGGGGAGCCGAAGGCGCGGGCGGCGCGGTTCCCCCTTCCTGACCCCGCACACTGACCCCACCGATCAACAATCCGACCGCCAACCCCCAACCGGCCAGACTTTTCCGACCTCTCAACGACGTAGCACTAATCATAAATCACCTTTTTAATAAATCCTGCAAGACTTACTGGCCTGGAGAGGCGGTTCGCCGCGATCCGGTCCTTTGACTCGCAGGGACTCCTGCATCGTAACCACGCCGCTTCGTCGCGGACAAGGCGCGTTCGTCTGATTTTGTTGTCGGCGATCACAGAGCTTTGGCGTTTGAGCGGGGTTCTCCGAAGTCGCCCAGGATTCAGGATGCTCCGACAACTTGTCATCCGACCCGAGAATGTTATACTACCCGGCTCGCGCTTCGTGGCGATGCGATCGGGTTTTGTGGCGGGCGGGGCGCCCGTCGATGGCAAAAGGATCAGTGCGATGCCTCGTGTATGCAAGTTCACCGGAAAGCGGACCCGCGTCGGCAACCAGATCGCCCGGCGCGGCAAGGCCAAGTATCTCGGCGGCGTCGGTAAGAAGACGACCGGCGTCACCCGCCGTCGTTTCAAACCGAACATTCAGACGGTCCGCGCCATCATCGACGGAAAGGTGTGCCGCATCCGCGTCTCCACCCGCGCCATCCGGGACGGCTTGGTCGTCAAGCCCGTCAAGCGGCAGTGGAAGCCGCAGGATGCCACCGCCTGACGCGCTCGCCGCAGACGTCGGATCCGCCTGAAACTCCGCATCCGAAAGCATCCCGATCCGACTTCACGCCGGCTTGAGAGTGCGTCCGGAGCACGCCACGCTCCGCGTCGGGATTCAACCCAGCGGCGATCGCAATCGCTCGGACCGGCGCTGTGACGCGCGCCCGCTTCGACGCCGACTCGCTCGCGGGACCGCGTGACGGGTTCGCCGCGCGAGAACCCTGTCCGGGTATCCGTCTGAACAGCGTTGGAGGTTTTCGGCATCGGCTAGCCGGCCGGCTTCATCCGACAAGCAAGAAATGCTTCGCCCTTCTCGATGCCGGCGCGGTGCCTCCGTGACCGGCGAGGACGGATTCGAAAGGGTGCGCCAGATCGACTCCCGAGCCGTGGCGTCCAGGGTTTCGTAGAGGTCGGCGATCCACGTCGCCAGGACGGTCCGGTCGAGGGTCTCAAGGATCGCCGCGAGAAGTGCAGCCAGATCCGGACCGCTCGCGGCGTCAACCCGGTCCTTCAGCGCCGCCGCGCCGACCGTCACGACCGCGCGTTCAAGATCCCCGTCGACCGCCGCGTCCAACCCCGCCTCTGAGGACAAGGCACGGCGCCGCAATTCCCCGAACTCCGGATCGCCCGCCAGCATCGCGCACGCGCGCGACTCCAGCGCCTGATCGCAACGGTTCACGAGCGAGAACGAGCATTCCGTCTCGCGCGCGAGCTGACGAAGCGGCGTCCGGTGGCTCTCCCGCGCGACGAGACGGCGCTCCTCAACGAGGCGACGCAGCAACTGCGGACGCGATGCCGGAGCGCCCCCGCTGCGCAACAGCGCCTCCGCCGCGGCGCGCAGCGCTCGCTGATGCTTGTCCCGGATCCGCTCGCGGATCGTCGCGCCAAGCGCCGCGGTCGCGTTCTCATCCGCATCAGTCTCCGCCGCCAGCGATTCTCTGATCTTGATCGAATCCGCACCGTCATCGAGCGACTGAACGACCGGCCTTGTCCGAGGAGCGGCGATGTCCTGCGCGGAAGCGTCCGCCCGACTGCGGCGTCGGCGTCGTCGCGGATCAGGCGTGCGGATCAGTCCCGGCTCCTCATGCATCGCGGCGCTGACCGAGCGGTGAATCCGCGCCAGCGCATACGACGCGAAAGGGATAGCCGAACCCGGATCATAACGTCCGCCGGCTTCGATCAACCCGAGGCATCCCTCCTGGTACAAGTCCTCTCGATCGCAATCCGGCCGCGACCGCGGAGGGACAAAACGCTTCAGGTGAACGCCCACCAGTCCGAGATTGTCTTCGACCAGGCGCTTGCGTTCCGCCGAAAGCGGACCTCTCGGATCGGACCGCGCAGCCGCCCGTCTCCTGTCGACGTCCGCGCGCAGCGTGACCGGCGGGGCGGCCGCATCGGCGGCAGGAAGGTTTTCTCGATCGGTCAGGTTTTGAGCGGCGCTCTGGATTTCGGGGTTCACCGGGCGTTCCTCCTCTTGCGGCGTCAGATACCTAACATAGTACGAACTACGTCTTCTGTCAACCGCCCCGCCCCCCCCCGCAGAAGCACAACGCCCTCGCCGCATTCCGCAACCGCCTGCGACGTCAGAAAGGCTTGAAAACGTACACCTTCAGCGGTGGCCGCGGATCCACAAGAGAATGAACAATCAGCGTCGCCAGCAACGGGTTCTTCAGGTCAGGGTCGATCCGCGCCACGCGTCCGACCGGGATCGGCGCGGGCAGCGCGCATTCCACCGGATGTGCCACGACAAGGTCACCGACGCGGATCAAACCGCCCTCCACGTCCGCGCGCACCGCCTCGCGCACGATCATGCCCGCGTCGCCGGCCCCCTCCAGCCAGTACGTCGCGTCACTCACTTCCCCCTCCTGCGCCCCCGGGCCTGACCCCGGCGGGCGCACCAGCCGGACCTTCAACTGCGTGCGGGGATCGGTGACAAGACGAACGCGCGAGGTCAGCCGATGAGCCTCTTCGACGACTCCGATCAGCGACGTGCCGAGCATCACCGCCATCGCGGGCGCCACGCCTTCCGCGCTGCCCACATCGAGCAACGTGGCTTGCGTCGTAACCGGCGCGCCGCGCGTCACTCCCGACCGGGAGCCTTGATCGAGCAGAACGTGTTCGCGCCAGCGCGCCGGATCCTCTGCGAGCAGTGCGGCAGGGATCAGCGAGCCTTCCGCGCCCACGATGTCCAACCGGGAGGCCAGCAGCGTCGCGTTCTCCTCCTCAAGCTGCGCCACGCGGGACTGAAGCGCGGCCGCGACGCGTTCGTAACGATCGCGCTCTTCGATCAAGGCGCGCAACTCGTCGGCCCGGATCGACTCGGGGATGTCTTCGCCGCGGGGGGCGATCGTATTCAGGCCCGTCTGTGCCGCACGCTGGAAGGGCAGGATTCCCTGAACGAAGGACTTGACCCACCCGGTCCAGGACGTCGGCAACACCAGCCCGGCGAGGAGAATGATGGTGAGCAGCTTGAGAACGCGCGGCACGGTCCAGCGACGCAGGCGGGTTGCGCGGTCCCTTGAAGTCATCGCTCCCCCAGAATACCGTCGCGCCACCCGCGCGAAATCGCCGCAATAACACAACGCCGCCGGACTCGGCCGGCGGCGGCGATCGGTTTGCAGACGAATGATGCGGAAGCCGGACGCCCGGATCAGGAAGCCGGCGTCGCGGCGGCGCCTTCTTTCGTTTCAGCGCCTTCTTCCTTCTTCTTCTTTTCCTTGCCGCCGACCGCGACCTTGCGGTGCGCGACCTTCGGCAGGTAAAGCGGCGAGCGACCTTCCTCCCAGCGGTCCAGCTCCTGCAGAGTCTTGATCCGCTCCTCGCGGGATAAGACGTTCCGGTGCCGGGCGAGCGTGCTTCGAGATTTCAAGGACTTGTCACGTGACATCTGCGACCTTCACTCCCACGCGCCGCTCTTGTACGCGGCGAAATAACCTTCCAACTTGTACCGTCCGCCGGCAGAGAAATACTTCGACCCCAACCGCGCCACCTTTTCCTTCAAAAGGTCCGCCCGTCTGCGCTGAGTCGGTTCCTTCAGGTTGAAACCCTCGAGCACGACCGTCGCCAGCTTCCCGCTGCGCAGGCGAACCACCGCGGCGGGAACCTCATTCTCCGAGAGAAAAAGCCGGGCGCTTTCCGCCTCCTGAGACGCTTGCCCGTCGAATTCCTGCGCGACAATATAATTGTACCCCCCAACCCACGCAATCCCGGATTCAGGCAGAGCTTCGGGAACCGACGCTTCGTCGCTCGTTTCCGGTAAAACGCTCGAATTCCCGGATCGTTCCGGTGTCGCAACGGGTTCATCCCTCAGCAAACCGCCCAGGAGCTGCGGGCTTGGCGGTAGCTGGCGGGCCTTCTCGATCTCATCAATTGTACTAGAGGTGTACGAATCTCTTCCCAGCTTGAATCCTCGCTCCTGCCCTCGGCGCTCCCCGACAGATGACCCGATGAGATATGCGCCGGACAGAAGCAGGAGCGCGAGAAACACCGCAATCCCTGCCGAAGTACTGCTGAGGGTCAGGACGAGCGAACGTCCCCTGACCGCCACCCAGGGGGAGGTTTGCGAAGAAAGGTGCTCAGCAGGTCTGGCCACCGAATCTGAACGAACCGGATTCTGTGACAGAACCGGGCGATCCGTGATAGGCGACTGCAATGTATCTCCCGCTCTGAACTCGCGCGGAGGTAGTTCACTTCCGCCGCCAGGCGCGTCCCGAAGCTTGTCAAAGAGGAGTTGTCCAGTCCGCCGCGCCATCAGGGTAGGTCTCCGCTAATCCACGGGAGAAGAATGCGGCAAGGATACCGGAACTGCGCCGCACTTCAACCGGTGTCCCCGGAAGGCACGGACCGCTACCGCCGCCCGACCCTTGACGGGTCACGTGACACTCAGAATACTTCAAGGTTGGGCTGGATTGCGAAGGTTGGGCTGGATTGCGCTGGTCCACAAAACGTTCATAATGTCTCTCAGGTTGGCGGACATCGGCTGAGAACGAGTTCATTACGGGATTAAGGCTTGTGTACCGAGACTTTGAAGCTGTCAGCGGATGCAGAAAGAGCCTGGCGCGTGGGGGGCTGGGGTTGGCGCTGCTGTTGAGCATCAGCGGATGTTCGGCGCTGAATCCGGCATTTGTGGATCTGCTCGACCCGACGGGGGGGTCGGCATCGGTCGAGAACGCGCCGGGATACGTGGCGATCACGTTCATCAACAACGCCGATGTGGACGAGCGCCTGCTCAACTATCTCGAGGCCGACCTTCCAGACGGCGGCGGGGTGGATCTGACGCCCTACGAACGTCGCACGCTCCGGCCGCGCATCCGGTTCCGGGTGCGGGTGGATTTTGTGAACGGCGGGGTCAACGTCTTCGAGTTTGTTGACGGGTCGGTGAAGCTGGTGGACACGCGTTTTGACGCGACGGCTGAGCCGGACCTGATCGAGAACGAGTTGACGAACGCGATTGTGGTGTGCGACGTCCTGCGGGTGGCGATCGAGGGGCCGATCGAGGTTTTCATGCCGGTGGCGATCGCCGGATACCAGTTCCAGGAGGCGGACGACAATCGCCCGGCGACCTTCGTCTTCACAGAGTTTCTGGAGGAGTCCCTTCGGTTTATTCCGCTTGAAGTGGATCTCGTGGATCAGGACGGGAACATCATTCTTCAACAGAACATCGGACTTCGCGATGTCCCGGTTCCGGTGGACGGTCCGCGTTGCGGGTCGGTCGTGTCGTTCACGGTGACCGGGACGCTGGCGGTTCCGTTCCTGACGACGCCGATTTTTTCGAGTAACGACCCCAGCGTCCGGCTGGATGACGCGGTGGCGCTGGCCCGCGTGGGGGGTCGGTTTGCGGTCCGGGTGCAGGTGAATTGACGAGTGTCAGAGAGCTACGTAATCAGCCCGTTTCGCCTGGAAAGGCGGTTCGGCGGGCGTGGAGATAGACGCATGAGAAGGCATCGATCGCTTCAGCGCTTCACTTGGACCTGCGCGATGGGCGTCGGGTTGATGTTCGGGTGCGGGAATCCGAACGCGCTGATTTTCAATGACTCGTTTCTGAACTACGTTTCCGGCGGAATCGTGCCGCAGACGCCCGGTCCGAGCGCTCCGATGGTGCTTGTCCGCTGCGTCAACAGCACCGGGACCAGCGTGCAGTTCGTCGTCACCGCCGAGATTACACAGGCGGTGCGCGACGCGGAAGGCAATCCGCAGTTTGACGTGGACGGCAACATCGTGACCGAGCGTGTGCTCAAGACGGTCCGGCTGAACACGTTCCCCTTTGCCCAGGCGAATGAACTTGGGCACGTATTCTCGTGCTCCAGCACAGCCGTCGAGCGTGTCGGACTCGGAGAAAACCTTCAGTCGACGGATCAGGGTTTGTTCATCGGGTTCGAAGTCGCGGATGTTCCGGGGTTCGGGGTCGAAGCTGGTTTGAACCCGCTGGTGCGGGCGGACGGGAACTTCGAGTGCGGCGACACGATCATCTTCCGGGCGATCGAGTCGCAGGGACAGCCGGGCGGGGTGCGCGTCGAGTCGTTCGTGCTTCCGTGGCGCTCGCAGCCGGAGTGTTGCGCCGGTCCGGACACGTTCGGAACGCTCGAGGCGGTCATCGAGTCTCAGGTCGGCGAAAATCCGTGACGGGAGGATGCCGGCGAGGGCTTTCGCTTCGGCGTCCGCCGGGTGTTGAGGCGGGAGAGGTGGAGTCGGCGCGGAGAACGAGTGTGAAGAATTACCGGTCTGCGGCGTCACGGTGGAAGATGGCGCTGGTCGTGCTGACCAGCGGGATGATTCTGCCGGGCAAGTGCGAAGTGATCGCTCATGACGCCTTCATTGACGCGACAAAAAGCACGTTCGTTTCTCTTTTCGACCCCGAACGCGTCGCGGACTGGCTGAATCTCGACGGCGACGTTGAGGAGTGACGGTGCCCGGTCTTGCCGTTTCGGACGGCCGACTCAGAGACGTCGGATCGGGGGCGGCGCGGGTGGCGTGCCTGTGCGAGTTCGGTTTCTTTGTCGGTGCGCTTCGCTGGACAGCGGCGTGTGTGCCGGTACGATGCTGCCTCGGAGTCACGGGCGGCAGGGCTACGCCGTGTGACGTCCCGCGGATGTGGCGGAATTGGCAGACGCGCTGGTTTCAGGTACCAGTGGGGGTAACTCCGTGGAGGTTCGACTCCTCTCATCCGCATGCCGTCCTCAGGCGGGGCGGCGGGCGCAGGCCTCTCGACCGGTCGCAGCGACCCTTCTGACGGACTTTGTCCGGTGCAACTGACCGTCGATCAATTGCGGCGTTGGATCGAGGTCGAGTTCTGTCGCAGCACCGGACCCGGCGGGCAGAACGTCAACAAAGTCAGCACTCGGGTCATTCTTCGCTTCGACCTTCACGATTGCGCGGATATTCCGCCGGAAGGCCGTCTTCTGATTGCGCGACGCCTTGCGTCTCGCATCGACCGCGACGGCCGGATCCGCATTTCCTCTCAGCGCCATCGGACGCAATCCGCAAACCGCCGCGCGGCCGAGGAGCGGCTGATCGAGCTTCTGACCGACGCGCTACTCCCGACAAAGGTTCGTCATGCGACGAAACCGACGGCGGGTTCGCGTCGCCGTCGTCGCGCGGAGAAGGTCCGACGGAGTCGCGTGCTTTCGCAAAGGCGCGGATCCGCCGATACCGGAGACTGAACCGCACGGGACGAGCCGCGCTTTTCTTGCGCCACGGTCAACCTCATCCGAGGGGTTGGACGGAAATAAGCACCTCAACCTGCGGATGTCGGGACGGAGGCGGGTTTGCGGCGGCGGGCGGCCGGACTTTGAACGAGGAGCCAGTCCATCAAGGTAGGGTGCGGTTTGAGCGCGGTGCGCTTTGCGGCCACCGGACGCGGTTGCGGCGCCCGAGGCTGATCCAGGGACTGGGGTATTGCGTTCGTGCTCAAGTCCTGCGGAATCCCGGCGAAGCATTGCATCGGCAGATTCCTCCGACGTTCTTGATCCTGAATCTCCGCTTCCCTTGATCCGCCCTCCGGCGGAGCTGCCCGATAACTTCAGAAAAAAACGCAGGGTGTCGATGTATCCGGCAAGAACCGTCCTCGGATGCCGGCAAGGCGCAGGGATCGCGCCGAGCCGATGCGCGATCGTTCGCGCGGCGTTCATCGCGATGAAGGAGCGTTGCGTTGTCGGTTCGTGGTGGGACAAGCGTCATGAAACAACCCGTGCAGCCGCCGCAGTTGGCGCCCTTTGAAGATCTGCCGCAGTTGGAGCTTTATTATCCGTCGTCGGGGACGGAGAAGGTGCTGCAGGACGTGCAGACCTGGTCCGCACCCACCGGCGGCGTGTTCTGCGTGTTCGGCGTCGCGGGATCGGGCAAGACGATGGCGGCGCGACAGGTGATCGCTCGCTTCCCCGCGCCGGAGCGCTGCACGCTGCTGACGGCAAGACCGGGCGAGGACACGGCGTTTCACGAGGCGCTCTTTCGCGGCATCGGCGTGGCGTCGTCGTCGGACGTGAAGTCGATGCGCGGTTTGCTGCGCGTCCGGCAGGCGCTGCGCCAGCGTGCGAAGGACCGCGGGTCGTTCCTGGTCGTCATTGATCAGGCGGAGCATCTCTCCGCAGCGACGATCGAGACCCTCGCCGCGCTGACGCGGCGCGACGGCGGCGGCGTTCAGGGGGTTTCCCTCCTGCTTTTCGGCCGGTCGGAGGCGCAGGCGCTGCTGTGCGATGACGGCCGCCCCCTCCGCGCCCGCATCAACGGCGTCGTCACGCTCGCGCCGCTGTCGCGCGAGGAGACAGAGGCGTACATCGCCCACCGCCTTCGCATCACGGGCGCTGCGGGAACATTCGAACGCTTTGACGTTGCGGCCATCGATCGCGTGTACGAAATCTCGCGCGGGCTTCCCCGAAGGATCAACCGGCTTTGCGCAGCCGGGCTGGCGGCGGCGGACAAGCAGGAAAGCGGCGCGGTCACGGCGGCGGTGATCGACGCCGTCGCCCGGGCGCTGTCGGCTCCTGCGCCGGAGGATCCGGCGAGCCCGGCCCACGAATCCGGCGCGGGCTCGAAGACGGTGTTGCTGGCGGAATCGACGAGGCCTCGGGATGAGGTTGAGCGGTCGGCGGCGCTGGACACGGGGATCGGCGCGAACCTTTCCGCGGAGGTCGAAGACTTCCGGAATGATCCTCGACTCGACCCTGCAACCCCCGGAACCGAGTCGTCAGTCCCCGGCGCCGGGCGCGTTGAACATTCAACCCGCATTCGTCCCGCGATCCCGCGAGAGCGGGCATCAACCGGTCATCAAGAAGGGAGTCCATCCGTGGATGCATTGATCGCCAACGGAGAGGCGCTGCTGGCGCGACTTGAAGAGTCGCTGGGACCGGACCCGACGCTTCCCCGAGCGGCGCAAGGTTATGCGCCAGCCGTTGAAGCCCGGTTGCTCGAGCACCTTAGCCGGGCGGAACGACTCCTCCAGCGCCTCGGGGAGGCCGGGGATCGCGTGATGCGCACGATCGAAGAAGCCGAGGCGCAGGCGACGAAAGCGGCGACGGCGTACCAGAGCACGGCGCGCCTGATGATGGCGCGCACCGAAAACGCGCAGTCGCTTTCGAAACATCTGACGACGCAGATCGAACGCGCCGACGCGATCACCCGGGAGACACGCGAGACGGAACGTCGGTTGACGCAGCTTCAGGAGAACCTGACGGAGAGCGAGCGCGCGACGCGGCAGCGGGCGACGGAGACGTCCGCCGCGGTCGAGTCCGGGCGGGAGCTGGTCATGCGCCTTCAGGCGTTGCTTCAGCAGGTCGAGACGCGTGAAGAACTGCTGGCGAAGCAGGCGGCAGATCAGGCGCAGCGTCTCGATCAGAATCGATCGCAGACGCAGGCGACCGTGACCGAGCTTCAACGCACAATGAAGGACGGGCAGGATCTGGCGGCGGCGCTGGAAGCCCTGTTGCAGCGCAGCGCTCCGCTCCAGCGGGAGCTTCCGGAGCGCATCACCCGCGCGGAAGAGTCCCTGTCGGCGATCGAGCGGCAGGCGCGTCGCTGGGAGCAGATCGAGAAAGCGTCCGAGCGACAGGTGAGCAAGTGTCGCACGACGCTGCAGGCGCTCTTCAGCCAGGCCGAGCGCGAGCGGCGGCAGATCAAGGAGATCCTCGCCGCGGGCGACCGTTTGCAGGAGACCCTGGCCGAGTCGAACCGAACCGCCCGGGAGAACCTTCAGTCCGCCGATACCGCCGTGGCGAAGGTTCAGCAGTCCCTTGAGACCGCCCAGTTCAAGACCCGGACGATCGAGCAGGCGTCCGCGCGTGCCGAGCGGGCGAACGAGGCGCTTGAAACGGCGTCGGTGTCCGGCGAGGCGCTGCATGCGCGGCTGGCGGAGACGGCACAGAAACTGGCTGCGGCGGATCAGCAGACGACCGACCGCCTGTTCCTGCTCGGCGCCGCCTGTGAGCGGGCGGAGTCCGGCATTTCCAGGCTGGGCGCCGCTGAAGCGACGATCGAGTCTCTGACGGCGAAATCCGAAGACCTTGGGATGCGCATCCGGACGGAGACCGCCACGGCGGAACGACGCGAGCAGGCGCTGGCCTCTCATGTCGCCGCCGCCCGCCAGATCATCAGCGAGCTTGCGGACCTGCACCGCGTCAGCCGGGAGGACGTCACCGCCTGGCAGTCGGCGCGTGCCGAATCCGAGACGACGAGAGCCCATCTTCAGACGTTGATCGCAGACCTGCGCACCCTGACCGAGGCGTCGGACGCCCAGCGTGAGGCGCTCAACGATCGCCGCAGGGAGCTGGACGCTCTGATCGAGGCGCTGTCGGCGCAACAGGCGGACGCCGCGCAGCACCGCGACGCGCTTGCGGAGTCGGACACGAATGCGAAACAGACGCTCGAATCGCTCCGAGCCGCCGGCGCAGGGGCCAGAACCCTGACCGAGCGCCTCTCGAACATCACGCAGGCGCTGCAATCGGGGACGGCGGTACGTGACGCGCTGACCGCGCTGATCGAGCAGGGAACTTCCGTGCAGCGCAGCGCCGAGGCGGCGGTTCAGGATCTCGCCGCCAACGCGGAGCGCGTCCGCAACGAGCAGGCCGAAGCCCGCATCGCGCTCGGCGAGCATCGCCAGGTGCTTGAGCACGCGCAGTCCGCGGCCGACCGGCTCGACGCCGCCACGCGGCAGGCGCAGGAGCGCATGACGCAGGTGGCGCAGGGATCGCACGACGCCGAGCAGACCGCTCAGCGCCTCCGCGAGGCGACGGAGTGCGGACGTCTCGTCGTGACTCGCGCCGAAGATCTGCTCGCCGCGATCGAGGACCGCGAGCGCTCCGCCGAGTCGGGGGAGCGCATCCTCCGCGAGTTCGTCGCGCAGGCGCAGAAGCTGGCCGAGTCGCTGAAGGATTTACATGCCCGGACCGGCCAGATTGAGCGCCAGGTCGCTGACCTGTGCATCGAACCGCAGACGCTGGTCAAGGACGCGCGGCAGCAGGCGGAGCAGCTCGACAAAGTGTGCAAAGCCGTGCAGAAGGTCTTCGCGGGATTGTCGAAGGTCAGTCTCGAAGCCAACCAGCGGATCGAGGAGTTCCGCAAAACCAGCCGCGAGGCGGACACGCGGCTGGAGCGGCTCGCGCATGATACGGACGAAGCCGCGCGAACTTTGAAGGAGTGGGTTGAGGAGGCGATCCGCGCGCAGTCGCGCCTCGCCGCGACGCTGGCGAAAACACCGGGCATCGGATCGACCCACCCGACGCAGACGTTGCAGCGGCTGGCCGCGCCGGAAGCGGGGCGGATCGTCTCGGTCCCCGCGAGCCGCTTCCCGCGTCCGCCGCAACCGGCCGACAGCGACATGGACACGCCCGTCGCCGCGACGGTTTCCGAGAAGCCGCGCAAACCGCGAAGCCGCGCCGAGCAGATCAGTGAATTGTTGCGCGAGGCGCAGGAGGCCACCGGGTCTCCCGCCGGGGTCTGAGGCCGCAGGGTGCGGCGCGTCCACCTGCGGCGTGGGGAGACCGGACCCCGCTCACGCGCCGAAGGACTGCGCCCGAACCGTGCCGGAGGCGCCCAGCGCGCGGGCGCGAAGCTCGGCGCGGATGAAAAGCGCGTCGCCCTGCACCACCTGTCCGTCCTCGCCGCCCCAGGTGTTGTAAAAGTGAAATAAGCTGAACCCGAACCGGCGGAGGTGCGCCCAGACGTCGCAGAGCAGCGCCGCGCCTTCGTACGTGGGGTGCCACTGCGCCTCGGTGTACACGAGCTTGACGTGACGCAGCACGCGCTCGCCGCCCTGCAGGACGCGCAATTCCGCGCCTTGAACGTCCAACTTGATGACGTCTACGCGCTCGATCCGCTCGCTCGCCGCCCACGCATCGAGCGTCACCGCGCGAACCTTCACCTCGCCGATCGTGCGGGCTTCGGGGTTATGATACGTTCGCCCGTCGCGCGGGCGCGGCAACAACGAGCTGCTTCCGGGAACCGCGTTGAGCCGCAGAACCGTCTCGCCCGGTGAGTCATCGATCGCGAGAGGATAACACCGGATGCGCGGCGCAGGCCGGACATTCGCTTCGAGTTGCGCAAACGAATCCGGGTGCGGCTCGAAGGCGTGGACGGTCGCCGTCGGAAACAGGCGCGCGAGCCGAAGACTGACCGTCCCCCGGCACGCGCCCACGTCCAGCACCTGCTCGACCTTCTCGTTCGACAGGAGGCTGGCGATGTCGGCGTAAGCGTCGCGGACCGGCGCGACCTTCAATGTGCGGCGGAGGAGGCGTCGCAGGAAGGCGTTCATGTTCTGTCGCCTCCCGGACGGGATCGCCGCAGCACGAGAATCGCATCCACCGAATACATCGCCAGTCCGGCCCAGATCAATCCGAAGCTCGCCGCGTGAACACGCGTAAACGGTTCATGATAAAGGAGCACTCCGACGATTAATTGAAGCGTCGGCGCAAGGTACTGAAGGATGCCCATCGTGGCCAGCCGGAGACGCCGGGCGCCCGCCGCGAAGCACAGCAGCGGGATCGACGTCATCAGTCCCGAAAACGCCAGCAGCACATCCGCCCGCCGTGAGACCGTCCCGAAGTGTCCCGCGTCGCTCCACGAAAGATGCGCCAGGTACGCCAGCGCCAGCGGAGCGAGGAATACGGTCTCGACCGTCAACCCCACCAGCGCCCCGGCCGCGACCCTTTTTCGCAGCAATCCGTAAAACGCGAACGTCCCCGCGAGGAAAAGCGCCACCGAAGGCACGACCTTCATCCCGACCGTCATCACCCCCACGCCGCAGGCCGCCAGCGCGACGCTCGCCTTCTGTTTCGGTCTCAGACGCTCGCCGAGAAACACCGTCCCGAGCAACACGTTGACCAGCGGGTTGATGAAGTAACCGAGACTGCCCTCGACGATCCGCCCGTTGGCGGTCGCCCAGATGTACGCGTACCAGTTCGCCGCGACCAGGATCGTCGATCCGACCAGCATCCAGACCGTCCGTGCGCTGCGCAGGGCGTCCCGCGCCGCCCGCCACTGCCGCAGAACCGTCATCAGGATGACCAGCAGCACCACCGACCAGAGGATCCGGTGCGCCAGCACCTCACGCGGCGGGGCGTACCTCGTCACCGACTTGAAGTACACGGGCGCCAGTCCCCACATCCCGTATGCGGCCAGTCCGTATGCGACCCCGGCGCGCTGGAGCGACGACGATTCCGCCGGCGAAGCCGCTGTCGCCGCTGGAGCGGTGACGGCGGGGGGGGAAGCCTCGGCCGACGATTGCGCCGCGTCAGTCATCGACCGTCTCACGCATGACCGCCTCGTGCCGCTGGCGCAGGAACGCGCTGTCCGGTTTCAGGTCGAGGGCCTTCTTCCAGATCGCCCGCCGCTCCTCGATCGAGGTGTCCGTCAGGTCCGTCGCCAGACCGAGGTACGTCCACGCCAGCACATCCTCCGGATTGTTCAGGACGGCCCGGTCCGCGTAATGCACCGCGTTCGTCACGTCCGGCTCCTGAAGCGTTCTGAAGTAATTCGAGAGCAGAACCTCGAGCGTCTCAGGCCGCCGCTCAATGCGCTTCGATCGTCCGGCGGACCGGGCATCGACCGCCAGCAGCGCATCTGTATAAGGCGGTCGGTCCGCGTCGCCCGCTTCCGCCGAGTACATCGGCTCAAACAGCGCCGCCGGCCCCCAGCGCAGCGGACCGGCGACCAGCAGGACCAGTCCGCCGGTCAGCGCCGCCGGCAGCGCCCACGAGTTTCCCGTCCACTTCGCCGTCGCACGACCCAGCGCGCCGAGCGCGACGAGGACGACCCCCAGCACGATCGCCGCCCGGACTGCCCGATGCGGACTCCAACTCTCCGCACTCCACTCCACCCACCCCAGCGAGGGGATCGCAAGCAGCAGCACGCTCACCGCCAGAATGAACTTCTGACCGGTCTTAAGCTTCGCAAGGCGCGTGACGGACGTCGCCGCCAGCAACCACGCCGCCGGAAGGTACATCAGATGAAACCGCGCACCCGCCGTCCCGGAGAGCAGCACGTACGCCGCGCCGCCCGCCGCCCAGACTGAAAGACCCGTCTGCGTCAGCCGCAGGCGCGTCCACCCGGCACGGAGGGATCGCAGCGCGCTCGACGCCCCGCATACCAGGCCGAGCACCAGAAGTCCGGAAGACAGCGCCGTCACAGGCCAGACCCGTGCGTCCAGGTAGACCAGCGCCGCGTCGGCCGAACTGCCGACAACGTGGCGCTTCACATCGCCGTACCCGAGCGTAATCCCGCGGATCAACTCGCCGACGCCGCGCGCCGCGGGCATCGCCTCATGACGGATCACGCCGTGCTGGTAATGCTCGTGCGCTGCGAAGAACCACAGCGCCACGGGAGCCGCCGCGATTCCGAGAGAGACGAGCAGCGACGCCGCCTGTCGCGCGCGACGCCCGCGCGCGAACGCAAGCACGACCCCCTCCGCCACGACGTTCAACCCGATGATGAACAACGCCTTCCCGAAAAACGTCAGCAGCATCGCCGCCCAGAGCACGCCACGGCCCGCTCCGCGCTGCGGACGCCCGACGCCGCACACCAGGGGAACCACCGCCAGCATCAGCAGAGACTCAAAAAACTCCGCTCGAACCGTGCAGTACGCCAGCACGTCCGAAAGCGAAAGAAACAAGGCGAACCCCAGCGCCGCACGCCGCCCGAAGCGTCGCCGGGAAGCGAAGTAGCCCAGCACAGGGATCGTCAGACTGCAAAGCAGCGGCATGATCCGCACCCCTGCCTGCGTCACGTCGCCCAGCAGCTTGAAGGGGAGGTATTCGACCCACCACCACAGCGGCGCCAACGCGCTGCTCCGCTGCATCGGAACTTCCAGCCAGAACGCCGCCTTCGACGCCTCCATCTCCAGCAGGCCCACCGCGATCACGAACACCTCGTCGTATCCGACCGGAAGCCCGACCGACAGTTCAACTCGGTAAGCCGCCCCCAACCCCAGGGCGATCACCGGCAACACCCACCGTGCGAAGAACCGGAGGCGCGCCGGCGCGCTCCTTTGAAGCACCGCCGGTCGGTCTCGGTCTACGTTGGACGAAGGATTCGCTGGGTTCGTTGCGTTCATGCCCGCCGGACATCTTCGCAGCAGAGGCTTATGAGGGAAAGCCGACACTGATCTACGCATCATCGCCCGGACGAACGCACCCGGATTCCGTCAGTGACACCGTGGCGCGGCTCGCGTAACATTCACGGATGGACGAAGCCGCGGTGGTCGAAGGGTGTCGGCGCGGCGACCGCGCCGCTCAGCGGGTGTTTTATGAGCAGCACGCCGACCGCATTTACGCCCTGACCCTCCGCATGACCGACCGTCCGGAAGATGCCTTCGACCTGACGCAGGATACGTTCCTCCGCGCATTTCAGCAGTTCGCAAACTTCGACGCCCGCGCGGCCGCGGGAACCTGGCTCTACCGCATCGCCGTCAACGAGACCCTCCAGTTCTTCCGCCGCCGGGACCGGGAGCGGACACGCCTTGAAGCCTCTCGACCCGAAGCAACCGGACGGACGGACGACGGCACGGCCGCGCCCGCCGAGACAGACGTAGCCGCCGCCCTCGCGGACCTCAGCCTCGAACACCGTGTCATCCTCATCTTGAAATATCAGACCGGGCTGGACTACGCCGAGATCGCCGAAGTCCTGGATTGCGCCCCCGGGACGGTCGCGTCGAGGCTGAACCGGGCCCGAGCCGAATTGCGCCGCGCGCTGGAAGCTCGTGAAGCCGGGGAAGAACCGCGCCGCGTCAGACATCCAACCTCAAGGGGGTGACAGGGGTGCGCTTTTGCACCGGTCATGAAGCCTGAACATATGACGTGTGATGAAGTTCAATCCGTGCTGGGAGCGTGGGCGGACGCGGAACTCGCGCCTGACCTGGCGGAAAGCGTCCGCGCGCATGTCGCGCACTGCGACCGGTGTGCGCAGGAGGCCCGCGCGTTGACGTCGCTGACGTCGCGGCTGGCGACGCTCACCGCCGTGACCGCGCCGCCGCAGCTCTGGACCGCGATCGAGTCCCGGCTGGCAGACGGCGAAGCGCCGGTGCGATCGAAGCAAGGAGCCGAGGTAAGACGTCCGGTTTACCGTCCGAGGGTCTTCGCCGTTGCCGCGGCGTTCCTTGCACTGGTCATCACTGGCGTCATTCTCTGGAACGAGGGCGTGCTCGGGGGTCGGGCGGTCGCCGCCGGCATCGACTTCCGACCCCTTCTCGAGCAGGCGGACGGCGACATCGGCGCGGGGATCGACGCCCTCGTCCGCGCTCACGGAGGCCGCAGCATCACCCGGAAGGAGGCCGAGCAGATCATGACGGTTCGGATTCATCCGCCGGCGGTTCTCCCGGCCGAGATGAAGCTCGCAGGGATGTATCTGCTCAAGATGGGCACACGCCACCGATCGCTCGCGTTTCACTTCACCGGTCCGCGCGGACAATTGCTGCTGCTTCAATGTCCCGCCGGGGTGCGCAAAAATTACGGAAACGAGGAGTGCCTCCCCTGCAAGCTCAACGCCGGGGCGAACCACGCCGTCCACGTCGGTCCCTTGCGCCTCCTTCACCGCGACAGCGACAACCTCTGCATGTGCATCGTCAGCACGTTGGACGAAACGACGGATCTGCCGGCCGTCCTTGACGCGATACCGGTCGATTACTGATGCGCCGCTCACCTGACGCCCGGCGCGATCTTCGTTGCGTCAGGAACGGCGCGTCAGCGAGGGTCCGAATGCGATGCGGTAGCCTTCGAGCATTTTGAACGTCTTCGTGCGAACGTCGTCGCGCGTCAGATCCGACAAGGACGACAGCTCCAGCGGCGTCGCGAAGTAAAAGTACTTCCCGCCGTCACGGTAATGCTCGACGGGCGGCTCGCGCCAGTCGAGGTCCGCCTCATCGAAGCCTGCCTCGAGGAACTCGCTCATCGTGTCCCCGGTGGACTCGATCGCCTCCTCGAGTTCCTCGCTCTTCCAGCGGTCATCGGTGACGATTGCGGTCCGGACCTGCGGAATGAAAGGTCGCAACCCAACCTCCAGCCAGATGCGCCCGCCGGCGTCAAAGCGAGAAAGCAGCGTCGAGCCGTCGGAGCGGTCATGTCGCTCGCAGGGCCCGTAATAACCGCTCTCCGCCACGCGACGCTCAATCCAGGCGCGGTAGGCGTTGATGATTTCAATGTCCGCTTGCGTCAAGGCCATCGCAACCTGTGCTCCTTTGCCTCCGCCGTCCCGGCGGTTTCGTCCCGTGCAACAACTCGGATCGATCGGCGGCAGATCATGCGGCGCCCTCACGCCGCGTCCGTCCGATCCGCGCCCCCCGCGCGAAGCGTCGATCCGTCCGCGCCCACCCGCCCGCGCTCGCCTTCCCCGCGCCGCGGATCCAGCCGCTCGAGGATCCGCCGGCGCAGTAACGTCAGCGGCCGCATCAGCAGCCCGTGCAGCCGCACGTACCACGGACGCCGGTACGACGCCGCCAGCGCCTCCGGCGACAACTGGTCCCGACGCGTCCGCCGATGAAGCTTCACCAGATGATACCGGTCGGCGCTCTGAAACCGCCGAAGCAGCCATCGTACCGGAAAACTCCGACCGCCGAAACGCCACGGCCAGTAAAAGGCGATCTGAAAATCCACCAGGTAAGGCCGCCCGTCGTCGCCCACGAGGACGTTCTCGCATTTTTCAAGATCGACGTACGCCACGTCTCTCGCGTGAATCCCGGCGATCAACTCGCGCAGGCGGTCGTGAAAGTCATCGGGAACGCGCTCGCCCTTGCGCATCGCGTGGCCCGGGATGAACTCATGTATCACGCCCGTGTCCTCGAACCGCCCGAGACATCGCGGAATCCCCGGCAATATCCCGACGCGCTCGAACGCACCGGACTCGCGCCACGCGAGCACCCGTCCGACAAAACGCAGCGGAATCAGCGCGGGCGCCTGACGGTTCAGCTTCAGCACCACCGACGCCGGCGCCGCCGCGCCTTCCGCAGACAAGCGGTCATACCGGGCGGTCACCGCGAAGAAATCGTTTTTGTAGACCTGCGCAAGACCGTAACGCGCACCTGCAACCGAGAGTTCGCCGGGAAGCGGCCGACGCCCCAGAGCGCAAAGCCAGAGAGGACGTTGGTTTGCGTCAGACGCCGTCATTTCAGGTTGCTCAATTCGAATGTGCCGCGGCAGTTGACAGGAACGGCCAGCGGGCGCGTCAGCGTCGCGGCGATGCTTGCCGCGGTGCTCCCTCTCGCGTGAGAACCGCCTCTTTTGAATACGGGCGGATAAGTCGCAAGCAGGGGGTTTCTCAATTATTGACCTTTTCCGAATTGTAATCGGCGGGGGCGGGCGGATAAACTGCCCCGGGGGCAAGCCGGTTTGTATGAGAGGTGCCCGCGCGGTTTGACCGAACGATGTCGTCCGGAGCAACGGCGCCGCCGGTATGACTCCGAGGAGGAGGGAATCATGAAGCGGATTCTTGGTTCGATGTGGATCGCGGGGCTTTGTCTCCCGGCGTTGGCTCAGCACACCGCACCTTTCGGCGAGGGAAATGTGTTCAATGTTCCGCCAAAGGACGGAGAGATCTACCCGGCTGGGTTCATCGCCAGCCGCACGGACCTGAACAACCTGCTCGGCGGCGGGGGCACGACGGATAATTTCGAGGCGTTCAACATCTCCGACGGCGGAGCCGTCAGCAGCGGGAACACGGTTCTTGACGAGAACACCGTGTATGAGGGGCAAGGTCCGGGACTCGTCAATGACGGGGCCAGCTACCTGACGTCGAGCAACCTGCAGTGGAACGGCCACAACTACTTCAGCCTTCCCACCCGGACGATCCTGAGCAACTCCGGAGATCGGCAGATCGTCATCCGGTACGACACCTTCACCACCGCGATGGGCGTGGACGTGCTGGCGTTCAGCGGATACGGCGACAGCGCGGTCGTGGAAGTTTTCGATTCCGCCGGAGCGAACATCGGCACGATGACGGTGACGATTCCCGGCGACGCGTCGCCCCTGTTCATCGGGTTTGAGCACGCCGCAGGCATCGGCAGCGTCCGCCTGACGCACGCCAACTGGTCGTGGAGCCCGATCCTCAATGATCACACCTACGGCGTGGCCTGCCCGAGCGACGGTTGTGCGGGCGGGGAGTTGCTGAAGGTCAAGACCCGCGCCAAGGGATGCGGGTGCTTCGCCAAGGCAGTCCTCAAGAACGGAACCCCGGGCAATTCTTACGGCTTCGCGATGCCCGGCGGGACGTGCATCCAGTCTGTCGCAAACTCTCGCGGCAAGGCGAAAGCGAAGGAGTGCCCCAGCGCGTCGGGGACGGTCCGCGTTCCGGCCTGCGGACTTGAAGCGGGCGCGGTCTGCCCGTAACACCTGCCGCTATCAGTAAGAGGTAATGCAACCGGCGACGCGGCGCGTGAAAGCGCCTCGTCGCCGGTTCTTTTTCCGTCACTTTTCGAGCTGCGCGGGTCAGGAAGCGCCCGGTTTTCGGAAAGGGGATCGGTCGTGGCGCCGCCTCTGAATCTCCGGGATGATCGGAAAGAGGGCGCGCAATTGCGGCGGCGTCAGACTTCGACGGACAGCGTCCCGGGCTCGGGTTCAGAATCGCTCGCGACAAGATCGCCGCCGCGGTCCGTCGCCACCCGGTCACACAAAAGCTGCCAGGTCTCCCGCTCCAGCCGGAGGATCTTGAGGGCGTCGTCCAGCGCCTGCACGTCGTGGTGCGCTGAACCGTCCACCAGCTTGTGATAGACGAACATGTACAGCGCGCCGACGCGCTCGCACAACGTCGGGTTCACCTCGGGGCGCAATCCGGCGTGCATCTCCAGCACGATCTTCTGCGCCCGCGTCAAGGCGTTGTAAACCGCCTCGAAGTCCTTCTTCAGCAGCGCCTCCCGTCCCTGCATCGTGAAGCGGATCGCTCCGTCATAGAGCATGAGCTGAAGCTGCTCGGGAGACGCCGTGAGCACAGCCTCGCGCAGATAAGGATTTGCGACCGTCGCGGTGGACATTTCCCGAAGTATCGGTCGGCGCCCGGCGCGGGTGAACTTGCGCGACCGACGGGCGGTCGTTATCGGGCAGCCGGCGGATTCTGCGCAGCGCCCGCGGTTCGGAGGCAACCCGAAGCGGGTTTCGCCCCGGCACACCCTCACCCCCGCTCGAAAGGGGCACAACAGGGCGTCGAGACGGGGTTACAGGTTCTCGACGAAAAGCGCCTTCTTGCGCATGACGCGCATGTTCATCCGGATGTGCTCCGCCACGGTGTCCGGCGCGGCAATCCCGACGATCCGGATGCGCGGGTTCGTCGAGTCGGTGGACATGACCTCGACGGTCCCCAGTCCGAACATCCGGTCGACGACCGTCCGATGCAGCCGCACGTCGTCCACCCGGAGCAGTTCGGTCTGATCGATCGTCTGCGACAGGATCCCCTTCTCGATGAAGAGGCGCTGCGTGGTGAGGCGGTAACGCTGCCCGATGATCCGGATCGCAATGCGCCCGAAGACCACCACCGCGCCGCCCAGCCACAACACCGTCAGCAACGTCCCGACCCAGGTGGACTCCGCCGAGGAGAACGCCTTCAGCAGCAGCCAGCTCACCGCCAACATGCCCACCACCCACAGCGAGACACCGGGAAGGAAGTATTTCCAGTGCGTCCGTCCGCTCCAGATCGGAGTTTCTTTCGGCAATTCACCGGCGGGTTCCGATCCGCCGCGCTGCGCCGCACCCGGGTCGGCAGCAGAGCGAACGCCTTCAGGCGGCGGACCCTGCGGGCCTTGCGTCATCGAACTGGACATGTGCAGTTACTCCGGTAGTAGCGGTTCCGGGGGGAACACCTCTCCGGAAACCGGTGGGTTCCGGGGATGATTGCGCCCGCTGTGCGGATCCGCCGTGTCATATATTCGGGCTTCCGGGGGTGGATATTGACCGAATCTTGACGTCGTTTCAAGGACGGCGTAAGTCACCCGAGGCAGGAGTCGGAAAGGGCGGTAAGACCGCTTGACCAGTGAAGGTCGGCTACTACACTGCTGCCCGATTCCGGCGGAAATGCGGTGTGTGCGGATGCGGAGTCAGCGGAATCACCGATCCGGATTCGGCGACCCGCCGATCCCGGCGCGGCGGATACTGGGAGGTATGAAGATGGCGTTACTCGACAAGGAAACGAACAGCGCGGTGCATCTCGACGCGGATTCCTCGCCGGCTTGGTCGTCGATCGCTTTCGCCGCGGACGCCGGGGAAGCGGAACGGTACGTCCGGCTTCTTTCGCAATCCGGCATCGAGGCCCAGATTGCGGTGGAGTGGACGGAAGGCGCCACGCGGACTACGCAGCCGAGTTCATTGGTCGAGATCCTCGTTCCCCAGGAGTTCGAGATGCAGGCGTCCGAACTCCTGGCCGGGCGCGTTTCGGAGCTGGCCGGCGACCTTGAGCCGATCGCCGCCGGCGATGAAGAAGAAGACTTTGACTTCGAAGAGGAAGAGGACGACGACTTCGACGACGACGAGGACGACGATTTCGAAGACGAGGACTTCGACGACTTCGACGACGACGACGACGAGGAAGACCTCGGCGACGACGACGAGGAAGACCTGTAATCCTGGACCGATGCCCGCGAAGCGTTGCCCCCCCGTGACGCGAGAGGCGCGGTCCGTCAGGCGGCGGCGATGACGCGGGAACCCGGGCGTGCGTCCGACGGAGGTGTGGGAAGGCCGCACACGCTCAAGGATCGCTGACGGCGAGCCGATCCGCGGCGGGCCACGCGCCCTTCGGATTCAGCTCCACGTCCGTGAACACGTAGCTGCCGAGCAAACGTTCCTTGAGGTCGTCCGCGTAGGCGAAGCAACCGAGGGGCACCAGCCACTCCTGGTCGATATGCACCGTCAGCAGGCGGTCCGGGTACGCGCCGTCCTCTCCCGAATACGGAAGCCTCCGCTCGAACGTCAGCGTGGACCGACCGCCGATCTTCCCGACTCCGGTGAACTTCAGGGAATACTCCGGCGACGTCAGGGCCGCGTCGCAGTACTTGACGATCAGGTCCAGGGTGTTGCGAAACCCGAATTGATTGAGCGTGCGCCGCGAGTCCTTCCGCGCCTCTTCTCCCTCGATCGGAAGCGTCACCTCGTCCACGAGAAGCCCGATGACCCCCGCCGGCTTGAACCGGCCCAGCTCCCGGCCTTCCTCGTCGCGCAGTTCGCCGGCGACGTAAACCGCCTCCTCGGCCCCGCCGGGGTTTCGCAGCCACTTCATGTGGACGCTGAAAGGCTCCTCGCGGAAGACGACTTCAATCTCCTGCTCCGCGCCCAGGACTCCGCGGATCCGCTCCTGCTTCAGGAAAATGCATCGGTAGGCGCGGACGTTCTTCGCGCATGACTCACGGCAGAAGCGAAGAAACCCGAGCGGATCGTCCGCCGCAAGGTTGATCAGCGACAGCGTTTCCGGCGAGACCGTCTCCGACACGCCGCTGTCCGACGGCGCCGTGATCAGATTCAGCGAGCGCGGCGCCTGACGACACTGAATGACCCCGCCAAGGCACAGGATCGGCAGCGCCTGGCCGACGCGCAGCAGAAGCCGGGCGAGCACCGGACGTCGTCTGATTCTTCGCAATTGCGGAACACTCCCGGAGCACTTGACCGCCGCTTTGTACGCTCGATCGTCCCTTGCACGCCGCTGACCAGTAACCGAGGGACTTTCCCTCTATCTCACATCGGTCGCGTCCCTGGCAACGCTCGAACGAATCCGCGCCACCGGCTGCCGCGAAACCGCCGCTCTTCGTGGCAGCGGCGTCTCTCGGGCTGTGGATTCTAGCTGAAGGCGACGGGTATCGCCAGTTCAGCTCCCCAACGGTTCCGCTCAACCAGTTTACGATCCGCCGCCCGTTGCGCTGCAGGTGGCTTCTCCGGAGTCGAAAACGCGGCGTCAAATCTTGACGAATACGTGGATACTCTCGATAGCGCCGCCTGGGAAGACTTCACCAGCAGCGTCGATTCAATCCTCAAAGCAATGCTTACTTGTCGCCGCCGGGGCAGATCAACCAAGTTGCAGGTGATCCGGGTTCGGCATCGGGTCAAAACCCCCGGCGTTCACGACCTCATCGTACAAACCATCGCCGGGTTTCTTGAAACAACTGCAGGCGCAGCATGCCCATCACGAAAGACTCGCCGCAGGCGAGCGAAGAGTTAGGAAGGGTGGGTTCGTGGAGCGTCGCAGGTGAGGCAAACTTCGGCGGGGTCGTCGGCGCATCATGCATGCAGGCTCGTCGCCTGATTCGGATCGCGGATGTCCGGTCGGCACGGACGGAGCCGCCCTCGGCGCCGGGATTTGAATGCGATGAACATTCAGACGTACTCCGCTTCGGACGTCAGTTCACTGCCTCAAGGGCAGAGGGGAAAACGATCGTCCGCGGGCGCGGTTTGATTGTTGAACCAGCCTTAAGACGCGACGAACTCCGCCACGCGGCGCAGCCAGGCGCGTCGAGCGCGGGTTTCGAGTTGACCGTGGATCGTGAGCAGAGCGCGGAACCCATCCGAACCCCGGGCGTGCTCGTCATGCCAGGTTCGGATCAGGGCTTCGATGTGGTGCAGCGCCGCCTCGGCGCCTTGGATCCATCGCTGGCGTTCACGCGGCGAAAGCGCCCCGAGGAAGCGGGCCCGGGATCGAAGCGGGTCGTAGGAGACGGTCATCACGTCGGGCGAAAACGGCGGACCGATCCACGCCCTCAGCGCGCGGCGTCCCGCGGCCGTGATCCGATACCGCGTTCGCCTCCGCCGCCCGACGCTTTCCCGTGTTGCGGCAAGCCAGTGACGGCGATGCAGACGGCTCATCAAGGGGTAGATCGCCCCGGCGCTGCCGCTCCACTGCGTCGACGGCGACCGGCGCATATGCGCGCGAACGTCGTACGCGCTGATCGGACCGAGCTGCCAGACCAGTCCGAGCACGAAACACTCCAGCTCGCTTGAACCACGCTTGCTCATGCCGGACCGCTCCGTTGCGGGGGGGCGCCCGCCGGACGAACCCCCGGCGCCACGTTAGCCGCCGAAACGGCGGGAAACCAGTCCCGCCAGCGCCTCCTTCCCCGGGCGCCGGGTTCCGACGGCGCGCCTGACAGGCGGCGGCGGCGGCGGGCGTCATATATAGTACGAATCGTACTATCAAAGGAGGACGCGTATGCGGGTCAGGTTGAATCTCACGTCCGTTGTTTTCGCGTGGGTGGCCGGGCTGACGGCGCCGGCGACCGGCGCGACTCCCGTGCCGGTGACAACTCCGGAGGCGGCGCCGCAGGACGCCCCCGGAGGCAAGACGGCCCTGCCGGACACGAATCAGGGACGTTGTGTGCGGGCTTTTCTCGACATGATCGCGGACCCGACGCCCCCGCGCGTCGAGGCGTTCGAATTGAAGCACCGCTCGGCGAAGCGCCTCAGCGAGGTTCCGATGGATGAACGCGTACGCCGGGCGCGCGAAATCCGGGATCGGATGGGCAAGCTGACGCTCACCGAGGTGTCCAGCGCCGACGACGACGCCGTCACGATCGTAACGACCAATGAACGCGGCGACGCCGTCGAATTGCAGTTCCTCTTTGACACCGCACAGGACCGCAAGCTCGACGGAATCCGGATCTCGCTCGGACCGGCCCCTTCCGGACCGGCGGCGCCCCTGTCCGAGGCGACGCGGGAAGAACTCGTCGAGGCCGTCGCCCGCGCCGTCAGCGATCACTACGTCTATCCCGAGATCGGGGTGAAGATGGCCGAGGCCGTCCGCGCGAAGCTGAAGTCCGGCGCGTACGACGCCCTCAAGGATGACGCCTCGCTTTGCCGGCAGCTCACGGACGACCTCCGCGCCGTCAACAACGATCGCCATCTGGGCGTCCGACCGGAACCGCGCGCCGCCAACCGCGGCGACGGACCCGGCGTCGATGAGATCGCGGGCGACAACTCCGGCTTCCGCAAGGTCGAGATTCTCCCGGGGAACATCGGGTACCTCCGGTTCGACGCCTTCGTGAAGTCGGAGCAGGCTTTCAGGACGGCGACGGCGGCGCTGGGGTTTCTCGAGCATTGCGACGCGCTCATCTTCGACCTGCGGCATAACGGCGGCGGCGACCCTGAGTCCATCCGGTTTATCACCAGTTACCTGTTCGACGCCCCGACGCACCTGAACGACATGGTGGACCGGTCAGGCAGGGTCGTGGAGGAGTTCCGAACGCTGGAATCAGTGCCGGGTCGGAGGTTGGCGCCGGGTCTGCCCGTGTTCATCCTGACCAGCGCATACACGTTCTCCGGCGCGGAGGAGTTCAGTTACAACCTCCAGAACCTCAAGCGCGGCACGGTGGTCGGCGAAAAAACCGGCGGCGGGGCTCATCCGGTGCGCGGCGTGCGCGTCAGCGACCGCGTCGTGGTGGGCGTTCCGTTCATGCGGGCCAGGAACCCGATCACCGGGACGAACTGGGAAGAGAGCGGTGTCCAACCGGATGTGGCGACGTCCGCCGACGAGGCCTTGGAACGTGCCGCCCAACTCGCGCACGAGGCGATCAAGGCTCGAAAAGAGGCGACGAAGGCGCCCCAGTCCGGCTGAGACGCTGCGGATGCGCAATCCAGCGGGTTGTTGAGCCGATCGTACCGGCGCCGCATGATCCGCAGCGGCACAGAGAGGCAGAGGCGGAAGGTCTTCGGATCGCCGGCGTCTGCGGAGCGGCGGCGGTTCCGGAAGGCTCATCCGATGCTCAAGGCGATCAACCTTGATTACGGGCGCGGGGCCGAGGGGTGGGCGTCGTCCGGGTCGTTGAGGCGGCGGCGGGCTTCGGTGAGCCAGGTCCGGAGCTGGGCTTCGCGGGCGGCGTCGGGCATGCGCTCGGCCCACGCCGACAGGAGGTTCCGCGCCGCCGTCCAGTTCGCCAGATCACGAGCCTGGATGATCCCCAGCAGGAGCGCCACGCCCGGCGCTTCGGAGGAGTCGCGATAGGTGGCGAGGAAGCGCTCGAAGGCCGCGACGGCCTGCGCCATCCGCCCCTGGGCGTAGTAGCCTCGCGCGATCAGAAGCTGCTCGCGCTCGGACAGGCATTGCTGCGGGTCGATCGACACGAGCCTCTGATGCGCGTCACAAGCGCCCGTCACGTCACCCGACGCCAGTTTCTCCCGGATGCGTTCGCGAACCTCGGCGATCCGGTCCAGCGCGGCCGATGCCTCGGGGGATCGCGCGTGGGCGACGGCCTTGGGGATGATCCGACCGTCCAGCCCCCGCTGCGGAGCGGAGAACTCCGCGACGGCCTTGCGCCAGACGAACCGCCGGTGCGCGCGATCCCACAACGACAGCAGATCGTAATGATCCCGAGCCACGGCCCGCGCCGCCAGCAGCGCCAGCCCGGCGACGAATCCGAAAAGATACCCCGCCAGGTGCGCCTCATGCGCAACCCTCGTATCCGGGTCCAGCCACTGCGCGACGACGTTGTCCCAGAGGATGATCTTGACCAGGATCAGGATCATCGCCGGGATGCGGAACACGCCGATCAGGACCACCAGCGACAGGATGAGCACGTGACTGCGCGGAAACAGCACGAGGTAGGCCGTGGTCACCGCGGCGATCGCTCCGGAGGCGCCGATCAGCACGGTTCCCTGATCGTCGAGGAAAGCGTAACCCAACGCGGCAAACACTCCGCCGGCCAGATAAAACAGGACATACGGTCCGTGTCCGAGTTTTCCGTTGACGCTGTTGCCGAAGACCCAGAGGAATACCAGATTGCCGAGCAGATGCGTCAGGTTGGCGTGGGCGAATTGATAAGTGAGAAACTGATAGGTCGCGGGGGCGAGCGTCTGAAGCGCCATGGCGCGCTCGACGCGGTCGGTCCATCCCCCCAGCGGCAGGACATGCACGGCGAACACGAAGGCGTTCAGCGCGATCAGGGCGATGTTGGCCCACGGTTTGCGCTTGACGGGCGACTCGGTTCGGATCGGTATCAGCGGCATGAATGCGACGCCCGGTCACCGGCGCGAGGGGCGGGTCCGCCGCGCCCGTATTGTGCGGAGGTTCAGCGATCGGCAGCGAATCCGCCCGGTTTCGCGGCGCCCTGCGGCGCCGTCGCCGCCGGCGCCATCATCCCGGTCAGGCGCACGAACTCCATCCGAAGCTCGTAGAGCACCTGATCCAGAAGGTTCTTTTCCTCCGGGGAGAGGTTGCCCTGGGTCTTGCGGCCCAGATACTCGACCAGGTCGATGAAATAGCGCGCGGCGGCGAGGTCCGGCGGCATTGCCTGTCCCCCGGGACCGACCATCCCGCCCAGCGAAGCCATCACCTGCATGACCAGAAGATTGAGCAGGTCGGCGAAGCGTGGTTCGTGCGCCCCACCGCCGGATTGCGAGGTCTTGCGCTCCGCCTCGGCGAGGCGTTCCTTCTCCCGTTGAGCCTCGGCTTTCCAGTCGGAGTCGATGATGAGTTTCTGGTCCGGTTGATCGGGCACGTGGGTCTCCCTGGTTCTGAACTGGCGCGGTCGCGAGTCCCGGCATGAAACCGGGAGCGGACTTAGGCGCTTCAGGCATTCTACGGACAAGGGCGCAGGGGTAAACCTGCGATGAGCCGGCTCGAAGATTTTGCAACGTCGAGGGTATCAGGACGTGGGATCTGAAGATGAGGAGGAACCGATGCCAAGGCTGTTCCGTGATTAATTCAGATTGAATGGGCGTATTCTTTCTCTTATGGGACGTGCAGGTGAATAATCGTGATCTGGGAAACTTTTCATCGGGAAAGCGCTTGACTTCAGGGGGGCGATCCGTGTAACTTCACCAACGAGCGGTGAGGAAGGGGAAGCAATTCATATCACCGCTGCCGTGCGGGCGAGGGGAGTACGGGGAGACGACCCGCTCGGCGTTTTCGGGAAGAGGTTGGCAAGCGATGTCCTTTCGTTCGGTTCGTTCAGAACCGGTTTCGGTAGTCTGGCGTTTTTTGGGGTTCTTTTTTTCTTTTGAGGAGGATTTCGGCATGAGAACTCTCCTGTCTGCTGTTTTGGCTCTTTCTCTGTGCGTCGGCGCGTTCGCCGACACGCCGTCGCCGGCGCAGATCGGTCCGGCGCAGGGCGGCAAGGTGCTCGGGACGATCAACATCCCGACCGAGCAGCTCAACCCGGGCGATGAGATCTACAATCGCCTCGACATCACCGACAACCAGGCCTACGTCAACGGTAACGGTGACGCGTGGTCGGGTCTCGGCGCGTTCGGCGCGATCTATGACCTGCAGTGCGTGGATGACGTGACGTTCGAGTCAGATTGCTGCCTCGGCGACATGATCCGCGACTACGTCGGCTTCCTGGGCAACGCCGCGCCGGCGAACGGCTCGTTCGTGGCCATCTACGCCGACAACGGC
>JABWBH010000056.1 GCA_013360585.1 Phycisphaerae bacterium | reverse complement strand
GCGTCCGCATGAAAGCGGCTGACGAGCGTCACGTGGCGACGATGACGGTGACAGAATCGTGCCAGTTCGTGCGAGGCATCGCCGCCGTCGCCCACGAGGATGAAGGTTCGCCGGGGAAACCAATGGATCAGGGCCGCCACGAGCTGCATCGTCAGCCGAATGGGCGTCTTGTGCCGCCGGCCTTCGGCGCGATTCAGTTCTTCCGGTCGATAGAGGGCGCACAACACCGGCAACGCCCAGGGCCGCGACGCGAAGGGGAACTTGACGTTGATCGCCACGGTGACCCACTTGTGTCCCCAGACCCAGACGGTGTGGCCGTGGGTCGAACGGATCGCGTCGTAATGTCGGCCCTTGCCGTAGACCCGCTTGCCTTTGTGTTGGACCGCCGTGTCGTCCACGGGAATCACTCCCGGCTGTTCCGCGGGAATGCGTTCCAGGATCAGCCCCGCCAACACCCTGCCCAGCGTCCAGGGCGACCACGCGGCGCGGCTGAAGACGCGATGAAAGTCGCTCCAATGCCCGCGGGCGGCGGGACCGACGGCTCCGAGCATGGCGGTGATCGTCCGTCGCCGCAACGACAGGATCGCTCCGAGAATCAAAACCCCCACCCTCTGGAAAGTCCGCCGGGAAAACGCGATACTGAACGCCGAAATGAGCGGCTCCGCCGCCTGGGGAAACGTGAACACGTCGGACTCCTTTCCGATTCGCCAGGTTTGACACACCCGCGAATGTACGGAGGAGTCCGATTTTTTGTAGTCCCCGGTTCATGAAAAACGGCCGTCAGAAACGGCAAAAGTCGAGTTTACTCCTCGCCCGATGCCGCATTCCTCCCGCCCGCCGTTGTGAAGTGCAACCGGGAGTGATACAGGATCCCTCCTGCGCACGCCCGCACCGGATGCGAGTGATCCCTTCTCATGAACGATGATTACAGGACTGAGACCGTGTTTCCGAGTGAGGGTTTCTTAATCTCTCGTCACGGAGGAGGGATATGAACTGAGCGTCCCTGAACTCTGGATCGCCGCGTCGAAAGTCCAGAATTTCCGCCGATTGTCCGCTCGCGCCGTCACCGCGCGGGTTATCGGCACCAACAGGGATTGAAGGACGGCGCAAACCGCCTAGCATGAGAAACGACGCGGCTCGACCTCCGCGGGTCCGTGGGATCCCGGTCGAGCACTATCAGAGGAGAGTGGGAAGAAGCCATGTCATATGCAATCGGCAGTCGGGCTGCGCGCACGCGCACGGCCCTGGTGGGAGCAGCGGTCCTGGCCTTGAGCGTCGTCATGCCTCCGGCGTGGGCGAACGACGGCATTCAGGCGGACCTGACCGTGCTCACGTTCACGTATCAGGTCATCAACCCGAACGCGCAGGAAGGCGAGGTCATCGGGCGGATCAGCGTCGTGGACGGAGCGCTGTCCGTTTCCGATATCCTTAAGCTGGACCTCGGCGGCGACGGTCAGTTCGGCGGCGGCGATGACACTGCTCTTGATCTCGCCGAGATCGACGATTCCGGGCAGTTTGACGTCTTTTTCGGCGGCGACGTCGTCAAGCTCGCCGGACCGAACAATTATGAGATTCTCGGCGGAATCTGGACGACCGACCTGACGACGAACGTCGCCATCCGCGGCAAGCTCACGACGTCGTACGTCTCCCTCGGCGGACGCGTGTTCAGCATCATCGGCATCGTCAGTCCGGAAACCGGCGAGGATTCGCTCCTCGTTCCCGGACCGGGCGACTCGTGGGTCTTCTCAGGGTCGCCGGCGGACACCAACGGATCGCCCAACGAGGACGGCGTGGTCGGAACGGTCACCGTCCCCACCGGCCGGTCGCTTTACACCGAAGGCAACATCGTCGAATTCCACTTCGCGTTCGACGGCAACTCCGATCTGGACGCCTACTTCAAGCAGAATCGTTCGGCTTCGTCGTCGGACATCAAGCTGGTCATCCCGCGTGGCGACGAACCGCCGGTGCTCGGCGCCTGCTGCCTGCCCGACGGGTCATGTGCCGAGATCACGCGCGATGAGTGCGAGGCCCGTGGCGGCACGTACAAGGGTGACAATGTCCACACCTGCGCCGAGCAGGGCGCCTGCTGTCTGCCGGACGGCACGTGCGAAGAACTGTTCCAGGACGAGTGCGAGGCCCGCGGCGGCACGTACAAGGGCGACAATGTCCCCTGCGATGCGGACACGTGTGCTCCGCCGACGGGGGCCTGCTGCCTTCCGGGCGGCGATGATTGCGACGAGAACGTCTGTGACAACGGGAAGCCGAAGTCTCTGACGTTCCTGTACACCGGGTCGGACTGCCGGAACCCGGACAACAACAACGATCAGGACGGCGAGTTCACCTGCTCGGACGACTGGAACAGTGATCCGATTCCGGTCAACCCGGTGCGCATCCGCGTGACGAGCAAGCGGGATCCGTTCGACCGTTACGGAAAGGTCTGGTTCGACGGGACCGTGTACGTCGGCCAGGAGTTCACGGCCAGCGCCGCGAACGCCGGGCAGTCGCGGCTGTATTCGGATACCTACATCACGATCATCGACCGCAACAACTACTGCAAGACGTATCAGTGCATTCACATTGATACGAGCTGCTGCGAGGAGCTGCGTCTCAATGACGTGTTCGGCAGCGTCAAGCTCGTCGCGTTTACGACCGAGACGGGCTACTCCGCGGACGCCGACGACTGCAATGCCGGCGGCGGCTGCGAGGAGCTGTCGGAAGAGGAGTGCGAGGCCCGCGGTGGAACGTACAACGGCGACGGCACGGAATGCACGGATGACACATGCGTCGAACCGTGCGACATCCTCTGCCCGCCGGACGTCGAGGCGTGTGCGGCTTGCGGCGAGTGCTCGGTGGACGACCTTGACCTGGGTCGACCGACGCTGGACGGGGATTGCGACGGCGCCGTCATCACCAACGACGCGCCGGACGAGTTCCCGATCGGCGTGACGATCGTGACGTGGACGGTGACCGTGGGCAACCGGACCTCGACGTGTACGCAGAAGGTGACCGTGGACGGCACGATCTGCGGCATGAAGTGGTACGACAAGGACGTCGACGGGGTGAAGGACTCCAACGAGGGGGGCATCAACGGCTGGAGGATCGAGCTGCGCGACGCCAACGGCAACCTCGTCCAGAAGGTGTACACGAAGACGATCGACTGCAAGGAAGGCCGGTATGAGTTCTGCTGCGTGGCGCCGGGCACGTACACCGTGCTCGAGGTCATGCCGAACAATGACTGGGTGGCCACGACGCCGACGTCGTACACCGTCACGGTGGGCGACGGGAGCTGTGACCTGAAGCGTGACTTCGGAAACGTCTGCCTCGGCGGCGGATGCGCCCGGACGATCGGCTACTGGGGCAACTCGCAGGGCAAGAGCAAGATCAACGACGGCGGAAGCGCGAATCCGGAGCTGTCGATGCTGCGGGCGCTGAATCTCCGCAAGTCGGACGGCGCACACTTCGACCCGACCGGCGTGGACTCGTTCCAGTCGTGGCTGCGCGGGGCGAATGCGACCAACATGGCGTACATGCTGTCGGCGCAACTGTCGGCGATGGCGCTGAACGTCGAGGGCGGGTACGTCAGTGAGAACGACGTGGTCTACGCTCCGGGCGTGGGCAATCGCGGTCCGGGCAACCACTTCATCACCATCGCGGACCTGATGGCGGCGGCCGACCGGGCGCCGGGCGACGGTCTGGGCGCCGACGGATACACGCCGTCGGGCGATCCGAACCGCGCGGTGCAGGAGTTGCGCAAGAACGCCCTCGACGCGGCGAACAACAACGAGGCGTTCGTGAACCGCGAACCCTGCTGTTTCCAGTCGCCGTATTGACGGGTGAATGCGTGACGCCGCGGGCGGCTCGTCCGTCCCTCGGCTGAACGAACCGGGCGCAAACCCGCCCCGGTGGGGATCGGAAGACACAGACGGGCCTCGGAGTCCTGAAAAGACTCCGAGGCCCTTTCTCGTTTACCCCGGTCCGGACGCGGACACCGCGTCGGCGCCGGCGTCTATCAGGGGGCTACGCACGAAGCCGACGGTCCCGCGCCTTCCGTCCACGCGACGGGGAAACGTCGAGTCTGGCGTGCGCTTCCCTGGGGGAACATAAGCTCCTTTCCACCGGTGTTGATCCCCAACCGCGCTGGTCCGCCGAGTGTCTTCATCCTTGAGGTACTCCGCGCCGGCGCGGTACAATGAGTTGTCCTGTGTGCCGTTCCGGGATGGAGAAAGCTCGACCATGATACCGTTCAGCCCGAGATGTCGTCCGAAAACGCCGTCGGTCGCTGCCTGCGCCGCGTGCCTGGTCGCCGCTGCATGCTTCTCTGCAACCGCGCGCGCCGCCGAGCCGCCCGCGCCGGCGGAGAAGGACAAGCCCAGGGAGCAGCAGTACGCCCGACTGGCCGTGCTCGATTTCAGAACCGGGGACCAGGTGACGGTTTCCGACGGCGTTGTCCTGGCCGATACGGTTCGCGGCGAGTGTCATAAGGCCGGCAGGATCCGGCTGGTCGATCACGACATCGTCTTCGACCTCATGGACCGCGAGATGATGAAGGAAACCCTGTCGGAAAAGGACTGGGCCGCGACCACGGAATGCGACCAGGTCCGGTGCCTGGTCAAAATCGGCAGGAGCCTGGACGTCAGCAAGATGGTCGGCGGGTTCGTCGCCAATTTCGGCGGTGAAAGGTGGGTGCTGACGATACGCCTGGTGGACGTGAATACCCAGAAGCAGGAGCGCTACTTCAACCGTGACCTGACGGGGGGCAAGGCCGCGCTGCTCGACCTGGCGCGCGAGGGTGCGCGAGAACTGCTCGGCGTGACGCCGGAGGTCCGCGATCCGGGAGGGCGGACCGCTGGTCCGCAACCCGAAGGCAGGACGCTGACCCTTGACCTCGGCGGCGGGGTGACGATGGAGCTGGTGCGCATCGAGGCCGGCAGCTTCCAGATGGGCAGCAACGACGGCGACTCCGACGAGAAGCCGATGCGCTCCGTGCGCATCAGCAAACCGTTCTACCTGGGCAAGACCGAAGTGACGCAGGCACAGTGGAAGGCGGTGATGGGCAACGACCCGTCGTTCTTCAAGGGCGATGACCTGCCGGTGGAGCAGGTCTCCTGGGATGACGCGCGGGAGTTCTGCCGCAAGCTGTCGCTGAAAGTTCGCCGCGAGATTCGCCTCCCGACCGAAGCGGAGTGGGAGTACGCCTGCCGAGCCGGCGGTACCGGCAAGTGGTGCTTCGGCGACCGGGAATTCGACTTGCAGGATTACGCCTGGTACGGCGATAATGCGGGCGGCAAGACGCACCCGGTGGGGACGAGGAAGCCGAACGCCTGGGGGCTGTACGACATGCACGGGAATGTCTGGGAGTGGTGCCAGGATTGGTACGGGACGTACGCGACGGGGAGCATGACGGACCCCGGCGGGCCTGGAACGGGAGAGGGCCGCGTTCTTCGGGGCGGCTCGTGGCTCGACCCTCCGTCCCGCCTCCGTTCCGCGTTTCGCATCAGGTACGCGCCCGACAACCGCTACTTCAACGGCGGGTTTCGGGTCGCGTCGGGGACTTAGTCTTTGAGCTTTCATCCTCTTACCCTTTTTTATCGCGGCCCGAAGGGCCGCGCAACGCGTAAAAAATGGCAAGAAACAGCCTTCCCGTCGTGGATCGGACGTACGAGTTTCTGAAGTGGTACCTGGGAAGGCTTGAGAAGTTCCCCCGTTCGCATCGCTACGGGCTTGGTCAGCGCGTCGAGACGACCCTGTACGCGCTGTTCGAGGGCTTGATTCGGGCCTGCTACGCGCCCGCGGGGGGGAAGGCGGGGGAACTCTCCGAGGTCAATCTGAAGCTGGAGATCCTGCGCATGCACAGTCGGCTGGCGAATGAGCTGACCCTTCTTCCGCACAAGTCGTATGAGTATGCGTCCAGGGAAATCGATGAAATCGGCAGAATGGTGGGCGGATGGCTGAAACAGCAGCGCGAGATTCGCTCTTCGATCGGCTGACGTCCTGGGAGAACCTGCTGGCCGCGGCGCGGAAGACGCGACGCGGCAAGCGGCGCAATGGAGATTGCGCCGAGTTCGAGCTTGACCGAGAGCGGGAGTTGTTGCGGCTGCAACATGAGCTGCGCACGAGGATCTACCGCCCCGGGCGCTATCGGGCGTTCTACGTCAGCGAACCGAAGCGGCGTCTGATCAGCGCAGCTCCCTATCGGGACCGCGTGGTGCATCATGCCCTGATCCGCGTCATCGGCCCCCTGTTCGAAAGGAACTTCGTCACCGATTCCTACGCCAACCGGATTGGCAAGGGCACTCACCGGGCCGCCGACCGCTGCCAGGAATTTGCCCGGCGATTCGCATACGTGCTGCAATGCGACATCGTCAAGTTCTTTCCGAGCGTCGACCACCAGATACTCAAGACGCTGCTGCGTTCCCGCGTGCGTGACGACGGGATCTTGTGGCTTTGTGACACGATCATCGACGGCAGCAATGAACAGGAAAGGATCGTCCGGTATTTTCCGCCGGATGACTTGTTCAGCCCCTTGGACCGGCGACGGGGCCTGCCCATCGGCAACATGACCAGCCAGTTCTGGGCTAACGTTTATTTGCACGGTCTGGACAATTTTGTGAAGCGGGGACTCCGATGTCGGGGGTATGTTCGCTACGTGGACGACTTCCTGATCTTCGGCGATGACAAGGAGGCGATGTGGAGAGTTCGGGAGAAGGTGATTGAATTCCTGGAGGGATTGCGCTTGGGTATTCACGAAGGCAGAGCGCAGGTCCGGCCGACTCGACGGCCCACACGATTTCTCGGGTATCGCTGCTGGCCGACGCACCGGTTTCTCACGAAGGAGAATATCCGGCGGTTCCGAAGGTACGGAAGATGGTTGCAGGAAGCCTACTCCCGGGGCAGCATGACTTGGCAAGATATCAAACCGCGCCTGGCGGCATGGAATGCGCACGCGGCGACTGCCGACAGTTTATCCTTACGCTATCGCGTGCTCAGCGCGTTACCGTTTGTCCGTTCGGGATCCGGTTGAGCAGACCGCGTTCTTCGGGGCGGCTCGTGGAACAACCCTCCGACCCACCTCCGTTCCGCGAATCGCAACAGGAACACGCCCGACAACCGCAACAACAACAACGGGTTTCGGGTCGCGTCGGGGACGCCAGCGGCATTTCGCCGATGACCGGAATGCCGGGCATCACGGTGTCCGGCAGCGTGTCAGGAGAGTCCGAACCGGGTTCCGGTTCTTCCGCGAGTCGCGTGGAAGACGAAGGCGCGAGGCGCCCCGGCCGGCCCATGCAGCGATTGCCCCGGCCGGGGTTTTTCATTCTTTCGTGCGCGGTGATCGGCTCGAGGTACGTACGGTCGGCCTGTCCGGGGTCGGTCAAGATCGTCGTGTCGCCGGTCGGGTGTGACCCTCGCGACGCCGGCTCCCTCCTCGTGCAGCGTCTTGCACGCCTGCGCCCCGGAGTCAACGAACTCGCGGCCCTGTCCGATCACGACAGGACACGCGACTCGTTGTTGCGACATCGCGCGGACTGAAGTCCGCGGCTCGGGCGCCTGTCGCCTTCCTCCTGCCGCTGTATTGCCCCGCCCTACTTCTTCCCTGCGATCTCCTCGGCCGGGATCATCGGCAGCAGAACGTGCGACGGGCGCCGGGCGTCGTGGTGGATCGTCTGCTCGGCGGGGATGAACGTCGTCTCCTTCTCATTGTGTCCGCCGGTGTTGAGGTTGCGCGAGAAGAACGGGAAAGTCGCGGAGGCGATTTCGACGCGGAGGCGCTGGCCTTTTTTTACGGTCAGACCCGTCTGCCACAGGTCGAGGTCGTATTCGTAGACTTTCCCCGGTTCGAGAAGCTGCGGGCGGCTCATCGAGTTGCGATAGCGGGCGCGGAGGCGCCCCTCGACGAGGTTGGTCACCTCTCCGTCAGGCTCCACCAGCAGCAGGCGCATGAACCAGTCCGTGTCCTTGGCGGAGCTGGCGGCGAAGAGTTTTCCCGATACGGGACCGGCGAACGTGTAATCCGCGTCGAACGGTTCGGAGGTGTAGACGAGGATGTCCTTGCGCTGCGCGGTGACGGATTCATGGTGCTCCCTGGCGATCTTCTTCAGTTCCTCCTGGGTCCGCTCGCGTTTTTCCTCCTCCTCAGTCTCCTCGCGGTAGGCCGGGTTGGGCGTCGGGTCGCCGGGGTCGTAGGTGTACCTGTCGGGCGGGCAGTCGGCGGAAGGCGCCTCGCGCGAAAGCTTTCCATCTCCCTTCGAGGTGTTGGCGTTTCCGCCGCTGGACAGGAACCACTTCTCGAACCGCGTCTGCGGCAGCGGGTACGTGTCTGCGGTGAGCCAGACGTTCGAGTTCATTGCGAAGATCCGCACCAGCGGCTCCTTCGCGATCCCGTTGTCCACGCCCTTGAGCCAGTAATCGAACCACCGCAGGTACTCGCGCGGAAGGTCGATCGCCGCCTGCTCGCCGAAATCCCAGTCTCCCAGTTTCCGCGAGGCCTCCGCCTGATGCCCCCACGGACCGAGGATCAGCTTCTGATGCGGATGTCCGTGGCGCGCCATCGCGGCGTAGTTGAGCTTCGAGCCGATGCCGTCGCCGTCGAACCAGCCGGACTGGTGAAACACGGGGATGCGCACCTTGTCGAGCGACTTCAGGAAGCTCGCCCGCGCCCAGTACTCGTCCTCGGTGTTGTGCTCGATCCACGTCCGCCAGTGCTTGCTCTCTTTTCCGAGAAACGCCTTGTCGAGATCGATGACCGGCAGTCCGCGAAGAAGCTGCGCGAACTTCTTCTCCATGATTTTGCCCATCGCGACGCCGGAGATGTCCCCGGTGGCCTCCTGCTCGACGACGTCGGCCCACCAGATCGCCCCGAGCAGAAAGAACGTTCCGTACTCGTAGGGGACGTTGTAGAACGGGTCCGGCGGGGCGACGTTGGGGATGATCGTCACGAGGTGCGGCGGGTTCTCGCTCGCGGCCCACCACTGCACCCAGCCGAGGTAGGACGCCCCGATCATTCCGACCTTGCCGGATGACCACGGTTGCGCCGCCAGCCACTCGATGGTGTCATAACCGTCCTTTTTCTCGTTGACGAAAGGCTCCCACTCCCCGGGCGACGCGAAGCGCCCGCGCACATCCTGCACCGCGACGGCGTAGCCGCGCCGGGCGTAGAACTTGGCGTCCAGCTCGGAGATCTCCTTCTTGTACGGCGTGCGGATGAGCACGACGGGGACTTTGTCGTCGGTCTTCGGCAGGTAGAGATCCGTCGAGAGCTTCAGCCCGTCGCGCATCGGGACGCCCTCGCCGCGCTTCTCGACGACCTCGAACGTCGGCTTCGAGATCAGCGGGTCGTCGTCGCCCGCCGTGCGCAGCGCCTCATACCCCTCGCGGATGTAGGCGGCGCGCTGCGCGGGAACGTCGATGAAGCAGATCTTCGACTTTTCGTCGGCCCAGACGATCATGTCCACGCCGGGAAAGCGGTAGGTGAAGCGCTCGAACGCCACGTCCCGCCCGCCGATCGTGCGCTCCGCCGGTTCGATCCTCTCCAGCGACGCCTCCAGCACCACCGCGCCGAGGACGTACACGGGAAAGCTCTGCACTCCCCCTTTCGCGCGGTCGTAGCGCTTCACGGGGATCGATATCAGCGCCGGCGAGTAATCCTCATGCAGCACGGAGTCCGGTTTGAGCGTCGCCGTCCGCTTGATCTCCTTGAACGTGACGCGGACGGTCGCACCGTCGCGCTCGACGACGGCCGGTCCCTGCGGCTGACGCAGGTCGATCCGGGCGAAGCGGCCGTCAGCGTCGGGCGTGAGGGTGTAACCGAACTTGACCTCCTGCCCGGCCATCGCGAGGACGGCGTCGGTTTCATAACGTCCGTCGGGTTTCCAGGCGTAACGGATCGTGATGATCCGCTCCTCCCCCTTGAAGATGAAGAAGACGCCTTCATCCTGGAACCCCGCCAGCGACACGGGCAAGCCCGACGCTTCCTCCGGTTTCGCGCCCTCCTGTGCGGCGGGTTCAGCGGCTCCGCCCTGCCGTCCCCACGCCGCCGCGGCGCCGACCAGCAACGCCACGGCCCAGACCGCGCAATTCATTCGCCGCATGAACATAAGCCGTCTCCCGCTCGAGAAGGGTCAACGCTTCACGCCTCCATGATAAACGATTCCCGTCGCGCGAAAGGGCGGTTCTTGTGGGAAACTGTACAACGCCGGCGATCGCCTCACGACGCCGAACGACATGGCGGCGGTCCGGGGATCCTTCGTCTCGTGAAGGCGCCCACTCCGGTCGAGATTCCGCCCGAAGGCTTGCCCGAGACGGGTCCGCTCCGGGCGACGTCTTCGAGGAAAACATGCGCCGATCCTGAAATGAAGTGCAGCGTCGTCTTGTGTTGTGCAACACGGGCGCAACGTCAAGAATGTGGTGGCGGGGAAGCGGCGTGTTTCGGTGTGCCGATCGGCGACGGAGTCGCGTCCGAAGACGCCGTCAACCGGGTTATGGCGCCTCGGCCGGCCGGGTGGTTTTGAGTTTCGGGCTGATCCACACGACGGCCTCGGTCCGCCCTTGCGGAGAGCTGGCGTGCCCTGCGACGTAGAGCCTTCCCTTGTGTTCGCTGATCGCCCGCGCGGCCGCGCAGTCCCAACCCGGGTCAAGATGCGCCGTGAGGCTGACGAAACTTTCCGGGGCGTCGCCGGTCCAGTACCCGGCGTCGGCGCAACCGCCCAGGCGCGTGATATACCCGACATGGATCGTGCCCGTCGTGGCATAGAGGTAGGAGTTGTACGACGCTTCCGGACTCATGACCACGACGCTCTCCGGCGTGCCGTGCCAGAGCACGGCGCGGTGCCGGGTGTCAAAGAGCGCCTCGCCCACCTGCACGCCGGGCGCCATCCCCCGAATCACCGAGGACTTGGCCCCCTCGGGGTGCATGTCCACGAAACTCTCCGCCGTCCCTCGCCACAGGCAGGCGTGCATCTGAAGGACCGGACGCGGGATCTTGGCGCGCCCGCCCTGAAACTCCCCATCGGTCGCATACGCTTCCGTCCAGCTTGCCGACGGATGGTGCAGGTCGACGAAACTCTCCGGCGTGCCGCGCCAAATCGCGGCGTGGGACATGCCCGTCTCCCGAAACCCCGCATAACCAACGTATACGTCTCCGCTGACGGCCGAAAGGTAGGTGGAGCCGTATCCTGGAGGGGGATCCATGATGACGAAGTCCCGCGCCGATCCATGCCAGACGATTCCGAACTGCGAATTGAACTCCTCCCCCGCGATATCCCCGACCTGGACGCCTTCGCTCATGCCGCGGATCGTTGCCCTTCGCCAGCCTTCCGGCAGGAGATCGACAAGCCCGGTCCGGGGCGATTTCCAGAGGATCGGGCGGGCGTAGCCCAAGTTGCTGTCCGGCGATGCGTAGCCGCCTTGGAGGGAACCCGTGGCAGCCAGCACCTCTGATTCAAGGTACCCCGCGGGATGAAGATACACGACCGTCCACGAACCCTCCTGGGCCCGCGCATCGTCGGCGTGCGCGGCGGCGAGCGGCAACAGGATAACGGATGGAAAAAGACGGCGGCGCATCATCAACCCCCAAGGCTTGGTTCAACCTCATTTTATTCTACATCGGACTGTCAAGGTATTCAAAGGTTTTGCCACGCTGCGGAGGAGTCTTCCAGCCTTCGTCGCCGGTCCGAGCCTCCTTTTGTTCAGCTGGGCTTGACGCGCACCCCATTCCTGCGACATAATGATGGCATCGGGTTCTGTCACGTCGTCTCGAAGGCCGAAGAGGAGGAGCAGAACATGTCGAAGCAACAGATCGTCCTCGGTTTGATTTTCGCAAGCTCGGCGCCGGCGCTGGCGCAGACCGTGATCGTCTCCCCTCAGCGGAAGGTGAACCCGCCCGGCGCCGACTGGTACGAATGTTCGGTCGCCGTGCGGATCGGGCAACCCAGCGAGGTCGTTGTCGCCGCCATCCATGTCCCCGCGCTCGCCGATCCTGACGTCGGCTACGGCATCACACTGAACGGCGGAACGTCGTTCATCAACGGGATATTGGCGCTGGGCGTGGATCCCGGCGTCGTCGCCGACCCGGCCACGGGGCGGATGTGGATCTCGGCGCTGAAGAACTGCGGGAACTCCCGGATCGGCGTCGCCTCCAAGGAGCCTGGCGGCCTGGTCTTCGGCGCGCCCTGCTGCATCTACGCCGGAACCGGTCTGTTCATTGACAAGCCGCTGATGGCGATCAGCCCGGACGGCTCGAACCACGTCATGATGTACCTGATGCGGAAAGACACGTGTGAGTCGGGGCCTACCTGTTCGCACGGCGTCTACGCGACGTCGACCGACGATGACGCGGGTTGCCCCTGGCCGACGACCGCGCGCGTGCAACCGCCGAGTTCCGGCAACCAGGGGGATGTCGCTGGTCGGGATGGGGCTCGACCCCCGTGGTTCTCAGCACCGGTCGAATCGTAGCGGTGACCCACGACCACTTCGAGGTCAATGAATGCCAGGGGCTGTACAACGGCGGCCTGCCGTGGGTGGTCTATTCGAACGACGGCGGCCTGACGTGGCTGCCGGATTCATCGGAGCATCCAAGCCTCGTGGCGGAAGGATCAGCGATCAGCCCTTCGCAGGACGCGGACACGCCGTTCTGGATTGACCGTAACAAGTGCGCGCCCGCCATCGCGGTGGATCGAGCGACAGACAATGTCTATGTCGCGTTCTACGCACGGTCCAGCCCATCGCAGTCCAACGCCGACATCTACATCTCGCGCAGCCCCAATGAGGGGGAGAGTTTCCCATCCGATACTGCCAACTTGGTCCAGCTCACCGACCTCATGCTCACGGGGGTGCCCGGCGACGGCGTCGGGCCGGATCAGGTCATGCCGTCCATCGCCATCGACGACTGCGGCGGCGTCAACCTTGTGTTTTACGACAACCGCCACGACCCGGATCGCGGCGATCAGAACCCCTACTACGACGTTTACTTCGTCCGTATCTCGAATTACGGAACCGGCAACCAGTCGATCCAGCAGTTCCGCTTGACGCCGCGGTCGTTCCTGCCGACACAGCAGGGAGCGTTTCTCGGGGACTACCATCACCTGGCGTCCGCCCCGCCCACGCCGACCGTCCCCATGGTCCCCCTGTACCCGACCTACATTACGCCTGACGGCCTGAACCGAAGCTGCTATATGCACAGGATTCAGGTGGTGTGCGGGGGTGAGAGCCTGCTGGCGCTGTCTGACGTAGACCGGGACGGCGTCGTTCAGGAGAAGGACGTCCACGCCTTTGAAGAGGCTTACCAGCTCGGCGATTGCGCCGCGGACCTCGACGGCGACGACGAAGTCTCCGAGTTCGACGCGCAGATCTTCACGGAAGTCTACTCGGCGGCCGCCGACGGACCTTGATGCTGAGAGATCGGCATGCCAGGGGCACGGCCGGGGTTCCGTCGGTGTCGGCGTGATGACGCGCGGGTCTGGCGGGACGATCCTTACGATCGGGTGTCGCTGGAGGGATTGCTGACGCTGACCCATTATCGCGACAAGACCGTCGAGGTTCATGTGCGCCGATACGTCATCGGATATTGCGATGAGATCGGCGACGGCGGCGAAGCGAAGATGCAGAACCTGATGGAACTCTCTCCCGCGGTCACGACCGGCGCCGGAGTGCCGTCGTGGTGGCGCTGGTATTCCTGGCCCTGGTGGTGGTGGCACATGAACGGGGCGGTCGAATTGAACTGGCAAGTATCCCTTGAGCCGGGCCAGTCCCGCGAACTCGACTACCAGTGGCACTATTACTATCGCCCGTGACCCGTCGCGTCGCCCGCGCGGCGATGGGAAACAGACGACCCGATCCGCGCCCGCATCCCTTTTGCGGTTGCCCCCGGGGCTAACTCCGGGTCAGCAGCATCCGCACCGCGCCGAAGGCGACGAACGCCGTAATAAACGCGATGCTCGCCCAGCGGGCCAGCGGCCGGACCGGTTGCAGGCGCGCGGTCAGCCGCTCGCGGACGCGCCGCGGCAGCAGCCCCGTCACCGCCACGCCGACGAGCAGCACGACGACGGGAATCCCGAAAGGGTGATACCCGAAGCTCGCCGTCCACATCCCGCGCACCGCGCAACTGACGCTCCGCGACAGTCCGCAGCCGGGACAGGGCAGACCCGTGACCCACCGCGACGGGCAGAGCACGGGACCGAGACCGTGCGGCGGGTGCAGGATCGCCGCCGTCAGAATCATCACGGCGACGACGGTCCCGGTATGCCGATGCCGCAACCCGGAGGATCCAGTGACGGGAACGCTCGATGACACTTATCCCTCGAGCAAAAGCGCCGAAACCGATACCAACCCCGCGTCAGAATCCGGCTGCTCCTCCGCCGCCGGCGCCAAGATAGTTGCCGGACATGATGTCGTCCCAGCTTAGAACCACGATGAAGATGCTCGCCAGTATCGACCCCGCGTACGCCCACTTCAGACGAAGATCCGAGTTCACCGCAAAGGCGAAGTAAAGGGCGTAGAAGGGGCAGAAAAAACAGCCGAGTCCGTGGCCGATCCCCTCACGAAACGCCACGACCAGAAGCCAGATGGTGATGCCCAGACCGGCAAGGTTCGACACGAGGGACATCAACAGCGCGATCCCCGGACTTGCGCGCCCCACGAGGAACAAACCGAGCATTACGACCAGCGTCGCCACGCCGAAAAGGAACGGTTTGTCCGAAAGCCCGCCGAGCGAACCCGATCCGCTTCGAACCGCCCGCCGCGCCTGTGCGGCGCGCGGCGACGTCGGTGGCGCGACCCCTTCGATCTTCACCGCAAGCTTCTGCCCGATCCGCTTGTTGAAGCCGCAGGACGTGCACAGAATCGCCCCGCGCTCCATCGGCGCTCCACAGGATTCACAGATCGGACCACTGTCGACCGCTTCGGAGCCGCTTTCCAGATCCGAGAGTTCCGCAAGCAGGTCCGGCTCGTCCGATTTCACGCGGGCGGGCGGCGGCGCGGGCCCGCGTGCTTTGACCGGACGCGCGACAACCGGCTCGCCGGACTTCGCCGCTTTGTTGATTTTGTCGAAGCACGGCTGGCAGTAGTAGTGGCCCTTCGAATCTCGCGTGCGCGGACGGTTCGAGCAATCCACGCCGCACAGGCGGCAGATCTTACCGGATGACGGTTGCCCGCTCATGATCGACTCCCCAGGCCGATCGCCCGGTCCCCCGCGTCGCCGGCGGCGCTTGTAGTTCTGACGGGGGCATCCTAGCCGAGAGGCCTTTGATAATCCGAACCGGAGCATTTTGATCTTACGCCCCGACAAGTTCAATCCCCCCTCGGTCGTTCCTGCTGCGTCACCTTCCTCGGAAACGGGCGGGTGCGGGCCGGACCGATGCAGGTCGGTATCTGGATGCGCCTCAAAGACCCGCCACGCGCCGGAGAAATTCGTCCACCTCGGCCACGTAGCGCGGGTCGAACAACATGCCGCCGTCGGCGTGATCGCCCGGGGTTTCGATGAACGTCTTCGGCTCCGCGGCGGCGGCGTAAAGCGCCCGTCCCATCGAAATCGGAATCAACGCGTCCTCGACCCCGTGAAGAAACACCTTCGGACATCGGACCACTCCGATCTTCTCCACCGAAGCGTAACGCTCGCGCATGAGGAATCGCACCGGGAGGAACGGATACACGCCCGCCGCCACGTCCGGCAGGCGCGTGAACGTGGACTCGACGACCAGCGCCCCCGGCGCATGCCGAAACGCCGACTCGATCGCCACCGCCCCGCCGAGCGAACGTCCCGCGATCACCACACGGTCCGGCGCCACACCCCGCACCGTGGTCACCCACCGCCACGCGGCTTCGGCGTCCTCATAAAGACCCGCCTCGCTCGGCGACCCGCTGCTGGCGCCGAAGCCCCGGTAATCGGGAAGCAACACGGAAAAGCCCAGCGACCGCCACGCCGCAAGCTCGCCGATGCGATGCGAGATGTTCCCGGCGTTCCCGTGAAAGAAGATGACCGTCCCGCGCGCAGAGACCAGCGGCGCATGCCACGCCGCCAGGGTTTCCCCGTCCGCCGTGCGGAGACTCACGTCCTCGCAGGCAATGCCGCTGTCGCGCGGCGTGGCGTGGACGATGCGCGAGGGGCGGTAGATCAGCCGCCGCTGATAAAAGAACACCCCCGCGCAAAGCACGACATAACCGCTTACCAGCAGGACCAGCCCCCAGAACATCGACGCATCTTACCGGCAGTTTGTCTCCAGGACGCAGCCGCGGTACACTCCCGTCCTTCGTCTCGCCGATCCCCCGGCGTCAGGCCGGGTTTCTCCGCAGCGGGTCGGAGCCGGCGTCATTGACGGAGCCACCCTGGCGGATCGGAATCCCAGGGGGTGCGTCTAAGTTACCCATGAGAATGTGAACGCAACGTGTTGAATCTTCGCAACGTCGCCATCATCGCCCACGTCGACCACGGAAAAACCACGCTCGTCGATCAGATGCTCCGACAGTGCGGGCAGTTCCGCCAGGCCCAGCTCAAAGGCGAGCGCATCCTCGACTCCAACGACCTCGAACGCGAACGCGGTATCACCATCCTCGCCAAGAACATCGCGATCCGCTGGCGGCGCGAGACCGACAACGCCGAGTACAAGATCAACCTCATCGACACCCCCGGGCACGCGGACTTCGGCGGCGAGGTCGAGCGTGTGCTCAAGATGGCCGACGGCTGCCTCCTGCTCGTGGACGCCTTCGAGGGTCCGATGCCGCAGACCCGTTTCGTGCTGCGGAAAGCCTTCGAGTATCACCTCCGCCCGATCGTGGTCATCAACAAGATGGACCGCCCGGACGCCCGGCCGAAGGAAGTCGTCAACGAGGTCTTCGACCTGTTCATCGAGCTGAACGCCGACGACGCCCAGCTTGATTTCCCCATCGTCTACGCCTCGGCGACGAAGGGCTGGGCGACGCTGGATCCGGGCAGCGTCCCGAGTGACGTCTTCGCCCTCTTCGAGACGATCGTCAAACACGTGCCGGCGCCGAAGGACGACCCCGCCGCGCCCCTCCAGATGCTCGTCACGACGCTCGACTACAACGATTACGTCGGGCGGATCGGCATCGGGCGGGTCTTCGCGGGAACGATCCGCGGGGCGCAGAAGGTGTGCGTCATTCATCGCGACGGAACACAAGCCGTTGAGCAGGTCGGCGAAGTCTTCGCCTTTGACGGACTGGGGCGGACGAAGGCGGAATCCGTCAGCGCGGGCGACATCTGCGCCGTCGTCGGCATCGAAAGCGTGGACATCGGCAACACCCTCGCCGACCCGGACCACCCCGTCCCCCTGCCCATCATCGCCGTGGATGAGCCGACCCTGCACATGCTTTTCCGCGTTAATGACTCGCCCTTCTGCGGACGCAGCGGCAAGTTCGTCACCAGCCGCCACCTCCGCGACCGGCTGGAAAAGGAACTGGAGAAAAACGTCGCCCTCCGTGTCGAACCGGGGCACACGCCCGAGGAGTTTCACGTCTCGGGGCGCGGGATCCTGCATCTGTCCGTGCTCATCGAGAACATGCGCCGCGAGGGCTTCGAGCTTGCCGTCGGAAAGCCCAAGGTCATCTACCGCGAACTGAAGGGGCACAAGACCGAGCCGATCGAGCTGTGCGTGATCGACGTGCCTACCGCCCACGTCGGCGCCGTGATGGAGTTGATGGGCGGACGCCGCGGCATCTGCCTCAAGATGGAAAGCCGCGGCGACTCCTCTCACATGGAGTTCACGATCCCCTCCCGCGGGCTGATCGGTCTGCGCAACCGCATCATGACCGCCACGCAGGGCACGATCATCATGCATCACAGCTTTTACGAATATGAGTATCTGCGCGGGGCGATCCCCGGCCGCACCAACGGCGTGCTCATCGCCAGCGAACCGGGGCAGGTGACCGCCTACGCCCTCGAAGGACTTGCCGACCGCGGTGTCATGTTCGTGACCCCCGGCGACCAGGTCTACGAAGGCATGATCGTCGGCGAGCACAACCGCGAGAACGACATCGAAGTCAACGTCGCCCGCACCAAGAAGCTCACCAACATGCGCGCCGCCGGCGCCGACAAGACCGTCGTCCTCAAAACCCCGCGCCAGCTCACCCTCGAACTTGCTCTCGAATTCATCGCCGACGATGAACTCGTCGAAGTCACCCCCGACGCCGTCCGCCTCCGCAAACGCCTCCTGAGCGAAAACGACCGCAAACGCGCAGGCCGCGCGGAGAAAGGCGGGGGATGAGCGCGTTGGAAGCCCCGCGCAAAACCAAGCTGCGCCCGCCTGCACTTGACGTCGCGCAACCATGTCAAGGGTCAGGAAGCGCTCTCCCTCTACCTTGCACCGGTGGGTCTTGCGCCGCCCTTCAAGCGCAACGGCAAACACCCCTCGCACCGGCGGCGTCCCTTGCCCACGCCTCAGGATTACGGATCTCCCGGTCCGCTGCTACGGACACCCCGGTCCGCCTCGATCGCTTCCCACATCCGCTGCTACCGCACCCACGTTCGCTTCATTCACACCCCACGTCCGCCGGGGCGTCGCATTCCTTCAGGGTGAGGTGGTGCGGGCCGGGGGGGAGGCGCTTGAAGCGGGCCTTCGCCCGGCCGTCCTCGTTCACCGTCGCCTCGGCGAACGCCTTGTAGTAATCCAGGCAGAACGTCAGCGTCGCCCCCACGCGCCCGCCGGAGAGCTTCGCGATCACCTTCACCGTCCCGTCGCCCCGCGGCTTGCACGTTCCCGTCATCCGCTCTCGGAACGAGCACCGGTCGCAATCGTCAATGCAGGGGATGCGGACGAGAAAGCCCTCGGTGATGCCTTCGCCGTTCTCAAAGTGCCATCCTTCCCCGACGATGGTTTTGCCGTCATAGGAAACGGCGAAGCCAGAATACATTTCCCACGTTCCCAAGTCGACGCCAAAGTCGTTCGCCAATAGCTCGCCGAGCCTTAGAATCCCGCGCCGTGGCGTCCAGACAACGGCCTTTCGGCCATCGTCTTCATCGCTCCATCCCACAATGATCCACCCGCGCACCGATGCGTCTTCCGCGCGACCCTGGTATTTGAAGGGTGTCTCATCCAGAACCCCCAGCGCCGTCATTCCTTCTTCCTCGGTCCACCGGAACGCGTCGTATCCCAGATCATTGTAATAGCCATACCCAACAATGACCGATCCGTCCGGCGAAATTCCCTGCGCCTGGTGCCAGCCCCATTTCTCGGAGCGAGACAGTTCATGCATGCCCTCTTCGGCGGTCCAGCGAAAAGCGACTTGCGTTTCCGGCGATCGTGTCTTTCCAACAACAATTGTCCCATCGGACGAGATCCCGGATGCCAAACTGTAAATGTGATTAGGATCCAACCCGCCCAACCCGACCATGCCATCCTGAGACGTCCAGATGAATGCTTCAATATTGCGAGATCTCTCTGAGCTTGCCGATCCGACAATTACAGCACCTTCCCAATCGGCGCCCCATGCTTTGCTGCTGAATGATCCTCCAGGAAGGTCTCCCATGCGGTAGAACTCGACGCCTGGTATCCAATAATACGCTTCTCCCGGTGAGACACCGCCGACGATGACCCGACCATCGCCGGAAACACAATGTCCGTCGCTCGATCTATAGCCCATGCCAACGATGCCGCGTTCCATCGTCCATTGAAAAGCCTCGGTTTGAAAGTTCGGTCGGCTGCTTTCTCCTGTCACAACCATACCGTCGGCGCTTACGCCGAAGGCGTAGCTTACGTCAAAGTTGGGATCAAGGTGTCCGAGACCGATTAGATACGCAGATTGTCCTCTGGTGACATTCGAAATGAACGACAACAAGATAACAATAGTTGCGACACGGCCCAGCCGCGCAGACGCAACGAATAATGCGTCGTTGCAAAACCGAGCCGCGCCCGACAGGAAGCGGGTGTTTCGAGACATCCAGGAAGCTTGTGAAAGAGCGTGTAAATGGCGACACATAGCGATTGACTCCGAGTTAGGTTAATGGGCGCAACGTACGGATTGAGGGACGCAGGGATTGTGCTGTGAAACCCGTGGTCCGGCGGATGCCCACCGGACCACGGATCACTTGCCGACTACATGCGACCCCCGGATTGCGTAGTCGCCGCAGACTCAACGATGAACTACGGACAACTCGTCGTCGCGTTGATGATGACGCTGATGTTCTGCGTGGCCTGGTGGCGGTCACGAGATCGCCGAACGCGTCATCGTCCAGGTTGACGATCAAGACCTTGACCAGTCCGGAAACGCTGCCCGCCCTTGCCCGGACCGCGAACCTCCGGTCCGCTGCTACGGACACCCCGGTCCGCTTCGATCGCT
>JABWBH010000055.1 GCA_013360585.1 Phycisphaerae bacterium | reverse complement strand
TGTCCCATGGCGTATCCTTTCGTAAAGGGTGAACTGAAACTCCACCCAGGATACGCCGCCTTTTTCTTCAGGTCATCCACAGGATTTGGTCATAGCTCGTCGGAACAGCCGATCTTCACGTTTCCTGGAGGGATGTTCAAGAGCCGTCGTTCCGGAGAATCCTCTGGGAGGCGCGGGTCCGGTGCGTACTCCAGGATGAGGCGACCTTGCGGGTGCGGCTCACCCGGCACGGATCATGCTCGGAATCCCTTTGAACGCCGGGGCGAGTTTGCGCGCTGCGGGAGGCGTCGCCGGGCGGGCGACGCGACGAAGGCTCGGCGGGTTCCGGCGCGGGAAAAGGGGGTGCGCTCATGAAGGTGCTCATTGCGGATGCGCTTGAGAAGGCGGGAATCGACGGGTTGAAGGCGTGCGGGTGCGAGGTGATCGAGCGCCCGGGTCTGAAGGACGCGGCGCTGCTTGCGGCGCTGAAGGAGACGAGGTGCGGCGTGCTGGTGGTGCGCAGCACGAAGGTGACGGGGGGAATGCTGCGCGGGGCGCCGGCGCTGGAGCTGGTGGTCCGGGCGGGCAGCGGAATCGACACGATCGACATGGACGCGGCGACCCAGGCGGGCGTGCGCGTGTGCAACTGCCCGGGAATGAACGCCGTGGCGGTGGCGGAGCTGACGATCGGACTGATGATCGCGCTGGACCGCCAGATCGTGGATGAGACGGATGATCTGCGCCACGGAATCTGGAAGAAGAAGGAGTACAGCAAGGCCCGCGGTTTGAAGGGGCGGACGCTCGGGATCGTCGGGATGGGGCGGATCGGGTTTGAAGTGGCGAAGCGCGCGGCGGCGTTCGAGATGCGGCTGATCTACAGCGACGTGGTTCCGAATGAGCGGGCGGAGCGGGAGTTCGGCGTGCGGAAGGTCTCGTTCGACGAACTGCTCGAGACATCGGACTTCGTGACGCTGCACGTGCCCGGCGGAGCGGATACGCGGCACATGATCGGGCGGATGCAGCTTGCGCGGATGAAGCCGACGGCGTACGTGATCAACTGCGCCCGCGGCGGGATCGTGGACGAGGAGGCGCTGGCGGACGCGATCGAGTCCGGGAAGCTCGCCGGGGCGGCGATGGACGTGTACGAGATCGAGCCGGCCGCCAGCGAGCGCGAGTTCAAGGATCCGATTCCGAAGGTTCCGCATGTTTACGGTACACACCACGTCGGCGCTTCCACCGAGCAGGCGCAGTCCGCGGTGGCGGAGGAGGTGGTGCGCATCGTGCGGGCGTACAAGGACTCCGGCGAACTGCTGCACTGCGCCAACCCGCCGGAGGCGGTGGTTGCGTAGGGCGGGCTTCGCCCGCCACTTCTGCTTCGCAGGTCGTTCGAGAAGCGTTATCTACGACCGGGCAAGGGGCGTCGGAACCGGGCGTTCAGCGATCAGTCAATGCGGACGCGGCGACTGCGGAGGCGCTGACCGGGGAGGTCCGGGTCGAGGCATTGTCCGCCGGGATCGGGGGGGAAGACCGCCTGCACCGATCCGAGGTAGTCGCCGGTCCCGCGGCTGAACTTGCCGCGCACGCGGCCGAACTCATCCGACGGTCCGAAGCTGACCTCGACGGGATCGGCGTTGAAGCGCGGGATCTTGATGATGACTTCATGATCCGGGACAGGTGCGCCGGAGGCGTCGGAGAGGTGCGCCGCGATCTTGAGCTTGCCGTTGTCATTCAGCTTGGCGCGGGTTGCATCGGCAAGCACGCCGCAGGAATCTTTCAACACCGGGTAGGGGGATAGTGTGACGGGTCTTGCGCCGGCGTCGACGGTGACGATGAAACGGTCGATGCCGGCGCGTTCGTTGGGGGTCAGGAGGACTTCGTATTCACCGCCACCCAGCGCGACGACGGGACCGATCTCGGAGGCGCCGGCGCTGTCCGGGGCGTGCTCGACGACCACGCTCTCGACGCCGGAGTCGATCGGCACGCCCTGCCAGTTGCGCAGGGCGATGTGAAGGACGTAAGCGTCGTCGCGCGGGTCGATGCGTGTCTGCGACTGAATGCCGTCCGGCTGGGCGAGCAACTCGCCGCGCCAGTCGTCGTACATGGCGCGGAGCTGAAGGACGGGGTCCGGGCTGTCGTTCTGCTGAAAGGCGACGTTAAAGGTCATGAAGTAGTCGCCGCGGGCGCAGCCGTTGCGGTCGCACAGATCGCTGTCCACGTCGCCGAGGCGGGCGACGAGCATGTATCCGATGTCGGCGGTTTTCTTGAATTCCGGCGGCGGCGCGCCGCATCCGTCCGGATCGTTGTCGGAGCAGGAGCAGCGGCCGTCTCCACCCATCCGGTAGGCCGCCTCCATCGCGAGCATGAGGCGCTCGGCGAGGTCACCGTCCCCTTTGAGGATCTCGCGGTGCATCTCGCGGATGACGGGGCGCCCGGTGATGACGTTGCCCTGCACGGCCCAGACCAGCGAGCCGTCCCGCCCGGTGCGTCCGGAGGCGTGCGCGCCGTTGCGGCTGCCGGTGAAGGAGACCGCGCCGCCGCGGGCGTCCACGATGCCGAACTGGCGATCCTCATGTCCGCTGATGCGCGACATGACGTCGAGGATTTCCTTCGCGGTGCTGTCGTTGAGAAATTCCCGCCGGATGATCGGGCGTCGGACGCCGGGGAAGTCCCCCGCCGCCTGCACGACCGCGCCGCCCACGCCGACGCGCACGACGGGCGTGATCGCCAGCAGGTCGAAGCTGGTCAGGCAGGTGGCGGACCCGATCGCGATCTCCCCGGTGCGGGTGTCGACGATGACGATCGACCAGGTGGCGTGACAAAAGGGGGCGACGGCGAAGCTCGCCGCGAGTCCGATCAAGGCTGTGCGTTTCATGCCTTTTCTCTCCTTGCACGTCGAGGGGGGTCTCCATCATACCGGGATGGGACCGCGGCGCACAAAGGCGTAGCCGAACGCGGCAGGTCCGATACAATCCGCCGCTTCGCCGCGCGTATGCCCGTTCCGCGACGCTCGAAGGCGGTGCGGGCGGTCGGTTCGGGTGTGAGCAATGCAGACCGAGGATGAACGAGCAGATACATGACCGCGAGCGCGGAGGCTCGGGGGGGGTGACACGGGATATTCTCGTGCTGACGCTGACCTGCGCCTTGATCTTTTTCGTTCATCAGTCGCGGTTTGATTACATCGAGACCGAGGGGTTGCGGGCACTGGTCGCCTACGAGATGGTGGAGCGCGGCGGACCGTCGATGCCGACCGTGCATCACCGCTCGTACGTGAACAAGCCGCCGCTTTATGCGTGGACAACCTCGCTCCTTGCGCGCGAGCTGGGGCGCTTCGACGAGCAGGTGGCGCGTCTCCCGTCCGCGATCTGCGCGACCCTGCTGGTGCTGGGGTTGTACGGCGCGGGTCGACGCTGGGGAGGGGTGAGCGTCGGGCGGGCGGCGGCGGCGTTCGCGCTGGCGAACGTGACGGTCCTGGATTACGGGTTCCGCGCCGAACTGGACATGCCTTTTACGTTCTTCGTCGCATTGATGTTCATGCTGGTCTACGTTGCGCTGACGCGGACCGGCGGGGTCTCGTTCGCGGCGTGGATCGGGGCGTACACGGCGGCGACGGCGGCGGCGATGTGGAAGGCGCCGCACTCGCTGATCTTCATGTGGCTGGGGCTGCTGACGTACGCGCGTGCACATCGGAGGTGGCGGTGGATGATCGCGCCGGGGCAGCTTGTCGGACTGGCAGGGTCGATGACGGTGCTGACGGCGTGGCTCCTTGCGGTGCTCAAGTTCGCGGGGGGCAGGCGCGTCGGGACGGCCGCGGGCAGCGAGATCGTGCATCGACTCGCGCCGGGACTTGCTGACCTGCTTCAGGTTCCGCTTTTTCCGCTGATCGTCGCGGTGGTGGGTCTTCCGGGAACCTTGTTTGTGATCGCGTCGGCAGCCGAGGTCGCGACGGGTGAGGCGTCGGCGTCATCCTCGAGCGTGTTGAAACGCTTCGCCGCCGCGGTTCGGCGCTGGTGGAGCGCCGCTGCCGCGGACCCCCGCGCCGAGTTCCTGCTGCTGATGCTCGTGCCGAACCTGATCTTCCTGGCGATTGCGCCGGCGAAGTCGGCGCGGTACACGTTACCGCTGTTTCCGCTGCTTTTCCTGCTCGCGGCACATCTGATGATGCGATCGCGGCCGTCGTCCGCCGACGGATCGGCGCCCGCAACAGTTGAACGAAGCATCACGGCGGCGTTGCACGGACTGTGGGTCTTCATCCTCGGCGTCGGCGCGGCGGCGCTGGTCGCGGGCACGATTCTGGTGGTGCGTCCGCAATTGAGGATCGGCGAGGTGTCGCTCGGACCCGCGGAAAGCTGGTTCATCCTGGGCGCGGCGTGCCTCGTCGCGGGAGGGTTTTACGCGGTCACGCGGCGAAGCTCGGATGCTCGCGCGTCGGTGATCGGGTTGGTTCTCGTCGCGGCGGGCTGCAAACCGGTGATGTCCGAGGTCTGGTGGGAGGCCCGCGAGAAGTCCGACTCCCAGCGCGAGGCCGCAGCGCGGATCGACGCCGTCGTGCCCGAGGGCGAGCCGGTTTTCGTCCTCGGTCGGCAGGAGTTCCCCGACACCGCGCTTTACAGCCGGCGGGCGTTTTACTGGATCGAGGCGCCATCTGAATGCCGCCCGCACACGAAGGCGGCGAAGCCTTACTTCCTCATGCGCGAAAGCGAGTTGATCGGCGACCGACCTGGGGAGCCGAATTTCAAGGAGGCCGCCGGGTACGTCGAACGCCTCCGGTTTGAGCGGATCGACCGCGAGGTGATCGTGTTTCAGTTGGACGTCGACAGCGGCGAGTGAGGCGGAACCGTGCGGCGAGCGATGAGCATTGACGACGTTCTCCTGCCCGCGCCGGAAGCGGACGTCGCGGTGGATCCGCTGGCGTGGTTCGCCTCTCCCGGACCGCTGGAGCTGGAGATCGGCTGCGGGAAGGGGCGGTTTCTTCTGCACCGCGCCCGAAGTCGCCCGGACGTGCGGCTGGTCGGAATTGAGTGGGCGAACAAGATCTGCCGGTATGCGGCGGACCGGATGGCGCGGTGGGGCGTGGACAACGTCCGCATCCTTCGGACCGACGCCTCGGTGTTCGTTCAGACGAACCTTCCTGAAGCGTGCCTGACCGCCTTGCACGTCTATCACCCGGATCCGTGGCCGAAGAAGCGGCATCACAAGCGACGTCTCTTTCAGCCGCCTTTCATTGACGCCGCCGTGCGTTGCACCCAGCCGGGGGGACGCTGGCTGATTCAGACGGATCACACGGAGTATTTCGCGTGGATCCGGGAGCGTCTCGACGCCCACCTGCAATTGCAGGAGATCGAGTTTGACGATCCGCGGTTCGGACCAGGCGAGGACTGGGCGGGCACGAACTTCGAGGTCATCTACCAGCGCGAGGGGCGTCCGATCCACCGCGTGGCGTACGAACGTCGTTGTTAGCGCGTTCCCGCGGGGACGCGCGTCATTGAAGGCGGCGCTTCGGCGGCGCGGACTCGGCGCACTTCGTCGAGAACCCACCACTCCGGAGGCTCGAACGAGGTCGGATCGTCGCTGCTGGTGCGGAAGATCGGCGCCTGAGCGTTCAGCGCGCGGATATCCCGCGTCGCGCGGTCGGGGTTGAAAGGCGTCCGCGCCAGCAGATCCATCTTGGCGAAGACGATCGCGTCGGCGGTGGCGAACAAGTGCGGGTATTTCGCGGGTTTGTCGTCGCCTTCCGCCACGCTGAGGACGACGAGCCGTGCGTGTTCGCCGAGGTCGAAGTTCGCCGGGCAGACGCAGTTGCCCACGTTCTCGATGAACACGACGTCCAGTTCGTCCAGCGGCAGGCGGTCCAGCCCGGCGCGGACGAGTTCCGCCGTCAGGTGGCACCCGCCTTCCGTCAGAAGCTGCACGACGGGAACGTCCAGCGCGGCGATCCGCTGGGCGTCGCGCGTCGTCGCCAGATCGCCCTCGAGAACGCCGGGCCGGCAGCCCCGCAGGCGCAACCCCGGTAGCAAACCCTCGAGGATCGCGGTCTTCCCGCTGCCCGCACCGCCGAGCACGTTGATCGCCGCCAGACCCTTGCGGACCAGCAATGCCCGGTTCTCCGCAGCGGAACGATCGTTCTTTTCCAGCAGGCTACGTCGAAGGATTTCAATATGTCCGGTCATTTCCGCACCCTCCGCCGGTGACGCAGGCTTGACGATCATCCGCCTCCGCAACGTCCATCCCGGTCAGCTCCAGTTCGTCGCCCCCGCGAACCTCGACATCGGCGGATCCGCAGATGCGGCAATGCGCCGTGAAGGAGCTGAACGCCTCCCCCGCGCCGCAGTGCAGGCAGTACACCGCGGGCATCACGACGGTGATGTCCAGCTCCGCGTCCGCAAGCGCCCCGCGACGCACCTGGGCGAAAGCATCCTTCAGCAGGTCTGGGCTGACCTGGCGGAAGACGCCGGCGCGGACGTGAAGCCGGGAGACGTGCGAAGCTCCACATCGCAGGGCCTCCTGCTCGGCGAGTTCAGCGAGCGCCACCGCCAGCGTCAGCTCGTGCATGATCGTTCTCCTCTCACCGACGCAGAAACCTCTTGCACGATGCGTTCCGCCACCGCCTCCACCGCCGCCACGACTTCCGGGCTCATCTGGAGGGACCGTCGAAAACTCCGTCCGAATAATGCAAAAATACTCACGCGGCGCGAGAGAGTTCCGAGCGCGGCAAGAATCGTGAGGCCGACGCGAACTCCCACCTGATGCGTCGAGCCGCCTTCACCCGCCGTTTCAATCAGGCGGTCCCGATCGACGACCGTGTACGTTCCCGCTGGATGCGCGTCGTCGGCGGGGGCGGCGTCGATAATGACCAGATGATCCAGCGGATCAGCCGCCGACAGCAGCGCGACGCCGGGATTCTCATCCGCCATCACGCTGACATCGGAGGGAAGCACCGCGCGAAGCCTCTCGGCGACGCGCAGACCGGCCTGGTCGTCGCCCATCGACCACCGTCCGCAACCGAGAATCACGGTGCGCCCGCGCGATCCCCCGGCATCCCCCCGGGTTGGCATGACGCGATGTTTCGCGGCCCGGGTCACCGGTCAATCCTCCCAGTGCACGTTCAGGAAGTGCGTGGCGCAGGAGATGCAGGGGTCGTAAGCCCGGACGAGCATCTCCAGATGAAGCGTCATCGACTCCTTGTCAACCCCGGTCGCCAACAACTGCGGAACCAGCGCCCGCATGTCCTCCTCGATGTTCGCGAGGTTCTGTCCGGTCGGGATGATCAGGTTGGCAGCCTCGATGTCGCCCTCGTCGTTTACCGTGTACTCGTGGAAGAGCAGCCCGCGCGGCACTTCAGCGGCGCCGACGCCGGTTCCGAAGTGCGTCGGCCGCACCAGCGGTTCGGGCGCCAACCCCCGGGTGAGAAGTTCGTCAATCAGTTCGATCGACGCTTCCACCGCGTGGACGGTCTCGACGAGCTGGGCCGTGTTGTTATGAAACGGGTTGTGACACGGCGCCGTCAGTCCGAGCCGCCTTGCGGCCGTCTGCGCCGCGGGATGAAGCCTCGCGGCGTTGTTGTTGAACCGTGCCAGCGCCCCGACGGCGTACGTGGGCGAGTTCGGCGACGAGCAGTGCTTTGCAGCCGAGTGCCGGACAACCTCCTCGCGCACTCGCGTCCGGTACTGCTGAGGCGAGGTCGGGCGCGGATCGAGCGTCGAGACGATGTCCCCCTCGTACAAGGCGTACTCGGCGACGCCGTTGCTGCGGAGGGACACGTACTCGGTGGGTCGGTCGAGCTGAGGGAACGTCAACTCGCAGAACAAGCGGATCGTCTCGTCAAGGTCGCCCCGGGCGTCCGCAAGACGCTCCTTCATCTCGCGCATCTCCGCCTCGCGCGGCAGGTGCGTACACCCGCCGACCTGGAGGCTGATCGGGTGGATGTGCCGTCCGCCGACCATCGCGCACAAGTCGTTCGCCAGTTTTTTCATGCGCAGCGCCCGCTGCACAACGTCGGGGTGCGTCCGCGCCAGGGGAATGACGGATCCAACGCCGAGGAAGTCGGGAACCGCCAGGAAATAAAGGTGAAGAACGTGGCTTTGAATGTGCTCGCCGAACAACGCGAGCTTGCGCAGCAGGACGGTCTGCTCGCTCGGCGTGATCCCGCAGGCGGCCTCGATGCCGCGCACCGACGCCGTCGTATGCCCGACCGAGCAGATACCGCAGATGCGGCAGGTGATGTGCGGCGCCTCGTGATACGGCCGCCCGCGCAGAAACGCTTCGAAAAACCGCGGGCTTTCCACGATCGCCAGCTCCAGGTGCGTGATCGCGCCGTCGCGGATGCGGACGCTGATGTTGCCGTGACCCTCGACGCGCGTGATCGGCTTGACGTCGATCTTCACGTTTTTCATGACCCACCTCCCGCGGCCGGCGCTGCGACGGGTTCGGCGTTCTCGCAGACCGCGCCGTAAAGTCGCAGCCTTGCAACGACCTCCTCCCAGGGTACGACGTACTGCGTGTTGAAGACCTCTCGCCCCGCCCGCAGGGCTTCGCCGTCCACCAGCCCGCGGCACGCCTCACACACCGATCCGAACGACGGGCAGATCGCCCGGCATCCGGCGCGCGTGAGCGGTCCCAGGCAGAACTCGCCGCGCTCATACAAACACGGATTCCCGAGTTTCTTGCACTCCGTGCAGACCGGGTTCGGCGGCAGTCGGAACTGCCGCCCGTTCAGCAGACACCGGACCAGCTCGAGAAATTCCTCCTTGACCATCGGACACCCGGGAAGCTCCGCATCCACCTTCACCACGGCGCTGAGCGGGCGGGCCCGCGTCGTCGGAAACCAGTCCGCCCGATCGCCGTAAACGACGCAACGGTAATCCGGTCGCGCGGGATCATGCTTCAGCGTGTTCACGCCGCCGAGACAGGCGCACGCCCCGATCGCCACCAGCGTCCGGCATCGCTCGCGGATCCGCCGGATCTCCTCCTCGTCATGCGGCGTCGAGACCGCGCCGTCGACGAACGCGACGTCGATGTCCCAGCTTCGCTCGGTCATGCCTTCGCGGAAATTGACGATGTCCACCGCCCCGAGAATTTCAAGGAGCTGGTCCTCCAGTTCGAGGATCGCCAGCGAACATCCTTCACAACTGGTCAGACTGAACACGGCGATGCGCGGTTTCATGTGACGGCCTCCGGGAGCTCGCGCATGCGTTCGTACGTGAACACGGGTCCGTCCACGCAGACGTAGTCCGCGTTGATCTGACAGTGTCCGCATTTACCGATGCCGCAGCGCATTCTCCGCTCAAGGGAGCAGAAGATCCGATCGTGCGGGATCCCGCGGGCGAGCAACTCGACGACGACAAACTTGAACATGACCGGCGGACCGATCACGACCGCGCAGGTCCGCTCCGGATTCAGGCGCGGCAGGTCCGCAAAGAGTTTCGTGACCACGCCGCTGCGCCCGCGCCACTGCTCGTCCGGACGATCCACCGTCACCAGCAGGTTGATCGCCTCACGATGGCGCCACCGGATCAGATCGTGCCGGAAGAGAACCTCCGCCGGCGATCGCGCCCCGTAAAGGACGTGAAACTCATCGAACCGGGCGCGTTCATCCAGCACGTACTCGATCACGGATCGCGCCGGCGCCAAGCCCAACCCGCCTGCGATGACGAGCACGTTCTGCCCCTGCATCGCCGTCATGTCGAAGCCGTTGCCCAGCGGTCCGCGAACGCCGATCTCCTCTCCGGCGGTCAGACGATGAAGATGCGAGGTGACTTCCCCGACCCGCCGCACGCACAACTCGAAGGTCCGTCCGCGGGTCGGTGACGAGCAGATCGAAATCGGCGCCTCGCCCACGCCGGGAATCCAGACCTGCACGAACTGCCCCGGCCGATGTCCCAGCACCTGACCGTCCGACGGCTCGAAGACAAAGAGCCGCTCCAGTTCGGTCAGCGGCTCCGTCTCGATCAGGCGGGCGACGACCGGCTCATAAGGATCCTTGGTTTCCGGCAGTTCAAGAGTGTCCAGCGTGGTCATGATCCTGCTCCCGGGCGAGCGTGTTGAGAATCTCGACAAGGCTGATCTTCGCCGTGCAGGCGCGGTCGCATCGCCCGCATCCGACGCATCCGGGCAGCCCCGTCCGCTGGGCGATCCAGCTCGCCTTGCGCATCACTCGGTGCCGCAGCCGCTCGGCTGGCGCCGCCCGGAAATTGTGCCCCCCCGCGACGACGGCGAACTCGCGCAACTGACATCCGTCCCACTCCCGGACCCGCGCGCCGGACTTCCCGTCAAGACTGACCTCGTCGCGCAGGTTGAAGCAGTAACAGGTCGGACAGACGAGATTGCAGCTCCCGCAGGAGTAGCATCGCGCCGCCGTCCGCTCCCAGACCGTTGAGGTGTATCCGCGCTGCGCCACCTCCGGCAGACGATCGGCCTCACACGACAGGCGGCGTGGAAACGCCGAGGCCTTGCTCCGCTCGTAAGCACGCACCGCATCCAGATCAGCGCGATCCGCCGTGCGCCCGAGTCCAGCCCGCGAAAGCAGCGACGCCCCGTCTTCCGTCGCGGAGGTCAACTCAAAACGCTCGGCCCCTCGGGATCCTTCCTCGGGATCCGACAAACGACGAATCATCAGGTCGAACCCGAGGTGCGCGGTGTTCGTGCCCAGATCGCCGCAGAACGCCTCGTCACGGCAGGGGCGGAAACAATCCAGAGCGATGATGAACGTCGCTCGCCGCCGTGCCAGATACCCCTCGTCCGCCGGCGCGGCGCCGAACACATGATCCAGCAGGCGGATGCCGTGAATCTCGCAAGGCCGGACCGCGACCAGCGCCGTCGGCGTCTCATGTCGCACCGGGTGCGTAACAAACGACCGGCTCTTCCGCTCGAAGGTCAGCAGCGTCTCTTCGGGGGGGAAGAAGTGCGCTTTCGGGCTGTAAACGCACTGCGGTCCGTCGAGATCGAGTTCGGCGGCTCGGTCGGCAGCTTCGTAGAAAGTGCGCTCGCCGCGGCGCACCGGACCGATCAGTCGCCGGTCACGCGCGGCTTCGTCGATCAGGCGCAGCAACTCGTCGCGATTCAGGATCCGTGCGCTCATGATCTTTCTCCCTCGTTCCGCGCCCAGGGGAAGACCAGCGCCACCGTCGTCCCCTCTCCTACCCGGGAGGTCACGGTCCAGCGTCCGCCGGACTGCTCCAACACTTCCCGGACGATCGCCAGTCCCAGCCCGGACCCGGGCGCGCCGGACTGAAGCGCCGTGTGACCGCGGCGGAAGGGCTCGAAAAGCTCCTCATGTGATTCTTCTGCAATTCCTATGCCGGTGTCGGCGACGCGGATCTCAAGACCTTCCGCCAGTTCCCGCGTCGCGATCGTCACTGTGCCTCCCCCCGGCGTGTACTTGATCGCGTTGTCCAGCAGGTTACCCGCGCAATCCTCGAGGTCGCGCTCGTCCACCGCGATGCGACGGCGCGAAAATGCGCGATCGTCCGCGCTCAGTCGAATGCCTTTCAGATTCGCTGCTTCACTGAAGCGCTCCAGAACCGAGGCGAGGACGCGGCTTGCGTCCGCCCGCGCCGCCCGGTGACGCTGCGGCGAGGATTGCTCGACCCGCGCCAGGGTCAGCAGCTCCTCGACCTGCTGCGTCGCGGACCGGCAGCGACGGATGATGCGCTCCGCGACGTCCCGCGCCGAAGCACCGTCCGCAATACCGTCACGGATCAACCCCGCCAGCGTCTGCACCGCCGCGACGGGGCTTTTGAGCTGGTGCGCCGCCGTCCGCGTGAAACGGGCCCGTTGCTCCTGAAGCTTCTCGATCGCGCGGTAGCTCGCCTGAAGATCCCGGTGCGCCGTCTCCAGCGCCTGCTCGTGCGCGTCCACCTGAAGCGAGACGCGCGTCATCGACAGCAGGCATCCGCTCACCGCTACGCCCAGCGCTCCGACCGCCGCCACCACGCACGCCCCGTCCTGGTGCATGCCGGATTCCGACAGCGCCGGCAGAAACGCGTAATGCGGCGTCAGCCACCCCGCCCACTCTCCGACAACCACGAAGCTGTAAAGCGCCCACGCCGCAAGTCCTTGCAGCAGCGCGTTCGCAGGCCGCAGCAGGTGCGCCGCCAGCACAACGTGAAACAGGTAAAACACCACAAGCGGGTTCTCCACCCCGCCCGTGTACCTCAGCAGGACGCTCAGCAGCGCCAGATCGACCAGCATCTGCGCATTCGTCAGCAGCACCACCTTGCGCAACAACCCAGGATCCAGCGAAACCGACCGGTCCGGAAGCGTCAATCTCGACTGAAGCGCCAGCCACAGCGCGTTCGCCGCGCCCAGCAACAGTGCGCAGACCAGCACCGCGTCAGGCCGCTCCGCGTGCGGCAGCAGTTGTCGATCGATCACCAGCAGGACGAGCGTTGCGGCGACGATGATCCAACGCCAGTGAATCAACCACTGCCGGCGCACCAGGTCCACCAGCACGCGCGAACGCAGGTCTCCGCGGGGGTAGAACCGCTCCCACATCCTGCCGCCTGAAGACATGATCCCGGGCCTCCGACGCGTTCCGCGGTCCCGGCGGCGACTCCTCTGCAACCGCGGTCGGGTCAATGAACGCCGGCGGGCGCTCGCGCGCGGCGGTCCAGCGCCTGCCGCACCACGCCGCGCACCGTCGCCGCATCCAGCGGCTTGTCGAGAAAGTCCTCCACCGGAAGGTAATCCGAGCCGACCTCCCGGGCGTAATCCAGCCCCAGCTTCTTCCCGATCGAGGAGATCATGATGATCGGAAGGTCGCGCAGATGTTCGTCCCGGCGCAGCTCGTACGCGATATGAAACCCCTCCGTCGGCGACGCCAGCATGATGTCCAGCAGCAGCAGATCCGGAGTCTCCGCGTGCAGCCGCGCCACGCCCTCCGGCCCCGTCGGGCAGCATGTCACCCGGTACCCGCACGGCTCCAGCATCATGCGCAGCGCGTCGCACACGTCCGGATCATCATCGATCACCAGAATTCGCTCCGCGGACATCGCCCTCGCTCCCGCCGCGCTGCGCGGCCGACAACCTACTTCTCTTGAACCAGTGTCGCGTATTGCGGATACCACATCGCCTCCGCGACCACCTTCTCGATCACGTCTTCGTGCAGCCACTTCCCGCACCTGTCCACCTGCGCCTCCCGGACCACCTGGCACCCGATCCGGAACGACACCTCTCGCAGCTCCGACGGATCCGGGTAGACGGCGCCCGCCTCAAGCCGCTCCGGCCTCACACATGACGCCAGCGCCTTGGCCGCGACGAGGAACATCGCGTCGGTCACCTCGTGCGCCTCCGACACGATGCACCCCAGCCCCACGCCCGGGAAGACGAACACGTTGTTTCCCTGCCCGATGACGTGGGTCCGCCCGTTATGCTCGACCGGTGCGAAAGGACTGCCGGTCGCCACCACCGCCCGCCCGTCCGTCCACCGGATCGCCTCCGCCGGCGTGCATTCCGCCTTCGACGTCGGGTTGCTGAAAGGCATGACCAGTGGGCGCCGCACATGCCGCGCCATCTCGCGAACGATCGGTTCGCTGAATTCGCCCGGGGTCGCCGTCGTGCCGATGAGGATCGTCGGTCGCACCTTCCGCACGATCGCCACGCGGTCCGTCGCATCCGCCTCGGTCAGTCCGAAGTGTCGCATCGCGCCCCCCGACAGGGCGAACGCACGCTTATGCTCCTCGCGGATCTCCCGACCTTCGTGAACCAGTCCGTGCGTGTCCACGAAGATCATCGACCGCGCGATCGTCTCCTCAGACGCGCCGCGCTCCCGCATCGCCGCCCGGATCAGACGACCGATCCCCACCCCCGCCGCGCCGGACCCGAAGAAAAGGATGCGCTGATCCTCGAGACGCTCCCCCAGGTGTCCGAGGTGCGCCAGAATCCCCCCCAGCGCCACGGCGGCCGTCCCCTGAATGTCGTCGTTGAACGACGGCAGACGCTTGCGATAACGGTCCAGCAGCAGAAACGCCGTCTCCTTGTGAAAGTCCTCCCACTGCAGCAGCGCCTTCGGGAACACGTCCACCACCGCCTGCACAAACGCCTCAATGAAGTCCTCGTACGCCTGCCCGCGCAGACGCCGGTGACGCAGCCCGAAGTAGCACGGGTCGTTCAGCAGGTCGGAGTTGTTCGTTCCCACGTCGAGGCTGATCGGCAGACACTTCGACGGGTGAACGCCCGCCGCGGCGCTGTAAAGCGCCAGCTTCCCCACCGGGATGCCCATCCCGCCGACGCCCTGGTCCCCCAGCCCCAGGATGCGCTCGTTGTCCGTCACGACGATCAGACGCACGTCTCGCCGCGACGCGTTCCGCAGCAGCTCCGGAATCCGGTTCGAGTCGTTCGGCGTGATCCACAGTCCCCGGTAGCGCCGGCAGATGTGGCTGTAAAGCTGGCACGCCCGACCCACCGTCGGCGTGTACACGATCGGCATCAGCTCCGCGAGGTTGTCAATCAGCACGCGGTAGAAAAGCGTCTCGTTCCGGTCCTGCAGCGCCGCCAGCCCGATGTACTTTTCAAGATCGTCCTTCTTCGCCCGAAGGTGTTCGAGTTCCAGGGCGACCTGCTGGTCGATCGTCAGCACATGCGGAGGAAGTAACCCCTCCAGCCCCAGCGCCCGCCGTTCCGGCCAGGTGAACGCCGAATCCTTGTTCAGCAGCGGATCACGCAGCAGCGCCGGTCCGCGCACGCGCGGGACGGAATGCGTCTCGGTTTCCTGTATCATGTTGATCTCTTTCACTTCGGTCGGAATCCTCGGCGGCGCGTGCCGCCGCATAACCTCATGCCGACGCCGCCCCGGGCCAGGACCGCGTCTTATCGCCTCTGAATACCTGCAATTCCGATGCCACCCCCCCCCCCGCTCTCACCCCGTCCTTTTTCTTCCCGGTCCGTTTTTCGGTCTCCCGCGGCGGGTAGCGACTTCAAACGCCTCGACTGGCACGACTCCTGCACTCCTTTTGATCGGGCTGACCGATCTGAGGCCGCGGGGGACGCCTCACGAGCAGGCCCGGAGGGAGGAACCGACATGACCGCTACCGTCGATCTGGCGGAACGCATCCGCCGCGAACATCACAAGGTCGAGGAATTCGCCGTCCGGATGCATCAACGCATTGCGGAGCGCCCGCGCGACAACTTCGGACCCTGGCTGAGGCATGTCGGGGACGCCTTCGAGCGGTTTCGCGCCCATCTCCTGCAACACATGGCGCTGGAGGAGCGGGAGGGCTACCTGACCGCCGTGACCGAGCGGCGACCGGGTTGGTCCCGCCGCGTCGACCGCCTGCGCCTCGAGCACCGCCAGTTCGAGACGCTCCTGCGCGAGCTGCACCTGCGGCTTGGCCAGTTGCGCCCGGAGGACCACCTCCTCGTCCTGGACTGGTCCGACCGCGTCGTCGCCCTCCTCGGATACGTCCGTCATCACGAGAACGAGGAGAACGATCTCGTGGAGTGGGCGTTCACCGAAGACGTCGGAGCAAAGGACTGAAGCGCCGCTCAGTCGCTCTGTCGCTCGCGACGCCTCAACGTTGATTGAGCCGCGCCGGAATCGAAGGCGCCTGAACCGCCAGGGTTCTGAGCACCCTCGCGCGATCCTCGGCGGAGAGACGCAAAACAACGACCGTGCGAGCCAGGCCCGGCACGGTCGCCCCTCCCCTCCGATATTGATACCCCCCCAACTGCTACGGCCGGGCGGAGCCCACGCGGAAGATCGCCGTCGACCCGCTGACCTCGTGCGCGACGATCAGCAGCGGCGCGGCGATCGGGCTGTCTGACGCCGAGACGAACACAATGCCCTCAGGCCCCAGATCTCCGGCGGTTCCGTCTTCGGCGTCGCCCGAGAAATCCCGGTAGTTGACGTACTCGATGAAGCGGACGTCCTTCGGCTCCGTGATGTCGTACACCAGGATGCCCCCGATGCGCTCCAGCCCGATGAAAGCATAAACCCGCCCGTCCACCTCGCCGATCGCCAGCGCCTCGGGCTCCGGGCCTTTGTTGTCGCTGCGGGAATCAAAGCTGTCGTTCTCCGCGTTGTCCGAGTTGAAATCCGCGGGGAGCGCGGCGGCGGTGATCCGCTCGATGTCGCTTCCGCTGTCGAACTTGCGCTTGCCTCGGCGGTTCCAGATCGTGAAGGACCGCGTGCCGAAGGAATACAGCTCCTCGTACGCGCCGTCGTTGTTGACGTCGCCCATCGTCGTCGTGACGTTCAGACGTCCCAACTCGGAATCCTGCTGAAGGAACGCCGCGTCCGGGAACGCCTCCGGATCCAGCAGCAGGTCGCCGATGCGCTCCTCCTCCGCGAACGTTTCGTAGTCTCTCGCGTCACCCTCGTTCGCAGTCACCGCGTAGGTCTTGCCGTCGCCCGCCGTGTACGCGGCGATCGCGTCCGGCAGGAACAGGCCTCGCACCGGGCGCTTCTTGATCCCAATGCCGCCGTCGCGGTCGCTGCAATCCATCGCGTAGCGCTTCTTGTTATGGTGGATCGCGCCCAGAGCGACCACGCCCGTGATCCTCTTCCCCGGCACATCGACAATCGCCAGAGCGTTGTTCTCCTGGAGCGTCACGTACGCCGTGGTTGAGTCCGCGGTCACCGCGACATACTCCGGCTCGATGTCCTGCGCCACACTCGCGCCCGGGCCGAAGAGGCGCACGCCGGGAAGCTCCGCGTCGTTGAACGCCGAAAAGTCGAGCGACGTCACGTCGTCCTGCGTCACGTGCTCCGCGCCGCCCGTCACGTCAATGACGCTGATCGTGCCGATCGGGTCGATGCTGTAATCGTCGTTCGGCTCGCCCTCGTTCGCCGAGAGGACCGCCGTTCCGTCCGGGGTGAACGTCACCATGTCGGGCAGCGCCCCGACGACCACCGCGGAAAGCACCGTGCCGTCCGCGTTCATCAGGATCACGCTTCCCGGCTCGGTCTTCGGTTCGGTCTGCACCGCCGCCGCGATGATCCCGCCGCGCGCCGCCACGCCGTTCGGGCTTGCCCCCCACGGCGTCACGTCCACCTGCGTCACCAGCGTCGGGCTGCTCGGGTCGGAGACATCAATGATGTCGATCGTTTGATCGGCGGAGTTGGTGACGAACACGCGCCGCGACGCCGCGTCATACGCGGGAATCTCCGCCGCCGTCCCGTCGTAAATACCGGTTTCATACCGGCCGATCTGTTCGATATGAATGTCCGCCCGCACCGCGGCGGCCGAACCCGCGGAAACCAGCGCCAGAATCACCCGTATCCGTCCCGCGTCATGCGTCATGACTTGCTTCTCCCCGGGGGCGCCCGCGGTGCGTCCCTCCTCTCGCGCCGACCGGTCACCGCCCCCGCGCCGCCGCGGATCGCAGATGACGGCGGTCGCGCTCAGGGGGTATGAGCCTTGGGCAAAGATTCGGCGATCGTTGGTCCTGTGTACGCTCAGGAGACGCCAGGTTCGATCGAAGGCCGACCCGCCTGGATGCCGCGCAGTCTCCGCAATGAAAGAGGGTTAGGTCATCCCAGCCGGGGGGACGGGCGATCTGGTATACTGGCGGGCTGTGGCGGCCAGTCGCCCGACTTGCAGGATCTTCGAGGGTTACGAGGCTTACAAGCCGGGTGCGGGTCTGGATTTACGGGGAGGCAGAGCAAAAAGGAGGAAGGATATGAAGAGGATTGTGAGTTTGATGGTGTCGCTTTCCGCGAGCGCGGCGTTTGCCGAAGTGCTCGACCAGACGTCTCCGGTGTTCAACACCGGTTTCAACGGCGGATCCAGCTCTCTGACGTGGCAGCAGGAAGTGCGGGTCGGCATCGGCGGAACGCTGACCCGGGTGGAGATCAACATCAACAACCCGGGATCGGCGTTCTTTTTCATCAACGTCGGCGCGCCGTGGCAGAACGACGCCAACGACTTCGAGGCGACGATCACCGCCAACGCCACGGGTGACCTTTCGATCGACGTCTCGTCGGCGAACATCCAGCTTGACGTGGATGACCGCTTCGTCATCGGCATCAAGGGCACCGATCAGAACCTCGGCTTCACCGGCAGCGGGTTTCCCGGGTTGTATGATCGCGGCGAACTCTGGTTGAACGGTCAGGTGTACGTCGGCGCGGGGCAGTTCGACATCGCCTTCAAGACCTACATGGAGGAGGGCGCGGCCTGCAACGGCGGCGAGTCGCTTAAGGCCTCGTGTAGGGCGAAGCGCGATTACTTCCAGGCCAAGGGCGTCCTCAAGGGCGGAACGCCGGGCGCCGAGTACACGATGTGCATCGACGGCGGAGATTGCGTAACCGTCGTCGCCAACGACCGGGGGAAGGCGAAGAACAAGTTCCGCACCACGGCAGGCTCGCACACGATCAGCGTTGAGGAATGCGGTCTGAGCCGCGTTACGGATTGCAGTTGAACCGGTTGCGTTTCCCGGTCGAACCAGGACCGGGAGGCGTCCGGGAGTTTCGACAAAACACGGCAGGGGCGCGTTCGCTTTCGGACGCGCCCCGCTCCTTGCGCCTCGCCGGTCGCATCACCGGTTACTCCACCGCGACGTATATCCGGTAGCTGCGGTCCGCCGTGCCGAGGCGAGACGGTTGCATCCTCCACGCGGACCACGAATTCGTAGTAACCCTCGCTTCGCGAAACCCCCGCAAGGCGGCCGTCGTCCTGCAACGCCAGACCCGGCGCCAGACCCGCCTCGCAGTCCGTCGGCGGCGGAAACCCGGACTCCGCATCAAGCGACCCGTGATACGACGGCGTTGAAGGTCACCGGGTCTGATGTATTGAACGCCACGCCCGTGGTCAGCTTGATGAAATCCGCCGCACCCACCGCCGAGACGGAGGCGTTCTGCGCGACTTCCTTCAGGTTGACGCTGCCGACCACCAGCGCGGCCAGGCTGCCCGCCGCGCCGCCGCGCCGCCGCGCCGCC
>JABWBH010000080.1 GCA_013360585.1 Phycisphaerae bacterium | reverse complement strand
ACAACGCCACGATTTCAGGAACGCACAGCGTGAACCTGATCAACGAGTCGATCGGGAACCTCGCGCTTTCGGGGACGGTGATCTTCAACGACGCCGACGGGAACGACCCGACGCTTGCGGTCCAGAAGGTGACCCTCACCGGCGCGACCGGCGGAACGACGATCAAGATCAAGCAGAAGGCGACGCTGGAGACGGACTGAGGCGCGGAAGGGGTCCGCGTCCGAGCCGCGGGCTTCAAGCCCGCGCGGATTTGCCGGCTCCTCGGGCGATATCAACAGGGCATCATCGGTTCCGTGATGGGATAGGAAGCACGCCGGCAGCGCGGAACCGGTGAGCGGGTTTACGAGCACCCAAGCCGTTTCGTGGCCGAAACAGAAGCGAAATGTCTCATAACGGAGTTCATCCGATGCAAAGGCGTTATCATAAGCAAAGTGTGTTCCTGATGGTGGCGATGGCGGCGATGGCCGGGGCAGCGGCGCTGCCAGCCCTTGGTGAGGTGTATACATTCCAGCCGAATTCCGGCGTCTGGAATGACGAAAACAACTGGCGTTACGGGAACAACCAGATCGGCGGGTATCCTGACGACGACGAGGACGATGCGATCATTCCCGCGGGGAAGACGGTCGAGGTGGTCTCCACCAGCCGAACCGGAAGCATCGAGGTGCGGGAAAGCGGGGGCAGCCGCGGCGTGATCAAGATTTACGAGAACGCGACGCTTGAACTGGGCGGCGAAACCGCGCCGGATTCCATCGTCAACGGCTACATCGTGTTCATCTCAAGCTGTCAATCCCTGCCGATGACGAGCTGTCCATCGGGCTACTGCCCGGCGACCCTGCGGCTCATGTACGATCCCGTCACGATCACGTCCGACCCGGGCAAGAACGGAGAAATCCGCGGGCGGTCGCATTGGTCGGACGGCGACCACCCCGCGTTCGGAGGAGGATACATCAGGACGGAGAACGATACCTCAGCGAAGAAACTCATCTTGGAAGGGTCCGTACGGCTCGTGGGCCATCTGGGCGTGTACTGCGCCCTGGAGAACAACGCTACGGTGATGGTGGACGACCCGCGCGGCGTCGGCTCGGGCGACGAATGCGACGACTGTGACGAGGATAACATGGACGCCTGTCAGTCTCCCAACTATCCGCCGACTGAGCTCTGCCATAAAGACCACATGATCCTTGGGATGTGGGATCAAGGGAATCCTAATGATTTCCTTAAAACTGGAACCGGCGAATGGATTGTCAAAGGTGGAACCATAACCTTCCAGGACTGTCCCATTGACACGGCTGGGAACTGGACCGTGTCGAATCCGTGCAACGCCATGGACGGAATCAACCATAGTCTCCTGGAGTTCAAGAGCACCGCGGAGATCGCTTGCCTGTCCGGCGATTTCACGGTGGACGGCGGGCGTCTCAAAACCGAACTCGATTTGCAAACCAGCGGTAAACTGACGTTCAAGTCTCCCAAGAACGCCGTACAGCCGGAAATCTTCGTCGCCGAGGGTAAGACAGCGGTGTTCTCGGAGGTGTGTCCATAAAGTGGAAAAGGGCGCGCCCGTCCCGGTTGATCCTGGGGCAGGCCTTTTTGGGGTTAAGCTCCCACCCCAATTGTGAGATATTCAATCATGGAGCGTTCAAAGATGACGGTTATGGTGGCGCCATTGATTTTGTTGCATATGGCCGGCGGGGGCTTGGGGGCGCCCTTCCAATCATGCGAAGTTCAGCGTTACGTTCGCACGAGCACGATTGGAGCGGATGATAGCGAAGCGGCGTACATAGTTCGAACCGATTCCGCCGGGAGGATCGTCACGGCTGGCCGGTTCGGACGTGAGGGCATCCGATCGGGGTATTCTGTGGACTTCGATCCCACAGACGGGGTCGATGAACATACTATTGTAGGTAGAGTCGATCCCTTCGTCATGGTGACAAACGCGGACGGGTCGTATGCCTGGACGAACACGTTCGGAGGCGCGGGTGATGAGTATGTCAATGATTTAGCGATCGATCAACAGGGACAGACCTGGGTTGTCGGATCGTTCGGCCAGATGTTCAGCAGCGACCCCGTCTATGTCGACTTTGATCCGGGACCGGGCGAGGACATCCACGTATGTCCGCCGGATTCTCATTGCAGCTTTGTGGCAACATACGACCCGAGTGGAGCCTATATTGGAACTTACTCCAATGGCGATTCTGGCGGAGTGATTACGGCGCAGAACATTGCATTTGATGGAATTGGAAACAGATTTGTCACGGGTTTTTTTCAGAAAGGAACCTACGATCTCAACCCGAGGCGTGGCGAGGATGTCCATACGGCCGGCGACGACACGGTCAGGTACATTACAAAGTTCTTGGCTAACGGACGGTACGCGTGGTCAGTTACGCTGCCTGCCCTGTTGAGAGATCTTGACGTGGATTCCGACGGGAACCTTTATTTATCCGGCAAGTTCAACTCGTATCGGCGGTATGACTTCGACCCGGGTCCGGGAGAGGACTTCCGGGGCGGTGCCCGGGAAGGAGAAGATCGAGGCTACGAAGTTTTCGTCACGCGGATCAATGCCGACCGCAGCTATGGCTGGACGCGGATGGTCGCCGTTGATCATGATATCGGCGATGTCGTCGTTGAAGACCTCGAAGTGGACGGTGACAGCGTGTATCTGGCGGGGTATTTCCGAGATTACATTGAGTTCGATCCTGACGGCTCCCCCGACCGGCGTACGGACGATCATGCCGCGTGGCTGGTCAAGCTTGACAGGGGCGGGCGATTCCAGTGGACGCACGTCCTGGCTGGCGACGACGGCAGTAGTACAGGAAAGAGCGTGTCGGCGGATGGACGAGGCGGCGTCTATTTCGCAGGCACCTTCGGAGACTACATCAACTTCGATCCGGACGGCGACGGCGACGTGCTCTACGGACCCGGAAGCACAGCCACGTTCGTCAGCAAGCTCGGATCGGACAAAACATATCACTGGACCGGCGTTGCCGGTGGTCAGGGGTGGACGGACTTTCAAGCACTGCAAGCCGCATCCGACGGCCGTATCTTGTTCGCCGGACACTTCACCAGCCGCGGAACCGACTTCGACCCCACGGAAGGCGAGGACATCCGCCGCGACAACGGCGCGGGGGACGCCTTCGTCACCACCTGGCTGTGCAGCGACTGCGACGCGCTGCTGTCGCACGGATTGTGGGTGAAAGCGCGCGGGGCCATCGTCTCGCGCGTGAACACGAACCTTTCCGCGGGTCGTGTTGAGCTGCGCCTGACGTCCGATGACGGCGGGGTGGACCGAACCGCCACCGTGCGTCTCCACCCCGACGGCCGGGCGCGGGCGCGCTTCGATGAACTCCCGCCCGGGCGTTACGACGTGCAGATCCAGTGGATCGACGACGCCTCCGTCGCGCGCCTCTGCGACGGACCACTGATGAAACGCTCGGCGGTCGTGCGATGACGTTGCGGCCCTCGGCACGGGCCGCAGCGACCGGACGATCCGCCTCTGGAACGTGGACGACGGGGCGCTCCTGCGCAGGTACGACCGGGACACCAGATCGACGATCCACGGTTTCGACTTCTCCCCCGACGGAGAGCCTTTCGGCTACGGCACCAACCTCGGGTTGACGGCGGTCGCGCGGAATCCGTTCTGGTGCGTCGGCCGCTATGCAGCGGCGGAGTCGGGGACTACGGTTCCGCCGCGGTTTCAAAACCGAAACCGCGCCCGTCATGAAGCGGATGTTCCTGCCTTACCGAACCGCGCCCGTCATGAAGCGGATGTTCCTGCCTTACCGAACCGCGCCCGTCATGAAGCGGGTGTTCCTGCCTTACCGAACCGCGCCCGTCATGAAGCGGGTGTTCCTGCCTTACCGAACCCGCACCTGCCCGCCCTTTACGTCGCGTGGCGATGTCGAAGGTCCGGAAGAGACGCTTCTGGTTTCCGCCGGGCTTCGCAGGCCTTGAACCCGCGTGAGAGGCTCGCTCAGGTCGCTTCTCCGGGCGGCCTGCGGTTCTGCTCTGGCGCTGCAATTCGCGGTCGAGGGGGTGTCTGTCGCGCGTCGCCTGCCTTCCGAAATGTGATGTAGGCCTGTCAGACCCCGCATACCCGCATTTCCCCCCCCCGGTTCAGGCAACCGTCGGCGCGTCACGCCGGTCCGAAGGTTCGCCGGGGTCGGGTTGCGGGTATACTTGACCCGGTGTGACGGCGGCTGAGGCGGATGCGCCCGCCGGGCGGCCGTTTTTCCGCGGACGGCAGATGTCTCAGTCGTTATCACAGTATCTCGGCCAGCACATGCGGCTGGAGCAGCGGCTGACGCCGCAGCTCATCCAGTCGATGAACATTCTCCAGCTCGGGGTGACCGATCTGGAAAACCTGATTGCGCAGGAGCTTGAGAAAAACGGAGCGCTGGAACTGGCCGAGTCGCAAGGGGGGGGCGCCGTCGGCGTCAACGGCGCGGGGGCCGACGGCAACGGTGTCGCCCCGGGAGACGGCGTGGACGCGACCTCGCCGAGCTTCACGCGGCTGGACCGGCTGGCGCGGGAGTACGAACTGGACTTCGAGGACGCCGGGTCGTCGTTCCGTCGAGGCGCGCCGGAGGACCGCGACTCGAAGATGGACGCGATGGCCAACACGGCCGGTCGCGGAATCACGCTTCAGGAGTTCCTCCTGGAGCAGTGGTCGATGCTGGAGCTTCCCGACAGCATCCGCGGCGCCGGGGAGCTGATCCTCAATCACCTCGATGAGAGCGGATATCTTCGGATCGGCCTGGAGGAACTCGCGGCGAAGTCCGAACCGCCGACGCCCCTGCCCGTGCTGGAGGAGGCGCTGTTTCAGGTGCAGCTTCTGGATCCGCCCGGCGTGGGAGCGCGGAATCTGAAGGAATGCCTCCTGCTTCAGGTGGAGGCGCTGCCGGGGGACAACCGGATCGAGCGAGCAATCATCGAGCATCACCTGGACGAGGCGGCGCGGAACATGCTGCCGGCGATTGCGAAGGCCACGGGGTTCAGCATCGCGGAGGTCAGCGCCGCATTGGATGTCATTCGCAAGCAGCTTCATCCGCATCCCGGGCGGCAGGTGGTGGACCGGTCGGAACCGCCGATCCGCCCCGACGTGATCGTCGAATACGCGGACACGGGCGGCGGGCTGACCGTGCGCCTGGCAAAGGGCAATGAGCCGCGTCTGCGGATTTCTCCGCAATACCTGGAGATGGCGCGATCAAAACAGACCGACAAGGAGGTCCGCGACTTCGCACGGAAGGGAATCGAGGCGGCCGGGGCGCTGATGGACGCGGTGCAGTTCCGGCGCAACCGGCTGCTCGACGTGGCCAACATCATCGTCGATCGCCAGCGGGAATTCTTCGAGATCGGTCCGCAAGGTCTGCGCCCGCTGCGGATGAGCGAAATCGCGGAGCAGCTTCAGTGCGATCCGTCGACGGTAAGCCGGACCGTGGCGGACAAGTACATGCAGACGCCGCGGGGGATCTACCCGTTGCGGAGCTTCTTCGCCGGAGGAACCGAAACCGACACCGGCGAAGTGACGAGCTGGGACAGCGTCCGCAACCGCGTGGCCGAGATCATCAAGGCCGAGAATCCTCACGACCCGCTCAACGACGATCAGATCGTCGAGCTCCTCAAGAAAGAGGGCATCGAGATCTCGCGGCGGACCGTCGCAAAATACCGGCAGGTGCTGGATATCCCTCCGGCGCGACGTCGCAAGCGGTTCTGAGAACCCGCTCGTTCCTTCCGGGAGGGGTGGCATGGCCTGGCGTGCTCGCCTGGCCATGCTGGAGGAGTAGAAGCCTGACGACAGGGTGGCATGCTCTCGCGGTACTCCGCGTGAGCATGCCGGAGGACGGCAGACCCCAGACAGTGGTTGCCCCTCCCGCTCCCGTCGCCTTCCCACGTCAGGCTTGACGCCCGGTCGTCCGGGCGATAGGATGCGCTCAGCATCAGGAGTTCGCCCGTGTCCT
>JABWBH010000019.1 GCA_013360585.1 Phycisphaerae bacterium | reverse complement strand
TGTCGCGCATGGCCATCCGCAACCACGACAACGACAGCGGCTGGACCGGAAACGACCTGAAGCTTGACTACTTTCAGGGGTCGTCCGGCACGTACGCCGGTCTGGACCGCTTCGGGCGCGTCATCGACCAGAGGTTCATCCGGTATCCCTCGGGGGGTCTTGAGACGAACCAGACGCGGCTTCAGTACGCGCACGACCGCGACAGCAACCGCACGACCATCGAGCGCAGCCTCCACCCGTCCTGGAGCCAGGAGCTGACCTACGACAACCTCAACCGCCTGACCAAGGCCGAGGTGGGCTATCTGGAAACCGGCGCTGCGCAGCTCTCCGACGTGTCCCGCGAGTGGGACATGGACGAACTGGGCAACATCAACGAGTCTGACGGTTTGAAGATCAACGGCGTCTCCGCGGTGCTCAAGCACGCCACCAACGAGACCAACGAGATCACCTCGCTCATCCAGGCCAACGTGATCGGCGGGCCTTCGATCATCAACGACCCGTTCACGGACGACACGCTCAACGGCCTGTGGGCCGTCAGCAAGGGCACGGCGTCATTGACCTCAACGGCCGACAAGCTCGTGTTCACCGCCCTTGACGGCACAACCTCCACCGGCGTGCTCGTCGCGGACGACCCCACGGCCTACGGCGGCGCCATGACCGTCAAGGTCAAGGCGGGGCACAACTCCGCCCGCGCCGGCATCGTTTTCGCCCACAACGGGATTAATTCATTCTACGCGGTTGTCCTGAACCGCAACACGGATGCCCTCGAACTGTATCAGTACAGCAGCGGCTCCTGGGGATCGGCGCTCGATGCTTCCTCATCCGCAAGTTCCGATAACTCGACGGAATACGAGCTTCGCGTCGAGGTTCGCCAGCGGCAGGTGGCGGCGTCGTTGTGGGACGGCTCGAACCGGAAGGCGTTCTTCAAGTATAATAGTTCGTCCATGCTGGGCACGGGGAAGATCGGGGTGGTGACCGACAACACCAATGCGGTTTTCGACGACTTCAAGTTCTTCCGGCCCACGCCGTACGACCCGGCGGCGCCCGGCTGGAACACGACCGCGGCCGTGACGTTGACCACGGGCAGCCCGGGCTATCTGACGGTCACCGGACAGACGCGCGGCGGCGAGGCCGTGTCGACGTGGTACGGCGACGACGACTACGCCGCGCAGGCGGATCTGTCCTTTGTCAGCGGCAATCGCGTGGCGTTGCTGATCCGGTACGTTGACCCTGATAACTTCATGGGTGTGGAGTTGCGGGACAACGGGACGGTCAACCTGATCAAGATGCTGGACGGCAAGCAGTCCACGGTGGCCTCGGGTTCGTACTCGGGCAGCAGTCCGTACACGACCTATGTCCGCTGCACGGGCACGAGCTATGTCGTGCGCGTCGAGGGTTCGCAGGTGATCTCGACCACCGACTCCGACATCAGCCACGGCGCCGTCGGTTTGTGGGCGGAGCGAAGCGGGAAGTTCGAGGCCGTGAAGGCGGGGGACGACTCGGGCGCCGATGGCGACCTGGACGACTCGGCCGATACGCTGGTTCTCTGCGACACGTTCACCGGCACGTCGAAGCCGTTCGCGTATGACGACGCCGGCAACCTCGTCGAGGATGATCGGCACCGTTACCAGTACGACGCCTGGAGCCGGCTGGTGCTGGTGCAGCGGATCGCCGCGGACGGCAACGGGACGGACGCGACGACGCTGCACGTGGCGGAGTATGACGCCCTGGGGCGGCGGATCGAGAAGGTCGTCTCGAACTGCGGCGACCTCGACGGGACGTTCCGCTACGGGTACAATGGGCAGCAGATGATCGAGATGCGCGACGGCTCGTCGAACGTGCTGACGCAGGCGTACTATGGCACGCAATACATCGACGAGATCGTGGCGCTGAAGCTCGAACACGGGTACGCCCTCGTGTCGCAGGACGCCAACTACAACGTGACGACGCTCACCGACCTCGCGGGCCGCGTGCTGGAGCGGGTGTTCACCACCGAGTACGGCCAGCCGATCATCGAGTCGGCTTCGTATTTCGGGGATTACGACGCCGACGGCGACGTGGATTCGACGGATGACGGGTTCCTCGGCTCCGGCCAGACCTGCTGGGGAACGGCCACGGGAACCTGCCGCGTGTTCGACTTCAACGGCGACGGCACGCTCGACAGCGCGGACGAGACGATCATGACCGCACTCGTCGCCGCGCCCAGCACCAACCGCGTGCATCACGCGCGTCGCTCCTCGCCCGTGGGCAACCTGTTCCTGCATCAGGGTCTCGTCTACGACGCCGAAATCGGGGCGTATCAGAATCGGGCGCGGGAGTATGATCCCACTCAGCAGAGATTCCTGCAGCGTGATCCGTTGCGAATCATATTTGGGCGATATGCCTCAGGCATGGAATACACAGACAGCCTAAACATGTATTGCTATGTGCGAAGCGCGCCGCAAAGCCTGGTGGATCCCGCCGGTCGGGCTTGCGGTCCGGCAAAACTGCTCGGTATTCCAGGACTTGGCGAGATTTTAGTTCCGGACTTTCCCTTCTTCACGGGACCATATGGGCTCTTTACCTCGTGCTGTCAGACTCATGACGAGTGCTATGGTAACTGCAGTGGACCGCCGAAACTCGACTGTGATCAAGGCATGTGTGATTGTATGAATACTAAATGCGATAGTATTTGGGATAATCGTGTTGCATTTCACTGTCGCGGTCGAGCCGCGATCTTCTGCTGGGCTATCAAGAACTTAGGTAATGGTCCATTCTCGGATGCCAGGGCTGACTGTCCCCCCCCTCCCGTCATTCCACCAGTTTGCTCTGGACCATTCTGCCAAGGAACATGTAAGTTCTCTGGAGATACGGGTAATGAGTGCAAAGAATGTGCTCCCCCCGAGATGCCGCCTGGTTCGATCTGGTGAGTTGAAGAATGGCGCCTGGGCAAACCGGTTACACGGAGGGAAGTTGTTAGGAGTACAGCGGTAAACATATGTAAACGTTCCACGGAGTGTGTTTTCACATGGTGTATTCGCTATTTCCGATTGTCTGTGGTCTTGCGATTCCTTTCATTTTTCTTGGGTTCGATGCTCCATCACTAATCATAGGTTGCGTGAACGGCGCTGCGTTTTGCCCATTTAGCATTGTCTTGCTCTCGCTGGCCAAACGCAATGGCAGTCAGTCCGCGTGTACTTCTCCGCGATCAGCGTGGTGGATCATGCTTTTCGTGACAGCAGCAGTCAATGCTGTTATTCACTATTCCGGTGTTTATGGCAGCTCGTCAACGAGCGCCTTGGCGCATTTGTTCGCGCCTATTTTTGCACTCATAATGGGGATAACTCTCTGTGTTGGATCGCGCATCGTAGGTGTTGATTTTTCGTAACTCTTCAGCCGTTTGCGACGACGGGCGGGGGTAGTGGAGGTAGTTTGCCCGTCTGCAGGTAGGTCCGCAGGGCGGCGACGATGGTTCGGATCGGGTCATGGCCGCGAAGTTTGAGTGTGCGATAGACGCTCATCAGGATCGTCTGCGTGGCCGCGCCTTGTTCGGAGCGGTTCGACAGACTGTTCTTGCGGATGATCACGGCCGGTCGAATCATTCGCTCGGCCAGGTTGTTGTCGAACGGCACGTCGGGCTTGTCCAGGAACGTGAACAGGTGGTTCCAGTGTTTGCGCAGGCGCTTGGCCAGCCGCAGAGCATCGGCGTCGTGATACAGCAGGCGCCCGTCGTCGCGATACAGCAGGCGCCCGTCGTCGGCCCGCCACGTGGCCAGTTCGCTCAGGCGCCGATCGATCAGCGCGATGCGGCCGGCATAGCGCTGCGGCGAGAAGTCGGGCCGTTTGCGCAACCGGAAGCCGTCGTGGATCAGCCGCCGCAGTTTCTTGGCGAACGCGCACCACTCGGCCGAGCGGTTATACAGGTCGACCTTCTCCATTTCGCGCAGCAGATGCACGAGGCAATACTGCCGGTCGTCCGCATCGATCGACAAGTAGGCCGCCCAGAAGTCGGTCACCAGCGTGCCGGCGAAGGCTTCGATGAAAAACTTCTGCAGCGCCGGACTGCCGCGGCAGCGATCGATCCTGTAGTAGCAAACGTGTTGGGTGGCGAAGCACCACAACCAGCGCGTCTGGCCATTCACTCGCCAGCCGGTCTCGTCGGCATGCAAAACCGCGGATTTTCGAGCTTCTTCGGCGATCTGCTCGTACCAGTCCTTCAGGATCTCAGCCAACCGCCGCCAGGCATCCACCAGGCCGCCCGGCGTCAACGTGGTTTGCAGGTGATAGCCGAGAATGTCGATGGCCTGAGCGAGGGTCACGCCCAGTCCATAGTGCAGCCAGGCGGTCAGGACGACGATGCGATGACCCAGCGTCGCGCCCGGCATGGCGTCGGGCACGACCGGCTCGACATCCTTCTTGCAGCCCGGACAGTAGTCGCGATGGATCGTATGTTCGGTGACGACCGGCTGAATCTCTTCGGGGATGTCCTCGATGATCCGCGTGCGACAGCGCTGCGTACACTGCAGCGGCCCGCCGCAGTCGGGACACGTCAGGGCGCGATGCTCGATACGCTGATCGATGCGGGCCGGCGGCGCTCGTCGTGCGCCAGGATGACCGTTGCGCGCGCCAGGGCGCTTCGCCCGTCGCTTGACGGTCGGCTTGGCGTAGACCGCCACCATCCCGGACGGCGTGGCTGGTGTGGGCGCCGCCGGGTCGGCCGAGCGACGCTGAAGTTGGCCGATGCGGCGAGTCAGGGCCAGCAGGATCAACACGATCGCGGCCGAATCTGCTTGCGCCAGTTGACGCGCCTGCGCCTCGCTCAACTCACCGCGCAGCGCCGCATCGAGCAACTCCTGCTCCGGCGACGCATTCAGCGCTCGCGTCCGTGCCATGACGCCCGAAATAACCGATGCGCGCGGATCGCGCAAATTGCCTATTTTAACATCTTTGACCGCAGAAGATCGCAGTCGGCTGAAGAGTTACAATCACCTTTCACGAAGGCGCGCCACTGCAAGTTCATGTATATCAATGGGTTATAGTTGACAGAATAAGGGCACCCCATATGTTGTTTGTTGGTGACGCAAACACATGGAGGTGCCCTTATGACTGGGACTGTGATCCGATTGCAGCATCGTGTCAAGGTTCGGATTCGGCGCTTGCGGCGGCAGACGCGTTCGGCGCGGGTGGCCACGCGGTGCCAGATCGTTCTGCTGGCGAGCAAAGGACGCTCGTCGCGACAGATCGGGGAGTCGCTCGGATGTCATCGCTCGTGGGCGTCGCGGGTCATGGTTGCATTCCGCGAGCGCGGCGAGGCGGCATTGCTGGATGGCCGCGAAGACAATGGGCAGCAGAAACTGACGGAAGAATATCTGGCCGAACTGCATGACGTCGTCGAACTGCGACCGACGGATTTCGGCGGCCGGCGTCCGACGTGGACGCAGGAGTTGTTGATCAAGGTGATGGCGGAGCGGACCGGCGTGACGGTGAGCCCGGCCACGATGAGTCGCGCGTTGAAGCGGAACGGCGCGCGGCGGGGTCGGCCGCGTCCGCGGGTGCGCTGTCCGTGGTCGAGAGCCCGAAGAAAGGCCCGGTTGCGGGAGATCGAACAGGTGGCAAAGAATGCTCGCGCGGGCGAAGTGGTGGTCTTCGCGGACGAGGTGGACATTCACCTGAACCCGAAGATCGGGCTGGACTGGATGAATCGTGGCCGTCAGAAGTCGGTCATGACGCCGGGTAAGAACGAGAAGCGTTATCTTGCGGGCGCGAAGAACGCGCAGACGGGACGGCTGACGTGCGTGGAGCGACCGATGAAGAACAGTTGGCTGTTTCTGGCGCTGCTGAGCGCGCTACGGGAGGATTATCCGAGGGCCCGCTGCATTCATGTCATACTGGACAACTACCGCATTCATCACAGCAAGATTGTGCAGCAGGCGCTCAAACAGCATGAGAATCGCATCAAGCTGCACTTCCTGCCGCCGTACTGTCCGGATGCCAACCGTATCGAGCGCGACTGGCAGGATCTGCACGCCAATGTGACGCGCAACCATGAATGTGCCGACATGAACGCGCTGATGACCGATGTGTGGGCCTGGATAGACGAAAGAAATGGCCGCTTTGCGACCAAAATTCGCCGGGCGGCATGATGCAAGTTAGAATGGCGCAGAATCGTGAAGGTTGATTTAGTGAAGAACTCATGATCGGCCTTTGTGATGCCGGTGTTCTCGGTGAAATTCGCGTCCAAGAGGGACACACTACCTTTTCCAACGGACTATTAGGGCGTCGATTACGCTTATTCTCCAACGACGGCCATGAATAAAAGATCGAAGCGCTGCGCTTTTCCGCTCGCCATAACTAGACAGCGTCGCACCGCTATATTTCTTTTCCTGATTTGCGAATCAAGCATAGCGTTAACTTTGTCCGGTTTAGTTTTCGGTTTGGACTTTGCTCAGATAAATGACAGATCCATTGTGATTCTCAAGAATTTATTGACTGCGGGCGTCATTGGAATCGTGCTTGTAGTTGGTTGGCTTGATGACTCGTTATTGAAGAATTATCGGCTTAAGGTGCTTATTATCTCGATGGCATGTATGCATGCGTTCTTTGATGGATGGGGACTCGTAGTTCCAGCTAGGTTTATCTGGGATTGGTTCTTTGTTTTATTGTTTGTTAGGGCGATAGGATACTTACTCATTTTTGTCGCTACGAGACGTGTGTTGAACATTGGATATAATTGTTTACGACGATATGAAGTTGAGGCATCCACAAATCCGCGCAACCGCTGTTTGGGATGTGGATATTGCTTGATTGGGCTTACTGATGCCCGTTGTCCAGAATGCGGGCGAAGTTTCTCTTTGTGAGTGAATTTGCTGCTCGATGGCGCGGCCAAGGTGCTGGCCTACGACTATGACGATCTCTCCCAGAACACGGCCATCCGGGCGAAGTTCACGACCGCCGGCGGGGCGCCGACCTCGTTGCAGGACTTCGCCGTCTACGAATACCAGGGCCGCTTCCTGACCAAGCGGAGCGTGCAGACGCGGTACAAGTATGAATCGACCTACGCCACGAAGGATCTCTTCCTGCAGTACCGGCCGGAGTATGACGGCCAGCGGTTCGTGACGAAGGTGACGAACGCGACGCGGTGGGGCTCGGCTGCCGCGTCCGATCATGATGAGCTGGCTCAATTCACCTACGCCTTCGACCGCTCCGGCAACCGGCTGTCGAACGACCGCCACCGCGGGACGGGCGGGAATGCCGAGGGTTTTTCCAAAATGAACCAGATCGACGCCTACGCCTACGACACCTTGCATCGCCTGACGAAGGTGGACTACAATATGTCAGCCACCACGGGCGACGAGATTTACGTCTATGATTCGCTGGGCAACCGCGTGACGTACACGGATCAGCGGAACGCGACGACGCGGGCGTATGCGAACAACCTGGCGAACGAGTATACGTCGGTGGCGACGTACGCGGTGACGCACGACGCGGCGGGGAACTTGTGGAAGCAGGTCGTCAACGGCTCGGGTGACGCTTACGTGTACGCCTACGATTGCGACAACCGGCTGCTTCAAGTGGATTATGACCCGAACTCCGGGTCGAACACCACGGTCGCGACGTTCGCCTACGACGCCCTCGGCCGCAAGATCACCGCGTGGACGCAGTATGACGGCACGAGCGACAGCCAGACCGCGGACCTGCGGTTCTACCATGACGGCCAGGCCGAGATCGCGGATTATCATAGTGACGGGACGCCGGCACGGCGGTTCATCAACGGCACGCAGTATGTGGACGAGCGCGTGGCGCTGATCGAGGGCGAGGCCGATGAGGCCGACACGTTCTACTATCTGTTGCAGGAGCTGTTCACGGTGACGGGGCTGGTGGAGAAGAACGGGGCGCTGGCCGAGGCCGATGTCTACGACGGCTATGGGAAGGTCCGCCTCTGGGACTACTCGCCGGGGGACTTCGATCGGGATGGGGACGTGGACGCGACGGACCAGGGGACGTTCGTCGCCGCGATGGGCCTCGGCGTCAATCGATTGACAGAGCCTTTCGGATTCCGTCATCCGATCGCCTCGCAGGTGTTTTTCGCGGCTTCGACTCTCTTCGGTGATTTCCAGTTAACAGTTTCCGCCAAAACCACACGCCGCCGTCGAAAGAGAGAGGTTATGAAGAGGGTTACGTTCGGGGACCCGGCTCCAGAAACCTTGGATTGCCTGCTCGACTGGATCCCTACGCCAGTGCAGCCCGAAGCCCCCGACGATGCGCTCGTCTGGTACGATGTTCCACTGACGTTCGAGCCGCCGGCACATAGCGCCCGATTCGTCATCCGCCAGGAACTGCGCGTAGGCGCAAACGGCGAAGTCGGCATTGCGAAAGAACCTGCGCAACGCGCGACTCCTCGACCACCTCGCCCACGAGCCGACTATGGCAACAGCGAATACAAGAAGCGCCGACTTCAACGGCTCGACCACGACCATGACCTGTGCGTCTTCTGCAAATCGCCGGGTACGACCGTTCAGCATGTCACCTATCGCCACGCCGGGGGAGAGGAACGTCTCGAAGAGTTGCGCTCGCTCTGTCGTTTGTGCCACGACGCCGTCACCATGATCGAGTACGGCCTGGGTATGGGGTTGGACCGCATCAATCCCGATGATCCGCACTGGCGCGACCGGATCATCACCAAGCGTGACGAGATCATCCGTTTTCGGTCGCTGGAAACTCGAAGGCGACGCTTAAGCCCCGAGGAGGTCTAAGCCGTGTACCTTTCCTGTCTACTCATCAACGTCGGCGATAACCCCGACAGGCCGCGCCCTGGGCGCCTTTGGCTGCGCAATCGCTATCACGTCCATCAGCGCCTCTGCATGGCTTTCCCGACTCCGTCCCAGCGTGAGCAAGACCCGGAGTTCTTAATGCCCTATGAACCGTGCGGCTTCCTCGATCCGCGCCCTGAGCGCTGCGCGGTTGTTGCCGAGCAGGTATCGCCTTCCCGTGGTATTGCGCCGGAAGCCGCTGACCGACCGATACACGTCCCACGCGACAAGGCGCACAACTTCCTGCACCGTGTTGACGTGACGCCAAATGGCCGCGTTGTCATTCTGGTTCAGTCGGCCTTGGAGCCTGATTGGGACTACGCATTTCACAACGCGCGCCACCTTTTGGCTGCCCTTCCGGAAACGAAGGCCGACGAGCGGCGATTCGAGCGTGGTCAGCGCTTGCGCTTCCGCTTGCTCTCCAATCCGACCAAGCGCCTCCGAGAAGCCTCATTGGATGCGAACGGTCAACCCGTGGACCGTGAGTCATTCGGCAAGCGCGTTCCAGTGCCACCCGACCAGTGGAACGCTTGGCTGGGTCGACGCGCCCCATTGGGCGGGTTCAAGCTGACTTCGATTGAGTCTCTCGAACCCGGCTATGTCTACGTCAACAAGACGCATGAAACGGGAAAGGGTCAGCAGCTTCGCGCGGTGCGCTATGACGGCATCCTCGAAGTGGTCGATGCCGACCGCTTCCGCGAAATTATCATTCGCGGCATCGGCCCCGCCAAGGCCTTCGGCTTCGGCTTGCTCTCCGTCGCCCCGGTCCGCTAAGCCGTGCATGAGGCCCGAATCGTGGCGATGCCTTCACGTTGGCACCCGCCCCGTCCGATCTTTGACAAGTGAATACTCGCCGCTTTCCGTGGGAGCCTCCCGCATGGACGATCTGCATCAACTCGCGCGCTTCGACGACCGTCTCAGCTTCCTCTACGTCGAGCACGCGCGCATCGACCAGCACGAGCAGGCCATCGCCGTTCACGACAAGGAAGGGTCAACCCACGTCCCCGTCGCGGCACTCGCCGTTCTCATGCTCGGTCCCGGCACCACGATAACGCACGCCGCCGCGCGGACGCTGGCCGACAACAACTGCCTTGTCGCATGGGTCGGCCAGGAGGGCGTGCGGATGTACGCCCATAGCACCGGCGGCACGCGCAGCTCGGCCAACCTCCTGAAGCAGGCCGCACTGTGGGCGTCGCCCATCGCCCGGCTCGCCGTGGTCCGACGCATGTACGAGCGCCGATTTGACGAGACGTTGCCCGAGGGGCTTTCGCTCAAGCAGCTCCGCGGGCGCGAGGGCATCCGCGTCCGCGAGACCTACGCCGCGGCCAGCCTCAAGTACAACGTCGAATGGACGGGACGGTTGTATAAGCGCGGCGAATGGGCGTCGGCCAGTCCGGTCAATCGAGCGCTTTCCACAGCCAATGCGTGCCTTTACGGGGTGGTTCACGCTGCGATTCTCTCCGCCGGGTATTCGCCGGCGCTGGGGTTCATCCACACCGGCAAGCAGCTTTCCTTCGTTTACGACATCGCCGACTTGTACAAGGTCGATGTCGTAATCCCGCTGGCCTTCGAGATAGCCGGTTCCTACCTGAGCGATCTGGAGAGATCGGTGCGGTTGGCGTGTCGGGATCGGTTTCGGGATACCGATCTTCTGGAACACATCATTCCCGAGATCGCCGCCGTGCTCGACGTGCCGGGCGTCGAGGTTCCCACGACCGCGGCGATTGAGGACTGGGACGAGGAGCCGGCGCGACCGACCCGGCTGTGGGATCCGGAGAGCGGCGGTTCAGACCAGACGGCGGAAGGAGGCATGAACTATGGTGGTTCTGATTGTTGAGCGCGTCCCGGCTTCGCTGCGGGGGCTGCTGAGCCGCTGGATGATCGAGCCGCGGACGGGCGTATTCGTAGGCCGCCTTTCCGCACTCGTTCGGGACAAGGTCTGGGACAAGACGACCAGCCTGCTTCGCGGCGGAGGGGCCACCATGATCTTCAAGAACCCGACTGAGCAGGGATTCGCCATCCGAACACATGGGAAAACCGATCGAACTCCGGTTGATTTCGAGGGCTTGGTTCTGATAAGATCGCCATCTGTGAGCTAAGGCTCAGTGATGTCCCCACGCACGTGGGGGTGAACCGCTGGTCCGTAAGTATGTGAAGGCGGCATATTCGATGTCCCCACGCACGTGGGGGTGAACCGCCAACCCCTCCGATCGTTAAGCCAACCCCTCCGATGTCCCCACGCACGTGGGGGTGAACCGCTGTGGGCCGCCGCGACCATCCCCGACGACGTGATGTCCCCACGCACGTGGGGGTGAACCGAAAACCCGTCTGGAGCGTGAACGTTCCGGATGGATGTCCCCACGCACGTGGGGGTGAACCGTTCACGCCGTCCGCTCGCCTCACGTTCTCGACGATGTCCCCACGCACGTGGGGGTGAACCGGGACAACAATGAAACCGGAATACCTCACCACAGATGTCCCCACGCACGTGGGGGTGAACCGAACACAGACAAGTCGTTCGCGGAAACGTTTCGATGTCCCCACGCACGTGGGGGTGAACCGCTTTCCGAGGGGTCCATCATGCCGCCGTAGATGATGTCCCCACGCACGTGGGGGTGAACCTCCTCGTCGGCCCGCCCGAAGTAGTCCCCCTCGGATGTCCCCACGCACGTGGGGGTGAACCGCACGACCGTCACCGTCACCGAGTTCTCCGTGAGATGTCCCCACGCACGTGGGGGTGAACCGAAACACGTTGTCCACGATCGTCGGATTCGTGAGATGTCCCCACGCACGTGGGGGTGAACCGTCCCGCCCGGCAACGCACCGGGCGGGATCGGCGATGTCCCCACGCACGTGGGGGTGAACCGGGGTTGCATCGACGCAACCGATATGTATAATGGATGTCCCCACGCACGTGGGGGTGAACCGCGGAGCGGTGCTTCATTACGGTCGGCGTCGGCGATGTCCCCACGCACGTGGGGGTGAACCGTCAGCGAAAGGTATCCGGTATCTCTTTCGGGCGATGTCCCCACGCACGTGGGGGTGAACCGGTAGACGGGGAATCCGGTCGTGCCGGTGGAGAGATGTCCCCACGCACGTGGGGGTGAACCGGGGACTCTATACACAGGAGGATACGACGATGAGATGTCCCCACGCACGTGGGGGTGAACCGGTGTGAGCGCCCGGCGATTCCCGGCGAGTCACGATGTCCCCACGCACGTGGGGGTGAACCGGTCGCGTACTCGCCCCCCGACATCTGCTCGACGATGTCCCCACGCACGTGGGGGTGAACCGGTGCGCGCGTTCCTCGTCAGACCTCGCCGGATGATGTCCCCACGCACGTGGGGGTGAACCGTTAAGGCAGGTGTATTATGGCGACCAGTGCAAGATGTCCCCACGCACGTGGGGGTGAACCGATCGAGCCGCAACAGCTGGCTGTGCTGGTGTAGATGTCCCCACGCACGTGGGGGTGAACCGATCAGCCGGCAGCGGATGTATACGCTCGTCGCGATGTCCCCACGCACGTGGGGGTGAACCGATAGAGAACCCCCCCAAACCCCCCCTTGCGGGGATGTCCCCACGCACGTGGGGGTGAACCGCTTTTAGTTTCTCGGTAGTTAGAAACCGTGAAGATGTCCCCACGCACGTGGGGGTGAACCGCACTACCGGGTCGGTTCCATCTCGGAGATTCGATGTCCCCACGCACGTGGGGGTGAACCGACGTGGGACGAGATGATGGCGATGCCGATCACGATGTCCCCACGCACGTGGGGGTGAACCGATCGGCTCGCCTTCAGGCCCGTCGTCCTCTATCGATGTCCCCACGCACGTGGGGGTGAACCGCTGGAGTCGTCGAACTCGGCCAGATCGCCGGCGATGTCCCCACGCACGTGGGGGTGAACCGACTGGTCGGGCTGTGTCGCGGCAGCTAACAACGATGTCCCCACGCACGTGGGGGTGAACCGGTCACGGGCAAGCCGCTCCCAGAGCACGAGCGGATGTCCCCACGCACGTGGGGGTGAACCCAGTTGGCGTCCCCGCCAAGGATTCTGCGGTACGATGTCCCCACGCACGTGGGGGTGAACCGACGCGGCGCTCGCGGACACTCCGCCAGACGCCGATGTCCCCACGCACGTGGGGGTGAACCGATCGGCCCGGCCGTCCGGAGGGAACAAACGTCGATGTCCCCACGCACGTGGGGGTGAACCGACGAGGTTTGCCGTTTCAGCCGAAACCATGCTGATGTCCCCACGCACGTGGGGGTGAACCGGTCTACCGTCCTTGAGGCGGAGCCTGATTGCGATGTCCCCACGCACGTGGGGGTGAACCGACGACGATGACGTGGGCGGAGATGAGAGCGATGATGTCCCCACGCACGTGGGGGTGAACCCCAATAAGGATGTTGCACGATGGCGGACGATTCACGTCGGTCTTCACGACTCGCAGAGCGCAGCAAGCTGCATGCGCGCCATGGCCAGTATGAGAAGGCTGGCGAGGCACAACAAGGGACGGGAACCCCCTCAGCCGAATCGGCGGCTAGCGAGAAACCCATCGAGCTGCTGCGTTCCCTGCGCGACCGGTTCGAAGACGCCCTGGTCCATCACGGGCGCTTGCGCTGTTGGCTCGGTCACGATGAACCCGAGGCAGGCGAGTGTATCGCTATCAACGGCACGGCTCCGACCTTCCTCCGCACTCCCGCCTGGACCATGTGCGGCGTTTACCGCGAAGTGGGCATTCCAGCGATTCCGACACTCGCACCCCTTGGAACCAAACCCTTTCTCGATATTCACGGTAAACCCATTGCGAATAGCGCTGGGGATCCCTTCGCCGTAGTCCCACCCATCGGGCGCACGGTGTGTGTCTTTGGCGATCGGAAGGGCGTGGACGTGTTTAAGGCGTTTGCCGCAAGGGCGGGTGCTGTCGTCCCGGATAATTCGTTTGCAGACTTTGCACCGGTCCCGACCGAGACTCTTCGCACGGGCGAGCCCGCACTACGATGGGTGTACCTGCTCTTCGATCTGGCATGGGCGCAGCGCTGGCCCAACCTGAGAGCGAATCGAAATTGCATTCACAACGGACAGGACTTTCCCTACAACTTGGGGGAGCTGCGGAGGTTGAAGTCGAGCGCGGTGCTTGGGCCACAACTGAAGTTCCCCGACCGCTGGCTTGAACAGCTTCCCCGTTCCTTCACGAGCGACCTGGACGACCTGTTCAGCGCTTCGTCAGCGGCGATTGACATCCTCACCGATCACGCGGGAAAACCAGCAGATAACGAGCCGACGGCGAAAGCGGGAGGCGTAGGCAACGCCAGCGAACCGGTCACGCCGTCGGCCCCCCTGAGCAAGAAACAAGCTGCGGACGCCATTGGCGGCGATATGACCGTGAAGAAACTCACGAGCCTGATGAACTCGGGTCACGTTCGATTCAGGACTCTCAACCGACAGACGTTCATCTTCTGTCGCGCTCAGTTTCCGAAGCTCCCGGAGAAGTAATCCCTCTCGAACTATCTCATACTATCTGCTCCCCACTCATACCCACTCCGCCACAAGCCGCGTCGGCGCACGTTTTCGCGTGGTAAGGTTTGGTTGTGAGCGACCAGCTGCTGAAACCGACTGAACTCGACAGCCGCCTTCGATTCCCCCGTGGCCGGTCCGCGCGCTTAGCGCGCCGCGGGCTAATCCCGTGCGTGCGGCTTCCCGACGGCGAAATCCGGTTTGACCCTGAAGTCATCTCGATCTGGCTGCGCGAGCAGAGCACACCCGCTCCGGAAGTCGAGGTGCGCAAATGACTGACCGGGGTGAGATTTCCGCAACTGGAATCGGACAGCACGCCCGATGTGACGCGCGCGAGGTGCGAACCATCGTCGAGAACTCGAAAGGAGCACTGCAGGGATGAACTTATCCTCCAACACTCAGCCGCTTGTTGCGCCCGAACTTCTAGACGTTCGCGCTGTAGCTGCGTTGCTCGGCGATTGCAGTGAGCGCCACATCCGGCGCCTCTCCGACGCAGGTCGGATGCCCCCTCCCGTACGGCTCGGCACCTTGGTCCGCTGGAAACGGTCATCTTTACTCGAGTGGATTGCCGCGGGGTGCCCGCAGGTCCGCGAATCGTGCCGGGGGACCCGATGACGCCCCTCCCGAATCCGTCTCTCATGGAATTGCTGCTGGTCCTCCTGAACGGATCGCATTTCGCTACTGCGATTCGCCGCAGCGAAAAACCCTGCCGAATCGTGCTACCGCCTGATCCGCACGCGGTGATGGCGCTCGTCGATGCGCATCTGTGCGGCCGTCCGGCGACGCTCACCTTCATCGCGGAGGGATACCCGCCGCGGCTGGAACGCGTGGATCAGGTGGTGCTGGCCGCCTACTGCCCGGGAACCGATGGCCTAGTCCGATGGCTGGCGATCGATCTGGACGCCGCTGATCACGGCGCGACGGGGCTGGCCGATCCGGCGCATGCAGCCCGTTGCATTGCAGAGCGCGCCGATGCTGCCGGCCTTTCCTCAGGTCTCCTGGTCGCCCGCTCGCGTCGTGCTCTCGGACGGCATGTCTTCTTCTTCCCACCCGGGCCGGTAGATCTTGAAACCGCGGTCATTGGCGCTGCCGGTCTCGCTGCGGCGGCATTCAATATCGCGGTTCTGGACGCGGCGCAGTGCGCGGTTCCCCATGCCTTTCTCTGCGCGAACGGAGCAATCGCGCGGCTCGGCGACGCGGGTTCGGTCGAACTCGTGCCTCGATCCACCTCCCGACCACCGCATGGCTGGTCGATGACTCTCCCGTGCGCCGGCGCCTTCGCTGCGCACGGCGGCGGCGTCATCGTCGATCCGTTTGAGGACAAACCCACCCAACTCGAGGGCCTACCTGCTTGCGATCCTCAAGCCTGGGAGGTCTTCACCGCAGAGGCGCGAGCCGCGTTGGCGCGCCGGACAGGAGATTCCGCACATCCCCGCCGACAGCCCCCTCGCTTCCCAACTCCCGCACTACCCATCGAGCGGATCCATCCTGCGACGCGCGAGTTCATCGAAGGCCGCGTGCCCGAGGGCGCGCGCAATCAATCCGCCTTTGCGGCCGCTGCCAACCTGCTGGGGTGCGGGGTCGATGAGCGTGAGGCGGAGCGCCTGATCGTCGCTGGGGCGGCGGCGTGTGGTTTACCGAAGCGCGAGGCGCGGAGTGCCTTTGCGTCCGCGTTGAAGTCCGTTTCTCGAAATGTGAGATTGGCATGAAACGACATGTTCGGGCTGGCGACATTGCTCATCAGCTCATCGATGATGCCGCTTCTCTCGCGAGTCGTGAACCAAACACGAAAAGGGGGTCGGCGAGTTCCAAAGCGCGACGCAAGAAGAAGTCGTCTTCAAGCGGCCGCGCATGTAAGAAACCACTCTCGAGCGCACCGGAGCCCGGGACGATCGATCCCGAGACGGGAAGGCTTATTCTCGCGGTTGAGCGAACGCTGCCCACGGCCGAAGCCTACGTCGAGGCGTTCCATCACCATTCCGAAGGCATGACGCTGCGACATTACGCGGGTCAGTTTTGGGAATGGGCTGGCAACCGCTACGTTGAACGCGAGGACGGCAGCCTCAGGAACAGGTTACTCCCGTGGCTCCACAACGCGGTCCTCATGATCTGGGACCCCGAGGAGCAAGCGTGGACGGCGAAAGATTTCCCCGCCAATCCGAACACACTGCAGTCGGCACAGGCATCGATCCAAGCCCACGTCCACCTGGAGGCGACCACCCCTTCACCGTCGTGGCTGACGGCGGGGCCGAACTGTCCCGAGCCCTCGGAAATCATCGCGACGCGTTCATCGTTGCTGCATTTGCCGACGATGAAAAAGCTCCAGCCGACGCCGGCGTTCTTTAACGTTAACGCATTGGATTATGACCACGATCCGCGGGCACCTGATCCGAAACAGTGGAACTCGTTCTTACGACAACTGTTCAGGGATGACGCTCAGGCGCTGGATCTTCTCAAAGAATGGTTCGGCTACTGTCTTACCGGGGACACTTCGCAGCATAAGATGTTGCTCATCGTCGGGCCGAAACGCAGTGGAAAGGGCACAATTGCGCGCGTGCTGAGTGGCCTCGTGGGTCGGGGGAATATCTGTGGTCCCACGACTTCCAGTCTCGCCGGCCCGTTCGGTCTTCAGCCGTTGATCGGCAAATCGCTGGGCATCGTGAGCGACGCGCGATTCGCCGGAGACAACATCCAGATTGTCATCGAACGCTTGCTGTGCATCTCCGGGGAGGACTCTCTCACGGTCGACCGCAAGTTCTTACCCAGCCTGACCATGAAGCTTCCCACGCGCTTTGTCTTCCTGACCAACGAGCTGCCCCGCCTGACGGATGCTTCTGGAGCTTTGGCGGGCAGGTTCATGATCCTACGGCTGAATGAGAGCTTTTATGGTCGCGAAGACAGAACCCTCACGCGTCGATTGCTTAACGAGCGACCCGGGATCCTGAACTGGTCCATTGAGGGCTGGCGGCATCTTCAAAAACGTGGTCACTTCCTCCAGCCATCCAGCGTTGAAGACGCGCTACGCGATATGGAGGATCTCTCCAGCCCTGTCGGCGCTTTCGTGCGGGAGTGTTGCGAAACGGGGCAGGCGCTTCGAGTGTGGGTCGATGACTTATATCACGCCTGGAAACGATGGTGTGACGCCGACGGTCGGGTTTCGGTTTCGACGAAGCAAACCTTCGGCCGCGACCTCGCGGCGGCGGTCACTGGCATTGTCACCCGTCTCGGCACGGGCAATCAAAGATTCTACCAGGGGATCGCTTTGAAGGACGTGTCGGCATGATGGTGTATCCAGCCACCTGCGCAGACCTGCGCACAACCTGCGCGATCCATCCCGACATCGCGCAGGCGCTCAGGCATTGTGGGCAAAGGACTTACGAGCGCGCCTGCGCGAACCTGCGCGATCACCGGGACCCACGCGCGCGCGCACGCCTGCGCACGCACCCGCGCACACGTACGGCAATCCCAACCATCGCGCAGGTTCGCGCAGGTTGCGCAGGTGGACCGCCCCCCATCCTGTCGAAATTTTCCGCGAAGGCATTCAATCGAGGGTGAATCAACTGAAGCGGGTCCGGCGTGTGGGGGCATGGAAGGAAAACCGCTTGCAATTTCGCCTTGAGTTCCTCGCCCCCTTGAGCCTCACTGGGCTCGCCCGGGGTGGGTCCGGGCGGGAGGACATGAACGATGGGAAGAGTCTACCGAAAAGCCTACACCATGCCGGCGCCGCCGGGAGCGGAGATCGTCGAAAGGGACGGTCAACGCATTGCCCGTTGGCGGCTGCGCAACGGCCAGGTGCGTACCGCCGAGGTCATCGACGGCGAAGGCGATCCGCTTCGCGTCCGGGGCGAATCGCGGTTCTACATCGCCCGATACCGCGATGGCGGCGGTGAAGTGATCGAAGTCGCGACCGGCTGCAGGGACGAAATGGCCGCCCGAACCGTGCTGACGCAACTGGAACGCCGTGCAGAGCTCGTCCGCGCCGGAGTGATGACCGAAGCGGAAGACGAAGTTGCCGACCACGCCAGTGTGCCCGTGAAGCGCCATCTCGAGGCCTACGTGCGTCACCTCGAAGCCAAGGGCGGCGATGCACGTCGAATCTCCATGCTGCGGGTTCGGCTGGACCGGCTCATGGACGAATGCGGGTTCAAGAGGCTCAATCGCATGGCCGCCGGGCCGGTCGAGCAGTGGCTGCTCGCCCGGAAGGACGACGGCCTGAGCGCGGCGACGCGGAACAGTTACCGCGAGGCGCTGGTCGGTTTCGGCAACTGGTGCCGGCGGACCGGCCGGCTCACGCAGAGTCCCTTCGCGGATCTCCCGCGGGCCGACGCGAAGCGTGACCGGCGGCACCAACGGCGCGCGCTGACCCAGGAGGAGCTGGTGCGCTTGCTGCGGGTCGCCCGATTGCGCCCGCTGGCGGAATACGGGCGCGAGACCGTATCCGGGGGCAAAGCCGCATCGAAGAAGAGCCGGTCGACCTGGACGCGGGCAGCGCTGTCGTACGAGCAGATCGACGGCGCGGTTGACCGGGCACGTGAAGCCCTCGAAGAGAACCCTTTGCTGATCGCCGAACTGGAGAGCGAAGGCCGCAAACGCGCCCTTGTGTACAAGGCGCTGGCGCTCACCGGCCTGCGTAAGGGCGAATTGGCGTCGCTGACCGTCGCCCAGCTCGAACTCGACGGACCCGTGGCCTACGCGGTGCTCAATCCCGAGGACGAGAAGAACCGCCAAGGGTCGAGCATCCCCTTGCGGGCGGACCTCGCCGCCGAGCTGAAGGCGTGGATGGACGAGCGCCTGGCACGCCTGCAGAGCGAGTGTCGGGCGTGGGGCGAGCCGATCCCAGTACGGCTCCCCACCGACACCCCCGTGCTCGGCGTCCCGACGGGCCTGACGCGGATCTTCGATCGCGACCTGGCCGTCGCGGGCATTGCCAAGCGCGACGAGCGTAACCGCGTCGTGGACGTCCACGCCCTGCGTGTCACCTTCGGAACGCATCTGTGCGCCGCGGGCGTACCGCTCCGTACCGCTCAGGCCGCGATGCGACATTCCAAGCCGGAGCTCACCGCCAACATTTACACCGACCCGAAGCTCCTCGACATCGCCGGGGCGCTGGCGGCGCTGCCGACGCTCTCCGAGACGGGCACTTCCCCATCCACCGGCCGCGAGAAGGCGTTCGCGTAGGCGTGGCTTTCGGCGCCTAGACGGTCTAGATCCACTTCACTCCCTGGAGTCTTCCGAACCTGCTGATTGTTCCTGCCTCTTCGCGCGCGCACACTTTCCCCAGCCCCGGAGTGCGTTGACGCACCTCCGGGGGGTGTGGGGGGGGCGCGCGCGCGCACACACTTGAATGCACATGCTCGAGTTTACCTTGCACTAAACCTTGCACTCACAGGTGTCCGCGCCAGGCACTTCGGGTCAACCGCTGGCAAAACGGGCCTGATTTGGAGGGTTGAACGCCGCGCGCGGCAAGGGGCCGTAAAGGTCGCCCGTGTCGTAGGTTGGCAACCGCTGTCACGTCAGGACCCCGGCGGGGGAAGGAAGCGGGTGATCGGGCTCGAACCGACGACATTCACGTTGGCAACGTGACGCTCTACCACTGAGCTACACCCGCAGGACGGGGGGAACGGCGTTCACCGGACCGACCCCGCTACGTTCACTTTCTTTTACGCAGCGGCCCGGTCGTGTCAAGAGCTTGGACGGACACCCGGTCCGTGACGGTCTGGATTCAACGGGTGCGGCAAGGGTCTCGGATCCACGAATTCTCACCGGAATGACCGGGCTGAGCCGCAGCCAGGGCTGGAAATCGACGGTTCGGCAGGGAGCGGACTTCCGAGCATTCTCAGCATTTCGGCCAACCGCCAGGAGGTCGGCAGGCCAGGGTTCCGGTGCGGGGCGGCCCAGAGCGGTGCTCGAGGGCCAGCGGCTCGAGGTCGATCCCGTCTTTGTCGGCTCGCCGCAATCCGTGAGCGGAGAACCCGTCGTCCGCTCAATAAGGGTTTAATGCTGCGGAGAATATATCCTGCCGATCGAACAACGTTGATGGCGCTCTTGCGGCGCGGGCGTCTGCTTTTTCCGGGGATACTGGCGTTGCGTTCTCGGACTGAAGCCGCGCCGGGGCAAGAATTGCGCCCCTTTCGCCCCCCCCCCACCGCAAGTGAGCGGACGCACGGACCGTCAGCGTCGCACAGTCCTCGACGTTTTGCCGATGCAGAATAATACACGGGAGTGTTAACCCGCCGCAAGGCCGTCCTTGTCGGGCGGACCCGGATGACTGACGCCTCCCGGTTCCGGGTTGAGATCGGGTCTGGCGATGAGGCATGCCGGCGGACATTCCCGTGGGACGAGCGGGTTGGAGGCTGCACCCCCTTTTGCAGGCTCCGGTAGGAGGCGATTCAAGGCGCGAGATGCGCGCAAGTTGGGGAGCCCCGACGGCTCCCCCGCTGGCGCGGAGTTCGTCGATGTTTTCGCGTAGGTGACGGGGGACGAGGATGGGGCGGAACGAGTTTCTTGCAGCGGTGTGCAACGTCGAAGACCTGCCGTCCTTGCCGGCGGCGGCGCTGGAGGTGATGCGGCTTTCCCGCAACAAAGACGTCACGCTGGACCAGATCGCGGGGGCGCTTCAGAACGATCCGGCGCTGGCGGCGCGCCTGCTGAAGGTCGTGAACTCTTCGATGTTCGGGCTGTCGCGCGAAGTGACGTCGATCCGGCAGGCGGTGGTGATCGTCGGATTGCGCGCGGTGAAGGCGATGGCGCTGGGGTTTTCGCTGACCGGATTGATGTCATTCCGGTCGACGGAGGGATTTGATTACCGACGGTACTGGCGGCGGTCGCTGACGACGGCGGCGGCGGCGCGGCAACTGGGGCGCGGAAAGGGAAACGGCTTGGCGGACGAGGCGTTCGTCGCGGGTCTGCTGTCGGACATCGGAATGCTGGCGGCGCACCGCAAGGCAGGCGAGGTGTACCGGAGCGTCCTGGAGGCGGCGGCGGCGGGGACGGCGATCGAGGCCGTCGAGCGGGCGCGGCTGGGGGTGGATCATGCGCAGATCGGGCAGGCGGTGCTGCATGCGTGGGGGCTGCCGCCGCTGCTGTGCGAAGCGGTCGGCGCGCATCACGGGGCTGGTGTGGAGAGTGTTTCCGGCGAGGGGCGGGCGCTGGCGGGTATTGTGATGGGCGCGGCACGGATCGCGGCGCTTTTCAACCGGGATCCCGGTGCGGGGCTGGTCGAGGAAACACGAGCGGACGTGACGCGGCTGACCGGGTTGGGGGCAGATATTGTCGAAGAGACGCTCATCGCCCTGGACGCTCACGTCAACGAGATGGCGTCGTATCTGGAGATCGACATTGAGTCGCCGGTGTCGTACGCGCAGATTCAGGCGGAGGCGGCGGCGGCGATGACGCGCTTTGCGCTGGAGGCGGAGGCGGATCGGGCGGCGTCGGCGCGGGAAGTCGAGGACGCGCGGCGACATGCGGAGCGGCTTGAGGAGGAGAAGAAAGCAATCCTCGAGATTGCGTCGACGGACGGATTGACGGGGATCGCGAACCGGGCGGTCCTCGATCGGCGGCTCGAAGAAGAGGTCCGTCGGGCCCAGTCCCAGCGAGAGGGTCTGAGCGTCATCTTTGTGGACATCGACCTGTTCAAGCAGTTCAACGATGAATACGGGCATGCCGCGGGAGATGCGATTCTGAAAGGCGTGGCATCGGCGTTGAAGTCGGCGGTGAACGGTCGCGGGTTGGTCGCGCGTTACGGGGGAGAGGAGTTCGCGGTGGTGGTTCCCCGAGCCTCGAGCGCCGAGGCGGCGGCGCTGGCGGAGGAGCTGCGCAACACCGTGGCGAAGCTGGTCATTCACTGGTCAGGCCGAGCCTTGCGCGTTACCGCGAGCCTCGGGATCGGACACGTCGACGCCCTGGAGGACGGGATGACGGCCGGGCAATTGCTGCACCTGGCTGACCGGGCGATGTACACGGCGAAGCGCAACGGACGGGATCGGGTGGAAACCACGGCGGGCCCCACGGGACCGGGCGGGACGCCGGGGACGCCGTCGCGCCGCGTCGCCGCAGCCCCGAACTGACCTCGGGCAGTCTCGTCAATTTCGATCGACGGCGGGCGACGGAGCGGGCTCGGGGACGCACGCATTCAGCCGCCGGTCGAAGGGCATCGGGACGATTTCATAACCGACCGCCGACGCGAGGCGCGCCCGGACCGCTTCATCCGTCAGCAGGTTCAGCACGTTGACCAACGTTCCGTGAGACGTGCCCATCCTTCTGCGATACCCGTCGATCAACGCCTCTCTGCGATGGTGAACAAACAACGCGACGAGGATGCGCTCGCGGGCATGATCGAACCGCAGGACGGCGTCCCGGGCGAGTGCGGTGCGGGCGATCGCGTCCAGCTGGGCGTCCAGACCGTCCGGGCGGAGCGGCGTTGACGGAAGCGGGGCCGCGCCGATCGCCGGCTCGCACAGGCAGAACTCAATGCGCGCGTCCGTCCCCGCGGCCTCGCGCGCGGCACGGCGAAGGTCCGCCAGCGTGACGCGCCGCCCCTCCACGACGAAGGAGAACCGAAGCTCCGGGGAGGCGCGTCCGAGTTCGTACATGCTTTCCGGAACCCCGGCATCGAGCACCGCCCGAAGCGCGCAGGCGTTGTAGGCATTGACGTAGTAGGTCAGGACCGAGGCTCGCGTGGCGAAGGCCTCGGGATGAGTGCGCGGACCGATCCGCTCGATCTGCGCGAGGAATGCGAGCAGCGGTTCGGGGTGCGCGCGAAGATGATCGTAGTTCACACAACCCTGTGACACGTTCTCCAGCAGGGTCAGCGCCCAGCCGTGATCGTCAAAACCCTCGACCTGCGGTGTCTCCGCCGTCGCCAGTTCAGGCAGGTGACGCATCGCGGCGCCGCAACCTGCGCCGAGGAGCGCCGCAATCCCGGCGAGCGCGGCGTAAACTCTGCGCCCGCTGTATTGAAGCCGAACGAGCGCTGCGCCTCTCAACGTCGTTGCCGCCACGACTTACTCCAGGGAATACATCGTCATGCCCGTGACAAGCTTGGGGGCAAAGAAGGTGCTCTTCTGCGGCATCAGATCGCCCGCCTCGCTGACGGCTTTCAGGTGCGACATCGGCGTGGCGTTCAGCAGAAGCGCGACGCCTCGCTCCGCGCGGGCGGTGTCCCTCGCCTGCTCGACGGACTTGACATATGCAACCTTCGGCAGGTCCGCGGCTCCAGCGCGAAGATCCTCGTCGATCAGCACCCGGTGAAGATAAGCAACGTCCAGCTTTCGCCAGGCGGGGCTTTTCTCCGGGGACAGCGCATCCAGCCGCGACCGCTGCGTGAACTTCAGGGCGACCGTCCGCTGCGTCTGCGGGTCGAAAAGGCGCAGGTCGGCCTCGGCGTCACCGCACGTCGCCGTCGACGATCGCCAGGCGGAAAGGACGTCGGCCAGCGCCCGACCCGGCAGCACACGGTTGTAGGGGAGGATCAGGCAGCCCGGGTCGTCCATCGAGGCGAGGACGAACATGATGAAACTCGCGGGATGCTCTCCGCCCGGTCGTCCCGCGTCGCCCGAAAGTCCGTCGCGGTAAAGCAAGGCCGTCCCGTAGCGGTGATGCCCGTCAGCAATGAACACTTTCTTTTGCGAGAGCAGGGCGCTGACGGCGCGGTGGACGCCGGCGTCGGTCGTCGTCCACATCCGATTGTCCACCCCGTCGAGGGTTCCGACCACGGAGGGGCGGCTCCGCGTCACCGGGCGCAGCGCCGCATCCACCTCGCCTTCCGGATCCGAGTACAAGCCGAAGATGGGCGAAAGCTGACACGCCGTCGCCTTCATCAGCGCGAGACGATCCTCCTTCGGCCCGCCGAACGTCTCCTCGTGCGGAAGCACATTCCCCTCGGAGAAGGGAGAGAGTCTGAGGGTCACAATCAGCATTTTGCGGGTGTAGCGGCGTCCCTCGTGCATGAATTCCTGATGATAGGCGTACATCGCCGGTGAGGGCTCGCATACAAGCGTGCCGTCGCTCCGCCAGCTCCGAAGCGTCTCGGCCGCGCGGCGGTAGGCTTCCGGCGGACCGGCGGACTTCGGCGGCACGTGCGGAAGGTCCACGGCGACGACATTGCGATCCGAGCGGCGAAGCAGTGCTTCCTTGTCAGACAGATCGAGGACGTCATACGGCGGTGCAATCAGCGCGGAGATGTCCGGATACCGGTCGAAATTGTAGCGCAGGGCGCGGAACGGTCGTACTTCGATCATGCTCGATGCTCTCCGTCTAGGGGACGCGCGACGATGCGCCGTGCGATCGTGGCGCTCCCCCGGGGGCATCATAACGCAACCCGCGCGGCGAAGGCGAGACCGGACCGCGGAATCGCCGACGGCGCGGCGCCGCCGCCTCGGGTCATCGCGCGGCGCGCGCCTTCGGGGCGGATGCAAAGGGGGCACGAACCGGGCGCCCCGCGACCCGGCGTCGCTGAGGAAGCGGAACGAGCGGTTTCGCGGCATCGCGGTCCGGCTGGCGCCCGTCGCGGGACGGTCGGTACATCCCGCCGCACTGTCGGCAGCGGTGCGGTTCATCCACGAACGACCCGGGGAAGATCGTCGGGTGATCGCAGAACGGACAGTGCAGGTAGACGGGACCGCCGGGCATGCCGCTTCGTTTCCCCCTCGCTCAGTTGCGCCGGGCAGCGCCGCGTTCAGCGGACGCACCCCTCACCGACATTCTCAGTCTTCAACCTAGTATTCGCGGGGACAAGTGCGGCGTTGCAGCGGCAGGAAGGACTTTGACACCGTCCGACAAGATGTGACGCCCGCCCCCCGCCGCGAGGCGCGTCGTCGGGGGCCCTCCGCGCGAGCGAGGTTCTCGGAACGTGCGACGTTCGACTTGGCGCCGGCTGCCGGCGCGCTTCAGGCGTCCTACAACGGAGGCCCCAGCGTCTCCAGCAGCAGCAGGGCGGAATCCTGAACTCCGATCGGGGCAATCTGGGTGGACAGCGGGGCGATCGTGAAATTCTGGTCGCGGGTGAGCGAGATCGACGGCGAGCGGTCGTCCATCAGATCGCGGTCGTCGTTTGTGTGATTCAGTCCGAGAAGGTGGCCGGCTTCGTGCGAGGCGACGTTGCCGATCGCCCGCGCCAGTTGCGAAACCGTCGGCGGTGAAAGAAAAACGCTGTCCGGGTCGAACGCCTCGGTGTAGATGATCGCATCGTCGCAGCAATTGATGTTGTACCAGTCGATCGCCTCGGCCTCGCCGAAGATATCCGGCGCGTACCCCCCGAAGTAAAGCGTTGTCACCTGGGTTTCGTCATCGGGGGTGAATTCGTCACTCGTGAGAACGGACACGTTGAAGGGGCTGAAATTGCTGACGATTTCCGCGCGGATCAGCGCCTTGAGTTCCTCGTCGTCGCCCTCATAAACGCTGCTGATGCGCCCCGCGTCGAAGGGGTCTACTTCAACCGTGCCGAGAACCGGTGAGTTCACCGTTCCGCCGCGGAAGTCGAGAAACAAAGCCTGCGCGGCGGGGGCTGGAACTTCCTCCCCTGAATCGACGCGCACTTCCACGCGGTAGGTTCCCTCCGCCTCATCGGGGAACGCGAACGTCGAAGCCGACACCATCACGTAGTAGGGGTCGCCCCCGTGCCGGGCAACGTGGTCCAGCTCGGCGTCCAGATTGCTGTCGCTGATGTCGTCGTTGGCGAAAACGATCGCTCCGTCGGCATCGAACAAGACCAGCGAGACATCCAGCGGCGACCCCGGAGTCGTCGCGCTGATGCGGATTCGGTCGCCGACGGATATGAGACCGAGGCTGAAAACGTCCACGTCTTCGCTGGTGAGAATTGTTCCCTGCAACGAGGCCTCGTTCTCCGCGTTGAACACGGCGATGATCGCCGCTTCAAATGCGTCGTTCGGCTCCCCGCGCGTCTTTCCGGTGACGCCGCTGACATCGCCGACGTTGCCGTCTTCAAGAAAACCGCCGCCACCGGGATTCGCAACAGCTCCGCACCCCAGCAGCACCGCCGCCGCGCAGGACGGCAGCAGGCGCGCGATCCGCGCCGCAAAACCGCTGAGGTCTCGATGTGATCGACACCCCCCCCGCGCTCGGCCCGGACCTTCCCTCACGCCTCATCCTCCACGATGACGCCGCCGGGGTGCAACGCCGATCCGCACCGGCGCCCCGAAGGTCGCCCATCGTAAGGAGGAAGGAAAAGTCCGGTCAATCCGGCCGGCGCGGTCCGTGACCGCAGGAGCCGAAGTGAAGCCCCGAGCGCGGCAGATCGGGCGAGCCGGGCGGGCGCCGCAAAAGCCCCGCGGCCCGACGCATCAGCGCCGTGCGGGCCGCTGCCTTCTGCACCGCAGCGTCCGCTCCCACCGAGTCCGACAGGTACACTGGCGAATTCTGCGCCCCGATCAGAAAAACGGTGGGATGAAGCCCTGCCACCACAAACGACTGATCGAGCATAAGCTGGGACAGACTCGCCGTGATGTCCATCAGATCCTCGCTGCCCGAGGTATGCACCAGTCCCAGCAGGTGTCCGATCTCGTGGCTGGCGACGTTGGCGATCGCCTGCGCCATCTCGTCGATCGACGGATTGAGCGGATTGAATGCGGCGAACGTGTCCGTGAAGACGATCGCGTCCTGCCGAGTTTCACCGTTGTACTCATCCACGCTTTCCGCGACCCCGAGCAGCGCGGCGTCGTAGGTTCCGAAATGTATGACCGAGGTCTCCCCGTCCGCGGACGCGCCCTCCACCGTGGATAGAATCTCAACGTCCAACCCCGCGAAATCCTCGCGGACCAGCGCCGTAATCTGCTCGGCAAGGTCGGCCGACGCCCCCGCGAAGGTCGGCGAAATCCCCGCGGCGTCGAACGCGGGGATGTCGATGTCCGGCCGTCCTCCGAACCCGACGTCTTCCGCGCCGTCGAAGTTAAGCAGGATTCTCTGCGGCGTCGGCGACAGCGCCTCCGCCCCCGGATCAATCCGCACCGCCAGCGTGTAATCGCCCGTCGAAAGCGTCCCCGGCGTCGAGGTGACGACCAGATACGCTTGTGCGCTGCCGCGGCGGGCGACAAGGTCCACGTAGGGCTCCAGCCGGCCTAGGTACGCGTTGCGGCTGTCGTTGACCAGAAGGGAGTGCCCGTTCTCATCGAAAAACGCGATCGCGGCCTGTAACCCGTCATCCGCGAACACTTCCGCGAGAATCCGGTCGCCGACCTCAACCGGACCCGCGTCGTAAACATCCACGTCATCCGCGCTGTCGATGCTTCCGCGAAGCGTGTAATCCACCCTGACCGACACCGGCAGTTGCTGAGCCTGCGCGAACGACTCATTCTCCGCCAGCTCATCACCGGAGGGTTCGGCGCCCAGATCAAGCTGTGAGAAGGGTTCGACCAGCGACGGATTGTCCGACAACGAAAAATCCCCGCCACACCCGAGGTTTCCCGCCAGCAGCAGAAGCAGAAACAACACAATCGGCGTCGTTCCGAAGCGCCGCTGAAGGTCCGCCAGGCGGTCCGGCTCCTTGCAGAGGAGGGGTTGGTCGCCCCCCGTCCGATCACCGCCGCCGCGCCCAGCGTTCGCTCGTGGCTCGTTCGACGATTTCAGGGCGGCATGCACTCGCTCGTTGGCCGGGTCCGGGATAAACGGCCGCTCGATCGCCAGCCCGGTCAACCCGTCCGAAGCGTTTTTCCCGGTTCCCGTCGAATCCGTCGCGACGTCGGCGTCGCACCACGATCGTTCGCGCAAGAGCATCCCGTCACCCTCCTGTTCTGGCTTCCGAATCAAGAGCGCGGGACGGCGCGTCCGCACCGTCCCGCGCCCCGCAAGGAGATGCTTCTTTCCCTGAAGGGGACTCTACAATTCGAGGGTCGTCGGATGTGATAGTGGCCGAGGGTCGCGCAGATTCGGCGCAAAAAAACAACGGCGATCAGGGGCACGCGCAGAATCGGCGCGGAGGGCATACGACGGCGGACAGATCGGCGCGCGGACGCACAACACCGACACCACGCCGACGCCCCGATGCCGCCGGTCGCATCCGGCTTCCGGATTTCGATCAGCGAAGTTCATCCGCGGTCGGCGACGTCAGCCGCCTTCCGCGTTCCGGTATGTGACGAAGTCCTGCATGAGCTGCCGCGTGATCGGACCGGGCTTGCCGTCGCCCACCACCCGGCGATCGACGGATGTCACCGGGACAATCTCCGCGGCCGTGCCCGTCGCGAAGATTTCGTCCGCCACATAAAGGTCGAACTGGATCAGCGCCTTCTCATCGACCGGAAGGTTCCGCCGGCGCGCCAGCTCCATCACGACCGCGCGCGTAATGCCGTCGAGAATGCCCGCGCTGGTCGGCGGCGTCGCCAACCGGTTGTTCTTGACGAGAAACAGGTTATCGCCGGTGCATTCGGAAATCTGCCCGAGATGATTGAGCAGAATCGCTTCGTCCGCCCCGGCGTCGTTCGCCTCCGCCTTCGCCAGCACATTGTTGAGATAGTTGAGAGACTTGATCCGCGGCGACAGGGCGTGCGGCGGAACGCGGATGCTCGACGACGTGATGCACTTGAGCCCGCGCTGATAAACATCCGGCGGATACAACTCAATCTTGTCGGCAATGACGATCAGGCTCGGGCAAGCCGCCTTGTAGATCGAGATCCCCAACTTGCCCACCCCGCGCGTGCAGAGCAGACGGATGTAGGCGTCGCCGGTGATGTTGTTGGCTCGCAGCGTCTCATGCATCGCCTCACCGATGCCCTCCAGCGGCAGGGGCAGCTCGAGGCGGATCGCCTTCGCGCTTTCGCCGAAACGGCGCAGATGCTCCCGCTCCTTGAAGATGCGCCCGTTGTAGACCCGGATGCCCTCGAAGATCCCGTCGCCGTAAAGCAGACCGTGATCGAACACGCTGATTTTCGCCTCCGACGGCGGCAGCAGCTCGCCGTCGATCCAGATTTTCAGGTCTTCGCGGGGCGCCATCGAGTTCTTACGGGCACTGAGGGGTTCAGGGATCATCACGCTCATGTTTCGCCTCCTGTCCTCGGTCTTCAGGTTCCCGCGCGCGGCGCGGGCGGTTCCGCGTCCGCGACGACTCGCCCGTCACGTAAGTGTACGCACCGGTGCGCCTGGGCGGCCACATTTGGATCGTGCGTCACCATCACGATGGTCTGGCCCTGGGCGTTCAGGTCCGAAAGAACCTTCAGGATGCCCCGGCCGGTAGCCTCATCCAGATTACCTGTCGGCTCGTCCGCCAGCAAGAGGATTGGACGTCCGACGATCGCCCGCGCGATCGCCACCCGCTGGCGCTCCCCGCCGGAAAGCTCACGAGAACGATGACGCTGACGCGCCCCCAGGCCCACCTTCTCCAGCACCTCCTCGACCGCGCGTCGGCTTTCCGCGCGGTTGGACCACCACCTCCCGAAGCTGTGTCGGATCATGCAAGGCATCAGCACGTTCTCAAAAACCGTCGCCTCCGGCAGCAGGTGGTAGAATTGAAAGACGAACCCGACGTCACGATTACGCACCCGCTCCCGCTCACGACGCGAACTTCGGAACACGTCCCGGTCACGGATCAGCACCCGGCCCGCATCCGGAAGATCGAGCACCCCCAGAATGTGCAGCAGCGTGCTCTTCCCCGATCCGGACGCGCCCATCACCGCGACGAACTCGCCCTCACGGACGTCCAGCGATGCCCCGCGCAGCACGGGAAGCACATGCCTCCCCAGCGTGTATGTCTTCTGCACGTTCTCCGCGCAAAGCAGCGGACGCGACGCGGCACGACGACGATCCGGCGCCGTAGCTGCGGCAGACTCAATTGCGCTCGACATCCGACTCCCTTCCGGCTGCTTCGCAACACTCGCCGGGAAAACCCCGCAACCTCCGATGCCGGACCTCCAGTTCGGCTGGGCAAGCCGCGCACGATCCACCCGCGCGACGGCCGGACACCTCCGCGACGACGAACGCCCCCGCGCGGCGGCGAGAGTCCCACAACCGTCGCGCCGAATCAAGCGCCGGCGCACGGTTTCTCCAGCACCTGCCGGAACCCCCGCGCCGCGCGGACGAACCCTCCCCGGATCGCGCATCTCCGGCCCGCAACCGGTATTCGAGCAACGAACGCGCAGCCCGCAGCATACGTGAATCGGCGCGGGGATTACGCCGCGTCGCCCCCAGGCTTGCGAAGCGGACCCAGCGTGTCCCAGGCCGGGGTGCTGCGTTCGCCGAGGTCAAACGTATTCGCAAGAAGCACGCGACGATCCCGGAAGCTCTTGAGCACCTGCCCCAGTCCGCGCACACCGAACTCCCGGCTGCGGCGCACCCGAGCCAGGTCGAGTTCCAGGGGGAGGATCTCCTCGCCGCTTCCCGCGCGATAAAGCGTGACCGCGTCCGGATCGACGATGATGGACTGCCCCACGCCGCCGTCGCCGACGCCGTTAACCTCGAACACGTAGCATTGCTGCTGCGCCGCCGTGGCGACCGCCATCGCCAGCTCGATGTCACGGTCGATCGTCGTGGTCATGACCGGATGCACAAGGACTTCCGCCCCCAGCGCGGCAAGCGCTCGCGCCGCCTCAGGAAACCAGAGGTCATAACAGATCAGCACGCCGAACCGACCCACCCGAGGCACGTCGAACACGCAGAACGAATCCCCCGCCTCGACGCCCGCCTCATACGGGCGAAAGGGGAACGCCTTCCGATATCGCGCCGCCACCTTGCCCTCGGGGTCGATCACTGAACACGTGTTGTAAACCTTGCCCTCGTGCGACTCGAACATCGAGCCGTTGACGAGCCAGACCTTGTGCCTTGCAGCGATCTCCTGAAACGTCCGCTCCGCCGGCCCCGGCAGCGGCTGCGCCTTTGCCGTCGAGGGTCCGAACGCCGCCAGTTCCGGAAGCACGATCATCCGCACCTGCGGAAACATGTGCATCGTGTGATCGATCTTCGCCCGGATACGCGCAAGGTTGTCCTCGCGTCCGCTGATCTGCATCTGGATACCGGCGATGGTAAAGGGAATCATGAGGAATGCGGAATCAAGAACGATCAATACAAAATGCCGGCCCCCCCGGGGCAACCGCCGGACGTCGTCGTCACACTCGGACGGGCTGACCCTTCTCCTTCTCGACACAGGCCAGCCGCAGAAGTTCACCTTCCAGAACGTCCAGCCCTCGCTCCAGTGGTTCGTCGGGAATCACCAGCGGGCACAGAATCCGCACGATGTTCCCGTAAGACCCGGCAGGCACAATAAGCAGCCCACGCTTCTCGCAAGCGTCCACGAGTTGTTTCACCACGTCGGTCGCGGGCTTGTTCGGGTCGCCGTCATGCACCAGCTCGATCGCCGTCATCGCCCCCAGCCCACGCACGTCGCCGATCAGCGGGCAGCGCGCCTGAAGATCAAGGAACCGGTCGCGCAGCACGTTCCCGATCCGCACCGCGCGCTCGCACAACCCCTCGTCCTCCATCACCTGGATCGTCGCCAGCGCCGCGGCACACGCCACCGGGTTTCCCCCGTAAGTTCCGCCCAGCGTCCCCGGGGCACAGGCGTCGAGAACCTCCGCCCGACCCACGACCGCCGCGATCGGAAGCCCGCCGCCCATCGCCTTCGCCCATGTGGACAGGTCCGGACGAATCCCCGCGTGCTCGTACGCCGCCCACCGACCGGTGCGGCAGAACCCGGTCTGAATCTCGTCGATGATGAGCAGGACGCCGTGCTCGTCGCAGACCCGCCGCAGCCCCCGCAGGTACTCGAACGGCGCCGGCACGAACCCGCCCTCTCCCTGCACGACCTCGATCAGCACGGCGGCGAGGTTGCCCGGCGCCACGACGTTGACCAACGCCTGACGCAGCCGCGCCAGCTCCCGCTCGACGAACGCCGACAGCGTCAACCCGTCGCCGTGGCGGTAGTAATTCGGAAACGGAAGACGGTAGACCTCAGGCGCAAAAGGCCCGCAGCCCGACTTGTACCCCACCTTCGAGGTCAGCGAGAGGCACAGCAGCGTCCGCCCGTGAAAACTCTCCGTAAACGTGAGGATCCCGGCGCGCTTCGTCGCCTGACGCGCGATCTTCACCGCGTTCTCCACCGCTTCCGCGCCGCTGTTGGTGAGGAACACTTTCGTCTTGTCACCGTGCGGAAAGAGCGTCGCGAGCTTCTCGCACAGCGCGACATACGGCTCATACGTGGCGACGTGAATGCACGTGTGCTGGAGCTTCTCGGTCTGCTCCCGGATAGCGCGAAGGACCGGGCCCTGCGAATGTCCGACCGCCATCACGCCGATTCCGGTGGCGAAGTCGATCAGCTCCCGACCGTCGGCGTCCACGACGATCGCCCCGCGCCCGGACACAACCGACGCCGCCGTCACCCTCGGGACGGCGGCCGGGACGACAGCCGCCCGCCGGGAAAGAAGTTCTTCAGTCCTCGTCAACGCATCCGCTCCACCAGCACTCTTGCAGAACTCTCTTTGACGACGCGCCATCATATCGCCGGCGAACGTCGCGCCCAAACCACGCCGGGAAAACCCGGTGACGCACGTTTGATAGCCGAACCACGTCCGTCAGGAAGCGGTTTTTCCTGGCTTGCGGGCGGATTCTCAGGCCTCGAACCGACCTCGGCGAGGCGGGCACATCCGCAACCGCGCATGCCTCGACGACCTACTCCTCGACCCCGATCAGCCGAACACGCGCACGCAGACCACCACCCACACCAGCGTCAGCACGTCCACCACCAGCCCGGCGCCGGCCATCAGACGCAGGGGAATCAGCCGCGTGCCGTAAACGATCGCGTTCGGCGGCGTCGAGATCGGCAGCGCGAAACCCAGGCTCGCCGACAACGCCACCAGCAGGATCATCTGCACCGGCGGGATCCCGGTTTTGGCGGCGAGCGCCGCCGCGATCGGCACCAGCAGCGAAGCCGTGGCCGTATTGCTGGTCAGCTCCGACAGAAGAACCGTCACCCCCGCCAGCGCGAACATCAACGACAGCGGCGGCATCCGCAACCCGACCACGAACCCGGCCAGCGCGTCCGCCGCGCCGCTCGCGTCGAGCACTTTTCCCAGGCAAAGTCCGCCGGCGATCAGAAAGAGCGTGTCCCAGTCCAGCGATCGCAGATCCGCCCGCTCCAGCACGCTCCGCCGATCGGACCCGGACCGCACCACGAAAAGAACCAGCGCCGCCGCCAGCGGAATCAGGCTTTCCGGAAGATACCGGCGGACCCACTTCTGCGCCGCGTCTTCCGGCAACGTGAAGCTGACGATCGCCCCGGAGATCAACCAGGCCGCCGCCGCAGCGAGGAACACGCCGATCGCCCAGCGTCTTGCCGCCGCGGCGTGTTCCGCTCTCGGAACACGCCCCTCCAGCCCGGCGCCGATCGGCGGATGAACCTCCTCCCGAACCTCGAACGAGGCCGCCTTCCCACCCTCGTCCGCGCCTTCCGCCGCGCCCGACGGCGCCCAGCGCCGGGCGACACGGAGCACCGCCCACCCGATCAGCGTCGTCCCGATCCAGACCGGCACACCGACCGTCAGCCACGTGAGGAAGCTGAACTGCGGCGCGATCTGCTTGATCTGCGCAAAACCGATGAAATTCGGCGCGGTTCCGACGGGCGCGGCCATCCCGCCGAACGTCGCGCCGTAGGACAACGCCAGCAGCGGCAGCGAGGGGGCCGACGTCTTCCGCGCCAGCGTTACAACGACCGGCAGGAGCATCGCCGTCACCGCCGTGTTGTTCTGCACCGACGATATCGCTCCCGAAAACGCCAGCACCAGCAGACACAACCGCCCCACGTCACCGCCGCCACGGTCGTGGCGCAGCGAGATCAGCCGGTCGAACACCCCGTGTTTGTCCAGCGCCCGCGCCAAAAGAAACGTTCCGAGAAAAAGAAAGACGATCGGATCGCCCCACGCCGAGAGCGCCTCCGTCCACGTCAGCACGCCGCTCAGCGTCGCGGCGACCGGAATGCCCAGCGCCACCACGCCCAGCGGCGCCGCTTCACCGATCCACAGCACCAGCGCGGCCAGTACGATCCCCGTCGCCCGGCGGATCGTCGGGTCAGGATGCCACGGAGCGGCGACGGCGGCGCCGAAAAGCGCCGCGGAAAGGATCAGGGTGCCTGCCTGCCCGAGTCGGAACATGCGGGCATTCTTCGGCGTGCGTCCAACCCGTCAAACAAGGCGGTGGATATCTGACGCGCGCCGTATTCGGATGACGATCGGATACAAGCCTACCTGACGTCGGGGTTGGGGGCGGAGACGAGTCAGAAGAACAGCGGCTGGTCCAGCCGCAGGCCCACGCCGATGCAATGCTGATCGCCGCCGGCCTTGACCTGCGTTCGCACCACCGTGGCGTAAATCCCGTCGTCCAACCCGCAATTCTCACGGGAAGTCGCCGGCTTCCGGATCAACACTTCGTAGCGCTGTCCGACCGCCAGTCCGTAACCGACGGGAACGGTGACGTGCAGTCCTGACTCACTGATGTTGTCGGATCGGTAAGGTCCGATCGTGGCGCCGTCGTCGCGCACCAACGTCACATCCCACCGATGATCCGCGCGCGCGCACACACGGCGCTCGTCCAGCAGCGCCGTCGCGGCGTCGTTCTGAAACATTCCCGATTCCGCGGGAGGAGGAAGGAAACTGGACATGCCGGAATCCTTTCAAACGAAACTCGTCAGGGCACGGCCCTTAAACGTATCGGGATTTGTACCTACTCCTCTGAAAAACGCAAGCCTCAAAACCCCGGAGCGCCTCTCCGCGGAAACTCCCGCCGCCGTGTTCATCCCGCGATCCTTGCGCCCGGTCACGGCTGTCACGTTTTGAAATCCTTCGCTACGGCCACTCCGTCAATAATCAAGCCTGACTTCCAGCAATCCGGCTCCTCAGGATCCCCGGATTGACACAGGCGCGACGAGCCGACGCCTTGCGGCACAGCGACGCCAAGACCCGCCGGTGGGTTCACAATCCAGGCGCCCACAGATACAGGAACTGCGGCGTCGGCGGCGGCAGCGCCCCCCCGTCGATGCGCAGCACGTTGATCTCCGGCGCCGAGGGGGGTTGGGCGTAGATCGTCGGCCGGTAGTCAAGCGGACGGTGATAGACGACGACTCGCGCCGCGTCGATCCCGACCCGCTTCTTCACCGCCTCGATCGTGTCGCGCAGCGTTCCGATCCGATCGATCAGTCCCGCCTGAAGCGCCTGCGGCGCGGTGTACACGCGGCCGTCGCCGAGCGTCCGGACCTGCACCGCGTCGAGATTCGCCCGCCCCTCGTCCACGACTTCGACGAAGCGCGCGTACATGTCGTCCACCATCGTCTGAAAGAGCGCCCGCTCCTCGTCGCGCATCGTCCGGAACGGCGACCCGGAGTCCTTGTGCGGACCGGAGGTGATCGTGTTGCTGGTCACGCCGATCAGCTTCATCGTCCCCTCGACGTCAAACAACTGCATGATGACGCCGATGCTCCCGGTCACGGTCGTGCGGCACGCCGCGATCTCGTCGCAGGCGCAGGCGATGTAGTAGCCCCCGCTGGCGGCGACGTCCATCATGTGCGCGACGACGGGTTTGCCCGAAGCCCGGAAGCGGCGGATCTCATCGTGCATCAGGTCGCTGGCGGTCACGGCGCCGCCGGGGGAGTTGATCCGCAGGACGACGGCCTTGACCGACCGGTCGCGCCGCGCCTTGTCAAGTTGCTCGGTCAGCAGGCTGACCGGATGCTCGCCCGCGCTGAACAGCTTCGGGGCCGGGGCGTTGAGGATGATACCGTCGACGTCGATGACCGCGATCTTGTCGGCGGTCCAGCGTCCGTCGCGGAACAACTCGCGCTCCTCCAGCTCGCGCTCCGTGTTGACGAGCGTGATGAGCAACCCGTCGGGCATGCAGCCGGACAGCATCAGACTTCCCAACATTCCCGCCGCGACAACCGCCGATCGTATCTTCATCCGTCAACTCCCCGCCGCCAGGTAGAAACGCTGAGCGTGAAACCCGACCTGCGCGGCTTCAGCCCGTGCGATGGATCGCCCGGGCCAGGACCTCGCTTACATTAAGATCCGTCCTTCTGAGTTCTACTCCGAACCCGCGACGACCCTTCGCTCGCCTACATACCGCGCGGAACCGTCATATGCACGCCGACGAGGGGGGAACTCCGGCGTCAAACCGCGTCACGCCCGTCAGGAAACAAGTCTTCTCATCCTTGCACGCGGGATCTGATCCGGCGCGTCAATCCCCGCCGGTAAAGACCTTCCCGGCGCTGACGTCCAGCATGCGCTGCACGGCGCGCAGCGCCTTGGTTCGCGTCGGCTCGGGAATCTCGATCTGCGGACGCCCGTCACGCATGCACAGGTAGACCTTCTCGAGGGTGTTCAGCCGCATATACGGGCACAACGCGCAGTTGCAGCCGCTGCTGGGCTCCGCCGGGATCAGCTTCGCGTCGGGGCGCGCCCGCCGCATCGGGTGAAGAATCCCCGCCTCCGTCGCCACGATGAACGCCTTCGCCGGAGAGGTCCGCACGAATTGCAGCAGCGAACTGGTCGAGCCCACGTGGTCCGCAAGGCTGAGCACTGACTCCTCGCACTCCGGGTGAGCGATCAGAAGCGCGTCGGGATGCTCCGCCCGGAGGCGCACGATCCGGCGCTGCGAGAACTGCTCATGCACGACGCAGAACCCCGGCCACAGCACCATGTCCCGCCCGGTCTGCTTCATCACCCAGCGCCCGAGGTGGCGATCCGGGGCGAAGACGATCGGGCGATCCTTCGGAACGCTGCGGACGATCTCGACGGCGTTGGACGAGGTGCAGATCACGTCCGAAAGGGCCTTCACCGCGGCGCTGCAGTTGATGTACGAGATGACCGTGTGCCCCGGATACAACTTCAGCCACTGCGCAAACGTCTCGGGCGGACAGCGGTCGGCCAGCGAACACCCCGCGTCCAGGTCCGGCAGGAGCACGCGTTTGTCGGGGTTGAGGATCTTCGCCGTCTCCGCCATGAAATGCACGCCGCAGAAAACGATGACGTCCGCCCGGGTTTTCGCCGCCTCCTGCGAAAGCCCCAGACTGTCTCCGACGAAGTCCGCGACGTCCTGGATGTCGCTTTCCTGGTAGTAATGCGCAAGGATGACGGCATTGAGCTGCTTTTTCAGGCGCCGGATCTCGACTTCGAGATCCAGCGCCGGGTCCACGACGCGCGGCGTCATGCCCGATGCCGTCAGCGGCAGTTCCAGCACGCTCGTTGAACTCATGCGCTCACCCTCCGCGCCCCCTCCTCCCGCCGCGCAACACGACGGGTGACGCCACCCGACTTCAGGCCGTCGCCCCCTGCTTCAGGTCGTCGCCGAAGGATTATAAGCGACCCGCCCTCACGCATCACTCCCGCGCCCACGACACCCGCGCCGCAACCAACCTGACGCCCGACGTGTCGCGGAACCGGGGAACATGAACCGCAAGCCCGCGAGGCGGCGGCGAATGAGATCACCCGAGGGGAGAGACAGGGTTGGGGGAAGCGCGGAATTTGCGCGGGGTGCCGGCTGCCCGTGCGATGACCGATAAACCGAAGGCATGAATAAACAACAGAATCTTGCGGTGTTCGGCGGAGGGTGGTGGGAGCAGGCAGTCCGGAAGGCGGGGTCGAAGTTCGTCTCGTTTGACGGTCCGGCGGCGCGCGGCGCGAACCCTTATGACGCGGACGTTGCGGCGCGGCTGCGGTTCGGACGCGAGATCGAGCCGCGTGCGGCGTCGGGCGGTATCTGGGTGGACAACGGCGGGACGGGATTGAACTTCGTCAGCGGTCCCGGCGGCGAGAATGATCTGCACCTGCTGCACGAGCGCTGCGGTGCAACGCTGGTGTCTCATTTCGTGGATCCGGTTCATGTCTGCCTTCAGCGCCTGCCGTGGCCGGCGGCGTGGATGTCGCTGGGAAGCCGGAGCTGGATCAAGGCGGTCTGGGACCGGGCGCACGCCACGGAGCTGGAGCGCTTCGGCGTGCCGGGCGTGATCCACGTTCCGATGGCGGCGCCGGACGGCGATTATGACGAGACGCCGCTGAAGGAGGACGATGTGGCGTGCGCCGTGTCGTTCGTCGGCGGACAGAACACTCGGTATTTCTCGTCGAACATGCCGGTGGGAACGGGGCAGCTTTTTGCGGGGGCACTCGCGGGAGCGGTGCGGGCGGACCTTCCGGGAGCAACGTTCTACGACGTTTATCACGATTTGTACGGACTTTCCGGGGCCGTCCCTGCGGATGAGCCGGTGAAGGACCGCTTCGAACGCATCCAGCGCTACTACGCCGCGAAGCTCTTTCATCATGCGTCGCTGTGCCTCCGAAACCGCGACCGGTACGTCATCTTCCTGCGGCGCCAACTGGGGAATCTTTTTCACCTGGCCGGGCGCGGCTGGAACGAGGCATACGGTATCGCCTGCGACCCGCCGCTGTCGGACGAGCAATACCGGACGCATTTCCGGCGCAGCGCGATCAACCTGAACTTCGTCAACGGAAACGCAGAGACGGGGCTGAACATGCGGCACTTCGAGATCACCGCCGCTGGAGGCTTCCTGCTCTGCCACGATCATCCCGAACTGGAGGATTGCTTCGTGGTCGGAGAGGAGTGCGACGTGTTCCGGGGCGAGTCGGAACTGCTGGAGAAGATCGAGTACTACCTCGGTCACGCGCAGCGGCGGATCGAGATCGCCCGAGCGGGGCAGAAGCGGACGCTGTCGGAGCACTTGTACAGCCACCGTCTGCGCCGTCTTCTGGACGCCGCCGCCCAGATGCCGCCGACGCAGACGTCGCCCGGCGAAGTGCTGGCGACGGCGAGCCGTCCTGTCCAGGCGGCAGGCGCGGAGCGCTGATCGCGGAGGTTCGGTCGCGGGTTGCAGGACAGGAGCGCCTTCATGATCCGTCGGATTGCGACGACTTCGCAGATGTTCGACAGCGTGGTCGCGGCCGGGTATGAAGCCGTGCTCCTGCCGGCGCTGCCGAACGAGGACATTCACCGTGGGCTTGCGCAGCGCCTTTCCGACGGAAGCGTGTACGAGCCTTTTCTGCGCGCGTCCGGCGCAGACCTCATCCTCGACGTGGACACCGGCGCTCTGACGTTGTCCCCCGTTCCGGGCCGTGCCAGCGAAGTCCGGATGACGTGCGACGCGGTCGGGATTCCTTACGTCTGCCTGTATATCGATCCCGTCACGTCCACGATGAACCAGGTTCCGTGGCTTCAGCACTGGGCGCTGCTTTCGCAGCCGTGCTGGATCAAAGCGGTGTGGGAGTCGGCGCACCTTGAGGAGCTGACTCGGCTGGGGGTTCCCAACGTCGTACACGTTCCGATGGCGATCCACGACACAACGTTCGATCTTTCGCCGCCGACAGTCCGGTATGACGGACCTGTCGTGGCTTTCATGGGGCATCCGGCGAGTTCCTGGTTCCGGTCACAGAACACGGTGCTGCCGCGGCAGCTCCTGCCCGGGCTGACGGCTGCGGCCGTGAACGCAGACGCGCCGGGAACGCCCTTCCACCGCACCTACTTCGACTTGTACGGTTTCGGCGAGGGCGGGAACGCCGCGGACTCCGTTGAAATCGGCGCGCGAAGGGCCGCCGAGTACTTCAACACGAAGTTTGTCTACAACGCGTATCTCGCGCTGCGACAGCGGGACCGGTTCGCGGTCTTTCTTCAGAAACACCTGGGGGAGCGGTTCGAGCTTGTCGGCGATCACTGGGAGAAGGATCACGGACTTCACTCGCTGCCGACGATCCGCGACCGGGCGGCGCTGATCCGGCGGATGCGCGAAGTGCCGATCTGCCTGAACCTGGTGAAAGGCTGCCTCGAATCCGGGTTGAATCTCCGCCACTTCGAGGTCACGGCGGCGGGCGGGTTCCTGCTGACTTACTGGACGCCGGACCTGCCGAAATTCTTCGAGCCGGGGAAGGAATGCGAGACTTTCCGAAGCGAGACCGAGCTTCTGACGAAGGTCCGATACTACCTGGAAAACCGGGCGCAGCGGGATCGGATCGCGGCGGCGGGGCAGCGGCGGACGCTCCGGGAACACCTTTACAGTCACCGGATACGCGACCTCGTCAAGTTGTTGGACCAGGCCGGAGTGACAAGACGGGGGCAGGCGTCCGGCGTCGAAAAGGCCGTCGAGGCCGATTCCGGCACGAATGTTGCAAACATCGTTCAACCGATAGAATACGTGCAAGCATGAGCTTCGGCATGAAATTACGATCGACGCAAAGGCGGACGGATCGGATGCTCCCGGGTCCGAGCGCCCCAGTGCGCCCGGCTTGGGTCGAGCCTTGCCGGATCGCCACCATCGAGGCCCAGCCGGAAGCGGCGTCGGCATCGCCGTCGGTTCTGCGGCTGCCGCTGGAGGCACTGGACGGTGGAGAGCTGATTCTGCTGGCGATCAAACCCTCGGTCTTCTCCCCGCTGTTCAAGTCGGCGCGGTGGCTGGCGGTTTTGACCGTGCTGGCGCTGGGGTTGCTGCTGAGCGGGACGTCTCCGATGGGGCTTTCGGCGGAGCGCGCCGCGCAGTTGTGCTTCGGGGCGGGGTTGGCGAGGCTGATGCTTGCGGTGGTGAGCTGGAGCGCGACGTGGTACGTGCTGACGAACCGCCGGGTGCTCGAGATTCACGGAGTGCGGGCGCCGCGCGTGACGTCGACGGCGCTGGTCGACATCCGCAACACGTATCTGTCCTCAGGTCCGCATGAGAAGTTGCTGCATCTGGGCACGATCACGTTCGTGACTCAGCACGAGGACCGCACGCCGTGGAGCTGGGCCCACCTTCAGCGGGCCGAAGACGTTCATGCCCGCATCCGGCGGGCGATCGAAAACGCGCTCGACCTTCTCCCCCACGCCTGATCGGCGCGGCGACACGCCGACGGCGTTTCCGGAACGCGAACCCCGGATCTGAAAAAAGCGGCGCCGCGGCCGGAAGTCTGCATGCTTTGTCACCGTCGCGGGAACAGACCCCCGTCTCATGCAGCTTCCGACCGCGGCGCCTGACACGCAGTTTCAAAACCGAACCGCGCCCGCAAGGAAGCGGGTCTTACACGCGGGTTTTGATGCCGCGTGTAAGACCCCTCCTTCTGAAGATTATGTGTCCGGACCGCCGGACGCCTTGAGCACCGTGCGCAGCCCCTTCACACCGTCGGCGCCTTCGGGAACCTGGAGCGTCGAGTCGTTGATGTTCTCACTGATCGGCTCGAAGCGTCCGCCGATGTGCTCGGAGAGGAACGCCTCGGTCACCGCGTTGAACGCCATCCGGTTCACCGGACGGGCGAACCCGTGCCCCTCATCCGGAAAGAGGCAGTACGTCACCGGGATGTTCTTCTTTTTCATCGCCGCGACGATCTGGTCGGACTCGGCCTGCTTGACGCGCGGATCGTTGGCGCCCTGCCCGATGAGCAGCGGCCTGCTGATCTTGTCCACGTGCGTCAGCGGTGAGCAGTCGGCAAGGAGCTTGCGTCCCTCCTCCGTCCGGTGATCCCCGACGCGGGTGGTGAACATGTCCACCATCGGCGCCCAATACGGCGGGATGGACTCCAGCAGCGTCTGAAGGCTGGACGGTCCGACGATGTCCACGCCGCAGGCGAACGTGTCAGGGGTGAAGGTCAATCCGACGAGCGTGGCGTACCCGCCGTAGCTGCCGCCCATGATGGCGACCTTGTTCTTGTCCGCGACCTTCTGCTCAATCGTCCAGTTGACCGCGTCAATCAGATCGTCGTGCATTTTCCGCGACCACTGCATGTTCGCGGCGTTGATGAAGTTCTTCCCGAATCCGGTGGAGCCGCGGTAGTTGACGCTGAGGACGGCATAACCGCGGTTCGACAGCCACTGATGATACGGGTTCAGACCCCACTGATCGCGCGCCCAGGGTCCGCCGTGGACGAAAAGCACCAGCGGGAGCGGCTTGTCGGGGCGGGCGTCGCCGTCACTGTCGGTCCACTCCGGCAGCGTCAGATAGGATACGAGGTCCAGCCCGTCGCGGGACTTGATGACCGTCGGATGCATCCGGGCGAGCTTGAGCGCCTCAAGATCCTTCTTGTTGGTGAAGAGGAAGTTCGCCTTCTTCGTCTTGCGGTCGTAGGTGTAGTAACGGACCGGACCGTTGTCCATCACGTAGGCGACCGTCCACGTGCCGTCATCCAGCGTCCGGCTGGTGATGTTGAACTCGCCGTCCGCCACCTTCGCGAGAGCGGCGAAGTCGTCCTTGATGGCGGGGTCGAGGATCTGCCACTTCCGGCGGTCGAAGGTGGCGCCGACGGCCTGCACATTGTACTCGGTGGGGTGAACGACGAAGTCGGTGATGTCCGCCTTGGGGTCTTCGGCGAGCATCTTGCTGTCGGACGTCTCGATGTTGAGCAGGGTGAGGGCGGCCGTGTTACGCCCGCGGCTGTCGAGCATGTAAAGATTCCTGCCCGACTTGTCGAGGCCGACAGGGTTGGTGGTCATGTTGTCATCGGCGGTGATCTTCGTGAACGAGATCCACGTTCCGCCGTCAGCGGCCTTGAAGATCTCGGAACCGCCGTCGGGGGTCATCTTGACGGCGAAGCGGATGTGGTAGTCGTCGTCCGTGAGGTAACCGGCGTAACCTTCGTCGTTCTGCTCGACGAGCGTCATCTGCCCGGTGAGGAGATTGACGCGGTGGATGTCGTGCAACTGGGGGTTGCGGTTGTTGAGGGCGACGAGAATCTCGTTCGGGGTCTTGTGACTGACCTCCTGGACGCGGGCCTGAACCTTGTCAAAGGGGGTGAGGTCTTTCGTCGTGCCGGCGGCGAGGTCCACGCAGTAGAGGCGCCAGTTTTCATCGCCGCCCTTGTCCTGCGTATAAAGGAGGTGCCCGTTGGTGTAAGCCCAGAAGTAGTTGCGGATGCCGCGGACCTTGTCATCCGTCACGGGTTTCGCCTTCGAGGGGTCGGCGATCGGTCCGACCCAGACGTTCAGGACATCGTTGACGGGCGCGAGGAAGGCGATCTGCTTCCCGTCCGGAGAAAGCTGAACGCCGGCCTTGTCCGGGTTGCCGAAGAAAACTTCGCGCGGGATGAGCGGCGAGGGCGTGCCCTGGGCCATCGCGGACGGGGCGGCGCCGGCGAGCGTTAGCGCGGAGGCAATGAACGAAATACGTTTTCGACGTTGCACAAGTGACTCCTTTTGAACAGAGTGTCACGGGACGGTCGCGTCGCCGGTTCTTGGCACGATCCAGGAAGCCGTTTCGGCGCCGGGTTCCGCCCGGGATTCAGTTCGGTCATCGTATCCGCAACGCGGATCGTTCTCATCCCGGCGACGGCTCCTGACAAGATTGGACGAGCAGGGACGATTTCGGAGGGGTGTAGTGGGCATTGCGGCGACGGAGCGGAGGGCATGACCGGAAAAGCGCTGATGTCTCCTGAGGAAGCCGCAAGGATCGTGCGCGAGCATATCCGCCCCGGACGGGTGGAGTGCGTCCGGCTGGAGGACGCGCTGCATCGGACGCTGGCGGAGGCCGTGGCGTGCGACGTGGACTACCCCCCTTTCGACCGGGCGTTGATGGACGGCTACGCGGTGCGCGCCGACGATGTGCGTGCCGCGCCGGTGACGCTCAAGGTCGTGGGAGACATCGCGGCCGGACACGCACCCTTGGGCGCGGTGGGACCGGGCGAGGCGATGCGGATCAATACCGGCGCGCCGGTTCCGCCCGGGGCGGATGCGATCGTCCGGGTCGAAGACACGGCGGCGGAGGACGGCGGTCGCGCCGTCCGCATCCTCAAGAGCGCGACGACGGGACAGTTCATCACTCCGCAAGCGTCCTACGTAAGGGCGGGTGACATGACCTTGTCAGCGGGGATGCGGCTGGGGCCGCTGGAGATCGCGGTGGCGGCGACCTCAGGGGCGGCGAAGGTTTGCGTCTACGCCGCGCCGCGCGTGGCGATCGTCGTGACCGGCGACGAACTGATCGAACCGGGACGCAAGCCGTTCGGCGCACAGATCCGGAATTCGAACGCCCCGCTGCTGACGGCGCTGGTGCGTGAGGCGCAGGCGATTCCGATCATGACGATCTCCGTGCGCGACGTTCCCGGCGAGATTCGCGCGGCGATCGGCGAGGCGCTGGAGCGATGCGACGTGCTGTGCCTGACCGGCGGCGTGTCGGCCGGCGAGTACGACTTCGTTCCCGGGATCGTCGCGGAACTCGGCTGTCGGACGCACTTTCACAAGGTGGCGATCAAACCCGGGCGTCCGACGCTTTTTGCAACGTCGCCGGGCGGGCAGGGCGTGTTCGGGCTGCCCGGCAACCCGATCAGCGCGTTCATCGGGTTTCATCTTTTTGTCGCCGAGGCGTTGGCGCGTTTGCAGGGTCACGCCGCCGCGACGCATCGGACGTTGAGCGCCCGGTTGATCGGTCGACTGCCGGAGGCCGGCGCGCGTTGCAGTTTCATTCCGGCGAAGCTGACTTGCGACGCGGCAGGCGCGTGGCGCGCCTCGCCTCAACCGTGGCAGGGATCGGGGGATCCCTTCGGGATGGCCGGCGCGGATGCGCTGATCGTTCGTGAGGCGGGGACGACGGCGGCGACGGACGGGTCGATCGTGACGGTGCGCTTGCTGCCGCACTGGACGTGCGTCGGAGAGGACCGGAACGCTGACGGAGAGCGCGAATGAGATTAACGACGCTGGACTGGAGCGTGATCGCGGCGTTCTTCATCGTGACGCTGGGGATCGGGGCGGCGGCGGCGCGAGGCGCGGGTCGCGGCGTCGGAGAGTTCTTTCTTTCAGGTCGGCGGATGCCGTGGTGGCTGCTCGGCTTCTCGATGGTGGCGACGACGTTCTCGACGGACACGCCGAACCTCGTCACGGACATCGTGCGTCAGAACGGCGTGGGCGGGAACTGGGCGTGGTGGGCGTTCCTGCTGACCGGAATGCTGACGGTGTTCGTGTACGCGCGGTTGTGGAGACGGTCGGGCGTGACGACGGACGTGGAGTTTTACGAGCTGCGGTACTCGGGAAAGGCGGCGGCGTTTCTGCGCGGATTCCGGGCTTTGTACCTCGGCGTGTTCTTCAACGTGTGCATCATGGCGACCGTGTCGCTGGCGGCGATCAAGATCGGCGGGGTGATGTTCGGGTTCTCCCCGACGACGAGCATCCTGCTGGCGTCGGCGGTCACCGTCTTGTTCAGCGCGGCGGGCGGGTTGACGGCCGTGGTGCTCACGGATTTCGTGCTGTTTCTGGCGGCGATGGCCGGCGCGGTGTGTGCGGCGTGGGTCGCGCTTCGGCAACCTGCGGTCGGGGGGCTGGCGGGGCTGCTCGGGCACGAGGCGGTCGCGCCGAAGCTCTCGCTCGTTCCGCTTTCATTCGGGCGCGACGGACAGGTGGACTGGAGCACATTGACGCACCTTTTCATCATGCCGCTGGCCGTGCAGTGGTGGAGCGTCTGGTACCCCGGCGCGGAGCCTGGCGGCGGCGGGTACATCGCGCAGCGGATGCTGGCGGCGAAGGACGAGCGTCACGCGATCGGGGCGACGTTCTTCTTCAACGCCGCGCATTACGCCTTGCGCCCGTGGCCTTGGATTCTCGTAGCACTGGCGTCGCTGATTGTGTTTCCGCTGGATACTTCAGAGGAGCGGGTCGGCGCCCGGCAAGCGCTGGCGAGCCGGAGTCTGGCGCCGCAGGTGGAGCAGTGGCGGCGCGATCCGGGGAGCGTGGATGCAGCGATGGCGGCGCAGATTCAGAGGCTGGTTCTTCAGGAACGAGGTCTGACGGCGATTCATGCCGCGTTTCCCGCGGTTCCGGTGAACAAGGCGGGGCACGATCTGGCGTACCCCGCGATGCTGACGTTTCTTCCGGCGGGTCTGCTGGGGCTGGTGGTGGCGTCGCTGGCGGCGGCGTACATGTCGACGATCTCGACGCACCTGAACTGGGGTTCGAGCTACGTCGTGAACGACGTCTGGCGGCGCTTTGTGAGGCCCGGCGCCGGCGAGCGGGAGTTGATCTGGGTGGCGCGGTCCTCGACCGTCGTCCTGATGATTCTCGCGGGAGCGCTGGCGTTGGCGCTTCAGAACGCGCTGGCGGCGTTTCAAATTCTGCTTCAGATCGGTGCGGGAACCGGCCTGCTCTTCATTCTCCGCTGGTTCTGGTGGCGGATCAATCCTTACAGCGAACTGAGCGCGATGGCGGTCTCGTTCGGCGTCGCCGTGTATTTTCAGGTCGGGGCCGCGTCAGGACTGGCGGATTGGCATGAGCTGCTGATCGGCGTCGGCGTCACGACGATCGCGTGGGTGGCGGTCACGCTGATGACGCCGCCCTCGGATGGGCGCACGCTCCGGTCGTTTCATCGGCTGACCCAGCCGGGCGGACCCGGCTGGCGACGGGTGATTGAAGATGCGCGGCGGGACGGCGAGGACATCGCGGGCGCGGAGCGCGGGAGGTCGAACCTGCCGCGATCGATCGTGTGCATGATGCTGGGGTGTGCGGCGGTTTACGCGGCGTTGTTCGGCGCGGGATTCGGGCTTTACGGACGCTGGAGCGAGGCGGTCATTTGTGCGGCGGTCGTCGCCGTCAGCGCAACGGTCTTGGTTTCGCTGCTCAGACCGCACCGACGCGCCGCTTGACCAGAAGCGAGCGGGTTACCGCCCGGTTCACGGCGTGCGCGAGCCGGTTCGGGTTTGATACAGATACGAACTGAACCGTGCCCGTCAGGAAGCGGGCGTTCAACGCCCGCAAGAAAAGACCGGGAGAAAGCATCTAGGCGGATTTTGCTTCAAATCGATCCTCCGGTCCGGAGAAGGGACGCTTCCTGACGGGCGCGGTTCGCTTATGCAAAAGCGCCTCAGTTGCGGCCGGACGTTCCGGGCTCGCGGGGGAGTCGTCGCGACGTGTCGGGCGGCAGCGCCGAAAGGTCGATCAAACCCGACGAAGCATGCTCCAACTTCATCAGCGGCGACGGGTTGAGCCGATCGGGCTGAAACAGGCTGAACCCCGGCGTTGGCACCGTCAAGAAAGGGATCGACATCGCCGGCGTCATCAGATAGATCGATCCGGCGGGCGGCGCGATCGAAAGCCCGGTGGTCGGCGGGAGCGGCTGACGCGGACCTGGCGAGAGAAGGCCGCCCGCATCCTGACCGGTGAACAACGTGTTCCGGACGTCGAAGCGCAGGAGCGGGTCTTCAAGCCCGAAACCCGGACGCGACGATGCCGGAAGCGTCGGACGGGCAAGGATGGCGTCGAGCTTCGTCTTCAAAGAGGCTGAGAAACCCGCCGCGTTCGACTCGTGCAGAATCGCGGATCGCGGTCCGTATCCGCCGGGCTTGAGCGAACGATCCGCATCCGGAAACAAGGTGCCGAAGGAGATCGGCAACGACCCAGGCCGTAATGCGGAGGGCGGATCCCAGCGGCGATCCTGCGGATCCAGTGAAGCGGGCGAGCGGAAGGGATCCTGCACAGAGGCCGGCGATTCGACGGGATTCACGCCGGTCAAGGGTAGCGCGGCGTAAGATCCGAAATCGGCGCCGTACAAGGTCTTCAGAAGCTCCTCTCGCGGTGACGGGATTCGCGGCGCACGAGAGATCCGCGGCGTCGCCGCCCCCGGCGTGGGCGACGATGACCGCGCCGTGGCGGCGGGATCGGGCTGACTGGCGCGGGTCGCGGCGTCCGGCGGCGCCGACGAAGGCGGTGTCGCGGACGGCGCGTCCTGGGCAAACGCGGTAGCGACGGCAGCGGAAAGCAGTCCGGCAACACAGACACCCCGGTACAGGCGTCGCGAGACCCGCACCGACAGCCTCGACGGCGCCGAGCGGTTATGATGGCGGCGATGCTGACGCATATGAGACCCTTACCGTATCATCGGCGACATCCGCAAGGCCGCAACAGGGTCGCGGATTTGCGGACGATCCGCAACGTTCCGGGGCGGCGAGCCGCGTCGGTGGGGCGCTTGCGAACGTGAGTCGCGAGCGTTTTACACCCAACGATCGCCTTTTTCGGCGCAGCGACGTCGATCGAGTGATTCGTCACGGTATCCGCGTTTCAGATTATTGCATGACGTTGTGGGTGCTGAATAACACCCTCGAACGTTCCCGGATCGGGCTGCGAGCGCCGCGCCGCGTCGGAACGGCGGTGCTGCGCAATCGACTGAGGCGCCGCGTGCGCGAGGCGTTCCGGCGGAACCGGGACCGGATTCCCGTGGGCGTGGACCTGATGTGCCAGCTTCGCACGGCCGAGGGATGCAGCTACGCGGTGCTGGCGGAGTCGCTCATCAGATTGAGTGTTAAGGCAGCCCGCCGCCGCCCTGGCGACCGACCGCGCAGATCTCGATCCGCCGATCCGTGAACGCGTGGATGATTTCGCCGAATTGCGGATCGTGAATCTCGGCAATCAACGTATACAGACCCGGGTCCATCCCGGTAAGCGCCTCCCACGGCACGGCTTCGTTGAAAACGACGCCGGGCTGCTCCGCGCCGAGCAGGATGATCCGATGCGTACGATCGTCATCCAGCGGCGGAGGCCAGACTCCGTCCTTCGCCAGCCAGAACCGCACGATGTTCGCCGGATCGTGAACCGCCGAGCCTCCGCTCACCCAGCCGAACTCAATCCGCGCGTCCGCCGGAACGCCGTTGTGGGCGTCGCAGTCCGGCAAGACCCCGCCGATTCCGAGCGGTACAAGCTCCCGGCGGATGAAAACGGCGCCGGGGGCGGAATCAGACGCGACCAGCCGGTCGCCGTCATAAAGCTGCACCCGCACCTCAAGCCCGCGCGCCCGAACCTCGTCAGGAATCGAAATCCGCGAGAGATCCGCCGTCCATGTAAAGGCGCTTCCGTTTCGAAGCACGGTGGAGACGGGCAGAAGATCGACGCTCCAGGTTTCGCCGGCGAGAACCCCTTTCAGGAAGTACCGCACGCCGATGTCGCCTGACGCAACGTTGCTGAACCGTGCTCCGAAGGTCAGACCGTAGCCGTCACGGAGGCGCTGGTCGACCAGCGGCCACACTGCGTCAACGCCCGGTGATTCCGACTGCCCGTCGCTGCCGCCGTCGGTGATGCTGATCCTCCCGGCGGCGAAACTGACCGCCGACGTACGACCGTCCCAGATCGTTCCCGCCAGGCGGTATTCCCCCGCAGCAATCCCGATCGGGAAGCCGATGCGGATATCGTCATTCCCCGCGCCGTCCGGATCCTCCGCGAGCGCGGAAACCAGCAACACCTCGTTCCCGTCGAGCGCGTCGCCCGAAAGATCCGGGTCCAGCATCAGCGAAATGATCGCCGAACTGTCGCTATCGTCGTCATGCCAGGAGACGGATACCGCTCCTCCTCGGGCGGTCACGACGTTCGCCGCCGGCGCGAGCAGTGTGAGGGTCGGCGGGTGGTCCGTCTCGGTTCCCCGGATCTCGATCCACCGCTCCCGGCGATCGACGCCGCTGAGCACGCCGTCGCTGATCGTCGCCACCAGATCGTACACGCCGGGAATGACCTGGCTGGGGATCACCCTCACGCAATCCGCAGCACCGTCCGGGTCTTCAGGAAGCGGACCGGCCAGAGCGTAAGAGACGCTCTCCCCCGACGGCATGACGCGGAACAGCGAAAGCGACACGACCGCGGAGCTGTCGGAATCCGCGTCGTCCCAGCAGACGTCGAAGGCGTTCGCAGCGCTCGTGGTGATCGCCTGCGCGGGAGTCAGCAGGCGGATCGTCGGAGGCGCGTTGAGCGGATCGCGGAACAGCGTCATTTGCGGGACCGCGACCACCGACGCCTGATACGTTCCGTCGCGGACCACCGCGAGCAATTCGTACTCGCCCGCCGCAATGCCGGAGAGCACTAGGCGGATCTCGTCGTTGATCCCGTCGAGCGCGAGGGCGACCTGCGGCGACACCTGCACGCCTCGAGACGACGAGTCAACGTCGCTCAGCGATCGAAGGTGAAACGCAACCGTGGATTGAGGGCTGCCGCCCTCATCCTCCCACTGAACGCGGACGGTTGACCCGATCGCGGTCACGGCCCCCTCGATTTCCACCGATATCACCCGGAAAACCGGGGGCGCGAACCCGTCGCCGGGGTCCGCCGACCCGTCATCCGTGTGGTCGCCTTCGTTCGGTTCAAGGATGAACTCGATCATTTCGTCGAGTTCGTAGTCGACCCCGAGAGCGAACGTCCGGTTCAGGACGATCGCCCCGTCATCCGTAACCGCATTGATCTGGATTCGGTTTGCCGGCGCGGGGCTGGAAACCTGAACGATCGTTCCGGGCAGCACACGGACGTAGGCGATATGCACCTGCACCCCGTCGGCGGCGAACAAGACCGTGACTGCGGCGGGTGATTCCGCCGCGTTTCGGATCGCGATCGCCGCAAACGCCGGACTCTCGTCCCCCCCAACGCCGCCCAACTCTCCGGGAAACTGGTCCGACACCACATCATTGACGGAATCCGGGGCCTCGGCACCGGATCCCTCGGTCGCTGGCGAGCCGGTGGACGTTGGCGCAGGACCGGAGACGCCGCCGCATCCGCCAAGCAGCAGCGCCACCGGCAGGAGTAGCAGAAATTCGCGCAGGTCTAGTCGCTTCGCCATCACCCGCCCCGCCTCGAAACGCGCCTCGTTCACGGCCGAACCGGGCGCCACAACGGACAAGTCGAGTTCATACTCGCAAGGTCTGGGAGTATTCGCCCGCTCAAGAGTCCTGGCCAGCCGCTGCAATCGGTCGCTGGGGTTTCGGAACAGAGGGACCAGCCCGACAGCCCGAGCCTCCGAATGCACGAGACCTGCGAAAACCCAGACTTCGGGAATATACCCCCAGGAGCAGGGAAATTGCAATAAAAAAATGCGGAGTGCGAGACGCGGCGTACGCCGTGAGAGGTCAAACCGTCACACGCGGTAAACGCTGTCCTCAAGCTTGACGGTGTACCCGGCCCGCTCCAGCTCGTTAAGATAGCGAAACACGGTTCGACGCGACGATTTGAGCCTGCGAACCATCTCCTCCAGAGTGGCGCCCTTTCGGAGCACTTGAATCATCCGCATCTGACGCCCGAAGACCGAGCGATCATTATCGGCGTCTTTGAGCCAGGATTCCGCGGCTTTCCTTAGCTCGGGATTTTTCGAGAAGAGCCTTTTCTCAAGAGCAAATTGAAGTGCTGATTGAATTGCTTTCGTTTTAAGAATATCGGAATTCGGACGGCCGTTTGCGGGCATGAATCAATCCTCTGTCACTCACTCCCCAAGGCGGCGACACCGTTTCGGCGAAACCAACCTCAAACCCCCCGTACCTGCCTCGCGGCTGGCGAAACCCGCAGACTACGGGGTCAATCGCCCAGACAATAACGAGATTCCCGTCATACGGCAAGGCGACTTTGGACGGCCGCACCGGTCCAGACCCCTGACGCCAGCCGCAGATAGCAAGGGGACCACGCAAGCAACGCGATAGGACCGCCTCTTTTTTACCACGATCACCGGCGGGATACCCGGGAGGGTGTCTACTTTCATGAGAGAGAAGGTTAACCGGAGTGCGGAGCTAAATGATCGGGGGTTGAGGGCGAACGAGGTTTTGGGTTAAGGTTTCGTGCGAGTTGTATTCAGGGACTGTCGCCGATCGGTTCGGGCGGCCGCATCCTGAGGAGGGGCGGCTTCCCGGCTGTGAGTTCAAATCGTCGGAGCGCACGTCATGTCGTCGCATCGAACGAAGACCGCAATTCGGGCGGGTGGTTTCACGCTGATCGAGCTGCTGGTGGTCATCGCGATCATCGCGCTGCTGATCTCGATTCTGCTTCCGTCGCTCCAGAACGCGCGGAACCAGGCGAAGCGGACGAAGTGTGGGGCGCACCTGCGGGACATCTCGCTGGCGAGTCGGACCTACGCGTCGGAGGACGACGGCGCCTGGGCGATCCCCATCCACGGACGGCAGTACTCTCAGAACACTCAGTCGCCGACCTTTATCGGCGCGTATGAGTGGGGCGGAAAGAGCGGCATCGGCAAACCCGGGTTCTGCTCCGGAAGCGGCGACCCCGAGCTTCGCAGCAAGTACGGGACACGATGCGGTTTTGGCCCGGGGTCACGCCCGCTGAACGAGACCATCTACAAGGGCGGGTTCGAGGATCACGTCAACGGGAGCGATGAGATCGTCCGTGCGGACACAAAAATGCAGTTGGATGTGTTCACGTGCGCCGGCGACGAAGGTCCGCCGAGTTCGGGGCACTGCCAGGATTGGATCAATCGCGGATCCACGGTGTCGTCGTACGACTGGTTCGGTAATTCTTTTGCGGCGAACGTGTTCATGATCGGCCCGTCGACCGGTGGTCCGATGGACAGCAACTCGCCTTACCTGCGGCCGATTACCCGGATCCCCTCGCCTAGCCGGGTAATCTACTACGAGGAGAACATCGGCCGATGGGGCTGGGCGGCGCGCGAGGATCGCTGCGACTTCCTGACGGGCGTCTCGCTGCACCCGCAGAAGCGCGTGATCGAAGGGTGGCATGGAAAGGACTGGACGTATAACCGTTCGTTTGTGGACGCACACGTCGAGTTCCAGAAGGTGCTTATCGAAGGAACGCGCGACGCGGCTGGCTATTATCAGCACTATCGTTTCGAGAAGATGCTTGAGGACTGTGCTCAGAATTTTTCCGGGAATCACTACACACAGTTCTTCCCGTGGACGAATCCGGCGTGCGGTATCGATTATCGTTGCGTCGTCATCCGTGGAGACGGTTGGCAGAAGGACTGCCTCCCGACGCCGGTCGTGGCGACGGGCCTTCGACACGATGGACAGGGCCGGCCATCGTACGAGGGATGCGTTGTGATACGGGATATCCGTGTCCTGAACGGTAGGTAGGTGTGACAGGGCGTATGAGATAGAAGGGGTATTCTAAGATGTTGCAATCACGAAGACCCCGCCGCGGCGCGGCGGGTGGTTTCACGTTGATCGAGCTGCTGGTGGTCATTGCGATCATCGCGCTGCTGATCTCGATTCTGCTGCCGTCGCTTCAGAACGCGCGGAATCAGGCCAAACGGACGAAGTGCGGGGCGCACCTGCGGGACATCTCGCTGGCGAGCCGGACCTACGCTTCGGAGGACGACGGGGCGTGGGCGATCCCGATCCACGGGCGGCAGTATGAGCAGAATCCGCAGACGCCGACGTTCATCGGCGCCTACGAGTGGGGCGGAAAGAGCGGCATCGGCCGCGGCGGGTTCTGCAGCGGCGGCGGCGATCGGGAGCTGACCAGCAAGTACGGAACGCGCTGCGGCTTCGGACCGGGGACGCGCCCGCTGAACGAGACGATCTACAAGGGCGGGTTCGAGGATCACATGACCGGCAACGACGACATCGTCCGCGCCGACACGAAGATGCAGTTGGATGTGTACACCTGCGCCGGCGATGAAGGTCCGCCGCGCGGGTCACACTGTCAGGACTGGATCGACAGCGGCAACATCAGTTCGTACGACTGGTTCGGGAACTCGTTCGCCGCCAACGTGTTCCTGATCGCTATCTCCGGCGGTCGGAACCCGATGTCCAGCAACGGACCGTACCTGCGGCCGATCACGCGCATTCCAACCCCGAGCAACACGATCTACTACGAGGAGAACATCGGCCGCTGGGCGTGGGCGTCGCGGCGGGAGTCCGACTTCTGCCAGGGGTTGGGTCTTCCGGGCGTCGATCCGGGACGAACGAAGAGCCTGAACGGTTGGCACGGCAAGGACTGGACCTACAACAGGGCGTTCGTCGATGCGCACGTGGAGTTCCAGAAGATCCTGGTCGAAGGGACGAAGGACGCCCAGGGCTACTACCAGCACTACATTCAGCACCGCCTGCTGGAGGACTGCCCGAGACCGAACTTCTTCCGCTGGTCCAACGATTGCTCTACGGATAACACGTGCATCATCATCCGCGGACCGGGCTGGCAGAAGGACACCCTGCCATCGCCGACGGTTCCCACCGGTCTGTTGTCGCCGGGAACCGGACGCCCGTCCTACGAGGGCTGCCCGTGTTCGGCGATGCCGTGCCCGAACTGACGCACGGCGCGCGGTTAGACCTGTCTTAATGACTTCGGTCGCGGGCTTGGCGGGTTTCGCCAAGCCCGCGGCGCATTTCCGTGGATCCTGCGCCCAGCCAGACGCGAGATTCGGCGACAGGGTGGCATGCTTTCGCCGTCCAGGCGTAAGCATGCTCCTACGCATGCACGGGGGCCAGCATGCTCACGCTGAGTACGGTGAGAGCCTGCCACCCGACCGCAGTCCGCGTAAACAGATAACGCGGACGCTCACGAGCTTACAACGTGCCTCTGTGCCTCCCGGGGTTAATTCTGCTCAGGTCAGGACCGGCAAAGTCCGCTTCAATGTAGAGCCGTCTTGAACCCGGAACTCACGTTTGGGCATTCCATCGTACGTCCGGCCGTTCAATTCCCGGCCTGCACGGTGCTTCTGCACACCGCCCCACTGCTTGAAGAAGAACGCCACCTTCGCGCGGCGACACTGCTGGCGGATGGACTCGACCCAGGAGCGCTGCATCGGTCGCGCGCCGGGACCGGACTCGCCGCCGACGATCACCCAGGAAATGCCATCGAGCGCCTGGTTTTCGAGAGGCCCGATCAGGGATTCGCAGGAGAGGAATCTGACACCCTCCCTCCTGGCCATCGGCACCTTGCGCAGGTCGTCAATACGATGGACGACGCGCGCATCCTCGATGCTCACGCCCATCCAGACGTTCGTCGGCCAGGGCAGATTCGGCGCAAGCTCCGCGAGTCGCGCGCTGCGCTTGGTGAGCACTTGAAACGTGTGCTGCGGACAGGCCTGCATGGTGTCGAAGACGCGACGGATGAAATCGTCGGGAATTCTCTCGTGGAACAGGTCGCTCATCGAGTTGACGAAGATGACCCGCGGCTGGCGCATCCGCCGCGGCAGGTCCACGAGATCGTCGTGCAGAGTCACCTCGAACCCGTTCGCGTAGCGCCCGTTGCCCATCGCGCGCAGGCGCTTGGCCATCCGCTCGGCATAACAATGCCGACAGCCTTCGCTGACCTTGGAACACCCGGAGACGGGGGTTCCAGGTCATTTCGGTCCGTTCGATGGAGGAGGTGGCGGCCATCTCTTGAAATCAACCCGCCAGAATATCCTGCGCGATCTTCACGGCTGTTCTAGCGCCCTTCAGATTTCCTGCGGCAAAACAAAGCAGATAAATCGGTGAACCCGTGGAATTCTTCAGGCTCAGAGAGTTTCCCGCAACCCCGGCAAAGATCGACTTGAGTCGATCAATGAAGAACGCGCCGATCACGTCGAGCGTCGCGTCCTTCTTTTCGCTCACTTCAGGTCCGAACAAGGTAAGTTCCTGCTTTTTCGCGTAGAAGGCCTCCCGCCACAAATCGGTCCCCAACGCCCGAGTCAACGCTGCGCTCCACTCTTCCGGGTTGTTCCGGAAGATCGTGGTAGACGCGCCGAGGCACCTCCGGATTCGCTCAAGCTTCTGCTCCGTCCAGCTCCCGCCGAACTGATGCTTGGCCATGATGGTTCGCTCCCCGACTCAGGGAATCAACCATAAACCTAACATCAAATCAAGTCCTCGTCAAGCCTGACACTGAATCTGCTTCAATGAAGAAGGGATCTTCCTGTCATCGGCTCGGGGATCTCCACCCCCATCAGCTCCAGCAGCGTCGGCGCGATGTCAGCCAGGCGGCCGCCTTCGCGGAGGTGGACAGGGCGGGCAGGTTGACCCTCGGCGATGGGGGACGCGTCGCGCTCCAACCCCTTCCCCACCACGAGGCACTCCACCGGATACGTCGTGTGCGCCGTGTGCGGGCCGCCGGTGGCGGGGTCGATCATTTGTTCGCAGTTGCCGTGGTCGGCGGTCACGATCAAAGCGCCGCCGCAGGCGAGCACCGCGTCAACAATTCTGCCCACGCACTCGTCCACCACCTCCACCGCACGGATGGCCGCGGAGAGGCTGCCGGTGTGCCCGACCATGTCCGGGTTGGCGAAGTTGAGGATCATCGCGTCGTCCACGCCGGCGGCGATGCGTTCGAGCATCACGCGCGTGACTTCGTACGCGGACATCCCGGGCTTCTGATCGTACGTGGCCACGTCGCGCGGGGACTGCACCATCTGGCGCTCTTCGCTGGGGAAAGGCTCGTCGCGGTAGTCGTTGAAGAAGAACGTGACGTGCGGGTACTTCTCCGTCTCGGCGCAGCGGAACTGGCGCAGGCCGAGGCGCGAGACGACTTCGCCGAAGATATCCTTCATCTTGCCGGGTTTCGGGAAGGCGACGTGGACCGGCAGGCCCTTTTCATACTCGGTCATCGTGGCGAAGTAGAGGTCGAGCTTCGGTCCGCGGTCGAAGCCCATCCGTTTTTTCCGGCCTGTCTTATCCACGCCGTCGAAGGGGAACTCATCGAAGGTAAACGCCTGCACGAGTTCTCGCGGACGGTCACCGCGGAAATTGAAGAAAATGACGGCGTCGCCGTCGCGGATGCGGCCGGGGGGGGGACCGGGCGGAGGACTGTCCGCCTCGAGTTTGGCGGCATGCGCTCTCTCACCGTCGCGGCTCTGAAAGACCACGGACGGCGGGATGAACTCATCGCCCTTCATCGAGTCGCCGGCGGGATGATCGTAGTAATGCCGCATGGCGCCGTCGGCGGACGGAAATACGGAGGCGTGAGCGAGACCTCCGCGCCCGGTGAGCATTCCGTATGCTTTTTCGACCCGGTCCCAGCGGTGGTCGCGGTCCATCGCCCAGTAGCGCCCGCAGACGCTCGCCACCGGGTTGATGCCAATTTTGTGACACCGCTCATCGATCTGACGCAGGAAGTCCACGCCTGAGAACGGCGGCGTGTCGCGGCCGTCGGTGAAGGCGTGAATCCAGACCCGGTCCCCCGGGAAGCGGAGTCTGCCGCTCAAATCCATCAAGGCATAAAGGTGGTCGAGGTCGGAATGCACCTGCCCGTTGCTGCACAGGCCCATCAGGTGGACGCCGCCGCCGGTCTTGCGGGCGTGCTCGAAGGCGCCGACGAGGACAGGGTTCTCGAAGAACATGCCGTCCTCGATGCGCCCGGTGATGCGCATGATCTCCTGCTCGACGATGCGCCCCGCACCGATGTTCTGATGCCCGACCTCGCTGTTGCCCATCGTGCCGTCGGGCAGGCCGACGTCGCGCCCGCTGGTCTTGATAAGGACGTGCGGATAGGTCGCCATCAGACGGTCGTCCACGGGTTTTCGGGCAAGGTGGACGGCGTTGGCGTGGTTCCACTCGGGGTGGGGATTGGCGCCCCAGCCGTCGCGGACGATGAGCACGACAGGGCGATACCGGTAAGACGACATGTGACCCTCCAGACGGGCGAATCTTCGCGCCGAGGGTCAGTTCTAACCTGCGAAGCGGAACGGGTCACGCGGGCTTGGCGCGAGGCGCGGGTTGAGTTTGCGGCGGCGGGAGGGAGTGTGCTTTAGACCCTTCGGAGGAGGTGAGACAAGAGCGCTGCGAACACCCGCTTCCTGACGGGCGCGGCTCGGTATTTGAAAGGGAGTTCTACCAGCGCGAGCCGGGCGCGCGTTCGATCGCCGCCAGTTCGCCGCTGTCCAGCCAGAGCACTTTGCAGCGCGGGCAGGTGTCGATGACGACGTTGCCCGGGCCGTAGTAGGGGTGCGTCTCCATCGCTTTGCGGCAATTCGGACAGGTCGTTGTGCGGGCGAGTTCGACCGGTTCCAGCGGGACGGGCTGGGCGGGCGGCCCCTCGTGCGCGGCGCGGCGGAGGCGGACCAGCAGGCTGAAATCGTCATTTGTCGCCAGCAGGCCGTCGCATTGCGGGCAGCTCAAAAGAGACAGCCCTTCCGACGTGGCGGAGACGAGGTCCACGTCGCACACCGGACAGCGCAGGTCGCTGCGTTCGCCGAGCCGGATCACGCGATCGGGCGAGCCGGCGGTCTCGGGGGAGGCTTCCGGGTAGTGAAACGTCGAGCAATGTTCGCAAAAGAGGTACTTCCGCCCGGCAATCGGGCGGAGCGGCGCAGCGCAGTTGGGACAGTTCATCGGCGGAATCTCCCGGTCGGTCCGGGTATGTATCGTCGAGCGGGAGCGAGAGGTTTAAAAACGCGGGAGACGAACCCTTGCCGCGGACGGCGGATGACGAAGCCGGGCGTCGCCCCCCCCCCGACAAGCGGATTGCCCGGGGGAGCCCGCTTCCTGACCGGCGAGGCTCGGGCAGGACGGACGACCCGAGTCCCCCCGACCTGGTCGTCGGCGTGAAAATCATTGACAGCGCGCGGAGCGCCGCTAGCATCGTCGGCGCAATCGGGGACACAGGGTTTCCCGGACACTTCCTTTCACGGAGGGAACCGCAATGCTTCGCGCCGCAATGCTCGTGTTGATCGCTTCGGGTCTGGTCGTCAGCGCCGGGTGCAATAAGCCGAAGAAACCGGATGACACGCAGTCGGCGGACATGTACGGCGGCGGCTACGACACGGGGTATCAGTCTCCGGCGTCATTGACCGGCACGTCGTCGGACGAGACGTACACGGCGGATTCCGCGGCGGGCGGACAGCGCGTTCACGTCGTCGCCAAGGGAGACACGTTGTACTCGCTGGCGCGGCAGTATTACGGCAATCAGTCGAAGTGGCGCGACATTTATGCGGCGAATCAAAGCCAGCTCGCCGACCCGAACCAGATTAAGGTCGGACAGAAGCTGGTCATTCCCTGACCGGTCGCCCGGATCCGAAGAGCATCAAGGACATCGAGGCGGCGGCCCGCGCGTCGGAAGCGAGGATTCCGCGAGTTGAGCCGTGTCGGAGGCGATCTCACTTCAGGATTCGGTGCAGTTTCTCCGCGGAGTCGGTCCGGCGCGGGCGCACGAGTTCGCCTCGCTGGGGATCCGCACGATCGGCGACCTGATCGAGCACTTTCCCTTCCGTCATGAGCACCGTCCGAAATCGCAGCCGATCGGCACGCTGAGCGAACTTGGCGCGCCGGCGACGCTGATCGGAGAGCTGCGGCGCGTCCGCGAGCGAAAACTCCCCGACAAGCATGTGATCCACGCCGAGATCATCGATGCGACGGGGCGCTGCTTCCTGCGCTGGTTCAACTCGCCGTATCTGGCCGAGCGCCTCGGGAACGGCGTCATCGTGCGCGTGTCCGGACGGCTGGAAGCCGTGGGGGACTGGGCGGGCATGACCAACCCGCAGACGCATATCTTCGCGCCGGAAGCGGATCCTTTCTCGCAGGACAAGGATCAGTACGAACCGATCTACCCGGCGACGGGGAAACTCTCGTCGCAGGACATCCGGCGGGCACTGAGGCCGATCCTGCACGCGGCGGCGGACCGGGTGGAGGAGATTCTCCCCGAGGAATTGCGGACGCGGCGTCGGCTGCCCCCGCGGCGGACGGCGATCCTGCGCATTCACGAGCCGACATCGGCGGATGACGCGGAGCATGCGCGGCGGAGGCTGGCGTACGACGAGTTTCTCGTCATGCAGCTTGCGATGCGGATGCGGAGGCGGTCGCAAGATCGGCGGAAGGACACGCCGGAGATCACGACGACGCCGCGGATCGACGAGCGCATCCGTGCGAGGCTTCCTTTTGCCCTGACCCCGGGACAGGACGAGGCGGTGCGGGTGATCCGGGCGGATATGACCTCGCCGCAGCCGATGAACCGGCTGCTTCAGGGAGACGTCGGTTGCGGGAAGACGGTGGTCGCGCTTTACGCGGCGCTGACGACGGTGGCGAACGGCGCGCAGGCGGCGATCCTCGTGCCGACGGAGATTCTGGCGCGCCAGCACTACGAGAAAACGTCGGCGTTTCTGGCGGGCAGCCAGGTGCGCGTCGTCCTGCTGACCGGGGAGTTATCGGCGTCCGCCCGGCGCGACGCGCTGGAGCGGATCCGGCGGGGGGAGGCGGACCTGGTTATCGGGACGCACGCGCTGATCGAGGGCGACGTGCGGTTCCGCCGGTTGGCGCTGATCGTCATCGACGAGCAGCATCGGTTCGGGGTGGCGCAGCGGCATGCGCTGCGCGGGAAGGGCCCGGCGCCGCACACGCTGGTCATGACGGCGACGCCGATCCCACGTTCGCTGGCGATGACGGTGTTCGGCGATCTGGACGTCACGGTGATCCCGGATCGCCCGCCGGGGCGGCGCCCGGTTGCGACTTCGCTGGTTCCACCTTCGCAGCAGGAGCGGGCGTGGCGGGACGTTCGGGAGCGGCTTTTTGCCGGCGAGCAGGCGTTCATCGTTTACCCGCTGGTCGAGGAGTCCGAGTCCCTCCCGCTCAAATCCGCGACGCAGGAGCTGGAGCGGTTGTCCGCCGGGCCGCTGAGCGGGCTTGCGCTGGGCGTCGTTCACGGCCGGATGCGCTCCGAGGAGAAGGACCGGGTGATGACGGACTTCCGCGACGGGCGGATCCGGGCGTTGCTCGCCACGACGGTGATCGAGGTCGGGGTGGATGTTCCGGAAGCGACGATGATGATCGTCGAGCACGCGGAGCGGTTCGGGATCAGCCAGCTTCATCAGCTTCGGGGGCGCATCGGCCGGGGGGATCGTCCGGCGTGGTGCCTGCTGATGACCGGGTCGGACGCGCCTTCGGAGACGGCGTTGGCGCGTCTGCGTGTGCTGTGCGAGACCGACGACGGGTTCCGGATCGCGGAAGAAGACCTGCGGCTGCGCGGTCCGGGGGAATTGCTGGGCACGCGACAGCACGGGCTTCCGGTGTTCAAGGTGGCGGATGTCGGGCGGGATCTGGACCTGCTTCAGCAGTCGCGGGACGACGCGGTGCGTGTTCTGGACGGCGATCCGGAACTGAGTCATCCGGAACATGACGCCCTGCGACGATGCCTGCTCGCCCAGTACGCGGACGCGCTGGGATACGTCGACGTCGGGTAGGTTCCGCCTGGGGCGACGACATGCGTTGTCATCGTTGCGGATCGGGATACAATCCGAGGCGGGACAGTCAGCAAGCGACGGACCGGAGCAGGTCCGCAAAGCGGCGTTCAGGCGGGTCGTCCCGGATCGTGGATCACGTGGCGGATTCTTCAGTTCGTCATCATTGCGGTTTGTTCGGCATCTGGGGTCACCCTGACGCAGCGGCGCTGACTCACCTCGGATTGTATGCGCAGCAACACCGGGGGCAGGAGTCGGCGGGGATCGCCACGTCGGACGGAGGTCGGCTGACCCGTTACGCCCGGCGTGGGCTGGTTAATCAGGTCTTCAACGAGTCCGTCATCCGCACACTGCGCGGGCGCGCGGCGATCGGGCATGTCCGGTACTCAACGACCGGATCGGACACCGAGGAGAATGCGCAGCCCCTGCTGTTTTCGTTCGCCGGCGGACAGGTGGCGATCGCCCACAACGGCAACCTCATCAACGCGGCCTTGCTGCGCCGCAGTTATGAGGATTTCGGACATATTTTTCAGACGACCAGCGACACGGAGGTGATCATTCATCTTCTGGCGAAGCCTGCGCACCGGCGTCGGAAGCGGGCGCTGGAGCACGTGCTGAATCACCTTCAAGGCGCGTACTCGCTGCTGCTGCTTTTTCCGGATCGGGTGGCGGTGGTGCGCGATCCGCTGGGTTTCCGACCGCTGTGCCTCGGGCAGTTGAGCAACGGGGCGGTGGTGGCGGCGTCGGAAACGAAAGCGCTGGACCTGATCGAGGCAAAGTATCTGCGCGACGTCGAGCCCGGCGAGATCGTGCTGATCGGGGACTCGGGGATCGAAAGTCACCGCTTCGGACCGGAGCGCAAGGGGGAACGCAAGGCGGCCTGCATCTTCGAGCATGTTTATTTCGCCGACCCCGCCAGCCGGGTCTTCGGCGACAACGTCCACCTGACGCGCGTCGCGATGGGGATGCGCCTTGCTGACGAGGCGCCGGCGACCGGAGACCTTGTCGTCCCGATCCCGACGTGCGGACAGTGCGCGGCGATCGGGTTCAGCCGTCGCAGCGGGCTGCCTTACGGACGGGCGTTCACAACGAGTCACTACGCCGGGCGGTCGTTCATCCTGCCGAACCCGGCGGACCGGGCCTCGACGGTGAAGATCAAGTTGAACGTGATCCGCGAGGCGGTCGCGGGGCGCCGGCTGGTCGTCGTGGAGGACTCCGTCGTACGCGGAACGACGACGCGGGGCAAGATTCACGCCCTGCGCGCCGCCGGAGCAAAGGAGATTCATCTGCGCGTCGCCAGCCCGCCGATCCGACACGGATGTTACTTCGGGATCGACTTCCCCGAACCGACGCAGTTGATCGCCAGCGCGCGGACGGTCGAGGAAATCCGGGATTTTCTGGAGGTGGATTCGCTGGCGTATCTTTCGCTTGAGGGGATGCTCGGCTGCGTCAACATGCCGGCCAACCAGTATTGCACGGCGTGTTTTTCCGGCGACTATCCGGTGGACATCACCGAACCGGTCGATAAATACGCGATCGAGCGAGCCCAGCTTCGGATGTTCTCCTGACCCGCTGCTTGCACGCCGACGCGGGGGAAACATGCTCATTTCGCGTTGTTTCGTGTCCCGCCCGCTGCTCCGCCGATATGATTCGGGGCACAAAACCCCGGATGCCGCCGCATGAACGACACAGGGACGACCGCCGCAAAACCGACGCCCACGGGCGATGCCGCATCGCGCGCCGAGAGCTCGACGCCCGACCTCTCTGCATCTTTTTCCGATTGCGCGGCGTCAGACGCGGCGAAACCGGTGTGCCGACCGCGCGGTCTGCGACCGCTGCCCCCTGGGTGGCGGTGGGTCTGGATTCCGCTTCGGGGCTGGCGCGTCGTCGGACCGGAGCACCGCCAACTCGTCGACGACTTCTTCCGCACGCCGATGATGGTGCTCGCCCTGCTCGTGCTGCCGCTGCTGGTGCTCGAACACTACGCGGAGGAAACGCTCACCACCGTGCCGTGGCTGGCGCATGCCGTGATGGCCGGTCTGTCGTTAATCTGGCTGGCGTTTTTCGTCGAGTTCGTGGTGAAAGTGACGATTGCGGAGTCGCGCTGGACGTACGTTTACACCAACTGGCTGGACGTGATCGTCCTCGTGCTGCCGTTTCTGCGGTTGCTGCGGGCGGTGCGGGCGATCAAGGCGCTGGCCGTGCTGCGGTTGGCGCAGACGTTCACGCTTCGAGGGGTGTTTCTGAAGCTGGCGCGGAGCGTCGCCGGGGTGATCTTCGGGGTGGAGGTGATCCGGCGCTGGACCGGCGCGCCGGTCGAGCGTCCGGACGAGGAGGCGAAGGAGCGCGCCCGGCTGGAGCGCCTCTCGCGGTCGAGGCTGATCCGCGAGGCGCTGCGTCTTCAGCAGGAGAAGCGGGAACTGGAGCGGCGTCTGCTGGACGCAGTTACGGACTCCCCCGAGCGGAATCCAGATCCGATCGCGGATTCGAATCCGTCTCCCGGTCCCGACTCAGCGCCTCCGCCGCGCGGCGCGTGAGCGAATGCGCAGGACCGAGGGCGCGTTCCAGCGCTTCATGAATCGGGAGTAACTCCGCCGACGCCGTCCCGCCGTCCGGCGCCGGAACCGGGGTCAAGGCCCGCTCCAGTCTCAGCGCGGACCGCAACCAGTGAGTTTCAGGCAAGCCGTCCGTTGCGGCGAGGGCTTCCTCAACGAGGGCGGCGGCTCCGTCCGCATCGCCCTCGGCGAACGCGATCCTCGCCAGCAGATAACGCGAGTGCAGCGTGTGCGGGTGGGCGTCGCCGAGCTTGTCGCGGCGGATGTCCAGCGCCTGCTGCTGCAAAGACCGAGCTTCAGCTGTATTCCCCAGGGAAAGCAGCAGGCTTGCGCGATTGCACAGAACCATCGCGTAAGAAGGATGATCGTCTCCGCGCTCCTGCCGCACCAGCTCCAGCGCTTCCGCGAAGAGCGCGTCAGCCCGCGACACCTCGCCGACCAGCGCCAAGGCGCGGGCGAGGTTGTTCAAACACATGCCGACGTCCGCGTGCCTCGGGCCGAGCAGGTCGCGGGTGATCGCCAGCGCGGGTTCGGCGAGCGCGATCGCCTCATCAGCGCGCTCCAGGTCGGTGAGCGTCGCGGCGAGGTTGGTCATCGTCTTGGCGACGTTCGGATGGCGCTCGCCGCGGGCCTTCCGGTCGATATCGAGGGATTGCCGGAAAAGAGCCTCGGCTCTGCGAAGGTCGCCCTGGTCGCGTGCGATCAGCGCGAGATTGTTCAACGTGGTGGCGACTTCGCTGGTGCGTTCGCCGTGACAGCGGATGCGAATCTCGAGCGCCTTCTCCGTCACGACGACGGCGCCCGCCAGGTCTCCGCGCAACCAGCGGAGCACGCCCAGGTTGTTAAGGAGTTTGCCGACTTCGGCGTGCTCCGGACCGAACGCCGCCCCGGCGAGTTCCAGCGCCTCGCCGAAAAGCGCGTCCGCGTCAGCGTAATCCCCGCGCTCCTGCCGAAGGCGGGCGAGTTTATTGAGGGCGAACACGAGATCCTTGTGATGATCGGCCTGCAAAGTCCGGCCGAGTTCGACAGCGCGCAGGAGCTGAGGCTCGGCCGCCGCGTGATCGCCGAGCGCCCGGTAGGCGTTGCCGAGCGTCGCGCGGACGACGGCCTCGACATGGGCCAGCCCGGAGAGCGATCCGGCTTCCAGCTCGGCGACGGTCCGGTCGAGGATCTCGCGCACGGTCACGTCAATGCGCCCGTCGTTGCGCGTCGGATCGGGCGATGCGAGCATGTCCTGAACGAATTGAAGCACGGTCGCCAGTTTCAGGGCTTCCTGCGTCGCCCGCGCCTCGTTGTGCTCGGCGGACTCGCGGAGTTTCGACTGCGCGTCCTTCGCCGACTCCGCCGCCGCCTTCTCCTCGGCCAGGCGCCACGCCAGCCGCCCGGAAACGACGCCGCCAACGCCGATCAGGGCGACCAGTGCCGCGGCGAACGCGCACTCGACGCGATGCCGGGCGACGAGCTTGCGAAGCTGGTAGCGCAGGGTTGGCGGACGGGCGAGGATCGGTTCGTTCGCCAGGTAGCGCTCGATGTCGTCCTTCAGCGACGACGCGCTCTGGTAGCGGCGGTCCGGATCCTTCTCCAGCGCCTTGAGCAAGACCGTCTCAACGTCCGCGTCCAGCGGAGCCGCGGCGCGCGGCGGCAAGGGCGCTTGCCGGCAGATGACTTCCGCCGCCGCCGCCAGCCGGCCTCGCGGGACGTCGTAGGGAAGCCGCCCGGTGAGCAGTTCGTAAAGCATCACGCCCAGGGCGTACACGTCGCTGCGCACGTCGATCTCCGCAGCGTTGCCGCGGACGTGCTCCGGACTCATGTAGGGGACGGTTCCGAAGACATGCCCGATCTCGGTCACGATCGACGCCGGTGAAGCGTCGTCGTCACCCTGAAGGATGCGCGCGAGGCCGAAGTCCAAAACCTTCGGAACGGCGCGGGAGAGGCGCGCCTTTGAGTCGTTTCGGACGTCGTCAGGCTCGTGCGCCGCGTCGTCGCGGTCGGCGACCAGCACATTGGCGGGCTTCAGGTCACGATGAATGACGCCGCGCTGGTGAGCGTAGGCGACCGCGTCGCACACGCGGGCAAAAAGGTGAAGGCGCTGTCGCGCGGTGAACGCGTTCGCCGCGCAGTAGTCGGTCAGCGTCCTGCCTTCGACAAGCTCCATCGCCAGGTAGGATCGCCCGTCGGTGGTACGCCCGGCCTCGTGGATCGCCGCGATTCCCGGATGTCTGAGTCTCGCCAACGCCTGCGACTCGCGGACAAAGAGGCGCTCGTAATGCCCGTCGCTGGCGCGTGCGGCGGAGAGGATTTTGAGGGCGACGCGGCGGCGCGGGTGCTCCTGCCTCGCCTCGTACACGACGCCCATCCCGCCGCGCCCCAGCTCCCGGACCGGTTCATACCCGTCCACGCGCGGAAGCTCGGGCGGGCCGACTTCGTCCGCGGCGCTCCTCAGCAGCGCCTGACGCACCGGCGCGACCAGCCTGAGATTCTCTGATATCTCGCGCAACGTGGTTGAACATGAGTCGCACGCGGCGACGTGAGCCGCGACGCGGCAGAGGAAGGCGTCGTCGCCTTCGCCGCCTGCCCACTGCTCAAGCTGATCGACATCCGGACACACAAGAAACTCCCCGGCCTGCGGCTCCGTAAAGCACGGAGGCGGCGGTCAGACGACTTCCTCCAGCTCGGCGCGAAGTTCCCGCACGCGCTTGAGCACGCGATGCTTGGCGTTGTAGACGGTCTTGACGGGAATCCCCAGTTGCCGCGCCACGTCGTCGGCGCCGCCGTCGGCGCGCATCGCGCATTCGAAGGCGCGAAACGTCTCGGGTTCGAACTCGAGCCTCGCCCGCGCCAGGCACTCCTCGAGCAGCGCCTGCTCCCACTCCGCATCCCAGCACCACGACGCCTCGCGCTCATCCGGAAGTTTATTCCAGAACGACGTTTCAGGCTGGCAGGGCGGCTGTTGCGCCCGGCGTCGGCGCTCCCGGAGGGCCTGATGATAGGCGATGCCGAAAAGCCAGCGGCTCAGCCGGCCGCGCGCCGGGTCGTACGCTCCCCGCCGAAACGACTCCACGAAGGCGGTCAGCGTTTCCTGGGCGGCGTCCTCCGCGTCGGCGGCGGACAGCCCCATCCGCAGCGCGAAGGCGATGATCGGACGGCGAAAGCGGTCGGTGAGGCGGCGCCACGCGGCCTCGTTGGTCGCGTCACGCAAGTCGTGAAGGATCGTCGATGTCGTGATCCAGTCCAACGTCGGGCCCTCACAAGGCGCGGTTGGCGAAAGACGCGGGCGCCAGAGCGCGTCGCCGACTGCATTATACCCCGTCAGCTCGGCATTTCCTGAACTGAATGAGAAATCCGGCCTGCACGGCGCAATACGGATAGGGAGCGTGAGCACCGCCCGGACCGGCCGGCGCGGCGACTCGCGCAGCGTTGGCGAGATGCGAAAGGATCGAAATATGAAAACGTTGATGCGGGCTTGGATTGTCGCGGCGGTGATCGCGGGGGCGCCGTTGCGGACGCATGCCGACGGGTGGATCGAGTCCCGGGCGCAGATGAACGACCTCCTCGGGTCGGGCGGGACATGCGAGGATTTCGAGGGGTTCGAGGTTCCGGACAACCAGATCGCCGTCACCGACTGCCGAGGAGTCAACTGCACGCGCGTATGCAACGGACAGGGACCGGGACTGGTCGAGTGCGACAACTTCTACGTGGGGTTCTCGAACAACATCATCTGGCTGGGGCGCGGACACGAGGGTCATCCCTCGCGCTGCATTCGCAGCGATACCAGCCTCGCCATCACGTATCCGACGCCGGCGCAGATCGCCGGGTTCGAACTCCGCGAGGAGCGCCGGGACACAGGCATCTTCGTCCGTGTCCGCATTCTGGACGCCGGCGGGTTCACGGTGGATTCGCGCGAGTTTCAGGATGCTTCCGCGGAAAGCGTGTTTGTCGGCTATCAATTCACGGAAGGGATCGCGGAAATCCGGTTGGAAGGGCTTTTCAGCACATTCCCGACGATCGACGATCACTGCTTCGGCGCGGAGGCGGACCCCTGTCCTGAGGGGGCGAAGATCAAGGGCGCCTACCGCGACGGCGACGACATCAAGATCAAGCTCAAGGACTACGCCCCCAACGAGACCTACCTCGTGCAGGTGATCGACGTTCTCGGCGGCGTGGTCAGCGAGTTCGCCGTGACCGTGAATTCGGACGGCAAGGCGGTCATCACGTTGTTCGACTTCAACTGCGACTTCGCTCGGCACCGGGTCCGCAATGACGACTGCGGGCAGGAAAAGGTGGTGAAAAAGGATTGCACAGGGTGACCCCCCGCCTGAAGGGGGGCGCGAACCCGCGCCTGCGGCGCGGGACAGGCGGATTTGACAGGTCCGGGATCCCGACTAGCATCAAAGTCATGTTATGCGGGATTCTCCTTAGCTTGACGGCGGCGGCAGCGGGGGTCGAGGAGCGCTCGCCGACGGCGACGCCGGCGCCGGTTTCGTCGAAGTGGCAGTTGGACGTGGCGTTTCATGACCCTCAGCGGATCTCGGTGACTTTGCCGGGGGAGAGCACGCCGCGGACGTACTGGTACTTCCTCTACCGGGTGACCAACAATACCGGGAAGGATATTCCGTTTTTTCCGTCCGTCGCGCTGGTGACGGACTCCCTGAAGTCCGTGGTCGCCGGGGACGGGATTCACCCGGCGGTGTATGACGCGATCGCCCGGCGACATGAGAAAGAGTACCCGTTTTTCTTCACTCCGGCGAAGGTGACGGGAATCCTGCTCCAGGGGGAGAGCAACTCAAGGACGACCGCGGCGGTGTTCGAGGATTTTGACCCGGCGGCCAACGAGTTCGTAATCTACGCCTCGGGATTCTCCGGAGAACTTAAGCGCGTTACGAACCCGGCTTTCGCGCCGGACAAACCGGAATCAGACGACAATCCGCCTTATTTCCTCCTGCGTCGGACGCTGGCGGTCACCTACCGCTTGCCCGGCGATGAGCAGACCCGACCGCACGCGACGCCGGTCCGACTCAAGCGAGAGTGGGTCATGCGGTAGCGTCGGGGGGCTGACCGGGTTCCGGTCCGAGCCTTCTGGGACGGGGTCTTTTCTCCGCGGAATTCGTAGCGCGCCGGCGGAGTCGCTTCTTCCCCCCTTCTGGCACCTGCTCGGGGGAACCACATCTCCGGGTCTTCCCGGAATTCGGGCGGGCTGGGTAGAATAACACGCATGTCCGTCGCCCGTCCTGAAGATTCGATGAGTGCAGCGGCTAGCCAACCGATCCCGAGGCGGGTGGAGGAAAAGACTCTGGCTTCTGCACCGCAAAGCGCTGTCAGTTTCAGGGATACGGCGAGGCGGAGGGCGGATTTCGCGTGGATCGAGAAGATCATCTGCTCGGACGGTCCGATCATCCTAAGAATGCTCTGGAAGCTGCTCGGCGACGAGCAGGACGTGCTTGACGCATATCAGGATTGCTGGTGTTCGCTGGCGAATCTGCCCCGTCCCGAGGGGCTGCGCAGCGCGAAGGCGTTCGCCTACCGCACGGCGACGAACATCGCGATCGAGATGATCCGGCGCAAGGCGCGTCGGCGGGATCACTGGCTTCGCGTCGTGCATGATCGAGCGGAGCGTGCGGAGGCGGCGGAGGCGAATGCGGCGGATATCCGGAACGACGCGCTTCGGGAGGCGATCGAGGCGTTACCGCCGCACCTTCAAAACGTGGTCATTCTGCGGGATCTGGGCCGGATGTCGTATGCCGAGGTCAGCAAGGTGCTGGGGATCGAACCGGGAACGGCGCGCGTGTACCGCCGGCAGGCGGTGGTGCGTCTCGCGGAACTGCTTGAGGAAAGACCGACGTCATGAACCCCCAGGAAACATTTCCGCCGACTGATCTTTGTCCGAAGCGCGGCTGGGTTCTGAGCGTCCTCACGGATGATGAGGATGAGGTTGCCGGGGCGGCGCTTCCGCAGGGGCTGCGGTTTCATCTTCTGCGTTGTCCGTCGTGCCGAGAAGCGGCGGAGCGTGTGCGGGCGACGGTTAACCGGCTGAGCATGTTCAACGAGGGCGATCCGGATCCTGCGTTGCTGGACCGGGCGGATTATCAGGCGTTCTCGGCGCTTCGGGCTGGGGCGGAACCGCGGATTTCGGTGACGTCGTCGGGAGCGGAGAGCGTGGACGACGTGCTGCTGGAGGACGAGAGCGCGCGGCGTCGGCTCTGGCGCTGGCCGAGCCGGGCGGCGGCGATCGCGGCGATGCTGACGTTCGCGGTGTTTTTCGGCGAGGCGTGGCGCGCCGGGGAGGATCAGCACCTCGCGCGGCGTGATCCGGAATCGATCGAGGGGTTACTGGCGAGTCCAGACGCGCCGCCGCCGGCGGGGGCTGATCCTGAAGTTCTGGCTGGGACGACCGCAGAGCGTGCTTCGCCGGTTGGAGCCGAGACCTCCGACACCGAAAACAGCGTGACCCCGGTGGTCATTCCGCAAGGCGACCGTCAACCGGTCCTCGGCTCGCCGAAAACCGGACACGCAATTCACAAGCGCGAGGAGTGATCGTCCCCGTCGCGACGGCGACGCAATGTTACGCTTCACAATTAACGCACCTTTTGAAACCCTCCTTGTCAAGGACAGACGCGTGTGAATTCGTGAGGCGGACGTCCGGGAAATGCAAAATTCCCTTATTCTCCCCCTTGACGGATCAGGGCGGACCCCGCGGGGATTGACAAGCGCGCGGCGGCGGGTTCTACTGAGGGCGTGCTCGGGGCGATTGAAGAAGAACCGGCTCAGCTCCTGACCAGCCAGCGGGTGGCGCAGCTTAACCGCAATGACCGCCCGTTTCACGTCATTCTTTCCCAGCAGTTCGACCGGGAGACGCTGGAGCAGCTTTGCCGTCTTTCCGAGATGCTGCGACGCATCAGCGACGACCGCGAAGGCGCGCAGTTCCTTCGGACGATCCTCAGTCACAAGCGGGCGATGCTGTATTTCATCCAGCCGTCGACGCGCACGTTCCTGTCGTTCTCGGCGGCATGTCAGGTGCTGGGCATTCCTTATAACGAGGTCCGCAACCCGAGCACCTCGTCGGAGGTGAAGGGCGAGACGGAGGAGGACACCGTCCGGGTGCTCAGCCAGTACTTCGACCTGATCATCATGCGCCACCCCGTCGAGGGGTTCGCCGAGGAGATGGCGCTGATGCTCAACCGGATGCGACGGACGCTGCCGATCATCAACGGCGGGTCCGGCAAGGATCAGCACCCGACGCAGGCGCTGCTGGACCTTTACACGCTGTACCGATGTTTCGCGCCGCGATCCGCGGGCGAGCGCGGAGCGCCGCCGCGCCTGCCCAGCGACGCCTTCCAAGGCCGCACCATCGCGTTCGTCGGAGACCTGAAGCGCGGGCGCACCGTGCGGTCGCTGGCGTACCTTCTGTCGCGCTTCACGGGCGTGCGGATGCTTTTCGTGGCGCCGCCGGAACTGATGATCGGCGAGGACATCCTCGAGTACGTCTCGCGCTACGGCGTCGAGCACGAGGTTCATCATGATCTGCGCGCGGTCATCGGCGAGTGTCACGCGGTGTACATGACGCGCCTCCAGGATGAGTGGGACGTGGCGGGCGAGTCCAAGGCGATCGACTACGGCCGGTTCCACCTGACGGTGGACATGGCGCGGCAGTTCCGCCCGGATCTGGCGATCCTGCACCCGCTCCCGCGGCGGCATGAAATCGACCCCCGGCTGGACACCCTGCCGCAGGCGAAATACTGGGAGCAGGTCCGCAACGGGATGTGGATGCGCGCGGCGCTGATCGCGTACATCTTCAACGCGGACACGCCGATCCTCGACCACTATCACTCGTTCTACGCCCGGTAGCCGCCCGTCGAAGACACACGGTCCGCCTCTTGTATGTCCGGTTTTTCGTAAGCGTCCGGCCAACCGCGTCTTTCATTCTTCGGCCGCGCTTTGGAACATGACTCCTGTTGCGAAGGGAGGCGTGTATGGCGCACACGCCGGGGCGG
>JABWBH010000054.1 GCA_013360585.1 Phycisphaerae bacterium | reverse complement strand
GCGTCCGCATGAAAGCGGCTGACGAGCGTCACGTGGCGACGATGACGGTGACAGAATCGTGCCAGTTCGTGCGAGGCATCGCCGCCGTCGCCCACGAGGGTCGCCGCCGCGACGGGCGTGGCGATCCAGATCGACCAGACCCACGCTCCGAAAACAAAAACGCCAGCGCCAATCCGATGACGAGAATCAGCGCGGCGGAAACCAGACCGGGCATTCAGTAGCACCAACGCATGAACGGGTCGTCCGTGAGGAACGTGCTCGCGTCCGCCAGGTCGAAGCCTCTGCCGCATTCAGGACATGTTCCCGACGAGGGCAGACCGGTCAGGATATATTCGCATGCGGCGCAGCGGGCGTCCGCGTCGAGGTCGGGAGCGCCGGTGCTCGCTTTCATTCGTCACCTGTTCGGCGGGCGCTAATGCGCCACGGGGCAGCGGCCTGCCGCGGGAGGCGGGGGAGTCGCCGGCGCGGTTTTGGACTCCATCCCGTAGATCTCGTGTTTCGGGCGCGAGGCGAGGATCTGCTCCTTGCCCCAGTTGGCGACGTTGCGGAACTGGTCGGAGGCGATGAACGCCTGGAACGCCTGCGGGTCGGTCCACTCCGAGATAATGAGGTAGGACTGCGGCGCGGCGACGTTGCGGTAGAGGTGCGACTCCTTGTGTCCGCTCATGCCCTTCATGACGCCGAGCACCTTGTCGAAGACCCGCTCGAACTGCTGCTCCTTGCCCGGAAGTATGTCGTAGTTCATCCCGACGGTGATCATGATGCGCCTCCCCTGTTTCCCCGTGTCCGGTCCGTGGCGGAACTTATCCCGGTTTCTCCGGCGCCGTCAAGCGGTCAGACACGAGGCGGCTGTGAGCAGCGGAGCGCGGCGGGACGTCGCGCCGGGTGGTCTGGTCCGATCGATCGGAGTACAACAGAATGACGGAAACGCGGGCAACGGTCACGCGGACGGCACCGGGACGCCGAGAGAACCGAGGGCGGCCCAGGCCGAGATGATGACCAGCCGCGGGTTCGGTGATTTCGATCGCAACACGGATCGCAAAGCGCATTTCGGAAAGGGGATCACATGAGTCAGCCATCTTGGACGCATCGCGGGCTTGGCCGTGCGGGGATCGGATCGGCGTTGCTGATGCTGCTGGCGTGCGGATGCGCGGGAACGTCAAGGGTCGTGACGACGGAGTCGATGCTGCGGGAGATGACGGACCTGCGGGCGCTGGCGGAATACCCCGATCCGGCGTTCACGTGCAAGCAGTTTTCCAGCTACGACCGCGCGTCAGTCACGCCGGACGATCAGGAAAAGTGGTTCGCCAACGCCGACTGGGGGCAGTTCATCCGGGAAGAGAAGATCGGGGGGCGGACCGAGTACGTGATGGCGGACATGGCTGGCCCGGGCGCGATCGTGCGCATCTGGTCGGCCAACCCGAAGGGGACGCTGCGCATCTACCTTGACGGAAGCGAGACACCGGAAATTGAATGCCCGATGGCCGACTTCCTCGGCGGCAAGCTCCCGTGGAACCCGTCGCCCATCTCCGGCGAACGCAGCCGGGGATGGAACAGCTACTTCCCGATTCCCTACGCCAAGCACTGCAAGGTGACGTGCGATGAGAAAGACTTTTACTATCACCTCAACTACAGGACGTATGCACCGAACGAGCGAGTGACCTCCTTCAGGGTCGCCGAATCCGAGGCGCTTGAACCCGTCTCCTCAGGCGTCGCCGTGGCGTTGACCGCTGATGCTCAAACAATGAGCACCCCGAGCACCCCGGGCGATCACCCGTGGACGAGGATTGACGCGGGAAAATCGGAGCTGGTCTGGGAGTCGCGCTCCAAAACCGGACCCCTCACAGGCCTCCTGATCCGGTTCAAAGACCCGACGCCGCCGAAAGCGTTGCGCAAGGTCATCCTGCACATCTCCTTTGACGGGGTTGAGACGGTGACCTGCCCGGTGGTCGATTTCTTCGGCGCAGGACCGGGTTCTCACGCTTACCGGTCGCTCCCCTGCGGCGTTTCATCGAACGGAGATATGTGGTGCAACTGGGTCATGCCCTTCCGCCGACAAGCTCAGATTCGGATTGAGAATTCCAGCGATCACCCCGTCGAACTCCACGCGACGTGCCGAGTCGGCGCTGATGACGGCTGGCGCCGAAGGGACATGCACTTCCACGCCAAGACGCGCATTCAGCGCGGGGTGCCCTCGATGCCGAAGATCGACTGGAACTACCTCACCGCCACCGGTCAGGGCGTTTTCGTCGGCGCGGCGTTCAGCATCGCCAACCCGGTGCGCGAGTGGTGGGGCGAGGGGGATGAGAAGATTTACGTGGACGGCGAGACGTTCCCCTCGCATTTCGGAACCGGCACGGAGGACTACTTCGGCTACGCCTGGTGCTGCAACGTCCCGTTCCAGCACGCCTATCACAATCAGCCGCGGTGCGACGGGCCTTACAATTACGGGCATACGACGGTCAACCGATGGCACATCCTCGACAAGATTCCCTTCGAGAAGAGCTTCAAGTTCGACATGGAGCTTTGGCATTGGAATCAGGAAACCGACGTGGACCTGGCCGTGACGGCATACTGGTATGCGAAGCCCGGCGCGACGGACGGGTTCCCTCCGCTGGATCCGGCGGACCTCGTCGTGCGCGAGATTCCGCCTTATGTCCCGCCGCGCACGCCGGGGGCGATCGAGGGCGAGGAGATGACGATCATCGAGAAGGCAGGGGTCGCCGAGCCGCAGAACATCTGGGGCACGAGCAACGACGCGCACCTGTGGTGGCGCGAAGGACACAAGGTCGGCGACAAGCTGGTGGTCTCATTCCAGGCGCCGAATGCGGGGACGTATGAAATCATCGGGCGTTTCGTCAAGGCCGTGGATTACGGCGTGCATCAGCTTCATGTGAACGACGCGAAGGCGGGCGAGCCGATCGACTTCTACAACAACGGCGTGATCGTGTCCGAGGAAATGCGGCTGGGACGCTTCGAGCTGCGACAGGGAGAGAACCGACTCACCGTCGAGGTCGTCGGGGCGAACGAGAAGGCGGTGGTGAAGTACATGTTCGGACTGGATTACCTGAGACTGGAGGCGGCGCAGGAAGGGGACAGGCGGTAGGCAACAGGCGACACGCAACAGGGACGCGCAACAGGCAACAGGCAACAAGACGGCAGAATAACGTAAGTCGTTGCCTAAACCGTGCCCCGCGCGTGAGGAAGCGAGTTTCTCGCACTGCCACGCCCGCGCCCGTGAGGAAGCGGGTTCTTCGTAACGCCCCGGCGCCGCAAGGCGAGGATGTCGGAAGGGGAGGAGACCAACGGGGCGCGGGTGAGCCTGCCGACAACTCCCGACACGGCGCGGGAGGCTAACCGGTGTGTCCCGCACCGTGTCATGACGTCGGGCGGTGAAAGGCGGCGGTGAAGGTCGGTGGCGACTGAAGCTCGGTCCCGCGAGGAAAGGGAGGTTTGAATGACGAGGAAAGCGATGGCGACAGCGGCGTGCCTGGCGCTGACGGTCGCGCTGGGCGGTTGCGTCGGGGTCATCGGCAACACGGTGACGGTGCGCGACGAGGTTCTGGCGAGGAAGCCGGTTGTCATCGACGGCCGGATATACGTCGTTGATGTGAGAACTGGCGCGGTGATGGCGCTGGATCCGAACGCGGCGGGATCGGCCTCGACGTTTACCCCGGTGGTCGACGACGAAGACGGTCCGTGACCGCGCGGTAAGAGAGATCCGGAGGCGCTGAATCAGGCGGCGAGGGGGGCGGACCGTCGAGCCGTTGAGCGCGACGTGATCCAGGTCCGGTCGCCCGGCGCCGGTCAGGATTCTCCGCCAACTTTGCGCGGGAGAGGGCAAATGAAGTGCCGAGGTTGATCGACCGATAGATGATCGGAGGCTGAGGGTCTCCGCTCCTCGGAGCGGCCAGCCTTCCTTGACACGGGGAGCCCGGGACACGGCGAACTCGGGCTCCCCTGTTTTTCCGCCTCGCGGCGGCTGAATCCGCTGTGATCGGGTCGAACCCCCCGCCACCTTTTTTGACGTGCGCGGCCCGGACGTTGTTTCAACACCGAGCCGCTTCCGCAAGGAAGCGTGTCTTTCCGGTCTTTTACGAGGGTTTAGAAACCGGGTGTCAATTCCGGGTCTGTGAATCCGAGAATCCGGTGAACCGCTCTCCAAGTCCGCGGGAACCGAACTGAGACCCGGAGGAGCAACCGTTTCAGTCGCTTCCTGGAATCTCGTCATAGCGCCTGACCCGGCATCGCTCAGACAGGGGCGCGCGAGCGAGGATTCGTATCGGGGACTGCGTGCTCGGGCCTGCTGCCTGAAAGACCCGCAACGGCCCGTTCCGAACGAATCGTCGCCGGTGAGCGGGCGGGATTTGAAAAGCAGGCCAAGTCCGTGTACGAATGACCGGTCGCTATCGAAGCCGTGGGGGCAACGTCCGATGAGCCTCGAAGGCGGGATGCATCCTCATTCGAGGGTGCGGACTGGCGATCGCTTTGCTGTTGCCCGAGAGCTTGCAGAAGGCGAATGACGCTCGCACCGGGATCGCGACAGGCAGGTTCGTGCGCCGCCGAGAGGGGGATGCGACGGTCGGGCGGAAGTTCGGATGAGTCGCAGGGAACGAGCGAAGCGGGGATTCCGGAAAGGGTGAGCGGGTTGAAGGGTACGGCCCGGAAGGATCGCTCGGGCTGAAGCCCGCGGCTTGCGAGACATGCAGCGCGGGGCGGCTGAAAGCCAGGAGCTGGCAGCTTTTATGTCACGGTACATTCACGTCAAGGTTCTTCGTCAACAGGATCCGCACTCGGCGGAGCACTGGGAGACTTTCTCGGTCGAGTACGAACCGGGCATGAACGTCACGACGGTGCTTCAGCGGATCGCGGCGCATCCGGTGACGGTCGATCATCAGGCGACGACACCGGTCGCGTACGACTCCTGCTGCCTCGAGGAGGTGTGCGGGGCCTGCACGATGGTCATCAACGGGCGCGTGCGTCAGGCGTGCAGCGCGTTGATCGACAATCTTTGCACGGACGGGGGAGACACGATCGAGCTTCGCCCGATGACGAAGTTCCCCGTCGTCCGCGATCTGCTGGTCAACCGCCAGCGGATGTTCGACGCGCTGAAGCGGGTCAAGGCCTGGGTGCAGGTGGACGACTACTACGACCGCGGTCCCGGTCCGCGCGTTTTTCCGAAGGAGCAGGAGGAGGCGTATCCCCTGTCGCAATGCATGACGTGCGGGTGCTGCGTGGAGGCGTGTCCGCAGTATCATCAGGATTCGCCTTTCATCGGGGCGGCGGCGATCTCTCAGGCCATCCTCTTCAACGCCCACCCGACGGGAAAATCCGCGGCGGATGAACGCCTCGAAGTCCTCGCCGGCAAAGGCGGGATCGCCGACTGCGGTAACAGCCAGAACTGCGTCAAAGTCTGCCCGAAGCACATTCCGCTGACGATTTCGATCGCCAAGGCCGGTCGAGACACGACTTTGTACAAGCTGCGGAAGTGGTTCGGGCGATAGAATCCGCCAAACCGTCGGGGCATGCGGGTAGGTGAAGGCGCATCGTTGGCGCGTCATCGCGGGGCGAGTCCCTGAGAAGCCCAGGAGAGCGCACCCGTCGGCGGTCGAACGTGCAAGAGCGGCGGGAGTGTCTGCGCGACACGATGTTTTCTTAAGGCTTCTCGGGCAGAGAAGGAACACTTCCTTAGGGGCGCGGCTCAACAGCGAGACGGCGTCTCATGCGAGAATTCTGATGAACATGCACAGGTTGGCGTTGTCGGTCGCTTCGGTTTTTCTGGTATCGGGGAGCGCGGCGGCTGGATCCGCGCAGATCATCGACCCGAAGAACCCGCCGCAGGGTCTTTTCTCCGATGAGTGGGCGGACGTGATGATGATGGGCGGGAAGGTGGGGTACGGACACTCGACGATGACGCGCCAGGGCGACCGGATCCTGACGGCGACCCACATGAAGCTGAAACTGGCCCGGGCGAACGTTTCGGTCAGCATCGAAATGAATCAGAGCACGGTGGAGACCGTCGCCGGCGACGCGCTGGAGTTCGAGACGGTGATGATCATGGCCGACACCCCGGTGCGCTCACGCGGCGTGTTCAAAGACGGGGCGGTGACGATCACCTCGACGCAGTTCGGGATGGACAGCACGAAGACGTATCCGCTGCCTGAGGTGGATGGAAAACCGGTTCGGCCGATGATGATCTGGGGATTGTACCGCGAAACGGCGGAGCGCGGGTTCGCTCCGGGGACGTCGTACACGCTGACGACGTATTCGCCGGACATCCGCCTCGACGGCGTCGTGGAGATCGTGACGCGCGTCGGAGGCGACGAGACTTTCGAGCATCGCGGGCAGAAGCTGACCGCGCGGCGGATCGATGCGGACGTGGTCACGCCGATGGGTCGCGTCACCTCCGTCTCGTGGATAGACCCGGCGACGGCGAAGATGGTGAAGACGCAGACGAACCTCGGCGGGATCAGCATGGATATGATCGTCGTGCCGCAGGCGGAGGCGGTGAAGGACTTCGTTCCCGCCGAATTCTTCATGACGAACACGGTCCCCGTGACGAAGCGCATCCCGTACAAGGAGGCGCGACAGGCGACGTACCGGTTGTCGCCTAAGGACGGAGCGGCGTTCACGCTGGAGCTGCCCGAGACGGCGATGCAGAAAGTCGAGGGGCGTGATGGATCGGCCTTGACGGTGCGCCTGGCGCGGGTGGATCACGCGGCGCTGCGCAAGGCGGAGGCGAAGCCCCTGCCCGGCGACTCGGGCGAGTTCCTCGAAAGCAACGTGCTGATCAACACCGCCGATCCGAAGTTGATCGAACTGGCGTCGCAGGCCGCGGGCGACGAGAAGGATCCTCTGGCGCTGGCGGACCGGTTGCGGCGCTTCGTCAGCGACTACATCGACGCGAAGTCGCTGGACGTGGGGTTCGCCACCGCCAGCGACGTGTGCCGCTCGAAGAAGGGGGATTGCAGCGAGCACGCCGTGCTGCTGGCGGCACTGGGGCGGATTCGGGGGCTGCCGTCGCGGGTGGCGGTCGGGCTGGCGTACGTCCCGATCTTCGGGGGGCAGCAGGACATCTTCGGGTTCCACATGTGGACGCAGTTCTGGGTGAACGGCGCGTGGGTGGACTTCGACGCGGCGCTGAATGAGTCGGATTGTAGCCCGACGCGGATCGCCTTCGCGCTCAGTTCAATGCGCGAGACGGCGCTGGCGGAGCTGAGCTTCAAGATGATGGACGTGATCGGGCGGATCGACCTGGACGTCGTGTCGGTGGAGACGGGTGCGACACCGGTGAAGCCGTGACGCCGCCGCCGCGGACCACGCCTCAGGAGCGCGGCAAGACGTCGCGAAGCGCCGGGTAAAGCCGGGTGTACCGCGCATACGCTTCGACGTAGGCCTGCGCGGCGTCGCCCTGCGGCGCAACGGGCGGACCCAGCCGGACCGCGGCGTCGCAGGCCTGCTCGACCGACGCGAACGCGCCGCAGCCCACGCCCGCCAGCAGGGCCGCTCCGAACGCCGGACCTTCATCCGCCGCGACCGGCGTCACGGTCTGATTGAACACGTCCGCGAGGATCTGCCGCCACAACGGGCTGCGCGCACCCCCGCCGGTGAGGCGGAGTTCGCCCGCGGGCACGTTCATCGCTTTGAGAATTTCGAGCGCGTCCTTCAAACCGAACGCGACGCCCTCGAACACGGCGCGGGCGAAGTGCTCCCGACCGTGGCGAAGCGTCGCCCCGACGAACGCGCCGCGGGCGTAAGGATCGGGGTGCGGCGTGCGCTCGCCGGTCAGATAGGGCAGGAAGACGAGCCCGTCCGATCCCGGCGGAACCCGCGACGCCCCGCGGGCGATGAGTTCGTAGGCGGCCGCGCCTTCACGCCCCGCCTGGGCGCGCTCGTTTTCGCAGAAGGCGTCGCGCCACCAGCGCAGGCTCCCGCCGGCGCTGAGCATCACGCCCATCACGTGCCACGCGCCTGGCACTGCGTGGCAGAACGTGTGCGTGCGCAGACGCGGATCCACCTGGGACAGGGCGGAATGCGCGAACACCACGCCGGACGTCCCGAGGCTGACCGACACCGCGCCCGGACGCACGATCCCCGCCCCAACCGCGCCCGCCGCCTGATCCCCCCCGCCCCCGACGACGGGCGTTCCGGCGATCAACCCGGTCTCCGCCGCGGCGGCGCCGGTTACGGCGCCGGTGATCCGCACGGACTCGAACACACGGGGAAGCCGACCCTCGTCGATTTCGAGGGCGTCCAGCATCGTCCGCGACCACGCCCTCTGCGGCACGTTCAGCAGCGACGTGCCCGACGCATCCGAGACCTCCGTGGCGAACTCGCCGGTCAGCCGGAAGCGAATGTAATCCTTCGGCAGGAGGATCCTCCGCGTCCGGTCGAGGACGCGCGGTTCATGCCGGCGAACCCACGCGATCTTGCCCGCGGTGAAACCGGTCAGGACGGGGTTGCAGGTCTCGGCGACGAGCGTTGCCTCTCCGACGCGGCGCGTGATCTCCTCGCACTCGCGCGCGGTACGCTGGTCGTTCCAGAGGATCGCGGGGCGCAGAACCCCCCCCCGGTCGTCCAGCAGCACCAGCCCGTGCATCTGTCCGGACAGTCCCACCGCCCGCACCGCGCTCGCCGGGACTGCCTCCAGCACCCTGCGGATCGTGGCGACGGCCGCCCGCCACCAATCCACGGGATTCTGCTCCGACCACAGCGGCTGCGGCGTCGAAAGCGGATACTCCTCCACCGCCGACGCCGCCACCTTCCCGTCCAGCCCGACCGCGATCGTCCGGGTTCCGGTCGTGCCGACGTCGATACCCAGCAGCAGCGGTCCGCTCACACCGTGCCTCCGAGGCAGAAATGATCGAAACTAGTTCGCTCCCTCGCCTGCCGATGCAGGTTGGAGCGAACGCGTCCCCGTGACGCACAAGCAGCTCGAAGGGATCGGCGTGTCCGAGCGGCGCCAGGCGCGAGAGAACTTGAGGCGGATTTCGGCGGCTTCACCGGGTTTCCCCTGTCCGTCGAGGCTCGCCGCCAGTCCGTGCAACGACCAGCCGTTTTCGGGCCAGTTGTCGAGGTCTGCCCGGTAGACGGCCTCGGCTTCGTCATACCGACCGGCGGAGACGAGGACCGCGCCGAGGGTGTGACGCACCGGCTGGACCCACTCCGGCGGCTCCATGTATTGCAGGTCGTCCTCGATCTCGACCGCCCGGCGCAGCGCCGCGACGGCGTCGTCGATCTTGCCTTCGCGCAGGGCGATCTCGCCGGCGGTGAGATGATCCCCGATCGCCAGCACTTTCTTCGCCGGGTTGATCGCGTACATCGCCGAGTCCGGCAGGGCGGCGACGATCTGGCGGAAGGCGTCATGCTCGCGGCGGGCTTCTTCCACGCGACCGGTCGCGGCGAACGCGATCGCCCGCGCGTGACGCCACGTGGCGTTCGTGATCGGCAGGTAGTCCGGCGGCGCCGGCTCGTCGAGGATCGCCTGCCACATCCCGAAGCGCTTCATCACGTCATACGGCGAGCCGAGATAGGGATCGACCAGCGCCGTCTGCGTCCGCGCGTAATCCTCCGGAACGTCTGCGACGAGCTGTCGCGCGGCCCGCAACGCCGCCTCGCGCCGGCCCTCCATCATCGACGCGAACATCAGCATGTGATGATTGTGCGACATGTAAACGCGGTAGAACCCCTGCGTCGGCGACAGGCGACGGTAAGCGCGGTCCGCCCGGATCGCCTGCTCGTTCTGGCGCGACGCCGTCTCCCACCGCCCCGTCAACACGTCGATGTGCGACGGCATGTGAACAAGATGCCCCGAAGCGGGAACCAGGTTGCGAAGCCGGTCCGCCGCGGCGATCCCCAGTTCCGGACGGGCAGCCTCGACGGCATGAATGTACAAGTGCAGCGCACCGGGGTGGTTCGGATGAATGCGCAACACCTGCTCCAGCACGGTGAGGATCTGCGGCGTGCGTCCCTTCGGCTGACCGTCACGGGTCCACAAATCCCACGGTTGCAGATCCATCATCGCCTCGGCATACAACGCGCCGATGTCGGCGTCGCCGGGGTGGTCCAGCCAGAGCTTCCGCATCGCCTCCGCGTAGGCCTCGTCGAGGGGGCGACGGTCCGTCGGCGGGGGGTCGGCGTAACGGTGGGCCAGCGCCGCAATCAGCGCGCGTTCCGTCGGCGACGCCTTGTCCGCGCGGGCAAGCGCGTCCTGGATCGCCGCCCACGCGGCACGCCCCGCCTCCTCCGTCATCGCCGGATTGTTGATGTGCGGCCCGTAACACAGCGCGACGCCCCAGTGCGCCATCGCGCAATCCGGGTCGAGCGCAGCCGCAGCGCGGAATGAGCGGATCGCCTCGTCATGATTGAATGCGTACGCCCAGATGAGGCCCTGGTTGAAATACTGCTGCGCCTTGTACGACGCCGTCGTCACCTTGCGCCGGTGGCCGCCCAGCCCGTCATACAAACGCGCTTGCGAGACACCGGACGCCGGCGATGCGCCAGGCTGATGACATCCGACCAGCACCAGCGCGACGAATGTTGTGACGGCGATCCGCAATCCTCGGTTGAACATGCCGATCCTCCCCTGGTCGCCAGTTCGCCGTCCGACCGAAATTCTCTCGGAACGCCGGCGCGAACTCCCGTCGAGCGAGCGCACGACGGTTCAACACCTTGCGCGGCGACGATTCTTGGTGACCACGGCATGTTACCGGGTGGTGATAGACGTTCAACAATCCGAGATCGGCCGTCTCAGGGCGCCTCCACCACGCGCAGCCGGGTTCGCCCGCCCTTCTTCGACACGACCTGGGCTCCCGAAGCGGGCGCCGTGGGCGACGAGGTCTCCGGTTCACCATCCAGCATCCGGAAGAGCAGGTACGGCGCGTCCTTCGCTTGCTTATAATCTGTTGACGGGTAGATCAGCTCCGCCAGGTCCGGGCGCTCGGAGAGGAGTCGCGACAAACCCTGGTGGTCCCGATCGGTGACCACGAAGCGACACCCGAAGAGGTCGCGGATATCTTCAAGGCGGACGTGAATGTCCTTGTTGACGTAGGCGCCGGACTCATTCCTGACCGCCACCGTGACGTCCGGGTCACGCGTCTCGCCGCGGCTGATCTTGACGTAGCGAGCCCACAGCTCCGGATCGCGCCACTGCGTGAACTTCGGATCCAGCCCGACGATGTAGTGATTGTGCGAGTTGAAGTAGAAGTACGCCGGGAAGATGTCCCAGTCATCGGTGAACACGACGTCGCCGGGCTGGGACGCTTCCTTCAGCGCGTTCATGACGTGGCGGACCGCGGGCACGTCGTAGCGGCAGTCGCTGACGCGGTGGGCGTGCGCCAGACGACCCGCCGTCAGCGAGATCGTCAACGTCAGGACGCTTAACGCGAAGATCGTGCGACCCGCGCGACGCGCGAACGTCGGAGCGACGACATCCGCGACGACCTCGGCTTCAGCGCCGTGCCGCCGCCGCAAGACGCACGACAGCAGGAATGCCGCCATCACGACGCCCCCGGCCAGCAGCGGGCTGACCAGCTTGCCCGTCGCGGTCACGTCCACGCCGAACACGAACGTCGCAATCCCCGCGCATCCGGCGCAGAACCCCGCGCCCAGCAGCGGAACCCCCCACCCCTTCCGCCCGCCGGCCGCGCCCCCTCCGCCGACACACAAGGCGCCCAGCAGAAACAATCCCCCCGCCGCGCACCACACCGCCCAGTCCCGCAACACCGGATTCTGCGCCAGCGTCGCGCGCCCACGCCACGCCGCAACGATCGACAGACCGGCAAAGCCGAGGACGCCCGCCGCAAGCATCGCGCCTCGGACGGCCGGACCCCGCCGCGCCGCCGCCTCGGACATCCACGCCGACAACCGCACCAGCACCGGCGCCGACAGGTACGCCGCACTGAGCAGACACATCGGCGGCCAGTACTCAATGAACCGCTGCGCCTTCAGCGTCAGCACCAGGTACCCGAACTGAAGAACCAGCAACGTAGTGTCCCGGGCCGAAAGCCGGGGGCCGAACCGCAGACGCAATGTCACCGCCGCCGCCCACACCGCCAGCAGCGGTCCGCAAGACTCCACCGCGAACTCCCAGACGTTGCCGTAAGAGTTCCACTCCCGGCCGACCGCGATGTCCGGCGTCAGCCCCGATCCGAACACCTGAAGCCGCAGAAACTCCAGCATGCCTTCCCGGTAAGGGTAAAGCAGCACGCCCGCGACCCAGCCCGTCAGCGTCGCCAGCGCCATCTTCCACTCCACACGCCGGTCCTCCTTCGGACCGACCAGCGACGCCGCCACGAAGACGACGACGATCACCGGGCTGAACATCACCGCCCCGAGATAAAGCAGGTTGTAAAGCGCGATCGTCACCCCCGCCCACAACGGTCGCCGCAGAAAGAGAAAAACCAGCAGCGCCAGCATCAGCACCAGCGACGGACTGATCGCCCGAACGTACGAATGCCGCAGGAAAAAATCAGAAGGAAACAGCAGGAAGACCAGCAGAAACACCCAGCGCCACGGCACGCGCCCGATCATCAGCAGAAGCTGCATCAGCAGCAGCGACACGCCGAACGACAGGCTGATCGCCCAGCGCCCGCCCGCCGCCGGATCGCCCGTCAGCGCCTTGCTGATCGCCACGAACGGCGCCAGAAAAACGTGAAACCCCGCGTGATGACTGACGAAGTCGCGACCTTCCTCGCGGAAGTAAACGTGCCGAAGCCAGGGAAACTCTCGCACGAACCCGATCTCCGGCAGCAGCTCGGCCATCTTCACGTGATACCAGGCGTCAAAGCCCGGCAGACCCACCCGGTCGCCGGTGAATCCGCGCGAGTCCAGGTGGATGAACTGCATCAGAACCACCCCCGTGACGAACGCGGCGAGCAGCTCCCACCCGTATCCGCGCTTCCACCACGACTCCGTCATCGTTCGCTGCTCGATCATGTTCCCCTCTTCCGCTAAATGCCGCTTATCAACTGCCGGAGCACAGGGCTTTGAAAGAGCGTGACCCGCCGCTCGTTGCGCGGGCGGCGGGTCACGCGGTGGTTACAGGTTCATCGGAGAACGCCTCCGATGCCGGCTGTCACGCCATCGCGGATCAGCCGCCGCAGACGCGGGTGACCGCCGACACCTGACCGCACGTGTCGTTGCTGACCGTGTGCGGAGCGCCTGAGCACGTCACGCCGCTGAACGTGAACTTGGCCCGGCCGTCGCTGCTGGTCGTGATGCTCTGCGTGCCGACCACCGTGCCGCCCGAGTTGATCAGGGACACCACGTAGGTCGCTCCGGCATCGTAACCCTTCAGCTTGCCCTTCACCTTGTCCGGGTCGCCGCGCTGAGCGTACTTGGCCTTGATCGCACCCTGGCAACCCTGACCGCCGCCGCCGTTGTCGTTCCCGTTCCCGTTCCCGTTCCCGTTCCCGTTCTCGTTCCCGTTCCCGTTCTCGTTCCCGTTCCCGTTCCCGTTCTCGTTCCCGTTCTCGTTCTCGTTACCGTTACCGTTCCCGTTGCTGTTGCAGTTGAAGTTGTTCTCTCCGTTGGTGTAGACGGCCACGGCCTGGTCATTCACATAGAGAACGTCTCCCGACGCCAGGAACGGGAAGTCCGGCGGGAAATTCCCGTCGTCCGTGCGGTAGCGCACGAAGATCTGCCCGTTGCTGCTGCCTTGCGCGCTGATGACGAAGTCGCAACTGTCCGCGGAGAAGCAGATGACGTAATCCGCCCCCGGCGTCACGCCGCACAGCAGCAGGTCGAACCGCGTCCGGTCGCCCGGGCGATGTTCATATTCGCTGCCGGCCTCGAACGTCGATCCGTCATCATTCGTACCGAAACCGCGACACTCGATCTGAACGCGCTGGGCGCTGGCTTCGTTCGCCATCCCCAGCATCAGGCCCGCCGCCAGAATCGACACTCCCGCAGCCCAGCGGTTCATCCTCAGGCGATCATCCCTCAACCGGTCCACTCCCATCTTCAATACTCCTTTCCGAATCCGCCGTGCGGAACCTTCGCCCCGTCAGGACCACCCTGACGATGCGCCCGAACCCGGGACGACCTCTGACCGCAAGATCCCATCACCGGCCCACGCCCACGCGTGAAGTCGAGGACTGTCGCGAAAGACGCCCGGATCAGAGCAAAGCCTGTGCCAACATCGGACCGCCTCAAAAATGAAGCGTTCATCATCCTATTACAGTGAAATCACAGCGTCACCTCCCCCTTGCCTCGTCAGAAACGCTTGAAGGTCGAGGTTTGCGGAACCGGAGGTTCGGAGGCTGAGACTGCGCTCACACCGATGCGAACAAGGTCACAGTCCGCGGTCGGCAGGCCCGAATCATCGGGTCACGGAACGCGATGTTGCACCGAAAGCGGCCCGACAATCCCGGCGGACCTACCGGCAGCACTCGCGGCGCTTCATGAAGAAGACCTCACGACCGTTGTCGCGGAACTCGACCCGGTCCATGTAGGCGCGCATCAGGAGGATGCCCCGGCCGCTCGGGACGGCGATCCGCTCCGGCGTGGTCGGATCCGGGATCTGGTCCGGGTCAAACCCCGGACCCTCGTCCCGGATAATGAAGCAGGCCTTTTCCGGGGTGATCGCGTAACGGACGGCGACGCGCTTCGTCGGGTCGCAGCGGTTGCCGTGTTTGACGGCGTTGGTCAGCGACTCCTCGAGCGTGAGCTTGATGGCGAAAATGACTTCGTTGTCGTAGCCGCAGCGCCGCAGCTCGCGCAGGATGTCCGCCTCGGGCTTCTTCGCCTCTTCGAGGCTGCTGGGAAACTCGACGGCGGCGTAGGTGCTCTCGTTGTCGGGATCCACCGGGTGGGTCATGCGGGTTCGTCGCATACGACCAGCGGACGGGCGGCGCCACGGCGGATCAGCCGAACGCAGCCAGCGCCCCGCTCTGATTGTCATGAATCTCGAACACGTGGTTAAGCCGCGTGATCTTGAAGACCTCGTAAATCTGCGGAATGATCCCGGCGAGTTTCAGCGTCCCTCCCGCCTCCTGCACCTTCTGACGCAGCGTGATCAGCATGCCGAGGGCGGCGCTGGTCATGTGCTCGACGTGCTCGAAGTTCAGCAGGAGGCGGATGCCCGAGTGCTGGCTGATCAACGCCGTCAGCTCCTCGGAAATCTCGTTGATGACCAGCTCGTCGAGGATCTTGCGGTCGGCAAAGTCCACGACGAACACGTCGCCCGCCCTGCGGATCATGATGTGCGATCGCTGTTCCGACATCCGTCGCCGTATCCTGAGAAGTACCCGTCCTGTCCCAGCCGGGCCGCAGTTCCGGACCGGATGCCGCGAACGCCCCTCTTTCGTCCGCTGCGCCGCCCGCCGTCGCGCGCACCAGCGCTTGTCCGGTAAGTCTAGGTAGGCGGTCCGCCAAGTCAAACGCAGTCCGCGGCAAGGAAGAACCCGGCGCAGCGGCCGCGGAAGCTGCGGCGGTTGCGGCTACTCCTGCCACGGCTGCCGCTACGGCGCCGCGCAAACCCCTCCGCTCCAGACACGGCGACCTCCGCGGATCGAACTCAGCATCCGCCGATTCCGGGAGCCATCCGCCTCCTTCGCCGGTGTGCCGCCTTCCTCCGGCGCATGTTGGGAAGCACGGAAATTTGATTCAGTTCATGAATCGCATACCTTCCTGTGAGTTCAGGAATGCAAGGAGCCCTCGCACATGGCCAACGCTGCGTGGAAACTCAAGCCCGGAACAACCTGGCGAGATAAGCTCGAACAACGTCACCCGAAGCACGGAACCGTCGTCGATTCACGTGGAAAGAAGCTGCTGATTCCGCGCCCCCTGGATGTCGACGCTGCGGTCCGCCAGGTGCGCAAAGGTCGCGTGATGACGATCGGCGACCTGCGGGATCGGCTCGCCGCAGGAACGGGTGCAAACTCGGCCTGCCCCCTCTGCACGGGCATCTTCCTGCGCATCGTCGCCGAGACCGCGGAGGAAAACCTTCGAGCAGGCCGGAAGCGCGTCGCGCCCTGGTGGCGCATCGTCGGCGAGGATGGGTCGCTCAACCCGAAGCTGCCCGGCGCGACAAAGACCCAGGCCTCGCGCCTGCGGAGCGAGGGGGTCGCGATGGTCAGAGGACACGCCGAGGTAAAGTAAGCCCCGGCGCGGCTTGGACGAACGTTGTCTCCCGATCGACGACCGTCAATCTACGAGGCCGGCGCCAGCCCCACCTCCAGTCCCCACGTGATCAGACCCGGCGATGGACTGATCCAGTCGAGGCGCACGGCATCCCCTTGGCGGATTGTCCACGGGGAAGGCTCCGTCAGGGCGTCCATCCGCTGGTTCACATCCGCGTTGACCCCCGCCGCGGCGACCGTCGCCAGCACGGTGTTGTACGCCGATCCGCCGGCGCTGCTGACGCTGACCCGGAACGCCGCGGTCCCCGGCGCGCCGGTGAAATGACACCGCACGTAGACAAGACGGAACCGCCGATCGAGCTTGAACGTATGCGCGATCGACGATGTCCCCGTCGCCGTTTTCGCCGTCACCGTGCGCAACTGCCGCGCTTCCTGATCGCTCAGCTCCGCGGCCTGGCGATCCAGCTCCTCTTGCGCGGCTTGGATGAGCGTCGGAATATCCGTCGTCACTTCGTGTCCCTCCTCTTCCGCCGTTCCAGGCCCGACAGGGCGCTCCGCCCGTCCTGCGGCGACCCGGACTTGAACGCAGGTTCAAAACCGAACCGCGCCCCCTCGCCCTTGACGTCGCGCCGCGATGTCAAAGGGAAGGAGGCGTTCTTATCTCGCCCTCGCCTGCGAAGGTCTGGATACCCCGTCTTACTCCGCCTCGTCCGCGATCCGATCGGAGAGCGTGTCCCCCTCGGCGATCTGCAGCCGGAACGGTACGCTGACCAGACCCCCCAGACCGGAAGAGAGATTTGGAAATGTGACCGTCGCGTCCCCGCCGAACATCGCCTGCTGAAGCGTCCGCTTCCGGGACTCCCCGTTGCCCGCCCGGTAGCGGATCACCAGGTCGATCTCATCTTCGATCGCCAGCAATTCCTCCGCCGCGCTGCCGTGCCAGGCGTACACGAATCCGCTGACGCGATGCAGCCCTCGCGCGTAGGTTCCCAGCGGCGCCGCAGCCGCGTCGCCCCCGTCCTGCGCCACCAATTCGACGCCCGGGCGGTACACCACCGCGTACACGCCCTCGATGACCGTCTCCGTGAAGGGCGACTCCCGCAGCACCGTCGCCGCGCCGCGCGTCGCCAGCAGCCAGATCATGTGTGCTCTCCTTTCTCCGATCGGCTTGCCGCACCAGACCGGGGGCCCGCGACTACCCGTTCTCCTCGCGCGCCACGCGGATGACGCAGGTCACTTCGCATTCGGCCGTCGCTGCGCGAGCGCCGGCGCTTTGCCGTCCCCGGGAAAGATCCCACCGGCGACGATCGAACCCGTCCGCCCCCTCGATCAGCCCGCCGTCGCGCCAGGAATCCAGCACGTCCTCGACCCGCCCCATCAATATCACCAGCGGTTCATGCGGATCCGCAGCGATCGCATCCGCAACGACGATCACCTGGAGCGTCGCCTCAACGATCCGGTCGTCGTCCACCGCCGCCAGCGTCCGCGTCTTCGCCGGCGCCAGCCCCAGCAGGGGACGCGGACCCGCCGCCTCGTCCGCCCCTCCGGAAATCAGCTTGCGAAACGGCTTCATTTCGGTCGGCGGGTTCCCAACCAGCGCCGCGGCCAGCGCTTCGCGCGGAACGCCGCCCCGGGCATCCTCAAGCCCCGATGGTGGCCGTGGCGGTTTCGCTCCACGGGCCGGGCTGGCCTTTGGTGTTGATCCAGCGGAGCATGTAATGCGCGGCCGCCCCGCCGTGGTCGCCTTCGTACACGGTGAGGTACGGCGAGCGCGTGTCCGTGGCGAGGAACACCAACTGCGACACATCCGCGGGCGGCGGGCCGCCGGTTTTCGTCCAGATTTCCACGGCGGCGACGCCTTTGGGTTTGCGCACACTCGTAGGGGTCGTCTCGTCGGCGAAGTGGATGGTGTGCTGGAGGCGCTGACTCGTATCGATCTTCACCACCGGGCGGGTGGTCGGCACGGGCACGGGGGAGGGCGTGCGGTCGGGGACGGTGATGCCCAGCGCTGCGCGTTCCGCGTCATCCACGGCGGCGCTGGCCTGCAGGCGCTGGGTCAGCGCGCGGATCGCGGATTCCAGGGTGGCGCGCGCCGCGTCCTTGTTCTGCGTCGCGGCCTGTGCCGCGTTCCGCGCCGCGACGTTGGCCGCGTAGGCCCCGTTCCAGGTCAGTTGCCGGGTGTTGGCCACGATCAGGTCGCCGAGCATCAGCCCGAGCTGCGCGAGGTGGCTGTTGGCGTAGGACAGGAAGTTCGCCTGCCAGGCGTCGAAGTCGGGATCAGAAGCTGGAAGGTAGGAGGGCATGATAAGAGGTCACATCCATTGGTTCGAGAACAACGCCGGAGACAACGCTCATTCAACTTGGACGCCCATCATTCTCCAGAACTGTGCTTCTGAGATGATCCGCGTGCCATATTCGCGAGCCTTTCTCGCCTTCCCCGAGTTCGAATCAGGGTCGGCAGCGACAAGAAAGTCCAGCTTGCGCGAAACTCCTGTTTTGATAATCATGCCGCGATCGCTGGCGGTGCGCTCGGCAAACTCGCGGTCGATTGGTTTGCCACCAAGGCAGGCGGTTAGATCCCCTGTGAAGCAGATCAAGCGGCCTTGCAGGTTGTCCGCAGTGGCACTGGCGACAGCTTCGCTCTGAGAGTTCGGCCTTTGGCTACGAGCGGCTTCGATCATCGATTGCATGACGTCGTCAGAGACGGATAGTAGTCTAGACACGGCTTCTAAATCGCGTAGCTCAAACTCTGAAAGTACCTGATCTTTCAGAGCCGTTGAAACGAGACTGTGGAGGTACTCTGAATGCGCAGAGGCAACCTGTTCGCGAGTCAGTCCGAAGCCTGCTGCCACCTCGAATAACTTCTCCGATTCGTCTGCGGTTACACGTCGATCCTCCATCACTTCATCCAAGAGGCTCAAATACTCTTGAACGTGGCCGGGCGCGACCGAAGAATGCGGCAACCGCTCAACGAGTCGCGAAATGAAGTCCGCGCCAAGCTCCGTAGGACTGCGCTGCTGACCGCGCGCGCACATCCGCCCGGTCAGTTTCTGAGCAGGCCATGCCGTTCCAGCCCCAGCGAACACTCTGAACGGCAGCGCCTGCCTATTCCTCCTGATTCCACCATTGATCGCACGCAGGAAGGTTCTCAGCAATCCAGCGGTTGCTCGTGCATCGTCGACTGCTGAGTGCGCCCGTGGCAAGGGTATCTCAAAATACTCGCAGAGAGCATCGAGCTTGCGAGAAGGAATAGCCGCGTCTACCTCTCCCGCCATCTGAAGCGTACATAGATACCGAATCTCGGGAAGTGGGTTGCCGGCTCTTTCAAACTCGGCTGACAGGAACCCTAAGTCGAACATAGCATTATGAGCGACCGCAATGGTATCGCATAGACGGAATGCAACGTCCCCGAGAATATCAGGGAACATTGGGGCTTCCTTCACCTCCCATGCTTCGATTCCGTGAATTCTCGTCGGGCCGATGTCACGCCCAGGATTCACAAGCGTACAGTATTCGTCAAGAATGTTACCTTCCGAGTCGAGCTTCAAGGCCGCGATCTCGACGACGCGATCAGTGCCCCGCGAAAATAGGCCGGTGGTCTCCAAATCGACGACCGTAAAGTGCAGAGCTTCCTCGTTCATTTGCCTTTCTCCAAACACTCTGGAACCCACCTCCTCACATCCCAATCATCGCGGTCGGCTGCGTATCACTATTCTGACAGCCAGCGTGTGAATTGCTCTTGCGGAATCGGGCTGTCCATCCAGGATTGGTCCGGCATCGGGTCACGCAGGCAGTCTTCGACGGTGCGCAGCCGCGGAAGCGCGACTGCGGATCGTTTGCCGCGCTGCGTCACCCAAGCTATCTCGCGGCGACGCACGATGGCGGCGACGATGTCGTTTGTCATACGCACGTCGCCGAGCACGTAATCGCAGACGCGCTTGTGGTTCCCGGCCCGCCACTCGCGCGGTGCGTCAGCGGCCTGCATGGTTTTCTTCGTACCGATTCCGAGTCCGTCGGCCACGGCAGCCAGTCCGACAGGGAAGCCCTTCAACTTGAAGAATTGAAACATCGGGTCGTACATCGCCAGGGCGATGCGCGACGCGGTCGACGCCTCGCCAGCGGCACGTGCAATCCATCGCAGGTCGAAACTCAATCCGTTCCACGCGCAAATGGCCCACCCGGCGCGCTGCATCTCTTCCAGATACTCCAGTAGTTCCCGCGCGTGCTGCCGTTCCAGATTGACCAGCGGTTTACCGTCGGAATCGGGCGAAAACCACAGGCGGTGTTCGCCGTCGGCAATCTGCGTAGCGGCAACGGCCACGTCAAAGGGGGCATGTTTCTCAATGTCCTCACCGGGGCGAAGGTCGAAAACGTTGGAGATTTCGATGTCGAAAGCGAGCACCTTCAAGGGGATTTCTCCAGCGAAAACGAGATCCTCTACGCCCCCACCGTCGCCGTGGCCGTTTCGCTCCACGGTCCCGGCTGGCCCTTGGTGTTGATCCAACGGAGCATGTAGTGCGCGGGCTTGCCCCCGTCCGCGCCGTCGAACGTGGCCAGGTACGGCGTGCGCGTGTCGGT
>JABWBH010000053.1 GCA_013360585.1 Phycisphaerae bacterium | reverse complement strand
CCCCGGCACGCCGCCAGGACGCCCCGGTCCGCCGCCTGGACGTCCCGGTCCGCCCCCGGGTCCGCCCCCGTCCGGACGCGCCACCGCCCCCAGCACGTAGTTCACCTTCTCGTTGTCGTCGGCGAACTCCTCCATCAACAACTGTCGCAACCGACCCTGATTCTGATACAGGTTGATCCTCGGTCGATTGTCATTGCTGATGTTCCGGTCCAGCGAGTACACCGTCAGATACGGATACATCCCGCGCGACAGAAACCCGTCCGCGTTGTCGTCCGGAAACGTCTCCGCCCCGTTGTCTTCGTTCGTCGACAGCAAGCCGTTGCGGTCCTGATCCTCGCCGTACAACAACCTCCCGTCCACGCCCTTCACCAGCAACAACTCCTCTACCGTCTCGAAAGGCGCGTTCTTCACCGGATAACGTTTCACCAGACCGTCGTAATAAGGCCCCTCGGTGTCCCCCTCCTCCTTCTGCGGCGCGTCATCCTCGTCGCGCCAGTCGAGGATCGCGTCCACGATGTCGTCCGCCGTAAACTCCAGCTCCTCCGCCCGGTCGCCGATCGCGTGCTGCACGATGATCAGCAACTGCTCGCGCGTCGCCGTGTTCAGGTTCAGCTTGCTCGACTCGTCCGTGATCCCGAAGCGGATGAACTCCTCGTCATCCGTAAAGTCGTCCGCCACCAGACTGAAACGGTAGATCAGCTTTTCGTCGTCGTACTCGTCGCGCGTCCCCCAGATCGTCTCGTCCCCGTTGGGCATGTACACGATCACCCGGTGCAGCTCCTCCGGATCGTGATACCACGCATTCATATCCAGCCGCTGGTTCGCCAGCAGCAGCTTCGCCTTCTCCAGACCCGCCTCCGCTGCAAGGCGCGTCTGCAACCGCGTCTGCACCGCCCGCGTCCCCGCCAGCCGCGCCCCGGTGTGAAACGCGAAGCTCGTCGCCATCACCGCCACCAGCACCAGCACCAGCAGCACCATCGGCAACACGATGCCGAGGCGCCGGCGACGCCCTGCCGTCGACTCATGATTCACAATTCGCATTTCACGACCCACGATTCACCACCCCCGATCCCCGACCTGCGTAGGGCGGGCTACGCCCGCCACTCCATCCCCGAGTCCCCGATCCTCAAAACCCCTCCGCCTCTTCCTGCGCATCCATCACCGATTGCGCCGTCCGCGTCAGACGTGACCCGAAGAACGTGTCCGACTGAAGCACCCGCACAAACATCGTGTACTGGTCCTCCTCCAGCGCCGTCTGATCCTCGGGCGCCTCCAGAAACAGGTCGACCTCCTCCTCAAACTCGTCGAACGGCGGCTTCGGCGTGAATCCGATCGTGATCCGCACCACCTGCGGCAGCGAGTTCGCCCCTTCCAGCCGCCAGTCCTCCCACCAGGTGTTCCCGTCGAAATAATGAAACCGGATGAACTTGATCTCGGGCGCGTACAACTCCTCCTTCACCGGCATGTCGTCTTCGCTGACCTCTGAATCGTCGAGCAGCCCGCTGTCCTCTTCGTCCATCGGCTCATCATCGAAAACCTCGTCGTCCTCGATACCGTCGCCGTCCACGTCCCCCGACCGGTTGCGCCCGTGAACCGAGCCGACCGTCTTCCCCTTGCCCAGCGTCCGCGTCTCCTTCCGCACCAGACCCAGCGCCAGCGGAAACCCTTCGTCGTCCTGAACCTCCTCATGCCGAGCGATGTAGTAGCGCACCTCGCAGAGGTCGAACTCCCCCGGGATCGGCCGCTCGAAGCGCGACCGGTCCTCGCTCAGCACCTTGCGCGGCAGGCGCGTCGTGAACACCTGGATCCAGTCCCGCCCGCCCACGATCCCCGTCCCGTAATACGGCGTGAACGAACTCGCCTGCCGGATCTCCTCCTCCATCTGCGCCACCACCGCCCGCGCCAACTGAATCCGCGACGACGCTTTCAGCGACTCCGTCCGGTCCTTCAGCGTCGAGTTGTAAAACCCGAAAAGCATCGCCATCAGCGTCACCGTGATGCCGATCGACAGAATCACCTCCAGCAACGTGATCCCGCCCCGCCGCGCACCGCCGCCGCCCCGACCGGCGGAACGCGAGGCATCCCCGGGGCGGGAAGCGGAAATGTAGATGCGCGACCGACCGACCGCCGCCGCGATGCCGTCGATTCGCGCCTGAATTTCGTTCTTCGATCTTCGCAATTCCCTACTCATCCTCGTCCTCTTCATCCGACGCGCCGTCGCCCTCCCCGCCCTCCAGCGCGCCCAGCGCCTGACGAACCTCACGCGGAAGCCGCGCCAGGATGTCGTCCCGCGAGAAACCCATCGACGCCAGAAGCTCCTCGTTCGACATCAACTGCATGATCGCCTCGACATCCGCCGAACGCAGAAAGTCCTGAAGCGGAAATCCTTCAGGCGGAATCTCGAGACCCACCGACCCCAGCAGATCCGAAAGCTGCGTCACCGCTTCCTCGTCCAGACCGTAGTCCGTCGCCAGGTCGATCCGCCGCGGCGTCATCCGGAACGTGAACAACTCGTGAATCACCCGCGCCTTGTCGAAGTCGAACTCCTCCGTGTCGTAGTTCCGCATAAAATACAGAATCTGAAGCCGAATCTGGTTCAGACCCGGCGTCACCGTCGGCTGAATGCGGATCGTGTACCCCCAGTCCGGAAAGAGCGGCCCGAAAGGCTCTTCCATCAATTCATCGAGCGACTCGAACTGGATCAGCCCGGTGTCCAGCTCCGCCAGCTTCGACTCCGCCAGCATCAGCGCCCGCGTCCGCCGCTCCATCTCCAGCGACTCGAAGTATGCCTTCTGCACCGCCGACCCGACGATCGCCAGCCCCAGCACCATCAGCGTCGTCGCAATCAACGCCTCCAGAAGCACGTACCCGCGCGGCGCCGCCCCCCTGCGCACGAAAAAAGACCCGCACGCACGAAGCCCCCTTCCGCGCGATCCCCGATTCACGGCATGTATCTGGCGATCCACGATTCACGATCCCCGATTTCACGCACCCGGCGCGATCGCGCTCTCCTGCAACTCCAACACGTCGTTCTCCGTCAGATGCCGCGGATCGAAAAAGTCCCGCCGCAGCACGATCGGCCAGCCGTTCTGCTCAAACAGGTCCAACTCGTCCTCGTAGAGCGCCCGCTGGATCCAGACCATCCCCGTCGGACCCTCCATGATGACCTCAAAACGCGGCACCGTGTCGTCGAGATCCGCCGGCGTCAGATCCCGCGGCGCCTTCGTCACCACGAACACCGCCCACGGCGCCGTCCCGTCCGGCTCGAAGATCACCGGCGGGTACTCCGGGGCGAAGTCCTCGCGCAGGTTGGCGAGCTCCTCGCTCATCGACGCCTCGGGATCACGCAGCTTCTCGATCGTCGGCCGACCGAGGCGCACCTGGATGCACCAGCAGTCGCGCAGCAGCGTCTCCCCCAGCGTCCACGGCTCCTCGACGAGCGTCCACTCCTCCGGCTCCAGCGGGTCGTCCGCCCGCTCGATGATCGGCTGAACATCCGTGCCCTGCCGATCCATCTCGTCCTCGCGCGGGAAGCGGATGCGGTAGCGCTTGCCGTCCATCTGAGCGTTCGCACGGACCAGTTCGACCAGCGAACGCAACTGCTCCGCAGAGGTCTCGAGCTGCGCCCCGCGGATCTCGAGGATCAGGTTCGGTATCGCGATCGCCGCCACCACCGCCAAGAGCGCCGTGACCAGCACCACCTCCAGCAGCGTGTACCCGTGCCGACCTGTCCCCCGTCGCCGATCCATCACCATCCCGCCAGTTTCCGTCAGCACTCCCCAGGCGAAGCCGCTCTGGCGGCGATCCGAGCCGACATCCCCCGCAGCGCCTACTTATCCCGCCAATTCTTGATGTCGTCCCCGCCGCCGTTCTCGTTCTTCCCGTTCGGACCGCTGCTCCAGAGGTCGTACTTCCCTTCGTTGTACTGACCTTCGCCGTTGTAATTGAACGGGTTGCTCCACGGATCCTTCAGGTCAGCCGGATCGCCATCCATGTACGGCCCCTTCCACCGCGGATTGTTCTCGTCCTCGTCCTCGATGTAGCTGGGCTTGTGATACAGATCCTCCAGCTTCTCCGGATACCGCCCGCAGTCGTAGTTGAACCGATCCAGCCCCTTCGCAATGTTGCCGTTCCGCTCGACGGCGGATTTCGCCAGGTCGATCTTCGCCTGCTTCGCGCTGCCCATCAGGTTCGGCAGCACCACCGCCGCCAGCACCGCCAGGATGCCGCACACCAGCAGCACCTCCAGCAGCGTGAATCCCTTCCTCCGCTTCCGATTCGTCACACCCTTCATCTGTCATCTCCTCAAATGAAACCTTCGCCTGATATCCGCACCGGTCCGCCGTGCCCCGCTTCATCGCCCCTGACACGCCCCGGCGTTATTCAGCCCGTTCCGATTCTCATCTTTCGATTCTCGACGCTCGACGTTCCGATTTTTGATTCTCGCCGTTTCAACTTTCGACTTTCAACTTTCGACGTTTCTAACTCACCTTCGTCCCCATCGTCAGGATCGGCACCAGCAGCGCGATCGCAATGATGAACACCATCCCCGCCATGCACACCAGCAGTACCGGCTCGATGATCCGCACCGCCAGGTCCACCTGCCGCCCCAGCCGCGTCTCATTCGTGTCCGCGATCTGCACCAGCACCTTGTCCAGCGTGTTGCTCTCCTCCGCCACCGAAATCATGTCGAGAATGTCCAGCGGAAAAAGCCCGGACTTCGCCAGCGGTGACGACAACGTGTCGCCCTTGCGCACGCTCTCCTCCGCGCTTTCGATCTGCTCCGCCAGCAGCACGTTGCCCGCCGAGTCCTTCGAAATGCGCAGCGCCTGAAGGATCGGCACGCCGTTGTGCAGCAGCGTCCCCAGAATGCGGCAGAAGCGGCAGACCGCCACCATCGTGAACACCTTCCCGACCACCGGCAGCTTCAGCTGCGCCTTCGCGATCGTCCGCTGCCCGCCGGGCGTCCGCCGCAGCGTCGAGTACGCGACGATCACCGCCGCGAACATTCCGATCACGACGATGTAGTATTCACGCAGAAAGTCCGCCACGCCGAACACCAGGTGCGTCAGCGCGTTGAACGTCTCCGGGCGAAGGTTGTCCCGCAGCTTCGGCACCACGTACGTGAGCATGAACGTCACGACGCCCGCCCCCGCCGTCACCAGCACCGCCGGGTAGATCATCGACCCGATGATCTTCCCGCGCAGCTCCTCCTGACGCTCGGAGAAAACCGCCAGGCGCGCCAGTACGTCTTCGAGAAACCCGCCCTGCTCCCCGGCCTTCACCATCGACGACACCAGCGGCGGAAACGCCCGCGGGTGCTTGCCCATCGCGTCGCCCAGCGACATACCGCCCGCCACGTTCTCACGCAGATCCTTCACCAGCAGCGTCAGCGCCGGACTGATCTCCTGCTTCGCCAGCACGTCCAGCGACCGCAGCATCGGCACCCCCGCACGCAGCAGGTCGGCGAGCTGGTTGTAGATCATCGTGAGGTGCCGCGTGCGGATCTTCCGGCCGATCCCCCCCGGACCGCTCTGGTCCACGCCCTCGTCAACCTTCACCGGAAAGAGCGCCTGCTCATCCAGCATGCGCATCGCGACCTGGTAGTTCTCAGCCGTGATGACCCCGGTCACCGACTGCCCGCCCGCGTTGTACGCTTTGTATGAAAAACTCGGCACTTGCTCTTTTTCCAGACGAATTCAGCGCAGACCACCCCCGCACCCCAGACGCCTGGGGCGGACCCGCCCGCTGATACCTTCTACACTCAGGCAGGGGGCCGGATTGCATCCCAACCCTCAAAGGAGCCGCGCCAATCTCACAAAGCCCCTTGCAACGACTGCCCTCCCTGCACCACCTTTCGCCAGTAACGACCCTGCCTCCGAATCTCAATCATTCATCATCGACTTAATTCATTACCCTGTTAAAGTAACAGTTGAGAATGTGCCTCGATAACGCGAGACAGGGTACTCGTTGAAGTTTCGCAGACCGATCTCGCCGCGATCACGGGGTTCAACCGGAATGTGCCGCCGTCGTCCGGCAGCGCGACCGGACCTCGGCCTCGAGACGATCGACCACTTCCGACAGCTTCAGGTCGGTCGTGTCAATGATGATTGCTCGTCCGGACGCCAGCAGCGGCAGCCACTGCCGGGAGTCGATCCCGTCGCGGGTCTGAAGATTCTCGGACACCCACGCGAACGTGACCTCGTGCCCGTCGGCGATCATCTCGTGCATCCGCCGCTCCGCCCGACGCTCCAGCGACGCATCGAGGACGAAGTGAACATCCGCATCCGGAAAGACGACGCTGCCCTGATCCCGCCCCTCGGTAACGAGGCTGCCCAGCTCCGCGGCGATCTCCCGCTGCTTGCGAACCAGCAGATCCCGGATGCCCTGCACTCGCGCCACAAACGCCGTCACCTCACTCACACGCGGATCACGCAGCGCCTCGCTCACGTCGTGCCCGTCGACACGCACACGCGTGTGCGTCGGTCCGCAGTCCACTTCGAGCGTCGCGGTTTGCGCGACCTCCAGCAGGTTCGCCTCTTTGCGCATGTCCGCACCGCGCTGCAGCGCCGCGTACGCCAGCGCCCGGTACATCGCCCCGGTGTCCAGATAAGGAATCTCCAGCCGCGCCGCCAGCTTCCGCGCCGCCGTCGATTTCCCTGAACCCGCCGGTCCGTCGATCGTGATGATCATGTTCAGGCGATCCTACCCCTCCGCCACGACGACTCCAACCGCACCTCTCACGGCGATTTCAGGGGGAACTTCGACGGGGCCGACCAGAACTCCTTCGGACAGTTCGGACAGCAGAACCCGATCACACGCCCCTCATGCACAACGAGGTACCGCGCGTTGACCGGCGCCCCGGACACCGGACACACCGAATTCACAGGCGTCAACGTTTCGCTGGCGGCGGGCGCGCCCGGCGGAGAAAGATCACCGGTCAGCTTGATCTCGCCTTCCGTCTCCAGCGCCTCAGCCGCCCCGCCCTCATCCGCGATGATCGTCAGCTCAGGACGCGCCGCCTGCATCCGCGCAACGCCCTCCGCGTTGACCCCCGACCTCCACAAATGCACCCGCTTCAACGATCGCATCTTCATCAACGCATCAACCGACGCATCCGTTACCGCCGTCTGCGCCAGGTTCAGCTCTTCCAGCCGATCCAACCGAGACAACTCCGCCGCGCCGGCATCCGTCAGTCGTGTTCCACGCAGATCCAGCCGCTGAAGCCTCGACATTGACCCCAGCAGCGGCGCTACCGCATCCGACGCCGCGGATCGCGCCAGGCTCAAATCCGCGACATGATCCCGCAGCGGTTCAAGCAGTCGCCTAATCCCGGCGTCGTCGATCGAGGGGGCCGCCGCCGCAAAATCCACCCACAACAGCGCGGTCTCCGCCGACACTGGCGCAACGTGAATCAGGTTCTCCTTCAACTCCGCCAGCGCCTGCGCGGGAGCCTCGCTTTCCGGCTCGGTTTCGGCGGTGACGCGTTGAACACTCTCCGCAGACGATTCAGGCGTCTTCGCCGTTCCGGCTTCGGCGGCGGGTTCCGCCGCGACCGGCGACGCCGACCGCTTGAATTCCGCGTCAAACGGCGCCCCTGCCGCAACCCACGCCGCAATCAGCGCCTTTTCATGCACGAGGAGCTGAGGCTTGCCCTCCGGCGGCATGTGTTCCCGGTCATCCTCGGGAAGACCGAGCCGACGGAGCAGTTCGCTTTCCTCGGGCTTGTCCGCCACGTAGAGCGGCCCGCTTTCGCCCCCGGCGAGGATCGCCTCGCGCGTGTGCAGCGCCAGGTCGCCCTTTGTCTTCGTTTCGCCGTGACAGGCAGCGCAACGCGAGAGAAAAAGAGGAGCGATGTCCCGGTCGAACGTCGCGCCGTCGGAAGCAACCGCCACAGCGGGCGCCGCACCTCGGGGGTCAGCGACTTCATCCCTGGGCGGCGGATCGACATTCACGTCGGCGCGCGACGGCGCCTGAAGCGGGGCAAGCAGAAAACCCGCGCCGTGCGTCAGCGCCGCCCCGTAATGCCCGGCGGGGATCATCACCACCACCGTAACACCCAGCGCCGCCAGGTATGCGCCGTGCTTTTCTTTCAGGGCGCGCAGAACCGCGGTTGCAACGGCGGATGCGGCCGTCGCCAGACCCAGCCACAAATGCACGGTCACTGCGTCCGACGCGTACCCGCCGCCCAGATTCAGCACATAACCGGTTCCCGCCGCGACGACCGCTGACCCGGCGCTGAACCACGCCAGGATCCGCGTCGTTTCCAGCGCCGCCCGCCGACGGCGCAACCCCGCCGCCGCCTCGATCAACGCCAGCGCGACCAGCCCGCCGATCGGCAGGTGCAGCAACAGCGGATGCAGACGACCGAACACTTCAACCCACGGCGACAAGGCGCAGTCTCCCGGACGCCCCCGAGCCCGCGCGCCCGCGCTGACTCGGAACCGCAGGCATGTTCTCTCAGGAAGCAGGCATCGCGGTCAAGGCGCAGTCCCGGTTCCGCCCGTCGACGGCGAAGGTGACGTCGGCGCGGGAACCGCGAAGGTCAGCGACGTCCACGTGCTGCGCCAGTCCTCCTTCCCGCCTTCATGACGCCGCATATATACGCTGGTGAGCATCCACGTCCCCGGCGCGTCCAGCGTCAACACAGCTTTGCCCTCGGAATCCGTCCGCGCCGACCTCGGCGCCGCCTCGCTCTGTCCCGCGCGCCACGCTTCGACCTGCACACCCCCGAGCGGCTTCCCGTCCTGCAAGACCCGAACCGTCAGACTCTCGCCCGGTTTCCTTCCCCACGGGTTCTGCAGCGGAACGATCTCCAGCGGCAAACCCGCGACCCGGTCAAACCCCTGCATCTCGCCTTCACCGACGCGAAGCAAGCATTTCACGCTGCGTGAGTACGCCTCCGTCCCAGGTTTCGCGGATTCTCCGCGCCGCGCCCGATCCTCAATGATGGAGTCGAGTCCTTCCTCCTTCAGATACGCCTCGAACTTCGCGGCCTCCAGTTCGATCGTCGAAGGTCGGCCCACGTACACGATCGTCGCGGCGCCCGGCGACGTCGCCCGTGTCACTCCTGCCGGATCATCCCCGTGGCGACCGACCACCGGTTTTGCGCCCTCGGCGCCGACCAGCTCGAACCGCTCGATGCGATCGTCGTTCCGCGCCACCGGCTCACCTTTGAAATGATCGCCCACCTGAAACCGCACGTGGATCGCCTCCCCGGGCGCGGGGAAATACGTCGAAGGCTCGATCCAGAAATCATGCGCCAGCGCCGCGCCGGAAAACACCGTCACGGCAACCCACGCTCCACCGCATCCGCCCAACCTGGTCATGTCTATCTCTCCTGTCTTTCCCTCTCGATCGGCTCGACCTCCCGGCAAACCCCGCCTCGACCACAACGGCAAGGATCGACCGCCGCCCGGCGAGTTCCCGCAGGCGGCGCGGCCTGCCGGAACTCTACGCGAGCGGGGTCGATCCTTCATCCGCGACTTGGGCCCACCCCTGTGCCCGAGTCGCCTGCCGCCCCCCGGAGTCGGCGACCCGAAATCGCTTGCCGGACCTGCAAGGTTCTGTCTCCCGGCACAACGACGGTTCGCCCACGTTGCGGAACGTCAGGGCGTGTTGTTCGGCGACCCCGCCAGCGGCGTCGTCAGATACGGGAACGTGTTCGAGAAGTAGCTCGAATCCACGAACGCCCCGTCCGTGAAGGGCAACTGTCCGGACGGCGCGTCCTTCACCGGAAGCAGCACGCCCATCGCCACCCGCAGCGCCGCGTCCACCACGTCGTCCCCGGGACGCCGCCCGTTCGGGAAGCCCGCCAGATCGCCGCCCAGCACACCGAGGTTGCTCTGGCTGGCCGCCGGTGTCGGCGACACGTTCAGGTTCAGTCGCTGCATCTCCCCGACCGCGCCGTTGGCGTTCAGACCGTCGATGCCCGTCACGAACACCGCCACCAGGTCGTCGCGCGGGATCGCCGTCGGCGCCCGGACCCCGAGATCAAAGAAGAGAATCTCAAGCACCGCGGGCAGCGTCGGATGCGTCACATAAGTCGCGAACTGCGCCAGGTCGTCTTTCGGCTCGGACGCATTGAAGCGGTTCTTGTCCCGCAGACCGATCACGACTTCGTTTACCAGCGGCATCGACAACCGCGACACCTGCACCCACTCTCCGTTCTCCTTCGACGGGTTCTCGAAACTGGCGTTCGTCTTCAACCGACGCTTCTTCGGCAGGCTCGCCGTCGTCCACGCCCCGATGACGCCGTCGCCCTCACCGCGCAGACACGAGATCGGCAGTTCGAGAATCAGCGACGTGACGTTGGCGTCGGCGAGGTCATCCGCCTCAGCATCGGGAGCACCGATCGGATTCGTGATGTTCACAAGGTCGAACGTCTCCCCGAGATTGACCACAAAAGGATCCTTGCGCTGACCGACGAACATCCGCCCCTGCCCGGAACAGCCCGGGATACCGATGTTGTAGACGTGCCGGGCCGCATACTTCTCGTACTGCGGAAGTGTCTTGTTGCCGATATTGTCCACCGGTTTGATGAACGTCATCGCCCCGGTGTCAAAGTTCCAGACCGGAACGGCGTCGCCGTCCCGCCGGTCGCCGCGGATCATGTTCACCGTGTACGACTCCACGACGTTCAACGCGGAGTTGTCCTCACCGGTGATCGGACCGACCGCAACCAGCGGAACCGCGACGTTCTGCCGGTTGTCCCCCGATCCGATCGGGAGCCGGATGTCCCGCAGCTCATTGTTGAACCGGAACTGGAACGTGAGATCCTCGAAGGCGTCTCCGTTGTTGTCGATGTGAATCTCGTAGATCGCCTCGGGGTCCATCTGGAAGTAGTTCGGCCCGCCGTAAGGCTGCTGCAGCGGAACGTAGTTGGCGATCAGAACCACGTAATCCTCGCGTCCCGGCTCGTACGCCCGGAACATGTAAAAATCCGTCGCATCCACCTTCGGATGCTCGGTGACAAACGGCGCTTCGCGGTGGCTGGACGCCCACGCACCGCCTGCTCCGACCACCACCGCCAGCGCGCCGGCCCGCAACCCGCGCCTGCTCATCATTCCCTTTCTCATTCCTGTCCTCCTTCTGTGACTGAAAGTTTCCCGGCGGTCATCACCGTCGAGGTTCGTCCGGGTTTACGCGGCGGGTTTCACGACGGATTCATTCATCGCGCGAACGAGACGGAAAAGGGTTCGACGAAACAAGTCTTCCTGAGTCAACCGCAAACCGCGTAAGCGTCTTTTTTTCTTTTTTCAGGAATCCGGGTTGCCCTCCGCCGCGTATACCCGGTTGAGCGGCGGCGTTTTCCGGAAAAGACCGATACGGCTGGCGGGAGTAGCACAAAGGGATATGATTTTCTGGCGAAGTCCGGAGCCCCGGAGCGGAACATTGCACGTCAGCGACACCTTGATCACCGACGAGACCCTCCTGAAGCGCGTCGCCGCCCGCGACTCGGAGGCGTTCTCGCGCCTGTATGACCGCTGCGCAGGCCGGGTCTACGCTTTCATCCTGCGCCTGATCGGCCCGTCCGGCGACGCCGAGGACGTGCTTCAGGAGACATTCTGCCAGGTCTGGGCGCAGGCCGATCGATATTCACCGGACCGGTCGGCGCCGCTGGCGTGGATGCTTCTGATCGCCCGATCCCGGTCGCTGGATCACCTGCGCCGCCGGCGCGTGCGCGCCTCGGTTCCGGAGATCGAGACTCCGCCCGTGTCTGACGATGTGGCTGAAATCCACGAATTGAACGAGTCCCGCCGCAGTGCCGGGGAGGCCTTGCGGCGCCTGCCTTCGGAGCAGTCTCGCCTCATCACCCTGGCGTTTTACGGCGGCCTGACGCATGAACAGATCGCCCGGCGCGAGTCTCTCCCCCTCGGAACCGTGAAGACGCGGATCCGCCGCGGGATGCTCAGCCTGAAGGAAACCCTCAACGCGGAGGTGGCCAAGCCTTGCACATGAGCCCGGAACATCCGATCGGTGATTCTCAGGAACTTGCCGCGCTTTACGCCGCGGGCGCTCTGACGCCCGCCGAAACCGCGGAGTTCGAGCAACACCTCGCCGCAGGTTGCGACCGCTGCCGGTCCGAACTGCAGGCAATGTCGCCCGTGATTGAACACCTGGCGTCGGGTTCCCCTGACGTGATTCCCGAGGCTGAGGTCAAGCGCCGTATCATGAACCGCATCACCGGCGACGCGGATTCGCGCACCCCTGCGCCCTCGCCGAATCCGCAGGTCTGGAAAGAGTGGAGCGGAGACGATCGCGCTCCCGGCTGGTTCATCAAGCGGCACAGCGAGGAAGACTGGCAGCCGATCGGCATCCCAGGCATCCACGTGCGGCGATTGTTCCTCGATCCCGAGCGGAATCAGATCACGATGCTGGTCCGGATGGCGCCCGGCGCCGAGTACCCCCGGCACATCCACGACGGTCCGGAGGAATGCCTCGTCCTCGAAGGCGATCTTTATGCCGGCGACACCGTGTTCCGGAAGGGCGACTACCAGCGGATGAGCCCCGGCAGTCGGCACGCCGTCCAGGGCACGCGCCACGGCTGCCTTCTGCTGATTGTCTCGTCCCTTTCCGATGAACTCGAGCACGACGACTAGGCGCGCCGCTGGCGTCAGCCCGCGCGGTCCTTCGTGACCGCGCGGTTATCCCCGCGCCGCGCCTCGTTGACGCCTGATACCGCCGGCACCGGTTTCCCGAACCGGGGCGCTCTCGTAGCATCCCCCGCCGTGTCAATCCGCTTTGAAATCGTCGGACAGGATCGCAACGCTCGCCGGGGTCGTCTGCACACGCCGCACGGCATTGTCGAAACCCCTGCCTTCATGCCCGTCGGAACAGCCGGAACCGTCAAAGGCGTGACGCCAGACCAGCTCGCTGAAACCGGGGCGTCGATGATTCTGGCGAACACGTATCACCTCGCGCTCCGCCCGGGTTCTGAGGTCGTGCAGCGTCTCGGCGGTCTACATCGGTTCATGAGCTGGGACGGCCCGATCCTGACCGACAGCGGCGGCTTTCAGGTGTTCTCGCTCGCGGAAATCCGGAGCGTCACGGACGAGGGGGTCGTGTTCCGCTCCCATGTGGACGGCGCCACGATCGAGCTGACCCCGAAGCGCGCGATCGAGATTCAGAACCGGCTCGGCGCCGACGTCATCATGACGTTCGACGAATGCCCGCCGCTGCCGTCCTCGCGGGAGATCGTAGCGCGCGCCGTCGAGCGGTCGATCGCGTGGGCCCGCGTGTGCCGCGAGTCCCACCAGCGTGAGGATCAGGCGCTTTTCGGCATCGTGCAGGGCGGACTGGACCTCGAGTTGAGGCTGCGGTGCGCCGCGGCGCTGCTCGATCTGGATTTCCCGGGTTATGCGATCGGCGGGCTGTCCGTCGGCGAGACGCATGACGAGATGATCCGCGTGCTCGGGCCCACCGCCACCGCGCTGCCGACCGAGCGTCCGCGCTATCTGATGGGCGTCGGTAAGCCGAGGGATATCCTCGCCGCCGTCCGCGCGGGCGTGGATATGTTTGACTGCGTCCTGCCCACGCGGAACGGCAGGAACGCCGAAGTGTTCACCGCACAGGGACGACTCAAGCTGCGCAATCAGCGGCACGCTTTCGACGACGCACCGCTGGAAGCCGGTTGCGACTGTCTGGCGTGCCGCCGGTTCTGCCGCGGGTACTTGCGCCACCTTTTCATGGCGCGGGAGATGCTCGGTCCGATCCTGGCGACAATTCACAACCTTCGGTTTTATCAGCGGTTTCTCGCTCGCGTGCGGGACCGGATCGTCGACGGTACACTGGATCGGATCGAAAACGAGTTCCCGATCGTCGCGGTCGACGATCCGGATGAAACTGAAAAGGAAGGTGTCAACGACGCATGATCTCACTGACTGAATTGCTCGCCCAGACCGAAAGCGGCGCCGCCGAAGCACCGCAAGGCGCTCCTCCGTCCGCCGCCACCACCACCGCCCCCGGGGGAACCCCTCCGCCGAAGCCGGGCGCCCCGGACACAACCTTCATCATGTTTTTCGGACTCATGATCGCTCTGATGGTGTTCATGATGGTGTCGCGGTCGAAGCGGGAGAAGCGGGAGCGCGAGGCGCGCAAGCAACTGCTGGACAACCTGGCGAAGAACGACCGGGTGATGACGATCGGCGGCGTCGTCGGCACCGTCGTGGCGGTCAAGGAATCCACCGTCGTCCTGAAGGTGGATGAAAGCACCAACACCCGCATGACCTTTGCGCGCCGCGCAATTCAGCAGGTGCTCGCCGGCGACGAGGAGCCGAAACTGGAGGAGACGCGCTGACCCGGAGGCAGCCGAACATGCGCGAGTCGCATCGGGTCAGTACGCAACTGCGGGATGCCGCGACGTGCGCCGACGTCCGTCGGCCGTTGCTCCGGCATCTGCCCGTCCTGGCGCTGACGATCGTCGCCCCGGTCTTCGCCCAGGAACCGAAGGAGGAAGGCGTCGAGTTGCTCCGCAGCGACTCCCGGGCGCCTTTTGTCCACCGCATTGGTTTGTATGACGAGCGTGGCGGCGCGATCGACCCGGCTGACCCCGACGCCGCGCCGTATTCACCGCGCGCAACCTGCGGTAAGTGTCACGAAGTCGGCGCGATCGGTCGCGGCTGGCATTTCAACGCCGGACACGCCGAGGTTCCGTCCGGGCGCCCCGGCGAACCCTGGATCTACGCCGACCCGTCGACCGGAACGCAGATTCCGCTTTCCTACCGAGGCTGGCGCGGGACATTCAGTCCTGACGCGGTCGGATTGACGCCTTGGGACGTGATGAAAATCTTCGGGCGGCACCTGCCGGGGGGCGGCGCCCTGCATCCGCCCGAGACCGCCGACCCGCCGGGGCTTTCGCGCTGGCCGCTGGCGGGAGGTCTCGACATCGACTGCATGCTGTGCCACAGCAAGGGCAACCACCACGATCCGGCGCAACGCGCCGCCCAGATCGAGCGCGAGAATCTCCGCTGGATTCCGACCGTCGCGGCGGGTTTCGCCGTCGTGCGCGGCGACGTGGCGAAACTCCCGGACGATTTCGATCCAGATCTCGGTCCGAACCCTGATTTCCCGGAGCAACAACTCCCGCGGCTGACTTACGATCGCACCCGGTTCGACGCAGACGACCGCGTCTTGTTCGACATCACCCGCCGTCCCGCGACGGACCGCTGCTACTTCTGTCACTCGACCCGCGAAGTCGGCGACGGCGCGCCCCGGACGTGGCACACCGACGACGATGTCCACCTCCGCGCCGGAATGACCTGCACGGACTGCCACCGCAACGGCATCGATCACATGATCGTCCGGGGATACGAAGGTGAGCGCGACGCCGACGGTCGTCTCGTCGCCGCGGGGACGCTCACGTGCCGAGGTTGTCACACGGATGACGCAGCCGCCGACGAGCTTCCGCCCGGCGAGTACGTTCCGAAGGCGGGTCGGCTCGGCGCGCCGATCCCCCGTCACGCCGGATTGCCCGCGTTTCATCTTGAGGAGATGTCCTGCACCGCCTGTCACTCCGGACCCGAACCGGGGTCGCTGGCGAGGCGGTTTCAGACGTCTCTCTCGCACGGACTCGGACTGCCGACCCGCGATCGACGCACGGACGACGACCCGGTCCTCACCGGGCCGGTCTTCCTGCCCGGCGCGGACGGTCGCCTTGCGCCACACCGGCTCGCCTGGCCGCAGTACTGGAGCCTGTCGCGGGAGGCGGGCTTCCCACCGCTGGACGCGGCGCGCGTGAAGAAGTTGCTGAAGAACCCGCTCGCCGACGCGCAACGCTCGGCAACCACGCAGGGACCGCTGACGAGGGAGCAGATCACCGCGGGATTAAAGGCGCTTCAGACCGCCGCCGCGGAAAGCGAGTCCCCCGCCTACGTCGCTTTCCAGCGCGTGTACACGCTCGGACCGGACGGCTCGCTGGTGAGCACGTCGGACGAAGCCGGCGCGGCCTACGCCTGGCCGATTGCGCATGACGTCCGTCCGGCGAGACAGTCGCTGGGGGCGGGAGGTTGCACGGATTGTCACGCCGACGACGCGCCGATGTACGCGGGTCGCATTGTCGATGCCTCGCTGGCCGCCAACCCCGACGCGCCGCGCACGACGATGCAGGAACTTCGCGGCGCGGATGTGGGGCTTGCCCGAGCCTGGAACCGCTCGATGCGCCTGCGCGAGGCGTTCAAAGTCGCAGCGTTCGCCGCGGTAGCGCTGGTCGCGTGGTTCGCCGTCGCAAGAGGCACCGGCGCTTGCGCTCGGTGGATCGAGCGGAGATGAAGGGCTTGCGTCGCCGCTGCGCTCCCGCGCGGCCGTCGAATTCTGAGTCGCAGATGTTGGGGTCGCCGGGTCGGGACAGCCAGAAGAGACAAGCAGGAGGGTTGCGTGTTTGAACGAGTCGCCGTCGCTGCTCTGACGGTTACACCCGTCGCCCTGATCGCGCACTTTTTCCTGCGCGGACGCACACGCTCTCCCGTCGCCGGCGCGCAGGCGGCGTGCTGGCCGGCCTTGCTGACCCTCGCCGGCGCTGCGGCATGCGCCGTGACCGCTTTGACGCCCCTGCTTTCAGGCAAGTCAATGCGAGGTTGGTGGATGTTCGCCCACGTCGCCGCCGCGCCTCTTCTGATGGCTGGCTTGATCGCCGTCGCCGTCCAGAGATCCCCGCGCAAGACCTGCGAAACTGCTTCGGCCGGAACGTCTCTTCTGGACAAGGTCGGGGACCGCCGGACGGCGCCGGGACTTCTTGCGTGGGCGACACCGGCGGTCGGCGCGGTCGCGGTCGGGTCAATTCTTCTGAACATGCCGGCGTGGTTCGGGCAGGAGGGCATGTCGTTCCTGCTGAACGTCCACCGCTACGCCGGCCTTGCTCTCGGCATCGCGGCGATGCTTCACGTTTATCGTGCGTGGATCGCCCGGAGGTGAAGGAACTCAATGACCGGCGCCCGCCGTCGAGGTCAGCGCGCGTCGCCTCCTTCGAGGCTTGTTTCACGCGGTTTCGGCGGTAACCTGCGGACAAAGCGGAGGGCGGCCCGGTGCATCGGGAGGGCGGAAACAGGATGAGGCACATGATGACAATGACGGCATTTCGACGCGTGACGAGGACGGTTGCGATGATCGCCTTCCTCGCGACGACCTGCGGCTGGAGCGCCGGCTTTGCAATGACGGCTCGCGTTCAGGAAGAAAAACCCGCCGAACCAGCGGCGCAGAACGAAGCTCCCAAGACGGGCGAGAAAGCGCAGGCGGATACGAAGGGGCTTAAACCGATCGACTTGAAGCTCCCTCGCCCGCAGTTCAAAGGCACACCGAAGAACGCCCCGCCCGGAACCAACCTCGAACCTCCGCGCAAAGGTCCGCGCCCGGCGTTCCTGGCGCCCGAAGGCGTGACCAACGTCGCACGCGGCAAGACGCCGCTTCCCAGCGACAAAGACCCGATCATCGGTGAGACGAAGTTCGTCACCGACGGCGAGAAGGAAGCCAACGAAGGCACGTATGTCGAATACGGCCCCGGCGTGCAGTGGGTGCAGATCGACCTGGGCAAGCCGATGTCGATCTACGCGATCGTCTTCTGGCACTTTCACCAGAGCGCCCGCATTTATCACGACGTCGTGCTCCAGGTCGCCGATGACAAGGACTTCGTCACCAACGTCCGCACCCTCTTCAACAACGATCACGACAACTCGGCCGGTCTGGGGCTGGGCTCGGACAAAGAATACTGGGAGACTTACGAGGGAAAACTCGTTGACGCCGGGGGACAGAAGGCGCGCTTCGTCCGCCTTTACAGCAACGGCAGCATCGCCGACGACCAGAACCACTACGTTGAGGTGGAAGTCTGGGCGAAGGAGTAGCGCACCGGTGCGCCGGGGGGGTCGCGCGTTTCAGGATCGACGCCGGACCGTGTCCTGCGGACAATCTTCGCCGTGACCGACTTGGACAGCACATCGCAGGGCGATCTGGCGGTCCCGCGCGGATCTCGCCGACTGAGGATCGTCGTGGCGCTGGCGGCGCTCGCCGTCGGCGCGCCGACGCTCACCGGCCGCTTCGTCGGCGGGGATGATCGCCGCCTCGTGCTCGATCATGTCCTTGTCAACCGCCCCTCGTTCGATCACGCCTGGCGCCTCATTTGCGACGTCCGACCGCATCGCGACCTGTATCAGCCGGTCCCGCTCCTTTCCTTCTCAGCCGAGTTCGCGCTGCTCGAAATCCTGGGGCTTCGCGCGGACCTGCCCTGGCCTGACGGGGGGGCGTGGCTTTTTCACCTCACGAACACCCTGCTTCACGCCGTCAATGCCTGCCTCGTGCTCGCGCTGCTGCGCCGCTGGACAAGGGACAACGTTGTAGCGGCGATCGCAGCGCTGATCTTCGCGGTTCATCCGCTTCAGATCGAGACGGTGGCGTGGGTTAACGGGCGGATGATGCTTCTCTCGACGATGTTCGCGCTTGCGGCGCTGCTGTCCGCGGACCGGATGTGCGTCGCCCGCCGATCGGAGACTCCGGCGGAGGGCGGCGACCCGCTCGGCAAGGGCGGCGCGGCGGCGATCTCGGCGCTGACCGCAGTGTTCGCCCTTCTGAGTCTGACCAGCAAGGTCCGCGTCGGGTTGCCGATTCTGATGCTGCTGATTCCGGTGGTTCGACGTTGCCGGCCGGGGAGAGCGTTCTGGACTTGTTGGACGATGACCACGGGGATGACGGCGGTGTTCGCGTGGATCAACGTGCATGCGACGGCTGAGCACGACATGTTCGCCAACGCCGCCGCGCAGATGACCGGATCTCGCGTCGTGCGGTGCGTCCTTGCGCTGGGCTGGTACCTGGAGCATTTCATCTGGCCCAGCGGGCTGGCGGCGTGGTATGAGGCCCCGAAGGCGCCCGGCTGGGGAGAGGCCGCGACGTGGCGGGCCTGCGGAATTCTGGCGGCCGCGGTGGTGCTGCTGGCGGGGTCGTGGCGCCGGTCGAACGTCGGCGCGATCTGCGCAGCGTGGTTCCTGCTGGGCATCGGCGACACCCTGCCGATCGTGCCCGCGCGGAACGTTCTGGCCGCGGATCGCTACATGTATCTGCCGATCATCGGCCTTGCGTGGGCGGCGGCGGCGCTGGGCGGCCTTCTGGGTTTGCGTTCGTCCGCGAAGTCGCCGGGCGTTCCTCGCTTCAGACGCGCGGGCGCGGCGGCGCTGATCGGGGTCGGCGCGATCCTGACGGCGGTCAGTTGGCGCACCGCTGGGCACTACGTGGACATGATCGCGAAGACGCGGCGCATCGTCGCCGTCCACCCCGACTCACCGTGGGTTCACGAGAAACTGGCCTGGGCGTTGTACAACGCCGGGCAGTACTCTGAGGCGATCGAGGCGGGGCGGAGAGAGTTTGAACGCTTCCGGGAGGTATCCGGCGCCGAAGCTTTGACGATCATCGGCCTCAGTCAGGCCGCCCTCGGCGACCGCGCGACCGCGATCGCAACCCTCCGCGACGCGGCCTCGCATCGCCCCAGCGCGTTGGCGACGTACTACCTCGCCGCCACGCTCGCCGATGCCCCGGGGAATGAGGACGAAGCCGCACGCCTCTTCCACGAATCCCTGGAAGCCCTGCCGAACTTCAACCCCGGGCTGAGCCGGGCCGCCGCGTTCTTCCTCCGCATCGGCAGGCTTGAGGACGCCCGCGCCTTTTATGAGAAAGTACTCGTCAATAACCCCTTCGACCTGAACGCGACGTTCGAGCTTTCGCGCCTCGATCTGAACGCCGGGAATCCGCTCGCCGCTGCGCGACGCCTCGAAGCCGCTCTGATTTGGGCGCCGGACTTCGCGCAGGGGCGGACGAATCTCGGCGTCTGTTATGAGCGCCTCGGGCGCATTGAGGACGCGATCCGGCAGTATGAGGCCGCGATCGCCGCGGAACCCCGCGCCGTCGAGGCGATGCTCAACCTCGCCCGGCTCAATGAGGAGGGTGGACGCCTCGGCGATGCGGAAGCGCTGCTGTCGCGCGCCGTGGAGTCGGGCGGGCGCACTCCGCCCGTGTGCGCCGCAATGCACGACTTCCGGATCCGCAGCGCTGCGCCGCACGATGCGGCGCAGTTCTGGACGACCGTCACCGCATACCGCGCACTGGAGCCGCCCGAACTCGTGCGTCAGGCCTGCGCCTTGGCGCTCGCGGGTGATTTCGACAGCGCCGAAGACGTCGCCGCCTCCGTCGCCGAAGCCGCCCCCCCGGCGGCCTTCGACGCTGCCGCGCAAGATCAGCTTAAAGCGGCATTGCGGGCGATCGAGGCGTGGCGCGACCGTCGCCTCGCCGATGTCATCGACCCGATCGACCGTCTCGCCGCCTCCGCCTCGCCGATCCTGCGCCCCGCGCAGGAGACCCTCCTCGCGTCCTTCCTCGCCGAGTTGCGCAAGAACCCGGAAGACCCCTGGCTTTACTACCTCTGCGGCGCGCTGCAGAACGCCCTCGGCCGCCCCGAAGTCGCCCGCGCCGCCTTCGAGGTCTTCATCGACCTGTGCCCTGATCCAACCTGGCGCGAGCATGCCCGACGAAAGCTCCAGACGGTCCCTTCCTGAGCGTTACATGGTGTTGAAACCGCCGGCACATTCGCCCGGAACGAGTGCTATGAGGAGAATATGGGCGGAGGGATTCTCTTTGACCTGCTCCCCTTTTTCTGATCCAGGCGGTATGAGAGTCTAACCGGTCGGGGAGCGACGAGGTATTGTCAAATCCTGTGGACGGTCCTGTTTCAGGCGGCGTCCATCCTGAGTCCGTTGACGAACTGAATGCCTCCGATCACGTCCGTCAGCAGGC
>JABWBH010000018.1 GCA_013360585.1 Phycisphaerae bacterium | reverse complement strand
CGCTGATGTCAGCCGCCCGCTGAAGAACCCGGGATCGGTCTTTGTGATGGCGGTTTTTCCCGATGACATTCGCCTGCCGGAGGGACGCGCACCCCTTTTCAACGGGAGGTCAGGCAGGGGGTGTTTCTTTCAGGGCGCGCGTGAGCGTCCGCGCGGCGCTGATCGTCTCGTCCGCCGTCGGCGTGAGGCGCCTGGGTTCTACGCGGAATGTCGCAGGCGATTTTCGAAGACACCGCGGCCTCGCGTGAGGTCGGCATAGGTTTCCATCATGCGCCGGGTGATCGGTCCGACCTCGCCGTCGCCGATCGGGTTTCCGTCGATGCGTGTGACGGGCAGGACTTCCTCGGTCGTGCTGGTGAGGAAGACTTCGTCGGCGGTGAGCAGTTCGCGGACGTTGACCGGGCGCTCGTCCCAGGGGATGTCGAGGTGCGCCGCGCACTCGGTCACGGTCAGCAGAGTGACGCCGTGGAGGATCGACTGATCTCGGCAGGGGAAGATGAGCCTCCCGTCGCGGACGAGGGCGACGTTCGAGGAGGTTCCCTCGCGGACATCGCCGCCGTCGGCGACATAGATGGCGTCGTGGAAGCCGGCGGCCCGCGCCTGCATCCGGGTCAGCACGTTGGGCAGGAGGGTCGTCGCCTTGATGTAGCACTTCGCCCAGCGGATCTCGGGAGCGGTCATGATCGACGCCCCGTGCTTGCGCAGGGCCGGGGAGACCGGCGGCAGCGCCCGGAAGGTCATGACGATGGTCGGCCTGATGTCCGCCGGCGGGATGTGCGAGCGCGGGGCCTCGCCGCGCGAAATCTGGATGTACGCCATCGCCTCCTCGAAACCGCAGCGGCGCAGTCCCTCGCGGATGACGGACTCGATCTTCAACGTGGACAGGTCGAGCGGAATGCTCAGGGCTTCGAGACTGGCGCGGAGCCGATCGAGGTGCGCTTCGAGCTGGAAAGGCCGGCCGGCGTATGCGGCGATGACTTCGTAGATGCTGTCGCCGTATTGAAAGCCGCGATCGTTGATCGAGACCTTCGCCTGATCCATCGGGCAGAACACCCCGTTCACGTACGCGACTTCCTGCATGTTCAGACTCCTTTCCGAAAAAAACGCGGCGGACGAGCGCCTGGCGGCGCGACTTCCGGCCGATCCGGCGCTGCGACCCGCATTGTCCCGCCCTGCGAACGCGCCGCAAGGGGAGACTCCGGCGCTTGACCCGTCGCACCGGCCGCGACGCGGTTCCTACCGCGCATCGCGCACGCCGCCGGTGGACGCCACCGCGACCAACTCGTTGAACAACCCGCGAGGCGTCCGCAGTCCGGCGGCGGAATTTCGGGCCGTCGCCTGCATCGGACCGAGGCGCGACAAGGACTCAAGCAGGTCGACTACGCCCGCGCCGCCGCTCGCACCGTCCGGCGCCTCGCACAATACGCGGATCACGTCCGGCGTCCCGGCGGTCGCGGGGCGTTCCAGCCACCGGCGCGTCGCCGACAGCCGTCCGTCAGCGCTGAGGACGAAGTGCGCCGCGGCGTTCGGGTCGGCTTCCGGCGCCCCGCCCGGGGCGACCGCGACGAACTCGACGGTCGGTCGGATCGATCCGCCGTCAGCGGATGCTTCTGAGAGAACGTCTTCGCGCGTGGCGAGATCGTCGGACGCGTCCGGGATCGCCGCGATGGCGCCTGAACCCGGCGAAGCGGCGCGCCCTCCCGAGGCTTGAAGCAGCTCGAGTCCGACGGTCAGGCCCGTCATGGAGAGTACGAGGCAGGCGAGAACCCGAAACGTCCTTGTCCGGTCGATCACGTGCAGACCTCCATCCTGGAGCGCCGTCTCTTCAATCCTTGCAGGATTGCAAGCATACTCTTTCTCGGTCGCCGTGCAAGCGCATCATCACTGTTTTCATTCGTTTCATTCGGATTGCGCTCGGGGATAGAGGATTGTCGGATTGTCATTGAGTTCTGCGGCGGCGGGACCGTATCATGGCGGTTCTTCAGAGAGGTTCCTCTGGAGAGGGGTCGGTCGTCGTCGGAAGGGGGAAGACATGAGCATCCGTGCATTCAGAATCAGATCGTCGGTCGGGGTCGCTGGTTTGGCGGCGGTGGCGTTCTCGCTGCCCGTCTCGGGTCAGTTCTCGTCGGATCAGATTTCGCTGATCCGCCGGGTTTCTCTCGAGGATTTCGGCACCTTCAACGGAAACGGCAACGGCTGCTGGGGGTACGTCTCGCCTTCTGGGCGCGAGTACGCCATCATGGGTCTTTCGGACGGCGCCGCGTTCGTTGAGATCACGAATCCTGCGTCTCCGGTGATCGTCGCGAAGATCCCCCACCCCAACAGTTTGTGGTGTGACGTCAAGGTGTATCAACATTATGCGTACAGCGTGAACGAGACCGGCGGCGGTGTGCAGGTCATTGATCTGGCGCGGATCGATGACGGCGTGGTCGAACTTGTGAATTCGGTGTTCCCGAATGAGGCACACACGATCACCGTCAACCCCGACACAGGGTATCTCTACGTGTGCGGGTCGCGCAACCTCAGCTCGGGATTGCAATGCCACGACCTGGCTGATCCGGCTGCTCCCCGGTACGTGAATGCCTGGCGTGAGACCTACGTGCATGAGGCCCAGGTCGTCACATGGCGTTCCGGGCCCTTGCAGGGACGGGAGATCGCGTTCCTCTGCGTCGGACACCGCGGGCTGGCGACCGCCGACGTCACTGACAAGATGAACATTCAGACCCTGTCGTGGATCACCTATCCCGGGCTGGGGTATTGCCACCAGGGGTGGCTCCTGGACGATCACCGATACTTCTACGTCAACGACGAGACCGACGAACTCAACGGGAATACCCCGACAACCCGGACGCTGATCTTCGACGTCAGCAATCCCACCCGACCGGTCCTGGTCAACACGTTCACGACCGGTCTGAGGTCCACCGATCATAATCTCTACGTCCACCAGGGGCTGATTTTCGAGGCCAACTACCGCAGCGGTCTTCAGCTTTTTGACGCCTCGGACCCGATCCGACCCCGGCGGATCGGGTTCCTCGACACCTACCCCTCCGACGACAACCCCGGTTATGACGGCGCGTGGAGCACCTATCCTTTCTTCCCCAGCGGCGTGGCACTGATCAGCGACATGCAGAGCGGCCTTTTCATCGTGGATGTGACCGCCGCCCGGTCCAGCGTCGGTCTGGGTTTCAGCTACCCGGCGGGACTTCCGCTGACGGTCCGTCCCGACGGCGGGACCGAGCTTTCGGTGGAGATCACTCCCCGGTTCGCCGACCTGCTGCCGGGTTCGGGAGAACTCGTCGTGGATCGGGGCGGGGGATTCGAGATCGTCCCGCTGGTGTCCGACGGGGGGGATCGATTCCGCGGCGTGTTTCCTGACGCCAACTGCGGGATCCTCTTGTCCTACTACCTGCGGGCGCGGACGGAGGACGGGACGGTCGTGACGGACCCGCCTGGCGCACCGGCTTCGGTTCATCGCACGCTGGCGTCCTACGCGACCCGCGAGTTGTTCGTGGATGACTTTTCGTCCGATCGCGGGTGGACGGTGACGAATGAGAACCTTTCCGACGGGGCGTGGGAGCGCGGCGCTCCCGCAGGCGACGGCAGCACGGGGGATCCGATCCTGGACGCGGACGGCGGCGGCGCCTGCTTCCTCACCGCCAACCGGCTGGGCAACTCAGACGTGGACGGTGGACCGACGCGGCTTCGATCCCCCCTGCTGGATGTCTCCGGCACGGATGCGCTGGTCCGGTACGCCCGCTGGTTCTACAACGACGATCGGGATGCGGATCGCCTGACGGTGGAAGTCTCGAACGATGATGGGGCGCGGTGGACGGTCGCCGAATCAACCGGTCACGACCCGTCGTGGACCCCTCGACAGTTTCTGCTGTCGCAGTTCGTTTCTCCTTCCGACCGGGTGCGTCTGCGGTTCAGCGCGACGGACAACCCCAACAACTCGGTGACTGAGGGGGCGGTGGATGCGGTCGAGGTGCTCGCCCCGGTGTGCGAGGATGTCTGCCTGTCCGTCGTGCGGCTGACCGCGAAGTGCTCCTCGCGCGGAACGCTGAGCGCAAAGTTGAAGACCGAACTGGAGCCGGGCGTCCGCCTGCACGTCGCGCGGAACGGCGGCGACGTGCTTTCGGGCACGACCTCAAGCCGCGGCGTGGCGAAGTTCAAGTGGCGCGATCAGTCGGGTTCGCACGTTCTGACGGTCGTCGAATGTCCGGAATCGCAGACCCAGGCCGATTGCCCGTGACCGATCGTCGCGTCAACGTCGCAAGGGTCGCCGGCGGGGTTCGAGATCAAACCCTTTCAGCGGATGAACGAATCCGACTTAACAGCCCGTTGAAAAAGGATAGCGCGTCCCTCCGGGACGCGAATGTCATCGAGAAAAACTGGTATGACAAAGACCGATCGCAAGTGCTTCATCGAGCAGCAAGACTTCCGGATGATCCTCCGGGGCAAAGACCGCCGGATGATCTTCCGGGGGACAGGAAATCCCCTCGATGTCCGGGCATGATCGTACGTTCATGCGAATCCAACGCCCGCCAACCGGAGTCCAGGGGAGACTCAGGATGATTCTTTTGCAAACGTCGTCATGACCGCCGACGAACCTCATTCGATCGCGCAAGCCGTCAACGTACGCCGCGCCGCTGGGGGCGTGCTTTTTGGATACGCTCGACGGGTTCCTCGACGAGGTTTCCTCGCCGAGACGGGGAGGTCCGCCCTTTGTGGCGAGAGTGCTCCGAGAATCAGAGGGGATGTGTGCTGCGTCCGTTGCGAAGAACAACGGGCGAGGGCATGATGAGTTGCTGACGAACCCGCGTGCTGCTTTCGGTGACCGGATCCCGATGCTCCACCGGCAGGCCGTCTTGCGACGGCTTTGAGGTCAGAAGTTCATCTGCGTGGCGGGGAGTAAAAAGGATCGATCAACTTGCAGATCCACGTCGAATCGTCCGGAGAGCGCCTTGGGGCGGGGCATGTCGAGAACCGGCGGCATTACAAGTATTACGACCTGGTGATGGCCGGGTTCGTGACCGTTCTGCTGTGTTCGAACATGATCGGTCCGGGCAAGGCGTGCGCGGTGACGCTGCCCTTTGCGCTGCCGATCCTCGGATCGACGATCTCCTTCGGCGCCGGCAACCTCTTCTTCCCGATCAGTTACATCTTCGGCGACATCCTGACCGAGGTTTACGGTTACGCCCGGGCGCGAAAGGTCATCTGGTCGGGTTTCGCCGCGATGCTCTTTTACGTGCTGATGAGCCAGGTGGTGATCCGCATGCCCGCGGACCCCGGCGAGAAGTACAACGAGATCATCCAGCCGGCGCTGGTGACGGTGTTCGGAGCCGGTTGGCGGATCGTGTCCGCGTCGATCCTCGGGTTCTGGGCGGGGGACTTCGTCAACTCGTTCGTGCTGGCGAAGATGAAGGTGCTGACGCGCGGGCGGTGGTTGTGGTCGAGGACGATCACGTCGACGCTGGCGGGGCAGGCGGTGGACAGCGTGATCTTCTACCCGCTGGCGTTCGGCGGGGTCTGGCAGACGGACACGATGATGCGGGTGGTGGCGTTCAACCTGGCGTTCAAGGTGGCGGTTGAGGTGGTGTTCACGCCGGTGACGTACGTCGTCGTCAACACGCTCAAGCGCGTCGAGAACGAGGACTACTACGACCGGGCGACGAACTTCACGCCGTTTTCGTTGAAGGATTGACCCGCGGTTTCAAAACCTCCGGGACGGATCGGGGCGCCGGGCGCGGTTCGAAACGTGCGCTGCGTTACGGGCGCGGCTCCGTCGCGTCGCCCGGAGCTGATGACAGGGCGTGAATGAAGGCGTGCAGCGCGCCCGCGATCACCGCGTGCCCTTCCGCATTCGGGTGCCACTCATCCAGCTTCAATCCGTCGGCCGATCGTCCGGCGAACGCTTCATGCAGGTCGAGGCTTTCAAGACCTTCCTTCCGACATAGCGACGCGATGTAGTCGTGAAGGTATTGCCACGGATAAGGCGTCCCCGGTTCGAAAAGCATCACAGGCACGACGGCGACGAGGATCGGCACGCGGTGTTCGCGTCGCCAGCGTCCGAGGCGCGCGAAGCCGGCCTCGATCCGGGCCTTGTGCTTCGCGTGGATGTAAAAGTGATACTCGTGGTCCCAGTTCCGTCCGTCGAAGGGCGGGGGCGGCGGTTCTGCGGCGCGCCGCCAGCCTTGGCGCACAAGCTCGACCAGCGCGACGGGGGAACTCGTGAAGTGTCGTGCCAGCCCACCGTCGGCGACGTCCGGATCGTTGAGGACGTAGGCCAGGATGACCAGGTCCGGCTGGTATGCCGCGACGCGGGTCTCGAGCAGGCGGACTTCCTGCGCGGTCGAATACCCGTCCACCGCGAGGTTGAAGACGACGTGCGGTGGGGCGTCGGGCGAGCGCGCGGCGTTCAATTCGCGCTCCAGCACCTGCGGAAACGCCTGCGGCATTTCGACCCCCCAGCCCCACGCCACGGAGTCGCCGAGCACGATGATGCGCAGGCCGGTGCGGGTTCCCTCCGCGGGGAAGGGATCGTCGCGGAAACCGTCGTCGTTGATCACGATCGGCACGCCGTCGCGGACGCCGGACGCGCCGGGGACGAGTTCGTAGATCAGCTCCGGATCGTCGGATGCGCGATGAATGAGGCGCGAGATCCGCTCATCCGGCGGCTCGCGAAGCCTCTGCACGACGCGCACCAGCCCCTCGGAAAGGAGGACCCCCACGGAGATGCCGAACACGACGCGCGCCCCTCGTCGGCGCGGGCGTACTTTGCGCGGGACGTCAGACGGATCGGGCATTGCCGATGATGATGACGCAGCGGACCGCATTCCCGCGTTATACCTCGGCGACAGGCGCGATGCAGGCCTGCACCGCGATCAGGACTGCGGAGCGATCCACTTAGGGAGGCTCTGCGTCAGCAACCCGTTGAAAAAGAGCGGCGCGTCCCTCCGGGATGCGAAGGCCACCGAGGAAACCAGCCTCACACAAGCCGATCGTGAGTTCTTCAACCGGGCGGCGAGAGGCGCCGGAACGTCCGTCGTCAGGCCGTGACGGCTGCGGGAGATCGGGTCTCCTGCGGCGGCGGGAGTCGGACGGTCCGCTGATACTCGCTCAGCGCCCGGGTGTCCTCGTCGAGGTCGGACTGAACGTGGGCGATCTCCGCGTCCCGCCGGCGCTGATCCCACCCGAGCACATCCCCAACCTGGCGGGCAATGCGCGGAAGCACGGGAAGCAACTCCCGATCGGCGAGAAAATACAGGGAGGTCCGCCGTCGGACGAGGTCGCTGAGGGTGCGCACATGCTCGCGGCGGGACAGGTAGGCGACTTCGGCGAGCGTGTGCGGAAGCCCCTCGATCAGCGGTTCAGCCGTCCGCGGATCTTCAAACATGTCGCCGACGATCCTCGCCGCTTCAACGCCGTAGTGGCGGATGAGGTGGGTGATGACGCTTTCGCGCAAGTCCGCCTCGCGGGCCTGCCGAGTGAGGGATGAATGCACATCGACCGGCCCGCCTCGAACCAGCCCCGGCCAAAGCGCTTCGCTGCGAAGGCGTTGCCGCGCCCTCCGCCCGACCGGACGTCGCCCGAGCATCAGGCATACCTGGTCGACCGCGTGTTCGGCCATCCTGCGGAAGGTGGTCAGCTTTCCGCCGCTGACGGTGATCAGACGGTGCTGCGCGTCCACGTCGATTTCGTAATGACGCGACAGCGCGCTTTCGTTCTCGATGTCCTGCTCGATGATCGGACGAACGCCGGCGAACGCCATCCGAAGGTGGTCGGGGGTAGCGCCCAGCCCGGGAAACCCGGCGACAAAGCTTTCAAACAGATCGCCCACTTCGGAAACGGTGGGTCGGACTTGGCGCAGGTCGCCGCCGTAGCGGGACTCGGTGGTTCCCACCAGCAGACGGTTCTCCCAGGGGACGACCCACAGCGCCCGGTCGTCGCGCACGCTTCGAATCACCACCGCGTCCTGTCCGAACCGCGGAAACCGGTCGAGAACGATGTGCGTGCCCTTCAGCCAAGTCAGCGCTTTCGGACGGACGCCGAGGGACTCCGACGTTTTCGGCGCCCAAGGTCCGGTGGCATTGATGATCGTTCGGGCCGTCACGGCGTAAATAACGCCGGTGTGGCGGTCTTCGAGGTGGATGTGCCACCCCGCGGTGTTCCGTCGGGCGGCGACCAGCGAGGCGTAATTCATCAGGCAGGCGCCGGCATCCTCCGCGGTGCGCAGGGTCGCCAGCACGAGGCGGGCGTCGTTCGTCTGCGCGTCCCAGAACGTCATCGCCCAGGGGTAAGGTCTGGCGAAGGGAAATGACTTGACGAAGGCGACGCGCCCGATCGAACGCGACCGCCGACCCCCGTCGAACAAGCCCATCAAATCATAAAGCTTCAAAGCGCTGGATTGCAGCAGCCAGGAAGACAGGTGGTGCTCCTCGACGGGAACGACGAACCGGATCGGGCGCACCAGGTTCGGGGCGACGTGGTTGAGAAGGCGGTTGCGCTCGCTGACGCCCTCGAGCACCATCCGGAACTGCCCGTATTCGAGGTAGCGAAGCCCGCCGTGAATCAGCTTCGACGTGAGGTGGCTTGTGCCCGAGGCGAAGTCGTCGGAGTCGACCAGGAGGACGGAGAGTCCGCGCATCGCCGCGTCGCGCGCCGCGCCGGCGCCGGTAATCCCGCCGCCGAGAATCAGGCAGTCTACGTCATGCGGCGTTTGCCGAAGAGGTTCGGTCATGATCCGCCCGATCCGGTCTGAGGTCATCCGTCCTGGGTTCCTAGCGGTTCGCCGTCATCGGCGCGGTCTCGGCGGCGGGCGGAGATCCGTTGCCCGCCGCCGAGACGGAACCGAGGTGGCTGCGGATGTGATCGGCGGCGGCGACAACTTTCTCAAACGCTTCGACAACCTGGTTCAGCAACGCCCGGTCCGCCCGCGGGAACGAGGGGAGCTGAAGCATACGCTCGTTAGCGGCGATCGTTCGCGGCAGGTCATCCGGCCGGTAGGTTGGCAAGTCGCTGCGCGGCACGTGCCGCAGACGAGCCAAGTCGATGAATTTGTCTTCCGTGAATACCGGCTGCTGATGCAGGAGCGGATATCGAGGATACGTCGCCTCGCATCCTTCCGCGCGCAGCGCTTCGACCAGCGCCCGGGTGGGCAGCCCCGACCGCTCGGGTCGGTTCTCGATCATGAACATGAAGTAGACGCGCTGAGCCTCCGAGGGGGGCAGGAACGTGTTGAAACCGAGCGCCTCAAGGCGGGCGGAAAGGTACGCGAGATTGTCGTTGCGGCGGGCGTTGCGCTCCGGCATGTGCCGAAGCTGGGTCCGCGCGACCGCGGCGGACAGCGGCGCCATCCGGTGCTTCATGCCGAACCCGGTTCCGGCAAAACGACGCGCAGGAGTCTTCAGGTCGATCACCCGCTCGAAGTGCCCGAGGCAGGTCACGTGTTCGGCGATCGCGTCGTTGTGGGTGACGAGGATGCCGCCCTCGCCCGCCGGAGCGAGCTTGTTGGTCTGAAGGCTGAAGACCGCCGCGTCGCCGAAGGTTCCGACCGGCTGGCCGCGCCACGTCGCGCCGTGAGCGTGGGAGGCGTCTTCAAAAAGCTTCAGCCCGTGCCTGCGGGCGATCGCGGTCAGCGCATCCAGCTTCGAGGGCATGCCCCACAAATGCACGACGATCATCGCTTTCGTTCGCGGCGTGATTTTCCGCGCGACGTCCTCGGGATCCAGGCCGCACTGATCCATCTCCGTCTCACAGAACACCGGAACCGCGCCGCACCAGAGGACCGGCATGACGGAAGCCCAGTACGTGGCGGAGGGACACAGAACCTCGTCGCCAGGTTTCAGCCCGAGGGCGTGCAAGGCGGCGAAGATGGCTGACGTTCCGTTGCAGCAGGCGATGACGTGGCGGACGCCAAGGAGGTTGCGGTAGTCGTCCTCCAGGGCGCGGGTCACACCGTTGAGGGACAGTTCGCCGCTTTGAAGCACCTCGGTAACGGCACGGATGTCCTCGTCAGTGATGATCGGCCAGCGGTTGGCTTCGCGCGCGTCCAGCGTGACCGCCTTGGGCCCGCCCAGAAGGGCCGGGAGGGGCGGCGCAAGCGTCGTGCTCACAATTCGTATCTCCGGTGTAACCGAACGGCGGGTCGCCAGTTGTCTTCGCGATGACCGCACCGCCGGGAAAAAATGTTAAGGCACGGTAAACCGGGCTGCAAGGGCAAGGGCAAGGGCAGGCAGGTGATCCCCGTGGAGGCGGTTTGTTGTCCTGCGTCATCACTTCCGTTACGATACCCGCCGAAAACAAGAGTCGGATGAGGGAAAAAGCGGCTTCGCCTGACCTTTCCGCCGGTATCGGGGGACGCATTCGGGCGAACCCGGATCGGTTCAAACACAGCAACGAGTTCCTTTTCCAGTCCGGTCAATGATCGCCCAGTTTGAGAGAAACTACCCGCTTCGGGAAGCGTCTTCGACACCAACGTCCGGTGCGAGAGTCCGATTGGTGCGCTCGTTTACGTTTGAGGCTGCGCATCGGCTGCCCAACGTGCCGGCAGGGCACCGCTGCGCCCGGCTTCACGGACACAGTTTTCGGGTGGACTTGGCTTGCGAGGGGGAGATTGATCCTCGGACAGGCTGGCTGGTCGATTTTGCGGACATCAAGGCCGCCTTTGAACCGTGGCTTGAAAAGCTGGATCATTATTATCTGAACGAAGTACCCGGTCTCGAGAATCCGACATCAGAGAATCTGGCAAGGTGGGTCTGGGATCGGGTGAAACCGAACCTCTCCTGCCTGTCTGAGGTGACGGTCTACGAGACCTGCAGCGCGCGCTGCGAGTACCAGGGTTAAGGGTTCGGAATACCCGCCGGCGGGTGGGTTGTTTTGTGAAGTGGATGATCGAGGGTAATGCCTTCCGGCGAACCGTCGCCGGGAAACGGCGCACAGGTTAACAGGACCAGTTTTTTCTGGAGAGGATTTGACGATGACGAAAGTTCTGGGGGTGCTGGCGGTCGTCGCAGTGGGCGGCGTTCTGGGGGTGGGAGCGTTCTGTCCGGAGGACTGCTGTCCGCTCAGCGGCGGTGGGTCGGCGAACGCGGCTGCGCTGACGGCGCAGGAGGCGAAACCGGGGTGCTGCGCATCGAAGGCGCAGACGACGTCGACCACGGACGAGAAGAAACCGGGTTGCTGCGCAACGGCGAAGTTGACGGGCACGGCGCAGGAAGGCAAGGCCGGCTGCGGTGCAACCCAGACCGCCGGTACGGGCTGCGGCGCGAAGGCGGCGGGTCAGGAGGGCAAGGCTGGGTGCGGTTCGACGCAGCTTACCGCAGCGCAGAGCGAGGGGCAGTGCCCGAAGTCGGCGATGTGCAAGACCGCGCTGGCGTCGATGCCGAAGATGATGTACCGCGTCGGCGACCAGGAATTGTGCTGTCCGATGGGCGCGGAGACCGCGTCGAAGGAGAGCGGCAAGCCGGTGCGTTTCGTCGTGGCCGGAGAGGTTTTTGACACGAAGGAACTGGCGACGGTCAAGCTGGTGTCGGTGACGGAGACGTATGCGAACGACCTGCTGTCGATGCAGTTCTCAGCCGGCGGCGAGTGCTTCCGCTGCCCGGTCAGCGCTGAAGAAGCGGCGAAGAAGGCGCAGACGGCGATGAAGTATCGCGCGGCGGGCGTGGACTTCGAGTGCAAGGAGAAGGCGGCGGCGGCGCTGGCGGCGGCGCAGAAGGCCGTGGCGGGCGTCAAGCTGGTCGCTTACGTCGGCGACAAGGAATACGCCTGCTGCGTCGAGGCGGGCAAGGCGGCGAAGGAGTCCGGCAAGGAACTCGTTTACGTCGTCGGGGAGCAGAAGACGCCGTGCGAGACGACCGCGAAGCTGAACTTCGCACAGGCGAAGGTTCAGGCGATCGTGAATGCCGCGGTGGATGCCGCGTTCGCCAGCGCCGAGATGGCCGCTCCGGCGAAGGTCGGTTCCGGAACGTGATCGGCTGATCGTCGGCGATCCGCGGCTTCGGCCTTGCGGATTAGATCGCCTTCCGAGAGTGCGGAAATCAGCAACCCCGCGGGACACCCGGTCAGACCTGGGTCGCCGCGGGGTTTTTTTTCTCCGTGGTGGGTCGTCGTTCGGATCTCGGGCGGGACGGCGGGTCAACGAGTCGCCTGAAGTAAATGCCGCCTGACGGCAGCCGGGACGAGGAATACGGGACGTTCGGCGTCCTGACGGTTCAGTTCGCGGCGGGTATAATCGAGGGTGACCGGGGGCGGGGGGGAGTCGGGGGGCGAGTGCAGGCGCGCGGGCAGGGCGCGGATTGACGGAGGAAGAAGCATGAAGCGACAGGGAGCTTTGATTACGGCCTTGGCCACGGGAGCGACTTTGACGGTGGGTGCGTGGGTCGAGGCGCGGCGCGCCGGCGCCCCGGCGGCGTTCAACGGCAGCATCGCCAGCGGGGGACGGACCTGCACGGAATGTCACGATCCGGACGGCGCCGGCGTCGGGACGGTCGAGATTCTCGGCGCTCCGGCGCAGTACGCGCTGGGGGAGCGTTACAGCCTCCGGGTGCGTGTCTCTGACCCCGATCAGTTCGGCGCGGGGTTCGAGCTTTCGGTGGAGGACGCAGACGGGCGCCGCGCCGGAGACCTGGTGCTGACGGACGCAATCCGCACGCGCTACGCCGGCTCAACAACGCAGTGGGTGACGCATACCGAAGACGGTGCGGATGACTCGGTTCTGAACTGGTCCGGCAACGGGTTCGCCTACGAGTACCCGGTGGAGTGGGTCGCGCCGACGTCCGATCTGGGAACCGTGACGTTCTTCGCCGCCGGGAATGCAATTGACGACGACGGATCGACGGTTGGCGACAACGTGTACCTGGCGCAATCCGGGGCGGACCGGGCGCCGACGGATTGCGGCGCGGTGAACTCCCTGGCGGCCAAGTGTAAGGACGGGACGTTCAAAGTGGTCGGGAAGGTGAAGACGAGCCTGGCGGAGGGTCGCGCCCTGCTGCTGTCGCTGGACGGCGGCGCGGAGACGTCGGTTGTCATCAACCGACGCGGCAAGGGCAAGGCGAACTGGCGGAACGTCGCCGGGGGCGAGCACACGGTTTGCGTCGTGGATTGCGAAGCGCTGTGCAATTCGACCTCCTGCAACCCGTAACGGCGGTGCGAGAGGGGGACGGCAGGGCATGCGACAAGGGAATCCCGAAACCGCAGGCGGCTGGGCGTCTCCGGGGGATGCCGGCGAAATGCAAGGGTGCAGCGGCGCGCCAAGTTGAAGATGGCGCAAGGTGGACCGGATCGCGGTGGAAAGGGAATCAGGCGTGTCGTCCGTCGCGGAAGATCTGGTCCGGCGAGCCGTCGCGGGTGAGGCGGGGGCGCTTCAGCGCGTCCTGATCCCTTATCAAAGCCGGTTGCTTTCACGCATCCGCCGGAAACTGCCCTCCCAGCTTGTCGGGGCGGTCGGTCCGGAGGATATCCTTCAGGACGTCTACATCGACGTGTTCCGGGGCATCGGCGGGTTGGAACAGACCGGCGAGCGAGCGTTTCTGCGCTGGCTGATTCAAGTCACCGATCACCGCCTGGTGGACACGATCCGGACGCATCAGGCCGCAAAGCGAGGCGGAGGGTGGCAAGCCGTCACTCATGCCCCCGGCAACAGCTCGATCGCGCCGCTGATTGATATTATCCACGTTGATTCACAGACCCCCAGCCAGGTGTTCGCCCGTGACGAGGTTGAAGCGGCGGTGATGGTGGCGTTGGCGGGGCTTAAGGAGGACTACCGGGAGGTTCTGAGGCTGCGTTTTATCGAGGGGTTGAGCGTAGCGGACACGGCTTCGCGGATGAACCGGACGGAGTGGTCAGTTCACAAGCTTTGCAGCCGGGGGCTGGAGCAGCTTCGCAAGACGATGGGCGAGCTGTCGCGGTATCTGACGAAAGCGTAACTGGTCGCCGCCTGGCGAACTGGACGGAATTTCAGTTCCGACGGGGCGGCAGTTCCGGTTGACTTCTGCGTCCTTAATCAAGGTGGCAGAGGTAATCCAGCTCCGGTGTTGACCGGTGCGGCCGGGTGAAAACGCGCAATCAGGGGGACAACAGGTCGGATGTCGAGTCAACCTCGGAGTGAACACGTCCGGCGATCCGCGCGGATTCGAAGGGTTCTGGAGGACGTCCTCCGCCGTCGTGAAGCCGGAGAGTTCCTCGCCGATGCGGCGGTGTTTGAAGCACACCCTGACTTGCTGCCCGAGCTCGAGGAAGAACTGAAACTCCTACGATTGATGGAGTCCGCCGCGAACCGAGCAGGCTCCTGTGACGGGCTGACCGCGGGGCGGATGAGCGGCAGCCGAAGCGCGGTCTTGAAGGGAACGTGGCGCGGGCGCCGTCGGTGGGATCCGAGTTTCTGCGAACTCGACCCTGAGGCCATCCCCGGGTTCCGGATCGAGCGGGAGCTGCATCGCGGGGGCCAGGGGGTGGTCTACCGCGCCGTTGACGCCGTGACCGGTCGGAACGTGGCGATCAAGGTGACGCGCGACGGTCCTTTCGGTGGCGCTCATGACCGGGTGCGGTTTGAGCGGGAAGTCCGCCTGCTGGAACGCCTGCATCATCCGAACATCATCACGGTGAGGTCGAGCGGCGTCGCGGCGGGACGATTCTACTTCATCATGGACTACATCGAGGGTCTGCGGCTGGAGGAGTGGGCCGCAGGCGCCGGAGCGGGAACATCCTCCCACTCATCCCAGAACGGGTCGTCCGTGTCGCACGGGGTGCGTCCGACGCGCCCGGTGAACGAGGTCGTGAACGTGTTCGCCACGGTCTGCGAAGCGATCCACGCGGCGCACGTGCGCGGCGTGATCCACCGGGACCTGAAACCCGGGAACATCCTGGTGGACGCGGGGGGACGGCCTTATGTGCTGGATTTCGGTCTGGCGAAGGCGTTCGGCGAAGGCTCGCACCACGGAAACGGCGCCGAGACGGTGACGGGTCAGTTCGTCGGAAGTCTTCCGTGGGCGGCACCGGAGCAGGTGGTCGGATCGTCGGCGGCGGTGGACACGCGGACGGACGTTTATGCGCTGGGCGTGGTGCTGTATCAGGCGCTGACGGGGCGGTTCCCTTATGAAGTATACGGTCCGATCGCGCAGGTGACGTCGAACATCGTCAACGTGGTTCCTCCTTCGCCGAGCGTGTTCCGTCCGGAATTGAACGAGGACCTATGCACGCTGGTGCTGCGGTGTCTCCAGAAGGAGCCTGAGCGGCGGTATCAGACGGCCGGCGAAGTGGCCCGCGACGCGCGGCGGTATCTTGCGGGCGATCCGATCGAGGCGCGGCGGGATTCGACGTGGTATCTGATCCGGACGCAGTTGCGGCGTCACCGGTGGGCGGCGACGTTCGCGGGGACGGTGCTGCTGTTTGTGTTCGCCTTCGCGGCGTACGCCGGGATTCAGGCGCGGAATCACGCGCTTCTGGCGAAGCAGGAGAAAGAGGCCCGGATCGAAGCCGAAGCGGCGCGGCGCGCGGCGCTGACCGCTCAGACGGAGGCGGAGAACGCAGCCGAGGCTGCGGCGCTCGCCGCCGAGGAGGCGGACGCCGCGGCCCAGCGGGCGCGCCACGAGACCGAGCGCGCGCAAGCGGTCACGCGGCTGCTGGTCAACGCGCTGGGGCTGACCGATCCGAACGTTTCGCGCCGACCGGACCTGACGCTCGTGGAAGTGCTCGATGATGCGACGGCGCAGGTCGAGTCGGCGTCGTGGGAGGCGCCCGGCGTCGAGGCCGAGGTGCGCTCGGTGCTGGGACAGGCGTACGCTTCGCTGGGTCTGCTGGGCGAGGCGAGGCGGCACCTGGCGCGGGCGGTCGAGATTCTGCGCAGCAGCGAGGATACGCCGGCGCAGAAACTGTATGAGTCGCTCTGGCCTTTCTATCACGTGCAGACGGACTGGAACGACGTCTGGGCGCACTACTTCGGCTGGGAGTTGCAGGGGCTGGGCGCGCGGATCCTCACGGAGCGATCGACGGAGCTGGGAGAGGTCTTGCAGCGCGTGCGGGTGACGAATGATCCTGCGCAGTTGCGTGAGGAACTGGCGACGATGCGGGGGACGGCTTCGCGGATCCTCGCCGCGGACGATCCGATGTGGCTGCTGGTGGCGGATCAGTTGTATCTTTTCGGATACCGTCGAAGCTACCGGAACGATCCGATCCTGGGATGTGCGCTCCTCGACGCCGCGCTCGAGCTTTACCGGGAGCGCCTGCCCGAGATGCATATGCGGATCGTGCGCACGCTGGGCGTCCTGATCCCGACCAGTCTTGACGCAGGACTTTCGGTCGAGGCCGAGGCGCTGGCGCGGCGGACGCTCGACCTGCTTCGGGAGGTGCTGCCCGCGGATCACTGGTACGTGGACGCACATGAGGTTCGCCTCGCGGTGTGCCTGGTGGCGCAGGGGCGTCTCGACGAAGCCGAGACGGCGTTGAAGGCGAACCTGGCGACGCTGGAGAAAACGCTGGGACCGTCGAGTTCCTACGTGGCGGAAGCGCATCGCGGATTGATCGAGCTTTATGAGGCGCGCGGTGAAACCGCGACGGCGGAAGCTCACCGGTGGGAATTCGCCCGGTGCATGACGTTATCGACGCTGGCGCCGTCGTGGTCGGAGACGTCGTCGCGCTGGATGTACTGCGCCGTTCCGGCCTGCGGGAAGGAGCATGAGGCGCTGCACTGCGCGATGGACGACTTGCACGCCGCCCTGGTGGAGAAGTCGCCGGACACAGGCGCGCGGGCGCTGGCGTTGATCGAAACGCGGCGTAAGCTTCTTTCAGACGAGCATCCGCTGTCGGGCGTGGTCGCGGACGTGATGACGACGTGGATGAATCATTATCAGCGCACGGTGCCGCGGGAGTCGGCGCTGGCGCTGCTGGAGGATGCGGTGCGCGTCGCGACGCGCAACCCCTGGATGAACCCGCGCAAAGTGGCGTCGGCGCACTGGTGGTACGGCAGTTTCCTGACGCTGGTCTCCCGTTATGACGAGGCCGAGCGGCACGCGCGCGAGTGTCTGAGCATTCTCTCCGGACTGGTGGATCAGGATTACAGCTATCGCGCCGTCGCCCGAAGCCTCCTGGGGGGATGCCTGATACATCAGGCTCGCTACGAAGAGGCCGAGGAGCTGCTGGTGGACGCTTACTCGGAGATGGTCCGGGCGCTGGGACCGGATGACGCCAACACGAACATCGCCCTGAACCGCCTGCTGCGGCTTTACATGCTCACGGATCGTCCCGGTTTCGCGCTGGCGACGTGCCGGGATCATGCGCGGCGGTCGAGAAAACCTGCGACGCTGTCGGAAACGATTTTCAGCGTGATGTGGCCTTATGTGGTGAGGACGGATACGTCAGAGACGACGCGCAGCGCCCTGCTGGAGATGGCGGCGATCGCAGTGGACGGCGCGCCGGATCACCCCTCGTACCTGTCGATGTACGGCGCGGCGAAGCTTCGCACCGGCTGGCCGGACGCCGCGTTGGAGCTTCTAGATCAGGCGCGCAAGACGCCGCAGGGGGGGGGTTCCGGGAATGCCGCCTTTACGGCGCTGACGTATCAGGCGCTGGAAAAGTGGGATGAAGCCGAGGACTGGAATGAGCGTTTTGAGGCGTTTCTGAAGCCCGGAAGCAAGCCTTCCGAGAATTTCAAACTTCTCCGGGCCGAGATCCAGGAGGGAGCGGCCCGCCGCGCGGCGACGACCCCCTGATGTTCCGGTGCGGCGCCGCCCCTTTGCGCGGGGCGGGCTTCTCGCCGGGCAATCCGTTTCCGCGCGACGGCGACGGCGGGTACGCTTTCCGGGCGCCATGACGCAGGACACGGACATCGGTGGTCAGGGGCACACCTTCCCGCACACGAGGCTTTCGGCGGTCCGATCGCTGTCCAGCCCCGACGCCTCGATCCGCCGCAGGGGGTACGAGACGCTCGTCGCGTGTTACTGGAAGCCGGTGTACAAGTACATTCGCCTCAAGTGGCTCGCGGACAATGAGGAGGCGAAGGATCTCACGCAGACGTTCTTCGCGCACGCGCTTGAGAAGGAGGTGCTCGCGCGATATGAGCCGGGGCGCGCCGCCTTCCGCACGTACCTTCGAACCTGCCTGGATTCGTTCGTCATGAACGAGCGCAAGGCCTCGACCCGGCTGAAGCGCGGCGGGGACCGCCCACTGCTCTCGCTGGATTACAGCGCCGCCGATGTGGAGCTGTCTTTCCACCCTGCGTCAGGAAACGAAGATCCGGACGAGTATTTTCGGCGGGAGTGGACGCGCAGCGTCTTCGAGCAGGCGGTGGAGCGTTTGCGCGCCTTCCTCGCCGCGTCGCAGAAGCATGTGCCTCTGGCGCTTTTCGAGCGTTATGACCTCTCTCAACGGCGCGCCGATGAGCGACTGACGTACGACGACCTGGCGCGCGAGTTCAACCTCCCGGTCACGCAGGTGACGAACTTCCTCGCCCTCGCACGACGGGAGTTCCGCCGCGCCGTGATGGACACGCTGCGTGATCTGACGGGCAGCGACGAGGAGTTCCGCGAGGAGGCCGCCAGACTGATGTAATCGGCGTCCGCGAAACCGGCGGGCGCGACGGCGGCGTCAAAGATCCCGGGCGACGAGCTTGAGCACGACGCCCTGAATCGAAAACGACACGGCCTCGTCGACGGTCGCCGGAGGAATGCGCGGATTGTCCCCTCGCAGCAGCACGACGCGCCGCCCCTGCCGCAGCTCAACGTTGACCCGTTTCAGCGTGGACTGGCCGTCCACGAGGCAGGCGCAGATCTTTCCTTGCACGTGTTCGGGTTCGACGCCGGGGCTGTAGCGCACCAGAACGATGTCGCCGGGCTTGAGCGTCGGCTCCATGCTGTCGTAGGTGAGGCGCAGGCAGTAGTGATCAGAGGCCCAGAGATGGCGCAGGACGGGGAACATCTCAAGCTGCTCCTGCGTCTGTGACGGCGGGCCGCCGGGTACCGAACCGAACAAGGGCAGCTCCTTCGTCTGAAGCGGCTGAGGCGCGTCATGATCCTCGCCCGAACCGAGGAGAACCCCCTGCGGAACCCCGAGCGCCACCGCCATCGCGTCGAGCGTCTGCGCCGAAGGCGACTTGCGGTCACGCTCGATCTGGGAGAGGAAGCCCTGGTTGATACCGGCGCGGCGCGCGAATTCGGCCTGCGTCCAGCGGTTCCGTCTTCGAAGCCGTCGCACGCGCTGACCGAACGTCTCGCGCGATCGCCGGGCGATCAGATCCGCGAGACGCGCGTGGGTTTCGCGGGGATGCAAGACGGGCGCAGACGGCGGCTTCGGGCGGCGCTCCGGAGCGGACATGTCCCGGATTATTACCCTCCGCCGCATGAGGTCAACGCGACGGACCGACGTCGTCGTCTCGGGAAGACGGTGCCCGCGGTTGTCGATCAGTATCCCTTCTGGTGCGGAACCCAGAACCGCGTCAGAAGCACTTCCGCCCGGTCATGATCCGCATGCAGCTCCAGGTATCCCGGCTTTTTTCCCGCCGCGAACGAATTCTCCTCGAACGATCGCCGCGCGTTCTGAAGGTCCAGCCGCGCGTCGAGCGTCCCGAAGTGCGGATACTTCGGCTGCCCGGACATCGGGGCGCCGCCGAGCTTGTCCGTCACGAACCCGAAGCGGATGTTCCACTGTCCTTTCTCATTGCGGTTCAACCCGTTGCGCACATACCGGCGGCCGTCGAGGAGGCGCAAGGGCCGACCGTCGAAATGCACGTAATTACGGATCGCCGGATCGTTCTCGTTGTTCGTGTACGCGTCCGGATGATCATCGTAAGGGATCGGCTTGCCGAGGCGGTCGGCGGTGCTGAACTCGTAGGTCAGGGTCCAACCGTCCGGACCCCTCGTGGCGGGGAACCCCGCGATCGCCGAAGGACATCGCCAGCTCCCTTTCTCCACGTAGGAGAAGAGGACGTTGCCGACCGAGGCGGGAAAAGTCGGATCAAACGGATCGTTCTCGGAATTCGTGAGATTCGGATCCTCGAGATAGGGCACGCGGTCGGCGTTTTCGAGGGCGTACGCGAGGATGCCCACCCAGATGGATCGCAGGTTGTTCCGGCAGATCACGGTCTTCGCCTGCTCGCGGGCGCTGCGCAGGGACGGCAGAAGGATCGAGATCAGCAGGGCGATGATTGCGATCACAACGAGCAGTTCGATGAGGGTGAACGCCGGGCGGAGTCGAAGTTTTCGGGACATGTTTCACTCCTTGAAATACCGGAGCGGGGTCCGGGACCGGCGCGTCACAAGGACGCGCCGGTCCACGGCGCCCAACTCCAACGACGGCGGCGAGCAGTCCAGACAGACCGTCATCGCATGCCGCACAGTCAACGCAGTTCTCGTTTACGAGCACTCCACGTCGCGGCACAGCCCGCAATCCGGATCCGTGAGGCAGACCTCGTGCGAACCGCTCTGATTGCGCAGGCGCAGGCGCGCGCGGCGCCCGCTGACGTCGAGCACGTGCGGTGTCCCGTCCACCTTGACCGTGACTTGCCGTCCGTCATGCGACTCGTCCTGGAACACAACCTTCGACTTGAGCGTGCCGTTTCGGCATCGCCCGGTGAGCTTGCGCACGTCGTCGCAGGGGATCCCGCCGCCGAGTTCGACGATCAATTCGCCCGGGCGTGCGCCCTCGTCCGTGGATTCCTTCATGTAGACGGTCGGGAATTCGTTCTGTCCGCCGCCCATCGTCGTGTCGGCCAGCGACGTGACGTAGAAAAAGAGGCGACCCCCGTCAAGCTGCTCCTGCACGTAGCGTCGGACGCGACCGTCGGACGCGGAAAGGTCGATCGTGAACTCGATCGCAAAGGGTGTCGTCTGCTCCCCGGGAACGTACCCGATCGGGACGCCGATCGCCCAGGGCGCCGGCGTGAACTGCGTGACGCCCAGGGCTTCGTTGTGCAGACCCTTAACGTTGTCTTCGCAGTGCAGACGCTCGCCCGTGCCGTCCTGATAGACAAACGGGTAGGGGTCGCGCGGGCGGTCAGTCGTCGAGTCAGATCCGATGTACCCCGAGGTTTCGATCCAGGTGGCGTAGTCCCGCACGGGTCCGAATCCGACGCCGAACACCTCGATCGGACGACCGGGATCCTCGTCGTCGCTCTCGCCGTCGGTGTCGCCTTCCTCGCCGCGGGGAATGCCGTCGCCGTTGATGAACCCGTCCTGATTCAGATCGAATGTGTACCACGCATCGGGGGTGAGGTCGATCGCCCACTCCGCGCCGGGAACGTTCGTCATCGTCAGGCGGATCGACGTGACGTCGTACGCGTCCGGTCCCTGACCGGGGGCGATCAGCGACGACGTGCTCCACGCAATGATGACCGTGCCGTCGCGGTCGTTGAATCCCGGCATCCCGGCGGTCCCGAAGCATGAGGCGACGGGCCGCCGCCCCGGGTTGAAATTGAAGGGGTAGAACCAGCGATCATCGGACGGGGTCGAAAAGACAAACTCCTCCGCGCTGGCGACCGTCGCAGCGATCAAGGCAAAAGCCGCAAGTATCCGAATTCTCATCGGAGAATCTCCTTTATCTGCAATTGTGCGAGCGCCGGACGGCGCTGCACCTACCGTGTTCAAATCAAGCGCGACACGCTGCGCCGACACGGCGCAGGTGCGTAACATTTCAGAAGCTCGGCGTGATGTTGACGGACGACGCACATGCCGCACCGCGCGTCGCGCGGGCCTGACCGCGCACCGGCAATCGGCGCGAACCAGCGTCGTCAGATTCAGATGGCGGACACAGGCGGAGCACGAAGGGCGCGCGAATGTGGAAGCAGCAGGCAGACCGGAGCCTGCAAGGCGACGCGGGCGACAAATTCGCCGCGGCGAAGATCGTCCACGGCTTTGCGCAGGGCCGTCAAGCGACTGCGCCAACCGTCGAGGAACCGGCGCACCGCGTTCCGGGCCGCGCGGAACCACCACGGCAGGGATCCCACGAGAACCACCAGTCCGGTCCGCGGCACGGCGCCGCCTGTGTCTGCGTCGGATCGCTCAATCACCACCGCGTGAAACAGCGCGATCGCCAGCGCGGCGGACAACACGGACTTTCGACCCGGGGTGAACCGAAGCCACGGAACATCGGCAATTTTCAGCAGGAAAAAAACGGCGGATGCAGCCAGCCAGACCGCCCGAAGCAACGGCGCGGCAAGCTCCCGCGATGCACGGACCCCGGCAAGACCGTCCACGATGGACGGGACCGCGAGCAAGTGAGCAGCCAGCAGGACCGCCCAGAACAGGCTGCGCAGACCGACGCCCCGGTCCAGGACGGATCTCAACCAGTTCCTCTTCAAGATGCCGGCAAGTGAACGCATACCGCACGCCGGATGCAAGTTGCATACCGCGGTGCGCGGGGAATGTATGCGCCGGTGGTCGGGCGTCAAGCGCGATCCGTCAGGAGCACAAAACATTCAGCGGGTCAATTACTGGCCGAGCGGTTTGACGGCGTCACTGCGGGGGGCGACCAGTTGTGAGATCAGGGCGTCCGAAAGCGTCCAGCGTCGCCCACCGGGGGGCGGCGCGTCGCCCGGGGGTTCGTTCCGTGCGGGTCGAACCTCTTTTACGACGGATTTCAGCCCGCACATCAGGTAGGCGCCCAGCGCTGCGGCTGGAACCGCAAGCAGGAGATCGGTGATCGACGGAACCCGCGACACGATGAAAATCTGAAGCCCCTCGACAACGATCGCCACGCCCAGGGCGACGGCGGCGGAACGTGCCATCATGCACCGAGCATCGGATTTCATGTCGTTCACGCGAGCTGCGGCGAGCGCCGTCCCGAGCAGGAGGTACGCGTAAGTCTTCGCAACCAGGTCCGTGATCGCAAGGTCGAACCGACCGCGCGCATACCCGAAAAAAGGAAACATCGTCTCGGGCGACATCAGATCGGGAAGAGTGCTTGCCGGACGAAACATGAGCGGAAACGAGCCACGCAGCACAATGTACCCCACGGTCGCCAGCGCAAGCACACGGGCGGTGCGACGTCGGCACGGCCACGCGGCGTCGCGCTGTCCTGCAACGCTTCGACCGGCGCAGATCGCAAGGAGCAGTCCCGCGCATCCGCCGCAGACCCGGATCACAAGATCGGTGGCGACGAATCCACGGTTGACGATCAGAAACTGCATCACACTGAATCCGATCGCCAGCGTCGCCACGGTCCACAACGTCAGCAAGGTGGTACCAGCCGTCCCGAACCGGTATTCGTTCCTCAAACAGGTAAACACCACCCACGCGAGCATGAAAAAAGCTGCCGCCTCAGCGCCGTCATCCAGCGCGGTCGATTGCACCCGGCGGCGTTCTCCCGCCTGAGCTTCCAGCGATCCGCCTGCTGCGTTGCCGGTGACGTATTCATCAAAGGGTTTAAAAACCGCCTTGCTCCACGCCCGCTCCACCCAGAGCGGATCGAGCGAAAACGAGTAAGGCGCTGCGGCGATGACCGTCAGCAGAAGAACGTAAAACTTCGCGCGCAGTTCGAGCGGCAGTTCGCCGCGCAAACGCCAGAATCGAGTCTGACGGCGGCGGGACATCCGCTCGGTCAGCCGACTGGCCAGGACGCCCAGCGCCGCTCCGCCGAAATTGGCGGCGAGATCCACGACGGAAGACACCCGGGTCGGGGAGAACGCCTGTGTCGCCTCAAGCCCCGCACTGACGGCGGCGGCGAAGCTCAGCGCTACGACCGAGGCGAGCGGGATTCCCGGTCTCCGGTTGATAAGGAGCCACCGCGCCAGCGCCCCGAAAGGGACATACAAGACGGTGTTCGCCGCCAGTTCCGCCCACGCCACGCGACCGAACGCCACGGTGAACATCCGTTCCAGCGCGGGTTGCGGAAGCGGCTGACCGAAATCCAGCGGCGCCAGCGACGTGGCAAGCAGGAACAAAAGATACAGGGCGCCCGCCGCCTCAATCACCGGGCGGGAGCGATCCGTCCGGGACCGCGGCGTCAACCCGTCTTTCATGGGTGGAAGTAGCGCGGAGGCCAGTGAACCGGGGCGAGCGGACGATCCGGAACCCAACCTTCCGGAACCTGTGTTTTCTGCGGAACGTCGTTGGCAATCAGGTCACGAAGGCACGCGACGGCGAGCTTTTTGAACTTGCGCCGGGCGAGCGCCCGTGCTTCATAATCCCACGCATCCACGTTGTTGTAGGTGGTCTCGTAATCCTCGGGTCGGGGCGCGCGTTCACCTTCCGCATGAAGCACGGCGATCGGTTGTCCGGTGTTCGCGTCATGCAGGACGCCGAGCATCTCATAACGATCCTGCGCGACGGCGTTGACCGCGTAGATCATGCTCACCCCGGCGTGAAATGCCCTCGCCGCCGAAAGGACGAGCGCCGCGTCGGCGGGACGCTCACCCAGGTTCCGCTCCACGACGGGAAACGCTTCAGATACCGCAGGGAGATTGTCAAAGAGATTGTTCCAGATCAGGAACTCGTTGTGCGGCGTGGCGGGGACGACGAGCGGACCGTCCTGATCCGCGTCGAGAACCTCGCTCGCCATCCGGCTCACCGACATCGCGCAAGGAAAGCGCCCGCGCGACGGCGCCTCATCGAGAATGCGATATCCGTCGCGCACAACCGGCACCGGCGACGGAGTCAGATCCTCCCACGAGACGCGGGGCGGCGCGACCCAGGGTGTTTCCCGCGGAGCCGAAGCGCACCCGGAAAGCGCCAGGGCGATCAACCAGGCGCCCGCCGGCGCTGAGGCTCGTCGTCCGCGGGCCGCACCGACGGCCGGACCACGCCGCGCAAGGCCGGCGACATTCAAGAATCTGACGATCGATCGGGTCATGATGTCCTCCGTGGAACGCGCCGGCGACGGTGGAGGCCGCATTCAAAGAATACGCCCCGCACGCCTTGAATATCGGATGCTGACGGCGGCGACTGTCGCCCGGATCGGCTTCGTGCCCACGAGTTTGATCGGGTCGGCATCTGCGACCGAGGCGCCCGTTTATCGGGCGTGAGTAACGGGGGACCGTGACGCTGGCGCCTTTCGATCCTCAATGCCCGCAGTAAGTCCGCCGATGCAAAGGCGCGGCTGGTTTTATGGCGCGGTCAACCGAGGGCGCGGGCGGCGGAAGCTGCACGGCAACGAGCGTCCGCGAGTACTGGGAGATCAAGAGGCATGGATGCGCCGTTGACGGCGAGGGGAGCCCCGGAGGGCATTCGGAATCTGCTGACCGTGACGTGCGGCCGCGAGAGCGCGCCGCCGCGCGCTCGCGCGGCCGGAGCCCGGCTGGGTCAACTGCTGCTGGAGCTTCCGGACTCCGCCTGGATGTCGCTGGACGCGCTGCTGGTGGCGGTCGGGTTTTTCGCCGGATACGCCATCGTCGGCGAAGTCAGCACCGGTTACACCGTCGAACATGTCCACATCTGGACGGCGCAGGCCGTTTTCATGGGGAGCTTCACGGCGGCCAGCCTCGTTTTCGGGTTGTACGGGCGCGAGACGCTTCGCAGTCGTTCGCGGATCATGATCCGGACGCTGCTGACCACGTTCGCCGCCGTCATCCTGGCCTACGCGGTGATCTACATCCTGCTTTATGCGGTGGTCAGCCGGCGGCTGGTGTGCGGGGCGCTGGGTGTTTACCTGGTGTCGAGCCTGGTGCTGCGGTTCGGAGCCTGGTCGCTGATTCATGATGTCCGGCGATCGCTGCTGGTGGTGGGTTCGACGGGGCTGCTCGCGTCGCTGCGGCGCGCGCTCGATCAGGACGGGATACGCGAGTACCGCCTCGTGGGCTGCACGACGCCCGACGGGCATTCACCGGAGGGAGCGGCGGATTCGAGCGTCGTTGGAACGCATGACGAACTGGAGTCGCTCTGCACGAAGCTCGAGGTCACCGACATCGTGGTCGGGGCGGAGGCCGCGCGGGATCCGGACCTCGTTACCGGTATCATCCGCTGCCTGCACCGCGGTCTGCGCGTGACGAACGAGGCGACGTTCTACGAGAAAGCCGCCGGGCGCATCCTCGTGGACGAGCTGACGCCAGACTGGTTTCTCTTTGCGGACCTGAAAGTGGGCGAAGCCGAGTCCGTCTCACTCAAGAGGGTGATCGACTTTGTTGTCGCGGCGCTCGGGCTGGTCGTCACGCTGCCGTTGTGGGCGCTGATCGCGGCGGCGATCAAGCTGGACGACGGCGGTCCGGTGTTCTACGCCCAGGAGCGCGTCGGGCTGCGCGGGCGCACGTTCCGCCTGCACAAGTTCCGCACAATGCGGACCGACGCGGAGAGCGGCGCCAGCATCTGGGCCACGCCGAACGACCCGCGCGTGACGCGCATCGGCCGCATCCTCCGGCGCACGCGGCTGGACGAACTGCCGCAGTTGTTCGACATCGTCCGCGGCAGGATGTCGCTCGTGGGCCCGCGTCCGGAGCGCCCGGACATTGTCGCGTCGCTCAACACCGTCCTGCCGTATTATCCGGAGCGCCACCTCATCGCGCCCGGACTTACCGGTTGGGCGCAGATCAACTACAAATACGGCTCGTCGGTCGAAGACGCGCGGCGCAAGCTGCAATATGACCTTTACTACCTCAAGCACGGATGCCTCGAACTCGATCTGATGATTCTGTTCCGGACGCTGGGGACGTTCCTGCGCGGCGCGTGCTGAAACTGCGCCAGGGCGAGAAGCGCGTTGCCGGCGGCGCGCTTTCTGACCGATAACGCGAAGGTTCGCCCGGTCCGGCGCACACACCGGATTTGAACCGCATACTCAAAAGAGGAGCGCCGAGCGCGAGATCGGCGTTCGCCTGTCGAAAGGAAGAAACGTCCGGGGAACGCTTCATGCGCGACAGCGCCGTGGATCTTTGCCTGATCGAAGACGATCCCGCCCAGCGGCATCTGGCGATCCGCGCGATCGAGGGCTCGGGCTACCGCCACATCGAGGCGGAGGACGCTTCAAGCGGGTTCGAGTTGATCAAGGCCGAGCACCCGAAGGTCGTGCTTTGCGACTATCTTCTTCCAGGGGACACGGGCATGAGCCTGTGCAGCCGCGTGCGTTCGGACGCGGCGGTAGCGGACACGTATTTCATCCTCATGACCGCGATCACGGACCGCAACGTCCAGCGCCAGGCGTGGGACTGCGGGGTGGACGACTTCCTCACCAAGCCGATCGCGTCGGATGAACTGCTCGCCCGCGTCCGCGTCGGGCTTCGAATGTGGACGCTTCAGGACCGCCTTCGCGCCGCCGCAATCACGGACGGTCTGACGCGCGTCTTCAATCACGATCACTTCAACCGCCTGCTCGATCGGGAGATGAGCCGGGCCCGCCGCTACGGGCGCCCGCTGGCGCTGATCGTGCTCGACATCGACTTCTTCAAGGCGGTGAACGACACCTTCGGACACCTGGCGGGGAACGACGTGCTGGAGGAGGTCGCGCGCATTCTGCGGGACAACGCCCGTGACACGGACGCGGTCGGCCGCATCGGCGGGGAGGAGTTCGCGCTGCTGCTTCCCGAGTCCTCAGCCGCCGACGCACGACGGGTCGCCGAGCGCATTCAAAGCGCGCTGGCGTCCGGACTGAACGTTCCGGCGCTGGGTGCCCACGCCGTGACCGCCTCCTTCGGCGTCGCGGACACCGACGACCCCCGTGTCTCCACCGCGGCCGAACTGGTCGACCTCGCGGACCGGGCGATGTACGGCGCGAAGCGCCGCGGGCGCAACCAGGTGATCTGCGCCGCGGACGGCGCCGACGACGAAGCGCACCCCGAATCCGCGGACGCCACCCAGATCGACATGCTCCGCAAACGCATCGCGATCCTCAACGCCTTCGCGCGCGACGTTTACGGACAGAGCATCTCCTGTCTCGCCCAGGCCGTCATCGAGAAAGACCCTTATACCGCCCGGCACTGCGTCAACGTGGCGTTCTACGCCGCCGAAGTCGCGCGCCAGCTCGGTTGCGCTTCGGCGACCGTCAAGTCGATCGGGAACGCCGCAATGCTGCACGACGTCGGCAAGGTCGGCATTCCTGACCGCATCCTGATGAAGCGCGGACCGCTGACTCCGCTCGAGCAGACGATCATCGCCCAGGTTCCGCACATCAGCACGCGCATCGTGGAGAACCTGCGCATCCTCGAAGCCGAGATCGCGATCATCCGCCACCAGCGGGAGTACTTCGACGGTTCGGGCGCGCCCTCGGCGCTGAAGGGGGACCAGATCCCGATCGGCGCCCGCGTCCTTCTCGTCGCTGACGCCTTCGACGCCATGACGACGGATCGCGTGTACCGACAGCGCCGCGGCGTCGACGCCGCCGTCGCCGAGCTGCGCGCCGGGGCCGGGCGGCAGTTCGATCCGCGCGTCGTCCTCGCCCTCGAGCAGGTTCTCGCCCGCGACCGCGCCGCCTGGCAGGCGCGCATTGACGAAAGCGTCGATCTGTTTCAGTTGCCGTCGCTCACGGTCACAGCGCCCGCACCTACGTGATGAGGATCCGCACTCGAGGAATGAGCGGAGGGCGGTCGTCAGCCTCCGAGAGGGCTTACGCCTCGTCGAGCGACGCGCGCAAGCGTTCGGGGGTCACGCCCGCGACCGACACCGTCTTGAGCGGCGACGTCTCGCCGGCAACGATGCGGACATCGCGGCGTTGAACGCCGAGCAGGTCCGCAAGGAATGCGCAGACCGCCTTGTTGGCCCGGCCTCCTTCGGGAGGGGATGCGACAGCGATCTTCGCTCGGCCGTCCCACTCTCCGGCGAAGCGGTCGCGCGAAGCGCCGGGAACCACCTTGACCGGCAGGAGGACGCCGCCGTCGCGTTCCTCGATCTGGATCAAGGCGGGTTCTCCTCAACTGAGTCGATGACCAGTGCGGCTGGCGACGCAGGAGCGTCACCGGACGACCCCGGGCGGCTCGCCGTGTTCCGCCGTGATGACGCTGCGCATCCCGCCGCGGACAGTCCAGCGCGTGCGCACCTGCATCCACCGGGGCCGGCACGCGCTGACGAGGTCGTTGAGGATCACGTTGGTGATATCCTCGTAAAAGATGCCGCGGTTGCGGAACTGCTGGAGGTACAGCTTCAGGCTTTTCAGTTCGACGCACCGATCTCCTGCCACGTAGCGCACCGTCACCGTCCCGAAGTCCGGCTGACCGGTCTTCGGGCACAGGCTGGTGAACTCCCGCGCGACATGCTCGATGAGGTAGTCGCGGTGGGGGTGCGGGTTGGCGAAGGTTTCCAGCATTGGTCCGATCCTTGTGCGCTCGGAGGGCGCGTCCGGGGGTACGACCGGCTGTGCCGCCCTGAACCGATCATGCGTGGTTGAGTACGCGGACTCGGAAAACTTGGCAAGTTGCGAGGGTGATGATGACAAACGTTGAATTCAGCAAGGGAACAATAATTACTCTGGAGGCGTATTTTTATACCTCTTCCTGGTGCCGCTGGTTGGAAGACAGGCTTGCAAAGAGACACCTGAAAGACCGAGTTGGGCAAGCCCGAAACTGCAACTTCTTTCCCCCAAGTCGGGGCGGCCCTGCCGACGAGGGTTGCGGGCCGGCAGGTTTATCAGGTGTGCTTGCAGGAGTGAGACCGGGCGATATACTCCCGTGTCTCGGTTTTTCCGGCGTGGTAGGCTGGAGACGGAACGAGCGTCGGCGGAGTCAGAGGGAGCAGGAACGTTGTCAGTACGGATCAGAATGTCGAGACACGGGAGGACGCATCGCCCGTTCTTTCGGATCGCGGCCGTGGATAAGCGCCGTCCGCGCGACGGGCGCGTGATCGAGCAACTCGGTTACGTCGATCCGATCGCGAAGGACGAAAGCAAGCAGGTGTCGCTCGAGGCGGATCGCATCCGATACTGGCTTAGCGTCGGCGCTCAGCCGTCGGATACGGTGCGTGCGCTGCTGAAGAAGCACGGCGTTCTGTCGTAAGACGGGCGTTGCGCGCCGTTGTGAGCCGCCGCCGGGGTGGGAGAGCGAAGGGATTCGGTCATGCGGATCGACGTATTGACCCTTTTCCCCGATGTTCTCCGGGCGTTTGCGGGGCACAGCATCGTCGGACGGGCGGTGGAAAGCGGTCGGGTGACGATCGCATATACGAACTTCCGCGACTTCGCGGATGATCCGCACCGCAGCGTGGACGACCGTCCTTTCGGGGGAGGTCCGGGGATGGTGCTCAAATGCGAGCCGATCTTCCGGGCGGTCGAGCATGTGATTGCGGAAGGACAGGCGGGGTTGAACCGGGCGCCGACGCGGTTGCTGATGTGTCCGTCCGGGGAGCGTCTGACGCAGAAGCTGGTGGAGGAGCTGTCGCGGGAGACGTGGCTCCTGCTGCTCTGCGGGCATTATGAGGGTTTTGACGAGCGGATTCCGGCGGGGCTCGGTTTTCGCGAGATCTCGATCGGAGATTACGTTCTTTCGGGAGGAGAAGCTGCGGCGATCGTGTTGATCGACGCAGTGGTTCGGTTGCTGCCGGGGGCGGTGGGCGACGGAGAGTCGGTGATCCGGGAGTCGTTTACGACCGGGTTGCTGGATTATCCGCAGTACACGCGGCCGCGATCGTTCCGAGGGCTTGAGGTGCCCGAGATCCTGCTGTCCGGACATCACGCCCAGATCGAGGCGTGGCGACGGGAGCAGGCCTTGGTGCGTACACGACAGCGGCGACCGGATCTGCTGGAACCGGTTCGAGAAAAAGGCCGCAGAGAAAACGACGGGATTTGACCCCGGACCGCCGAAGGCGACGGGTGGACGCGGAGACCGTGTCATGACACATGCACAGGCGCTGATTGATAAAGTCGAGAAACCTCACTTGAAGTCGAAGCTCCCGACGCTGCGGATCGGGGACACGGTGGACGTTCACACGCGGATCATCGAGGGCGACAAGGAGCGGACGCAGGTCTACAACGGCGTGGTCATCGCCGTCCGCGGCCGGGGGATCAACGTGAATTTCACGGTGCGCCGGATCGTCGGCAAGGAAGGGGTGGAGCGCACGTTCATGCTGCACTCGCCGAACGTGCTCGACGTTGTATCGCGGCGCCAGGGCAAGGCGCGTCGGGCTAAGCTGTATTACCTGCGTGATCGTCTCGGCAAGGCCCGCCGCCTGAAGGAAGTGCGCACCGGGCGTTCGCGGGGCGGCGCGGAGGGCGGTTCGACCCGCGAAGCGGAGCCGGAACTGGTCGGAAGCCCCTGATCGTTTCGACTCGCCCCCGGTGATGGACCCGCGCAAGAGACTCGGAGGCCGCAGCGAGAAGCTGGCGGCCTCTTTTCTGCGCCGAAAGGGATACCGTCTTGTCGCGCACAACTACGTGTGTCCGGCGGGCGAGGCGGACCTGATCGTCGTGGACGGCGACACGATCGTGTTCGTCGAGGTGCGCACGCGACAGGAAGGAGAAGTCGCGCCGGAGGCGACGATCGTGCAGTCGAAGAAGGACGCTCTCAGCACCGTCGCGCGCACATTCCTCCACGACACTAACGCGTGGGCGCTGCCCTGCCGGGTGGATGTTGTGGCGATCACCTTGAAGGGGGACGGCGAAGCCGACATCAAGCACTACATCGACGCCTTCAACCTTCAGACCGGCGGAAGGCGCCGCGGCGCGACGTTATGACGCGAGGTCGGCGGAGCGTTTTGAGGCGTGCTCGACGAACACGGATCGGTCGAAGCGCAACATTGCGACATCGTCGGTGAATCCGAGCGGATCAATGACCGGCGGGTTTCCGAGGAGCGTCTGAAGGATCCACCGCGGGAAATCCGCACCGGCGTGGATCGACAGGGGCGCCCCCCCGCCGAACCGCGGGTTGATCTCGATGACGCGGATGCGTCCGGTGCGGGTTTGAATGACCTGGACGGTGACAACACCGCGACATCCGGGAAGCGCCTCGACGACCCGGCGCCCCGCGGTCATCAGGGCGTCGTCCCGGACGATCAGCGACTTGCTCACTTCGCCGCTGCGGACCTCGAGCCGGCGGCGCGGAACGACGCAGCGCGGAACCCCGTCCAGCCCGCAGTAGACGTCAAGTGTGTGCTCGACGCCTTCGACGTATTCCTGCACGATCGGGTCGCTGACGCGGGCGCCGAGCACGTCCAACTCACGAGCGGAATGAACGACGAAATTTCCCCGGGCGGCGCTTCCGTAACGCGGCTTCATGTACACGGGGTATGCCCCCCCGTCCGCCGGAAACTCGGCAAGTCGCCAGGTGTCAGGCGTGTCAAGGCCGGCGAGGCGGAGCGCCTGATGTGTGCGCAGTTTGTCACGGCAGGTCTCGATCACGTGGGGTTCGCTGACCAGCACGGCGCAGCCGCGCGAGAGGAAGTCCGCGGCGCCGGCGGCGAGGACCGGCAGATCCGGGTCGATGCTCGGGACGATGAGGCGAACCCGGCGCGAGTCCACCAGATCGAGGAGGGCTGGGACGTAATGCGGCGAGTCGATGCGCGGTACGAGGTGGGCTTCGTCCACGTGGTGCATGCCTGGAGCAAGAGGCGTCACGTCCGCGCCGTGGACCCGCGGGTTCAGCCTCAGCGCGACGGCGGCGCGGCGGAAGGCGTCGAGGAGTTCGACCCTGCGCCCGACACAGGTGAACAAGACGTTGAAAACGTCGCGCGGACCTTCACCGGATGCTCCAGCGGTCATCGCGGGGCATCTTACCTCCGCGCGGCGGCGTGACCAGCCGGTCGGTTGACCGCGGCGTGGGGGCGCGCCACGATGGAACCTGCGGCAAGGGCGGCGGGAGCTGAATCCGACGCGGCGCCGCCTTGAACCGGATTCCTCGGGAGAACAAGGGTGTCCCTGACGCTTGAAGACGTTCGGCGCGTCGCGCACCTAGCGCGACTGAACCTCGCGGAGGACGAGGCAGCGGCGTACGTCGACCAGCTTGCGAGCATTCTCGATTACTTTGAGCGTCTCGGAGCAGCGCCGACGGCGGACGTCCCGCCCACGGTTCACGCCTTGGCGCTTCAGGATGTTCTGCGGGACGATGTCCCGGCGGCGGGTTGCGGACCGGACCTGGCGCTTCGCAATGCACCGAGCGCGGATCAGGGGTACTTCAAAGTGCCGAAGGTGCTCGCAGACGGGGAGGCATGAGGCGTGCTCACCGTGTTTGAGACGGCAGAGGGGGTTCGGCGCGGGCGCGTGCCTGCCGAGGACGTGATGCACGACTGTCTCAAACGGATCAGCGCGGCGGCGGAGATCCGCGCGTTCCTGCACGTGGACGCGGAGCGATCGCTTGCGGCGGCGCGGCGGATCGACGAAGCACGTTCAAGAGGCGAAGCCCTGGGGCCGTTATGCGGCGTTCCGATCGCCGTGAAGGACAACCTCTGCACCTCCTTTGCGCCGACGACCTGCGGATCCGCGATGCTGGCGGGGTTTTCATCGCTTTATGACGCGGAAGTCGTGCGGCGCCTTGAACGCGCCGGAGCGATCGTCGTCGGCAAGACCAACCTTGACGAGTTCGCGATGGGCAGCAGCACGGAGAACAGCGCATTCGGTCCGACGCGAAATCCGTGGGATCCGAAGCGGGTTCCCGGCGGGTCTTCCGGCGGATCAGCCGCGGCGGTGGCGGCGCGTCTTGTTCCGGCGGCGCTGGGCAGCGACACGGGAGGTTCGATCCGTCAGCCGGCCGCACTGTGCGGCGTCACGGGGTTGAAACCCGGATACGGGCGCGTCTCCCGGTTCGGACTGGTGGCGTTCGGAAGCAGTCTCGATCAGGTCGGGCCGATCGCCACGGATGCAAGGGACGCCGCGCTTCTGATGAACATCCTTGCCGGACCGGACGCACGGGACTCGACCACCGCGCCGGATGCCCCGCCGGACTACGCGGCGGCGATCGACGCGCCGATCGACGGTCTGAGCGTGGGACTTCCGCACGAATATTTCGGCGAGGGATTAAGCGCCGAGGTTCGAGCGGCGGTCCACGGCGCGATCGACGTGCTGCGGACGCTGGGCGCGCGAACGAAGGACATCACACTTCCGCACACGGAATATGCGGCTGCGTGCTACTACCTCGTCGCGCCGGCGGAGGCGTCGAGCAATCTTGCACGGTTCGACGGCCTGCGTTACGGGAGGCGCGCGGGGGGAGCCGACCTGATCGAGGTGTACAAGGCGTCGCGCGGTCAGGGGCTGGGGGCGGAAGTGAAGCGGCGGATCATGATCGGAACGCATGCGCTGTCGAGCGGTTATTACGACGCTTATTACGACAAGGCATCGCGCGTTCGAACGCTGATCCGGGGCGACTTTGAGCGTGCGTTTTCGGAAGTGGACGTGATCGCCGGGCCGGTGACGCCGACGACGGCGTTTTGCCTCGGAGAGAAGGCTTCGGACCCGCTGGCGATGTACCTCAGTGATGTTTACACGATCCCGGCGAACCTTGCGGGAATCTGCGGGATCAGCGTGCCCTGCGGATTTGACGCGCGGGGGCTGCCGATCGGGTTGCAATTGATGGGTCCGGTGTTCGGCGAGGCTCGGCTGCTTCAGACGGCACATCAGTTTCAGCTTGCGACGGATTATCACCGCGGCGTTCCGCCGGCGTTTCTGGCGACGGAGGCCGCCGCATGACGCACACGACGCTGGGATCGATCCTCCGGTCGAATCAGGCGTACTGCGGTCAACTCTGCGAGCGTCACACGCTGGATCTCGGGGTGGCGTTCGTTTGCGAACGATTTTCGGCGCTGCCGGAGGTGAATCAGTATCGAGAGGTGATTCTGCCGCCGGGGCGCCGGGCGGAAGAGGCGTTTGCGGAAGCGGAGTCCTTTTTTGCGGGTCGGGGACTGACGTGTCACCGCTGGGCACCGGCCGAGGGTCGGCGGATCGACGAGTTGGGGGCATTTCTGAGCGCGAGAGGGTTCGACGAGATCGAGTACGTCTGCCTGACCTTATCCCGGTGGGTTCATCTGAATCCCGCACCGCAGGTTCGTATCCTGCCGGCGCGGGCGATGCGGGGCGCGTACGAGGCCACGTTCGGCGACGCGTCAGAGGCACAAGCGGCGGGGGTCGCCCGGTTGGACGACGCGTCGCTGGATGCGTTTGTCGCGCTTCAGGCGGGCCGTCCGGCGGGACGGATCGCGCTGCACCAGGTCGGAGACATCGGGCGGATCATCGAACCGGAGATCGTTGGGGGGACGGACGAGGCGAGCGTCGAGCGGGCGCTCCTGGCGCACGTTCTGGCGCTGGCGCAGCGTCTGCAGATGCGGACGATCTGCCTTCCGCTGGCCGTGGAACGAGAGGAGCGGCTTGCCCGGTTCAAGGCCGCGGGTTTTGAGGTGGACGGGCGAGTGATCGAGTATCATCGCGAAACGGAAGGGGTGGGGAGAGCGAGATAGGCGCGTGCCCCTTGTCAGGCGTGGGCGAACACGAGTCGCCCTCGGGAAGGGAGGCCGGAGTCGTGATATTTCGGGCGAAGTGGGTCTATCCGGTCGAAGGTTCGGCGATCGAGAACGGCGCGGTCGTCGCGGAAGGCGGGAAGATCGTCGAGGTCGGGCCTTTTGCGGCGCTGCGCGGGGCGACGGGCGAGCCGGTAGATCTGGGCGACGTGGTTCTGCTGCCCGGGTTCGTCAACGCGCATACGCACCTTGATCTGAGTGATCTTCACGGTCAGGTTCCGCCGCAAGGGTTGTTCATCCCGTGGTTAAGCGCGCTGATGCAAAAGCGGAGCGCCGCCACGCCGGATGAGACGTCGACGGCGGAAGCGGTGCGGCGGGGGATCGAAGAAAGTCTGGCGTGCGGAGTGACGGCAATCGGCGACGTGACGACCACGCCGGACTGGACGCGGCCGATGTTGGCCCGGTCGCACCTGCGATCTGTGTCGTTCGGGGAAGTCATCGCGATCGGACAGCGCCGATCAATGCTGGAAAGGCGCCTTGCGGCGGCGCTGGCGGCGGAGTGGGCGGCGCCGCGGCTGCGCGTCGGAGTTTCTCCGCATGCCCCGTATACGATCGAGCCGGCGGCGCTGAGGCGGTGTGCGGAGGCGGCGCGCGAGATCGGCGCGCCGGTGTGCATGCACCTGCTGGAGACCGCGCAGGAGGAGCGCTTTGCCGTCGCGGGGGACGGGGACTTCCGAGAGTTCCTGATGCGCATGAAGGTCTGGGATGATCGCGTGGACACGCCGGGAGTGGATCCGGTCACGTGGCTGGAGCGGGAGGGGCTGCTTTCGTCGAAGACGCTGCTGGCGCATGTGAACTACGTGACGGATGCGCAGCTTGCCGTGCTGGCGGAACGTGGACCGAGCGTCGCCTACTGCCCGCGCACGCACGCGGCGTTCGGGCATCCGCCGCACCGGTTCCGGGAGATGCTCGCGCGAGGCATCAACGTGTGCATCGGCACGGACAGCCTGGCGTCCAACCCATCTCTGTCGGTGCTGGAAGAGTTGCGGCATGTGCGTCGCGCCTGCCCGGACATTTCGGCGGAAACGCTGGTGCGGCTCGGGACGCTGGCGGGGGCGAAGGCGCTGGGGCTGGACGATCAGATCGGCGCGTTGATGCCGCGGCGCTGGGCGGATCTGGTTGCGGTTCCCGCGCCGTCCGGGAAAAAACTGCTCCTCGACCGAGTCCTTGACGGAACGAGCGTCCCGACAGCAGCGTACATCGCCGGAAAGCGCGTGTATCCGTCGGAACCTGTCGTCGCAGGTTGAGGAAGCGGATCGCACACGAACAATCCTGCGTGATGATGATGTCGTCCGACGGAAAACGCTTCATCCTGTCGCTGACGCTGCTTTGCCCGATCGCAGCCTTCGGAGGCACGTTCGCCTACGCGTGGTACCTCCGAAGCGAGGCGAATCACCGCCGGATCGAAGCGGATATCAGCACCTGGATGGGAATGCCCGTGACGTTCGGTGCGCTTGAACCTCTTTCGTTTCACGGACAGGCGTTTCGGGACGTGGCGGCGCGGTTGTGGGACGGCGGGCCGCACGTGTTCGCGTGCGACCGCGCGACCTGGGTGGAGCAGCTTGTCGGAGACGAAACCGGTTATCACCTGCATCTGCGGTCGGGGTGGCTGGTGGTGGGGACGCCGGAGTGGCGGCGGTACGAATATGAGCGGTTGATCGCGGCGGGACTTCAGCACGATTTCGCGGAGCTGGGTCTTCGTCGGGTGCGCCTCGAGGACTTCGATTTCCGGTGGGTTCAGGACGATTTCGAGGTGCGTGCGGAGAGCGCGACCGGTGTTATTGACTTCACAGAGTCGGGTGAAGGTGAAGCACGGCTGAAGTGCCGGGCCCTGAACGGCCGGGACGTGGGGTCGCCGATCTCGATCACGGCGCGGTTCACTTCGGGAGCGGCGCTGGATTTTCACGACGTGGAATTGTCGATCCCGCGGATGGCGCTGGACGCGGCGGGCCTGGAGCAGGTGCTGGGGGGGGCGGCGAAGTCGGGAGAGGTGAGCGGTCGCCTGCGCTTTGCGCCGGAGGAGGGCGTTCCGGTCTGGACGTTCGTGGGAGAATTGCTGGGTGCGGAGCTTGCGGAGTTGACGCGGCGCGTGCCGGGCGGGCCCTTTGACGGCCGGGCGCACCTTGACGTGGACCGCTTCGAGGTCGCCGACCGGAAGGTGCGGGCGGTGGAGTGCGCCGGCGAGATTGCGACGATGCGCCCGGGGCAGATCTGGCCGGTCCTCGATCCGCAGGAGACAAGCCGGCTGCACCTGAACGTGCGGCGTCTGAACGTCGCGGAGGAGTCGATCCGTCATCTTTCGGCGTCCGGGTATCTCGCCGGACTTTCGCTGGAGCCGATCAGCGAACTGGTCGGGCGCGGGAAAGCGACGGGCGTAGCCGAGATCGTCATCACCTCGATCATCATCAATGACGATCGGGTGGAGTACGCTGATCTGGAGATCAACGTCCACCCGCCGCCGGAGGGTCCGGGATACCTCGACCGGGAGATGCTCGCCTCTGCGGCGAAGGAGCTGCTCGGCGTGGATGTCTCGTCAATGCTGCCGGAGCGCGTCGAGTACGCCCGGTTCGGGGCGCGACTTCAGCTTCAGGGCGATCAATTGCGCATCTTCGGGACGCACGGGTACGAAAATCAGACGCTGCTGACGGTTCGTCTCTTTGACCGGGAGGTGGGGCTGGTGCGCCAGCCGGACCGGTCGTTCACCGTGCCCGAGCCGCTGGCGTGGCTGAAGGCGCGCGGACAGCGGTATGACGTGGAGGATGTGCGGACCTGGTGGCTGCACGGGCGCTTCACGGCGCCCGCGCGTCGATCTCCTGAATCCGAGTCAGCCCCTCAACCGTGAAACCGCCCCGGGTGTGACGCGGCAGGGTCGTCGTTACAATCCGCGCCCGGTGGAGATGGTCGTCGCCGACAATCTGGTCAAATCCTTTCCAGTCGCGGGCGGTCAGAAGCGAGCGGTGGACGGGTTGTCGTTCCGGGTGGCGCGCGGAGAGATCTTCGGACTTCTGGGGCCGAACGGCGCGGGGAAGACGACGACGCTGCGGATGCTGTCGGGGATGATTCTGCCGACGTCGGGTTCGGCGCGGCTCGCCGGGTATGACGTCGCCACCCAGCCCTTTGAGGTGAAGCGCGTCCTCGGGTTTCTCACGGCGAACACCGGGTTGTACCTCCGCCTGACGCCGCGGGAGCTGCTGCAATACTTCGCCGAGCTTCACGGGATGGATCGCCCGGCCGCGCGTCGGCGCGCCGAGCATCTGGTGGACTGGTTGGACATGCGGGAGTTCGCCGACCTGCGTTGCGGGAGCTTGTCCACCGGGCAGCGTCAGCGGGTGAACATCGGGCGGGTGCTGGTGGCGGACCCTCCGGTGCTGGTGATGGACGAGCCGACGCTGGGGCTGGACGTGATCAGCAACCGCCTCATCCTGGACTTCATCCGCCGCGCCGGTGACGAGGGAAAGACGATCCTCCTCTCGACGCATTACCTTGACGAAGCGGAAATGCTCTGTGACCGGATCGGGTTCCTGCACCACGGACGGTTGATCGCGGAGGGAACGTTGGAGGAACTTCAGCGGCGCACCGGACTGGCGCGACTGAGCGCGATCTTCCTGAAGCTGGCGGCGGAGGGCACGGAAGCGGCTGCGCCGGCGGGAGCGGGTTCATGACGTTCCGCCGTCGCGTCCGCACGATATACGGCAAGGAGCTGGTGGACCTTCTGCGCGACCGGCGGACGCTGATCGCGATGATCGTGGTTCCGATCTTCCTGTATCCGGTGCTGATGCTGGGGTCGCTTCAGGCGATTACGGTTCAGACGCAGGCGCTGGGGCAGCGGGCGATCATCGTCGCCGGACTCGGAGGTGCGGACGGTCCGCAGGCGGAGTCGCTCGCGCATCTTCAGTATGAATACGATCGGATCCGGGCGCTCGAACCGTCAGCGACTCCCGCCAGCAAGGCCCCCGCCGCATCTTCGGAATCTGCACCGGGAGACGCGCCGGCGGCTGAGGTGGAGGACTCCGCGGCGTCGCCGCCCCCGCTTCAATTGAGCTGGACGCCGTGCGCCAGCGTTGAGGAGATCGAGCAGTGCGTTCGAGACCGCTCGGCCCACGTCGGGGTGGTGTTCGAGGAGGGGTTGACGTTCTCTCCGGATCGCCGCAACCGCATTCGGATTCTTTATGACCGCGAGGAGCCCCGCAGCGCCACCGCGCATGCCCGGCTTGAGGACGTGATCGCCCGCGTGGCAGCGCGGATCAACGACGAGCGCCGCGAGGCGCTGCGACTTCCCGCGACCTACTTCGATCCCTTCGAGGTGACCGCGACGAATCTGGCGTCACCGTCGTCGATCCTCGGGCAGATTCTTCCGCTGATTCTCGTCCTGATGACGATTACGGGGGCGATCTACCCGGCGATCGACATCACCGCGGGGGAGCGGGAGCGCGGAACGCTGGAGACGATCCTTGCATGCCCGGTTCCGGTGATCGACCTGATCGTCGGGAAGTTCCTGGTGGTGGCGACGATCGCGATTCTCGGAGCCGCGTTGAACCTCGGCAGCGTGTGCGCGACGGTGTATTTCGGCGGATTCAACGAATTGATCGCCACCGCCGGACAGGGCATCCCTTACGGACAGCTTGCACTGATTCTGCTGTGCCTGATTCCCTTTGCGGTGCTGATGTCGGCGATCATGATGGCGGTGTGCAGCTACGCGCGGACGTTCAAGGAGGCGCAGAACTACGTCACGCCGGTCATCCTCGCGGTGCTGATTCCCGGCGGGTTCGCGGCGCTGCCGGCGACGGAGCTGCGGGGCATGATGCTGGTGGTTCCCGTGGGAAACATGGTGTTGCTCACGCGGGAGCTGCTGATCGGCGCGCCGGTGGGGACGTCGGAGCTGCTGACCGTCCTTCTGTCCACGACGTTGTACGCTTCGGCCGCGGTCGCCGTCGCCGCGAAGGTTTTCGGCAAGGAGAGCGTGGTTTTCGCCGACGTCGAGTCCTTGCGGAGCACGTTCGATCGGCGGTTGATTCAGCCGTCGCCGCGTCCGTCGTTGACGATGGCGCTGGTGGTGACGGCGGTGCTCTTTCCGGCGTGGTTTTTCCTTCAGTCCTGGCTGCAATCGACGCGCGGAGCGGAAAACGGACTCGGCGCCCTGCGGCGGACGTTTGCGGCGATGCCGGTGATGTTCGTGGCGGTCCCGGCGCTGGTGGCGGCGTACTGGAAGGTGGATCTACGCGGGGCGTTCGGACTGGGGGGTGCGAGCGTCCGGGCGTGGGCGGGGGCCGTGCTGCTGGGGATGTCCTCGTGGATCGTGGCGCGTGAGATGGTCGTGTTTCAGCACAACTGGTTCGGTATGTCGGACCTCGCGGCGGACAGCGCCGCGGCGTTGGAACGACTGCTGCGCGATCTGTCACCGGTCGAACTGGTCATCCTGCTCGGTCTGATACCGGCGGTGTGCGAGGAGGCGTTGTTCCGGGGCTTCCTGCTGGGGGCGATGCGATCCGGGGTGCGGAAGATGACGGCGATTGCGGCCAGCGCCGCGGTGTTCGCGGTGTTTCATTTCATCCTCGCGAAGCTGCCGGTGACATTTCTGCTCGGCGCGATGCTGGGGTGGGTGTGCTGGACGACGCGATCGATCCTGCCCGGCGTGATCGTCCACTTCATGCACAACACGATTCTGACGCTGTCGGCGGCGCATCGGGAGTGGTTTTCGTTCCTGCCGCAGCCGCAGGAGGGTGCGCAGGATCACTTGCCGGCGGGGGTTGTGTTGTCGGCGATCGCGATTTTCACCGCCGGGTGCGTGCTGATCGGCCGGTCCGCGCCGAAGGCGACGGGCGGCAGCGCCGCATGAGGCGCCGCGTGTAAAGCGCCGCCGTCTCCTCATTCCCCGGAGGTAAACGTTCCGCTCAGTTCAGACGTTGCTGCGGAACGAAGGCGCGCCGGTCTCGCCACGGTTCTTTCACCGGTCACAAGCCGCTCGAACGCCGCCAACTGCGGTCCCCAGGCGTACTCGAGGCGCGCGAACGACCGTGCCGCGCCGCCGATCGCGCGGCGAAGATCCGCGTCGGCGAGCAGGCGCGTCACACCGTCAATGAATGCCCCGGCGTCGTCGGCGGTGATCCACGGCTCGCTCAAGCCTGCGTCCAGTCCGCGACTGACGGCGGACGTCATCACGACGGGCTTTGCCCACGCCAGGGCTTCGAGCACCTTATTCTGCACGCCGCGTGCGACGTGGATCGGGGCGATGCTGACGTGCGCCGTGCGAAGGAAAGGCGCGACGTCGGGCACGTCGGCGAAGACGCGCACGCCGTGTGTCCCGGCAAGGCGCGCGATCCGCCGCGTCGGGCTGCGTCCGACGACGTGCAGCTCCGCATGAGGCGACCGGGTGACGATCCCCGGCCAGCAGTGTTCGATAAACCACGTCAGTCCCTCGACGTTGGGGCGGTAAGAAAGATCTCCGACGAAGATGATAACCGGCGGTCCGGAGGCGCCGGACGTTTCTCCTATCTCGGACGGAAGATCGACGCCGTTGCGCACGATCCGTGCCTTGCGGCGCAGCGGTGCGTCCGAGATCGCCTCAAGCTCGCGGCGGCAGGCGACGACGCTTACGTCGAAGGCGTCGATCCACGAAAGTTCCTTCACCGCCAGGCGCCGCGCCTCCATCGCGTAGACGGCGCTTGCGGGCCACGCCGACCGGTCCGCGTATTCGCGCCACTTGGCGCTGTCGATGTCGCAAAGGTCCAGGATCCTGCGCGCAGCCGGGACACTCAGGGCAAGACCTGCCGTGGAGGACGAGAACGCGACCACGGCGTCGAAGCGGGTCTGGTTCATCCACGCGTTCACGAGGGTGGTCATTGCGGGGTGGGAGTAGAACCCCTCGGTCAGGGTGGCGCCGGTCAGCGCCGACTTCGCCGCCCGCAGCAACGCGCCGCGCCGCGGAAGGTCCACGACCCCGAGACGGTGGACGATCGTCTCCAGTTCTTCCGCGCGCCGCTCGGTCGGGTCGTCCCGGAAGCATGCGCACCAGACTTCATGCCGCTGGGCGAGGTGGCGGATCAGGCGCAGGGCGCGGATGCGCTCGCCTTTGTTCGCCGGAAACGGAACGCGGTGCGCCAGGTAGAGGATTCTCATCTTCAAGCTCCTTCGTCAGCGTCGGTCTTGTTCAGGCTCTGCTTCGGTTTCGTCGTTCGTCACCCCGTAACCCACCGCGACAACCACGCTCCGAGGGGACGGGTGACGCACAGCGGCAGTCGCGGCCAGAAACGGCGCGCGAAACGGACTTTCGGGCTGGCGGGCGAGGGATCGGCGACGTTCATGCTCGGTGCGGTCCACCGTTGATAAGGCAGCACCGTCGCCTCGAAGCCGAAAAACCGCTTGAAATCGGCGCTGCCCGTGTTTCCGGCGCGGGACCGCCCGAAGTCGAACGTGCGCAGCCCGCGCTCCGTCGCCCACTCCGCAAGCTCCGCATAAAGGAGGTGGGCAGCGCCGCAACTGCGTGCCTCGCGCGTCGCGCCGAAAAAGTAAGGCATGACCGCGTCGCGGTGCGTGAAACTGACCAGCGCCGCCACCGGAACGCCCCGCCGGCGTGCGAGCGTGATACGGTGTTGATCCCGCGTCGCTTCGAGGAGCGCAGCGAAGAACCGACGAGGATAGTTCAGCGACGCCAGCCGCCGCATATTCTCCGAATAAAGGCGCCACGCGAGGTTCAGGTGCTCGTCGCCTTCGTCGATCGTGACGCCGTGGCGCTCCCGGGCATGACGGACTTCCGCCCGGGCCTTGCGCGGAATCCACGTTGCGATGTCAGACGGGTTCGCGGGAAGTTCGCGCCGGAAACCGAGATAACCGTCGACTCGCTCAAACCCTCGCAACCGCGACGCGCCGCCACGAAGATCGATCACAGCGCAGCACAATTCCGCCGCCAGCGCCACCGCCGCGTCCGCCAGCGCGTTGGCTGTCGGCTCATCTTCCGCCAGCGCGCCGCCGCCCACGCCGTAAGGCACGCTCACCAGCCGCCGCCCCGCCCACCCGGTCCGCACGTCGAACATCGGCAGGACGCCGACGATCCGCCCGCCTCGCTCCGCCGTCAGGTATCTGGCACGGTGCGGAAACGTCGAAGCGACGGCTTGACGGAAGGCCTGCGTGTGAAAGATTGTCCCCTGCGGATGCGACTGAACAAAGGCGTCCCAGCGCTGGGATTCCACGGATGAGGACTCGCGGATCACAAGCGGGGGTTCCGTCGCTCGTGCGGTGCCTCCCCCGGTTCGAATGCGCTCGGCGGCGGACACAGGCGAGCCCGACGTCGTGACATCGTTCGCGTAATCCAGAAGTTGAACGCTCATGCGCCTACGCAATCGCCTCCTCAAGCGCCGCGTCCGAACCGACCGCAACGGCCGAGCGGGGAGTGCGGCTTGCGCCGGAGCTTGACGATGCGGCTGAAGCGTCGACATCCGAGATCACCGGCCGGTGTTTGCCGGACGCAGCGCGCTCGATTGTCGCCGTCCGCCGCACCCGGACCGGAATCTGATCGCCCACGACGCGGCGCAATCCCGACTCGACCCGTCGCAGCACATCCGACGGGGCCCCCTCGCAGGCGACGACCTGCACCTCAAGGGCGAAGTCCGAGGTCTGCCTCACTTGGAAATGTTCGATGCCCGGTGTTTCCCGCAGAACGTAAATGACCGCCAAGCCGTGCATGAACCGCCCGTCGGGGAGGTGGATGCCGTCGGTCCGTCGCCCCTGCACCGCGTCCATCCTCGGCCAACCCCGGCCGCACGGACAACGTCCGGGCAGCAGACGTCCGAAATCGCCGGTCCGGTAGCGGATGAAGGGCATTCCGAAGGCATGCAGGTGCGTGACGACGATCTCACCGAACTCGCCCTCGCGCGCCGGTCGGTCGCCGTCGAGCACCTCGACAAGAACTTCCGAGGCAATGACGTGCATTGAACCGGCGGGGCATTGATGCGCGATGAAGCCGGCTTCCCGGCTGCCGTAACCGTCCGCAACCGGAACCTGGAAGCAGCGTTCGAGCGTGCGCCGCTGGACGGGGTCGCAGACTTCGCCGGTAACGAATACGGCGCGGAGACACCCGATCGGCAGTGTCTCCTCATACGTCATCAGGTGTTCCGCCCACCGGGACAAGGTGCTCGGATATCCGAAAAGGCAGCGCGGGCGGAACCGACGGAACACGTCGGTATACTCGCGCATGCGCTCCCGCGACAGGTCAAACGCGCTGAGCAGCCGGTGATTGAAAAGCCCGTCGCGCCAGGCGCGCAGGCGGTCCGTGCGGGTCAGTTCGATCGGACACCCCCACAAAAACAGCTCCCGGTGACCTGCGTCCACGCCGAACCACCGGTGCGTCAGAATGCGCGCCGCCGCGTCCGAGGCTTGTCGCGGACGGTCGATGAAGAAACGCAGCGGATCGCCGGACGATCCTCCGGTGGAATACGGCCGCAGTCTCCCCGGCGACTCCGGCCAGATCAGTTCGTCCGTGTGCGCGCGGATGTCCTGCTTGCTCAAGGTGGGCAGCGCGCGGAGGTGCAAACGATCCGGCTCTCCGTCTCGCTCAGCCCGTGAGGTCGGCTTGTGCCGGGCGGTGTAAAAAGGAACGTTCCGGACGGCGTGCCGCAGGAGCGATCGCAGCCGACGCATCTGCAGCAGGCGGACCTCCACCGGGCTTCGCCACTGCTCGCGCTCGATCTGGCGCAGGCGTGCGAACGTCCGCCGACCCAGGACGCGCTCATGCAGCGGGCAGAGAATGTGCCGGGACAGAAGGTAGGGTACGCTCGTCATTCAGGGTCGGCGCCTCTCGCTCGGACGGGCGCGGGTTCCGCTCGAAACCGAGCGGACCGCGTTCCCGTCGGTCTCCCGGGGATTTATCGGCTCAGAACCGCGGCGACTCAGCCGTCACGGGCAAGCGGCGGCGGCAGCGGCAGAAACGACGGGGTCGGCGGTTCATGCGCGGCGCGGAACATCGCGGTCCCCGGCAATCCGGCGATTTCAGGGGCGTTATTCCTGCGGGCTTCCGCCAGGCGTGGGAGCAATTTGTGCGCCGATTTCTCGGCGAGCCGGGATTCGCGGGGGCGACAATCGAGGGTAATATATTGCGGTTAAACCGCCGCACGGCGCGATCTGCTGGGGGGTACATATGATGCACAATACTGGGAAACGCTCGACGACCGCTTTCTGGATTTTCGGGGTTGTGCTCGCCTTGGCGTCCGGCAGGGGAGCTTCAGCCCTGCCGACGCCTCAGGATCAACCCGGGTCGCCGGATGTAAATAAGCCGACGGAAAAGCCGCAAGAAGAACCCAAGCCGCTCCTTCCCGATGTAGACAAGCCCGCGCCGAAACCCGCCGCCGAGGAGAAGGCGCCTCCGAAAAAGAAAGGCGCGGCGGGCCGGATCGCGGAGCAGCAGGCTGCCGAGACCGCCTTGAAAGATGCGAAAATGCCCCCGCCTCGCCAGCCGGAGAAGGCGTTCATTGAGTTCGCAGAACCCCTCGGATGGCCCGTCTTCGACGCCCCCAACGCCGGCGACAAGGTGCTTTATGCGTTCAAAATGTCCGACCCGAAGAAAAAGCGCGACAAGGCGGTCCTCGCCGTCAGCTTTGTCCCCGAGCGCGAGGGCAAGGCGTCCACCGTCCTGAAGAACTGGTGTGAGGGGTTCATCAAAGATGACGGATCGAAACCGCGCCTTGCCGAAGTTGCCCAGGAATTCGAGGTCAATTCGCTGAAAGTGACCCTGATCGAGTTGAAGGGCGCGACAAAAGGCGGAAAAAGCGGCAAGCCGGTCGCGGGACAGATGATGATCGCAGCCGTCGTGCATCACCCGAAGGGGCCTTTTTTCATCCGCGCTGAAGGCAAAGCCTCAACCCTCGAACCGCAGCGCGAGCGTATCCTGAAGTTCATCCGCAGCGTCCGCCCCGCGACCCCGACTTCGAAGGCCGAGAAACCGCAGGATCCCGCGGTCGGCAAGGCCGCCGCCTCGTCCGGCGACCAACCCACGTCAACGCCGTCAAAGCCTGGCGCTGGCGCATCCGGAACTGCGCCGAAGGAGCCCGCCGCTCCCCCCGACGACAAGAAGCCCGGATCAAACCCCGGCTGACCGTGCGAATTCACTCACAAGCAGGATCTTCAATGCGCTCGCGTCGTCGTTTCCCGGCCTCACACGCGGTTCGAGAAACCTCGTACCGTGGGAGTGTTTTGACTCGGTCTTGTCGAAGACGGACGGCCGTCGCCCTGGGGGCGCTGCTGCTCGCTTGCACGATCGCCGTGGGAAAGGAAGAGCATCTCGAGAAAGTCAAGTTCGAGCTGCTTTTGCATTACCTGAAGTGCGGCGACTGTCACGTTGATGAAAAAGGCAAAGAGCTGACGCTTTACGGAAAGCGCCTGAACGCGATGGGGACGACCTCTTCCTTGCAGGAGCGCGTCCGGCGGCAGGAGCGGCGGGTGTCGCCGACCCTGGCCAGGATGGAGCCCGGCGCGGAGGACGATCGCGTCGACATCGACGGCGACGGCGCGCTGAACTGGGTCGAGATCCTCTGCGGGACGGATCCGTCCGATCCGAAAAGCGTCCCTCCGGTTAACGCCGAAGGCGACGGTGCGGCGACGTCGTCGCTGCGGAAGCGCGTCGAGACGATCGTGGACTGCCGCCTGTGCCACGTCAGCGTGGACACAACCGGACCGGAAGAGAAGGCGCCGCACAATCCCCTGGGCGAGTCGATCGCGAAGCTGGACACGCCCCCCGCGAACACGCGCCCCGGATCTCGCGCTCCGGCTCCGACGCGCGAGCCGTCAGACTTCCTGACTCGGTTCAAGCGCATTGCGAATCAGGATCCGGACCGCGACAAGATCCGCAACTGGGACGAGATCGCCACGCTTCATAACCCGACCGACCCCGCCGACGCTCCGACGCCCGACGAACTCAAGGCGCTTCAGGCGCTGCTGCAATCCATCCGCCGCGGCGAGACCGGCTTCGGCAAAGCGCACAAAGAATAAGGCTGGCGACCGACGGCGTGAACGCCGTCGCAAGACCGAGCCGCATCGCCCCGCCCTTTAAGTCGTGAAGTGAGGTCAAGGGTGAGGAAGCGTTCTTGTTCCACCCTGTCCCGGTCATGCTGAAACCGCGTCTACGTCGGCATCGGGGGCAGACGGACCGTGAAACACGACCCTTTATTCTCATCCGAGGCGACGTCGATCGAGCCGCCCAAGGCCCGCACGATGCCGTATGCGACGGAAAGACCCAGCCCGGCGTGCTCGGCGGACGGACCGTCCGTCGCCTCATCAACGCGAAAAAAAGGCTCGAAGATCCGTCCGAGGGCGTTCGCGGGCAGGCCGCGCCCCGTATCCTGAATGTCGATGCGCACGCCTCCATCTTCCCCTTGCGCCCGGATCTCGACGCGCCCGCCGGCGGCGCTGGCTTCGATCGCATTCTTGACGATCTCCAGCAGCACCGTGGTCACGGCGCCCTGCGGAACCGTCCACTCCGGAAGCGGACCGCACAACACCTCAAGAGACACACCGGCCGACGCGGCGGACCGCTGTGACGCCTCAATCACCTGGTCCAGAACGTCGCGGATCCTCGCTTTTCCACCGCGTTGCGGATCGCCCTCGGCAAAGGACAGCAGACCCCGCATCAGACGCGCTGCACGCGCCGTCTGCTCCGCGGTTCTTTCCAGCGCGATCCGGTAGGACTCCGCCTCGCGGGTGTCGAGGGCGAAATCCACGGTTGTCGTGATGCCCCCGAGGATGTTGTTGAGGTGATGCGCCACCGCCCCGGCAAGGTCGCCCAGCGCCGACATCTTCCGCGCTTCGCCGAGGCGCTGCTCAGCCTCGAAACGGCGCGTGATGTCCCGCGCGGAAAGCAGCACGCCGATCGTCTCGCCCCCGCCCCCGGTCAGTGCGGACACGTTCACCGCAAGTTCCCGAAAGCGGCCTCGCTCATCCGGGTAGCGGAACTCAAACTCCATCGCCGCCCCCTCGGCCAGCGCCCGGCGCAGCCCCTCCGCTGCGGCCTCGCGGACGGCGCGAGGGAGGATGCTCTCGACGGGCGTCCCGAGGATCGCCGACGCCTCCGCGCCGAACATCCGCGCCGCCGCCGGGTTCCAGAGTCGCACGACCCCCTCGCGGTCCGCTGCGATCAGTGCTACGCCCGCCCCGGCAACCACCGCTTCCGGCAGCCGAGCAGCGCCCGTCTCGCCGGATCCCGGCGCGCCCGCCGTCGTTACGCTGGTCCGCTCCGTTAACGACATCTTCTCACCGTCAACGCGATCCGCTCATCACGGCGTTCCCGCGCCGACCGCCGCCTCCCCCGATCCCGACGCGGGGGAAACAATCGGCGCAGGTTCCGGGGCGAGCAGGTTCCGCTTCATGAAGTCCATCGTGAGACGGTTGTAGTGCTCCCCCCAGATTCCGTGGCGGAACCCCGGGTAGAGCATGATCTCAAAGTCCTTGTTCGCCTTGATCAGGGCGTCAGCGAGCTTGATCGTATTCTGCATATGCACATTGTCGTCGAGCGTCCCGTGAATAAGCAGCAGACGCCCGTGCAGGTTCGCCGCCGCCGCAATCACCGAGGTTTCCGCATATCCGCTCGGGTTGTTCTGCGGCGTGTTCATGTACCGCTCGGTGTAGATCGTGTCGTACAAGCCCCAGTCTGTCACCGGTCCCCCGGCGATCCCGCACCGGAAAAGCTTGCTGTGCGTCAGACAGTACGCCGTCATGAACCCGCCGTAGCTGTATCCGCTCATCCCGATCCGGTCCGGATCGACATAAGGTTGCGACCGCACCCAGGTGATCACCTCCTCGATGTCGCGCATCTCCGGAACGCCGAGGCGTTTGTACGCCGTCCAGGCGGAGACCGCGCCCTTCCCGCTCGCGCTGCGCGGGTCGGCCTTGAAGATGATGAAACCCTCGTTCGCCTGACTTTGCTCATGCGTGTATCCGTTTCCCCACGCATCGCGGATCGTCGGCGCATGCGGACCGGCGTAGGTCTGAAACCAGACCGGATACTTCTTCGTCGGGTCGAAGTTCGTCGGCTTGATCATCGCCGCTTCGATCTTGAAGCCGTCCGACATCGTGATCTGAAATAACTCGACGGGGCTGCGACGGACCTCCTCAAGCTCGCGCACCGGGTTCGTGTCCAGCATCCGGACCAGCGTGCCGTCCGTCCGGTACAGACCCACCTGCGGCGGCGCGGCGTGACTGCTCCAGGTGTCCACGTAAAGATTGCCCTTCGGGCTGACGCTGACGTTGTGATGCCCGCTCGCCTGCGTCAGACGCTCGATCGCCGACCCGTCCAGGCGCGCCCGGTAGAGGTTCTCCGCAATGTGGCTGTCGCGCGTTCCCGTGACGTAGATCCAACCTCCGGCCTCGTCCACGCACTCCAGCCCGCGCGCCTCCCACTCCCCGGTCGTAACGGGATGTTTCAGGGTTCCGTCCGCCGAATAAAGATACCAGTGCTTCCAGCCGGTGCGCTCGCTGGAGAGCAGGAACGATCCGTCCGCGAGGAACTTCGGCTCGCCCGGACTTTCAATCCACGCCTGCGTCTGATCGCGGAAGAGAACCTTCGGCTCGCCGCCGGTGCGCGGCAGCATGCAAAAATCCAGCCACGTCTGCTCCCGGTTCTGAACGTAGAAATACGCCGGCGCGCCGGCGCCGGGAAAGAACCCCGCGCCGCTGATGATGATCTGCACCGGGTCGTACGTGCGCAGCTCGGCGAACACCGGCGCCGTCTTTCCGTCCACCGCGACGACGCCGAACTGCACGAGCGGGTTCGGATCCCCCGCCTTCGGATAGCGGGTCTCCTCGATCCGCTGGCGCACCGGTTCATGATCGACGAGCGTGAAGGTGTTGACCGGTCCGTCATCCAGCCGCAGGAAGCAGATCGCGGCGGAGTCCTTGCTCCACCAGTACGCCCGCTCGCTGCGGTTGAAAAGCTCCTCGTAGTACACCCAGTCCGCTTTGCCGTTGTAGATCAGTCCGCCGCCATCGGTGGTAAGCTGACGTTCCGTCTGCGTCGCCACGTCCACGACAAAAAGGTTCTGTCCCGACACGAAGCTCACCTGCCGCCCGTCAGGGCTGAAGTCGGCCAGTTCCTCGCGGCGGTCCGGCGTCTTCGTCAGCCGGGCGGCGAACTCGCCGTCGAACGTCGCGTAATACAGGTCGCCGTCGCGGTTCCACAACGCCCCCCGCCGCGCGGCGTCCATCGTGAACCGGGTCGCCTCCGCGAGGTTCTTCGCCTTGTCCTCCGTGAACCCCTCGATCTTCATCAGCCCCGCGGCCATCTTCTGCGGATCGTGAAAAGGCGTAGACTCGCCCGACGCCGCGTTGACCTTGTGCAGACGGTTCTCCCGCACCTGAAGGTAATGTTCCCCGTCCTCCAGCCAGCCCTGCGGCGCCGCCGCAGACCCCCGAAGCTGCGGCTCCCGACCCGCAAGCACATCCGCGAACGTCACCTCACGCGGACCACCGCGATCCTGAGGCAACCCAGCCGCCGGCCCGGACTCAACAACCACCGGCGACGTCAGCCGCAGGACCGGGAAATCCCGCCCGACGATCAGGTCATCATCAAGAAAGTTCCACGTCACCAGCCCGTCGGCCGACTGCGGCTCCAGCAGATACGACGCCAGCGTCCCCAGCGGCTGGGCCGTGCGGACGAGGATCGTCCCCGCAGGAAGGCGGCGCTTTTCCTCCCGGACTGTCACGGAGACCTCGTTGACCGTGACATGCTTCATGAACGGCCGGTCCGCCCGGCGCACGTCCTCGACGCGGTAGACCTCAACCGACATCTCCCGGTCTTCGCGCAGTTCCTCCACGGCGATCCCGTGTTGCTGGAGCTTCTCCTTCACGTTCGCCAGCGATGCGGGAAAGGCGTAGGCGAAGGCCCGGGCGACCGACTCCGTCGGAACGGACCGTCCAACGTGCCGGGCTTCGTAATCCCGCTTTGTTTCCGTCGGTCCCGAGCGACCCGGCTCGTCCATCTCGACGTAACCGGCGATGCGCACCGGTCCGTCGTACTCTTCTTCCCGCGTGCGCACCGCCACGCGGTCCTCCGGCCGAGGTTCACGGCCTCGCGCGACGGTCTCGCGGTCTACCTCGGACAGCAACTCCCGGATCTTCGTCGCGTCCGACGCCGCATGTTCAAGAATCAGTTTCACGAAATCCCGGGTGCAGAGAACCCGGTCCTTGAACGAGGCGTAAGCGTACGCCTCCGCCAGCACCGCAAGGCGATTCCGAAGCCCGATGTAGTTCGTGCTGAAGCGCGGCGTGTCCGCGTAGTCGGTGCTCCACGTCGCCCCTCCGTCGTGCAGATTGCCGTAAAAAAACGAGCGGTAGCCTGATGTCGCCTCAAGACGCCGCGTCACGTCCGGAAGCATCCGCTCCCGGACGTACGCAATTACGCGCGGATCGCCGGCCGCGTGGCGAGGCCCTTCGTAGGTCATTGTGTATTGATGCGGCGTGCCGTCCGTCGTGTGTGTGTCGATGACGACCGCCGGATCCCACGCCGTCATGAACCGCACCAGCGCCTGAACCTCCGGGCTTTCCAGCTTGACGAAGTCCCGATTGAGATCGAGATCCTGAGCGTTGTGCCGGACGCCCATCCCCTCCGCGGGGCCGTTCTGACCCGGACGGTTATCCTTCGAAACCCGCTCGTTCCCATCGCAGTTGAAGATCGGCGCAAAAAGAATCACCAGGCGCTCCAGCAGCGCCGGGTTCGGCGAGGACAGAATCTCCCGCGCCAGCATCGGCAACGCCTCCTTGCCGCAGACTTCGCCGGCATGAATGTTCCCGAACGCCAGCACGACCAGTTTTCCGCCGCGCCGCGCTTCCTCGGGCGTCGTGACCGGCGGGTTCGCCAGCACCAGCACCGGGATCGACCGTCCTTCGACCGTCCGCCCCATCTCGATCATCGCCGCATGCGGCGATGAGGCGTCGATCCGACGGCAGAGATCCACCACCTCGTCGTACCGGGCGGTCGCCTGAAAACCCGACTTCTCCGCCACCGTCAGGAGCGGTTCTTCCGCGCTGCCGACCCCCGCCGAAAACCCCGTCAGCCCCACGACCCAAAGATACACGTTCAACATGCCTCCGAACTCCTGAAGCGCGCAAGGCTGACCTCGGCGTAACGTCGATCCGTCCGCCGGGATGACCCGGCCCGTTGCGTCAACTTTACTCCGCGCCGCCCCGCCAGAGAAGCGCAAGCACCGCCACCAGCGCCCCGGGCCCGCTCCACGGTCTTCCGCCTCCTTGAGCCTCGCGGCTACGACGGCTTGCAAGGCGGCCTCCCGCAGGTTGTCCCCCAGCGGAACCTCCACCCGGTCGTCATCATCCGGCCGGAACGTGCGTCCACTGGAATTGCCCGCCCGTGTCAAGCTTGACGAAACCCCGTCGCTGGGCGCGAACGATTGTCGAAGCCACCCTGCTAACGCCCCCGGCACGCCTTGCATTGCAGCACACGGGCGCGGGTCGTCCATCTTGGCCTCGACAAATCGATGGTCGAGCGGGCGTGGAAGGCGCACAAGCTCCCGCCGCACCGCTCATTCGGCAGGTTGACGCGAGCGGCATTTCAGGCGTGATTTCCGAAACTAGCGGCGTCCGGACTTGAACCGGAGACCTGCGGGTTATGAATCCGCCGCTCTAAACCAGCTGAGCTACGCCGCCTGCGATGTTCAGAAGCAGCATATTCACCTGATCAAGCAGGGTCAACCGATCCTCAGGCGGGGGCGGCGTCAGCGATCGTACGTACCACCGGCGCGTGGTTTTCAGAGCCGCGCGCGTCCGCAGGCGGCCCGCACCCGGGGGTGGAGACGTCCGCCGCGGTCCGAACTCGGTTCCGGTGCGGCGGTGACGCTGCATCCGGCGGGCGACGTCAGAAGTCGAACGCGTCGATATTATCCTTTGTGAACCGGAGAATCTCCCCCAGGAGAATGTGATCACCGGCGATCGAGCGATCACCGAGCCGACCCGCGCTCAGCGTCGTTGCGCCCGGTTTGAGTTTCCCGGTCGCCAGCGCCTCCGCCGCGTACACCGTCAGATAACCCAGGTCGAGCGTGTTCCAGAGCACGACGGTCCGGACGGTCCCGTCGTGCACGTGCGCCCGCATGTCGTTCGGCGTCGACAGCCCCGTCACGAGCACCTTGCCCGACTTGCCCGACTGCTTGACGGCCTCGGCGGCGCCGGGGAACGAGACGGAGCTGATGCCGAACACGCCGCGCAGGTCCGGGTGCGCGTTCATCAGGTCGCGCGTCGCCTGAAACGCGAGGCGCTGGTCCTCGTTCGACGGCTTGATCGCCACGAGTTTCAGCTTCGGATACGCCGTCAGGCGCTCTTTCATGTGCCGGATCCAGTCATTCTGATTCGCAGCCGTGAGCGTCGCGGTGACGATCGCCAGTTCTCCGGATGCGGCGTCGCCGCCGAGGTCCGCGGCCATCGCGTCCACCAGGGCGAAGCCGATCTCCTTCGCCGTCGCCTGATTCACGAAGAACTCCCGGGTGTCGGGCAGCCCGTCCGCATCCCAGGTGATGACGCGGACGCCCTTCTGCCGGGCCTTGCGCATCGCCGAGGCGAGCACGTCGGGGTCGTTCGGTGACACGGCGATGACATCGACGCCCTGCAGCGCCCACCGCTCGATCATCGACGCGGCCTTCTCCGGGGAGCCGTCCGTCGGACCGTCGTAGATCAGATCGACGTGTCCCAGCTCTTTCGCAGCCTGCTCCGCGCCTTTCGCGCAGGACGTGAAATACGGGACGCCCTTTTTCTTCGGCAGGAGGCAGACGCGGATGCGCTTTCCCTCCTGGCCGACGGCGGCGGAGGCGTCTGAACGCACCGCGGAGGCGCCGGTCGTCGCCAGCGCGCCGATCGACATCAGGATGAGGAGCCCCCGCCGCCCGGTGTTCTTCCGGTCTGTCATGTGACCTTCCTTGTTGCGCCGCGGTCCGTGCAAAGCCCGGCGCTAGCCCTGGGTCAGCGTCGCGTGCAGATTCAGCACCGCGTTGGCGATCATCGTCCACGCCGCCAGTTCCGCGGGTTCAACCCCGGTTAGCGTCGGCGACTCCCCGATCTCGACGAGGGCGGCCGCCGCATCCGTGTCCGCCGCGTAACGCCGGCGAAAATACGACAGCGCCTCCGACAACGACGCTCGCTCGTCCGCGTCCGGCGAACGCCCGGTGCAGCGGCGGTAAAGCCGCGCCAGCCGATGTTCATCGTCGCCAGGCTCCGCCAGCGTCCGTTGTGCGAGCACGCGGGCCGCCTCGACGAACTGCTCGTCATTCCACGTCACCAGCGCCTGAAGCGGCGTGTTCGTCGAAGCCCGCCGGATGACGCACGACTCCCGCGTCGGCGCGTCCAACGTCAGCAGTGACGGCGGAGGCGCGGCGCGCTTCCAGTACGTATACAGACTGCGGCGCCAGAGATCCTCCCCCGCCCCGCGGACGTATTCGCGCGTGTTCGATTGCGGCATCGCGATCTCCTGCCAGAGCCCTTCCGGTTGATAAGGCTTGACCGACGGACCGCCCAGCTTCTCGACGAGAAGCCCTGAGACGTACAACGCCAGGTCGCGGACGCCCTCCGCCGGAAGCCGCCGCGGCGGGTAATACGACAGCAGGCGATTGTCCGGATCCTTCTCGCGCAAGTCCTCCCGCGCCCGGGAACCCTGACGGTAGACGCTGCTCGTAACGATCAAACGCACCAGGCGGCGCACGTCCCAGCCGGACTCGCGGAACTCCACCGCCAGATAGTCCAGCAATTCCGGGTGGCTGGGCCACTCCCCCTGGTGTCCGAAGTCGTCGCTCGTACGCACCAGCCCCGTGCCGAAGAACATCTCCCAGTATCGGTTGACCGTCACGCGGGCGACCAGCGGGTTCTCTGCGGAGGTCAGCCACTGCGCCAGCCCCAGCCGGTTCAGCGGCGCGCCATCCGGCATCTTTCCCAGCGCCGCCGGAACGCCGCGCGAGACCGGGCGGTTGCGATCCGGCTTGTCATACTGACCGCGCGTCAGCACGAACGTCTCACGCGGCGCGGGCAATTCCTGCATGATCATCGTGCGCGGGATCGCCGCCTCGAGTTCCGCCGAGCGCTTCTCCAGCTCGGTGATCTGCTCGCGCCGGCGACGGTACTCCGGTGAGAACGCCGTCTTCCACGCTTCGGCGACGCGCGACCGCAGACCGGCATCCAGCGCAGATTGTGGAAGCAAGGCGCCGACCAGCAGTCCCGAGAGTTCGTCGGGATTCGGAATCGCCCGGTAATAAAACCCGGCCGGTCCGCCGGTGTTGACGATCGTCATCGTCAGGACGTGCTCGCCCGGACGCAGGTGGAGCAGAACCCGGTCCTGATCAGGCGCAACGCCGCGCTCCACGCGGTTCGCAAAAACCTCCGCGCCGTCGAGAAGGACACGGAGACCGTCGTCGCTGCCCAGCGACAGATCGAACGCCCGGCATGCGGGGTTGTACACGCGCCGGGCGACGTAGGAGACGTTCACGCCGTCCGGAAGCACATTCGGCCGCTCGTCCAGGAAAGTCGGCTCAAAGCGCCAGTACTGGTTGCCTGCGCCGAAATTCCGCTTCAGATCCAGGATCGCGTCCGTCTCCGGTCCGAACGCCGCGTCGAACGCCTTCTCCCGATCATCGACCGGAAACGGACCGACGACGTACCAGCCGCCGACCGCCACCGGCAGGCGCGCCAACGCCGCGTCACGGATGCGTCCCGGTGTCAGCCGGACGCGGCCCAGCGTGTGCTCATCGTAGATCGACCGATGCTCAAGGCGGACGACGAGTTCCGTCCCCCCGTCGAATCCGAAGGCTTCCTCGGCCAGCAGCAACGCCACGCGGTTCTCGTCTCGACGGTGCGCGTCCACCGCCCAGCCAAGGTCGTCTTCCGTGTTGAGGAGGTTGACGACGCGGTAGTCGCCGTCGGGTTGCTCATGATCCGCCCACGCCCAGACGAAGCGGACGGGCTTCCGCTCAGACCGGTCCCTCACGGAGATCGCCTCCGCTTCGACACCGGTCAGCACGGCGTTCCCGTTGAAGGCGCGTCCGATGTCGCCCGTCGGGAGCGAGGGATCCCGAAGCGCCTCCAGCAGGAGAACCCGCGAATCCGCCTCGTCAAAGCCCAGCGTGATGACGAAATCATCCTGCTTCGGATTCTCCCCGGACGCGAGCACCGATCCGTCCGGCTGGACCGTCAGCGTCGCGCCGCCCGTGGATTTCGCCTCGATCACACGCGCGGGCGTCCACGCGACGCCAAGTTCCTCCGACGTCCGGGCGAGGAAGGTCTCGAGCAGCGCCGCTTCCTCGGGCGAGGAGAGATTCAGGTCGGCGCGGGCCTTGTCCAACCGATCCTTCAATTCCGCGCGATCGCGGTTCTGGGCCTCGGTGGGCACGAGCATGAAAGGCTCGAACGCCCGGTTCGGGTCGGGGAGCTGGGAATACAGCCCCGGCTCCTCGATCGAATTGAAGAAGGCGTAGAACGAGAAGAACTCCTCCTGCGAGATCGGATCGAACTTGTGCTCGTGACAGCGGGCGCACCCGAGCGTCAACCCGAGGAAAACCGCGCCCGTCGTCGCCGCGCGATCGACGGCGTACTCGACGAGATATTCCTCCGCGATCGCGCCGCCCTCGTCGGTGGTGACGTGATTACGGTTGAACCCGCTGGCGATCTTCTGCGCGTCGGTCGCGTTCGGAATCAGGTCGCCGGCGAGCTGCTCGGTCAGAAACCGGTCGAAAGGCGCGTTCTCCTTCAAGGCGGTCAGCACCCAGTCCCGCCACGCCCACATCTGGCGACCCGCGTCCATGTGAATCCCGCACGTGTCCGCATACCGGGCCGCATCCAGCCACGGCAGCGCAAGCCGCTCCGCGTGTCGCGTGCGGTAGGGCTCCTCGTTGAGCAAATGATCCACCTGGCGCTCGTAAGCATCCGGGCGTTCATCCGTCTCGAACGCCTCGACTTCCTCGGGCGTTGGCGGAAGCCCCGTCAGGTCCAGGAAAAGTCGCCGAATCAACGTGGCGCGGTCCGCCTCCGGCGAGGGCGTCGCGCCCTCAGCCTCGAGGCGGGCAAGGATGAACCGATCGACCGGGGTGACGCACCAGTCCTCGTTCTCAACCTCCGGAACGGTGGGGCGCTGCGGAGGAACGAACGACCAGTGCGGCGTATACTCCGCGCCAGCTTCAATCCAGCGCCGGATCAATTCGCGTTCCGACGGAGAAAGCGGTCGCTTATTGCTGTCCGGCGGAGGCATCACCTCCGCGGGGTCGTCGCTGGCGATGCGGCGCCACAACTCGCTGTCCTCAGCGCGACCCGGAAGCACGGCCGTGCGGCCGTCGCGCGCTTCCGTCACCGACTCCCGCTCGTCGAGGCGCAGACCGGCTTGTCGCGTGGCGGCGTCGGGACCGTGACACTTGAAACACCGATCCGAAAGGATCGGCCGGATGTCCCGATCGTAGTTGATCGCGTCGGGTTCGCGGCTTGCCGACGTTGTGACCCGGTCCGCGGGGCGAGGGCGCGTCGGATCGGTTTCCTCCGCGACCCCGAAACTTGCAGCGGGATCGGCTGTGATCACCCCCGCAGCGCATGCAATCAGCGCCGCAAGCGTCGCCCGGCAACACCCTCGAACCAGCGGGTTTCTCACGATCGCCCTCGCGTCCGGCGGGTCCGCCGCGCCGATCGACGGCGAACCGCGCCCGGTCCGGCATCGTACCGGAAACAAAGGGCGCGGTTCAACCGCGACGTCAGGTTCTCCCGCCGGCCAGCGCGAGGCGGGAGATGACAGAAAAGAACTCGGGCGTTGCCGGGAGGGGAACGCCCGCCTAGACTGGGCCTGCGGGCCTTCCGAAATCCGGCGGCTCGCGGCAGGTCGTCAGGGTACACGGCGCGAGCGACTCGCAATGCCTCAGCAACGACTGCTTTATCTTTGCTTCTTTCTGTCCGGCGCCGCCGGGTTGCTTTACGAAATCTACTGGGCGCAGCGTTTCGCGCTGCTGCTGGGGCTGGATGTTTACAGCCACGCCGCGGTGCTCACGGCTTTCATGGGCGGGCTGGCGCTGGGAAGCTACCTCGCCGGGCGTCGGGGCGATCTGCTCAGCCGTCCCTGGGCGGCTTATGCATTTCTTGAGCTGGGTATCGCCGCCTGCGGTCTTTTCATACCGACGGTGCTGGCGCTGCTGGCGTACCCCCTGCGAGCGGTGTACGCGGCGACGGACGCGGCGTTCTGGCCGGTAACGTTGGTGCGGTTCGGGCTGGCGGTGGCGGTCCTGCTCGTCCCGACGATGTTGATGGGCGCAACCCTGCCGGTGATGGCGGTGGCGCTGCGTCGCGGCGGGGATCGCCTGGGGGAGGTCGTCGGACGTCTTTATGCGATCAACACGGTGGGCGCTGTGCTCGGCGTCCTCGCCGGCGGGTTCGTGCTCGGTGAAATGCTCGGTCTGGCGGGAACGAACCTGACGGCGGCAGGGTTGAACGTCGCCGCAGCGCTGCTCGCGTTGTGGATCGGGCGCGGGGCGGCGCAGGCGGCGCAAGCACCGGTCGAGGCGAGTGTCGCGGTGGGTTATGACCCGCTGGATCTTTCGCCCGTCGATCCGGAGTCGCCCGCGCACTTCTCCGGACTTCGGACCGGGATCGCGGCGGAGGCGGGTGTGCGGCCCGACGCTCACGGGCACTGGATTGCGATCGGCGCGGGGCTGACCGGCGCCGCCGGCATGATGAACCAGATCGGCTGGACGCGGATCATCGCGTTCAATCTGGGCAGCTCGACGTACGCCTTCAGCACCATCGTGGCGGTCTTCCTGATCGGGCTGGCGGTGGGGGCGACGTTCGCATCGTGGTTGATGAAGCGCTGGAGATTCGCCGCGCAGCCGTGGGCGTATGCCTGCCTGATCACGGCGGCGCTGAGTTGGGCGGTGATGCTGCCGCTGGGCCGGTCGCCCTCGGACACGGCGGAGTTGCTGCACTACCTTGTCGTGGATCAGAAGGCCTCGGCGGGCTGGATCTTCACGGTCGGCGGGTTGGCGACGTTCGGGCTTTTCGCGCTGCCGACGATCGCTTTAGGCATGACGCTTCCGCTGGCGTGTGAAGCCTACGCGCAGTCGCGGCCCGGCGGGACCGCCCGGACGACGGGCGCGGTCTACGCGATGAACACGGTCGGAGCGATGCTCGGTTCGGCGGCGGGCGGATTGTGGCTGCTGGATCGACTTGAGGTTCAGGGTCTGCTTCACGTCGCCGCCGGGACGTACGCCTTGGTCGGGTTGATCGCGGCGGCGCTGGCGTGGCGAACCCCCCCGGAATTGTTCCGCCCGGTGGTCTGCGCCTTCGGCGCGGGGGCGGGGCTTTGTTACCTGGTGTTCGCCGTGCCGTGGGACCGACAGGCGTTTCTTTTCGGTCCTTTCCTGTTGACGAGGGTCACCGACCCGCCGGCGATCGTTTATCATCATCAGGGCGCTTACGGAACGGTCGCGGTGGTGCGCGAGCCTTCCCGGACGCCCGGGGCGCGTCCCAACACGGCGCTCATCGTCGACGGCAAGCCCGACGCCAGCGACACGTTCGACATGGGCACGCAGTGGTTCTCGGGCCACCTGCCGCTGCTTCTGCACGGACACGCGAAGGACGTGGCGCTGATCGGGCTGGGCGGCGGCGGGACGCTGGGCGCTTCCCTGTGCTATCCGATCGACCGCGTCGACCTGATCGAGTTGTCGCACTCCGTCCTGGCCGCGATCCAGCCGCCGGACGGGTCGCCTGGTCCTTTCGATCACATCAACGGCCGGGGGCTGAACGATCCGCGGACACGCACGATCGTCGCCGACGGAAGGAATCATCTCGCTCTGACCGACGACGTCTACGACGTGATCATTTCCGAGCCGTCCAACCCCTGGATGGCGGGGGTGTCGTACCTTTTTACGCGCGAACATTTCCTCGGGTGTCGCGCCCGCCTGAAGCCGGGCGGGATCCTGTGTCAGTGGCTGCACGCGTACTCGCTGTCGCCGCGCGAGTTCTTCCGGGTGCTTCAGACGGTGGACGCGGTGTTCGAGCACACGACGGTCTGGGCGTCGCCGTCTCGGGATGACTACTTCTTCATCGCCTGCAAAGAACCGCATGACGCCACGGAGCGGGTCGCGGAGCTGATGCGCGTACCTACGATCAAGGCGCAGCTTGACGCCTTGCAGATCCGCTCCGAGGCGGACTTCTGGGGCACGTTTCTTTTCAAGGCGGCGGATCTGCGCGGACGAGACCTCGGCGCCGCGATCGGCGTCTTCGGCGAACTCGCACCGAACACCGACAACCGCAACTATCTCAACTACGCCGCCGTGAGGAATTACTGGAAGCCCTCGGACATGGACTTCTACGAGGTGCTGTTCCGCAACGCCTCCCTGCCGGAGGACTGGGCCGGCGCGCTGCTTCGGGATCGGTCGCGCGGTGCGGAGGTGCGGCGGATCATCGACGTGCAGGACGGCTATCGCGTGATGGACTGGTACGAGGATGATCGCAAGGTGTATTTCGCGCTGGCGATCCGGGCGCTGGGCGTCGCACCGCTTTCGTACGTCCTGGAGGTCCGCGACGTGATCGAGGATGAGGAACGCCTGGCGCGGATCCGGTCAGACGCGCCCGAGGCGGCGCTCTTCCGGGCGAGCGCGGAGGCGCTGCTGGCCGAGGCGAAGGCGCTGAGCGACGGTCCCGAGCGCCGTCAGAAGGCGCGTGAGGGGCGGTTGTACGCGTTAGTGGCGGTCGAGGCGCACTCAGATAACGCCGCGGCGCTTCTGCTGCTGACGGAAGCGCAGCTCCTGCTGGACCGTCCGGATGAGGCGAAGGCGACGCTGGACCGCGCCGCGGAACGCGGGGCGGAGATCCCGGCGAACCTGCGCGCGCGGGTGGTGGATGCGCTGGCAGCCGGAGGCTGACGCGGCAGGTCGCAAGACGGTAAAGCGCCCGCCTCCCGCGACCTCTGCGGCTTCCCGGTCATGCCCCGGAATTACCCCAAAACGGGCCGGGGCGCAAAGCGGTCTGTATTTTAACCTTCCGCGTGAGATGACGACTCAGGTGGCTGAAAAAACACGTGCGTATCAAGCCCCCGGTCTCGGCACGCCTCGTCCAGCAGCGACACGTACGACGCTTGAACGTGAGGGTGTGCGTCCAGACCCAGGCGGCGGCGGACCTCGGACACCACCTGCTCTGATGGACCCTCCACCTCGACGAACAATCCGAGCAAAGGAAGGGTATCCAGTTCGATCCGGCAATCGTCGAGTCTCCAGCTCTCACGACGCTTCTCGAACGCGATCGTCGTCTCATATCCGAGCAGGGCGAACGCGCGGGCGACGGCGTCCCCGTCGGTGACGTCGAACTCCTCCTCCGGGCGAACCTTGAACGGACCGGGCCGCTGCGGTCCTTTGACGGTCACCTTGGCCGCCCCGGACGCCGACGCAGGAGGGAAAGACCCCCCAACCGGCGTCACCGCCTGGTCGACCGGTTGCGGAAGGTGCGTGCGCACGCGCAACCCGACGCCCGCGCGGGCAAGAGCGCCGTCACGCGTATCAAAAAGGCGGTTGAACTCGAGAACCGCGCCGAGGGGTTCGGCCCCGAGCGCCACGAGTCGGTGGCGCACGACGTCGTGATCGTCAACCCGAACTTTCAGTTCAATCTCCAGCGACATGATCGGACGCCTCCCTGATGAGAAAGTTTACGTCCGGCGACATCCGGCCGCTCGATCGTCCGCCGGTGCGTCGGATGAGGCGCGCCCGTTGAATCACCGGTCGTCACCGCGTAGAATGTCGCAAACGTCGTGGAGTTCCAGGGTCCGCGTGAGCGGACCGCCGCCACGGGGAGGATCGTCTTCTCTGCAAGCCTTGCGTACAACGTTCAGGGAGCATCGGGGCTGGACGGTAGCGTCCTGATGCTCAATGCGCATTACCTGGCGCTTCGGATCATCAGCGTCCGGCGCGCGTTTTCGCTTTTGTTCAAGCGTTTCGCGGACGACCGCCCCGCCGCCGAGATCGTCCACGTCGAGGACGGGCGCTACGTCTCCTACGACTTCCGGGACTGGGCCGAGCTCAGCGCCTTCCGCGAGGCGTTCGAGCGCGACAAGCATGAGTGGATTCGCACCGTCCGCCGCGACATCGCCGTGCCGAAGATCATCCGCGTCCTGTCCTACGGCCGGATGCCGCGGCACATGATCAAGTTCAACCGCCGCAACATCTTCGCCCGCGACGAGAACACCTGCCAGTATTGCGGGCGGAAGTTCAGCCTGCGCGACCTGAGCCTGGACCACGTGGTTCCCCGCTCACGCGGCGGATCGAACACCTGGGAGAACATTGTCTGCGCCTGCCTGAAGTGCAACGTGCATAAGGGCGGACGCACGCCGGAAGAAGCCGGGATGCACCTCATCCGCGCCGCGCAAAAACCCCGGCACAACCCGATGCTGCACCTGAAGCTCACGGATCAGCGCTACGCCTCCTGGCGGCACTTCGTCAGCGCCGCGTACTGGGACGTCGAGCTGACCTGATCGCCGGTCACGTCGCCCACCCGGCGAGCAGCCACGCCCCGACCGCGGCCGCCGCGCCCAGACCGCACCCCAGTGCGAAACGAACCCACGAAAACGCAGGGGCCTCGACCTTCCGCGGCAGCAGGTCCACGCCGTGCTTCACGCCCGCCGCGACAGGGCTGTCCGTCATGAATGTCGCACGAACCGGTGACGCCGCTGCTCCTGACGGCATCGAAACCGCTGCGACCTCCGTCTCATCGCGCGCGTCCAGCGCGGATTCCAGCGACGGATAATCACCCGAACCCTCCAGGCCGCTCACTTCCGTCAGGATCGGCGCGCCGTAACGCACCGGCGCAACTCGTTCCCCGGGCGTGAAAGGCAACTCGGGGTCGAAATACTCATCGATGCAGGCCTCCATCCAGCGCTGGTCCTGACGTCCGCGCTCGAATGTCGCTCTCGCCTTGCCGCTGAACTTCTGTCGGTGCGCCAGTTTCATCGTCGTTCCTCCGTGAAATGCGCTAAGCCCACGTGACCCGATCCGAACGGGGGAAATCGGACCCCGTCGCCCCCCCCGCAGGCTCATATCGACCCGCGCGTCGCTGAACGATCAACGAATAAGAGGACTTCCGGAGGACACGAGCCGGTTGAGTTTCATGTTTACACAAAGATCCGCCACATGTGTTAAGATGGGCAATTTTTGGGCCCGCGAAGCGCCTGGCAGGTGGACCACCTGAATCGTGTCAGCGCAAGTCGCACATGAGCACCGGCGGACAGTGATAGTACGCGATGCTGGGGTCGGGACCGACCACCGCTTTCGCCATCTCCAGCGCCTCAGCCAACGACGCCGCCGGTTCAAAGCCGATCCGTCGGCAGGCCTGCCGGCTCTGCGGTTGCACCGCGATCACCTTGCCGAAGTGCGCCATCCCGTGCGCGCCCCAGTACCACATGTAGAAGGGGTGGACCCCGTGATAGGCGTACGAGTTGCGATAAAGATCACGATACCGGTCGCTTTCGGCGTAGCGCTTCTCGAAGCGGTGCTCCAGTTCTTTCGGATCGCGCGTCTGCGGCAGGCACTCGTCGTAGAAGTCCTTGTACGACGGGTGGTGCAGCGTATTGAACGCCTCCTGAACCGGATGATGAACGATCATCACTCCGCCGCGCCGCGCAAGCGGTCTGCCTCGGTAGAAATTGAAGAAGTAACCCGCCGACAGGCACTGCACGAGGATCGGGTTGAGGATGCTGTTGACGTTGTAGGGACCGATGCTCGGCAGACCGACGAGGACGACGTCGTACTGCCGGTCCACCTTGACGTTCTGCTGCCGGTCCACGTTGACCAGCGTTCGCTCGTGAACCGCGCCGGTGTCGCCCGCGTGAACCCCGGTCAATCCGTAAGGCGCCGGCAGCGCATTGTAGAGCTTGCGCCGCAGCGGAAACGGCGCGAGGTTCAGCGCCGTCTTCATCGCTGAATACATCAGGCGGTCCCTCGCGCCCCACGCATGCTCCCGCTTCTGAAGAAACGCCAGCGTCGGGTCGAACAAGTCGCCGTTGAGCGTCGTCTCGACGGTAAAGACCTTCACGTGCTTCGCGACGATCGCGCCCATCCTCTCGCAGGACCGGTGAAAAAGGCTCGCCGGCGGGTCCATGTAACTGCTGTCGTGCAGCATCGTGTGCGCATTGTGATGATGGCGCACGCTGCGGTAGGTCGCCAGGCCGACGGGCACGGACTTATGTCCCCCGTCCATCGTGACGAGGTTGATGTTCACATAAAGCAGCAGGTCGCTCTCCGCCGCGCGACGGTTGATCTCGACGATTTCGCCCTTCTCCGTCGTGCCGAGGTGAACGTTTCCGTCCGGGTCTTCCGCGTCGTGGTTGTACAAGCGGTCGGGGAAGAAGCGCCGGAAAAGGTCCGGACCGAGCATGTAGTTCATCTCGCGCGGCGTGATGCGCCGGTGCAGGCAGATCGCGCAGATGAGGTGGACATCGGTGACGCCCGCCCGATCCAGCTTGTCCAGCAGGACTTCCATCACGAGCTGGCGCACGTCCGGACGGCGCATGCGAGGCAGCGGCAGCGACACGTCGTCGAAAGCGATCGTCACGCGACGGATGTCGCCGCGCGCCAGTTGCGCGTCCAGCGGATCCTGCCCGAGGGGGTGGTCGATCGCGCGGCGGATCGCCTCGCGTGCGTCGGGCAGCGCCGGCAGCGGCGGGTTCGGATAGATGACGTGTGCGCCTTCGGGCAGGCGTTCGCGGACAAAACTTTCGCCGCGGTGCATCAGAAACGGCGGGTCTGCCTTTGTGACGACGTGGATGTTTCCGTTGGATGCCATCTCGCTCCAGTCTTGTGTCGGGCGCCGATCGCAATCGCGGCGCTTCGCCGTCGCTAACCGATGCGGAACACGGTTTTCGCCGCCCCGCTGCGCCCCGTATCCGCCGCACATGCCAGCGCCCCGGTGTAATCCGCCAGTTCAAAAGGGCGCGACAACATCGGGGTCAACCTCGGTCCCCACGTCCGGAATAACTCGATCGCGTAGTCGAACGTGTCGAGGGTCCGCTCGCCGACGCGTTCGGGACCGTAAGCGTACGTCGCCTTGAGCGTCAACTCCTTGAACCACAGCGGCGTCCAGTCCACGCCCGAGGGCACCGACGGCATGCCCACCAGCATCATCGTTCCGCCGCTGCGCGTAAACCGGACGGCGTCGTCGATCGACGCGCTGCTCGCCACGCAGTCGAATGTGACATCCGCGCCGCCGATCACCGTCGGCTTGCCCCACTCCGGTTTCAGCACGTCCGCGCCGACGAGCTTCCCCCACGCCTCATACCTCCCTCGGAGCGCCCCCCCGCCGGGCGCCAGTTCGTCCGCCCCGAGCGCCTTCGCCAGCACCCGCTGATGATCATATTTCGCGGCCGCGACGATCCGCGCCGCGCAACCCGAGGCGCGCAGCGCCGCGATCGTCAACAACCCGATCGACCCGCACCCCAGCACCAGCGCCGTGTCCCCCCGGTCGAGCGGCGCGCTCAGCGCGGCGTGCAGGCAGCAGGAAAACGGCTCGATCAGCACCGCCGTCGCGTCATCAACCTCCGCGGGAACCGGGTAAAGCTGCGACTCATGCGCGACGAAGCCTTCGCTCCACCCGCCGCCCGTGTCGCGGCAGTATCCGGTCTGCACGCCGCGGGCGATCGCGCCGCGCGTGATGTTGCGGCAGAGCGCGTCCCGACCACGCCGGCACGAGTCGCACAGCGGCTCGATCCCGCGCACCCGGCAGCCCAGCGCGGGGTGGAGGACGACGCGGTCGCCCTCCCGAAACCGCGTTACGCCGACCCCCGTCTCGACCACCCGTCCCACCACCTCATGACCGAGCACAAAAGGCATCGACGTGATCGGCGCCAGGTACGGGCTGCCCTTCGCGAAGATCGTCGAGAGATCCGACCCGCAGATCCCCGCATACGCGGGACGCACGCGCACCCACGCCGGACCAGGCAGACGCGGCTCGGCGACTTCGCCGTAACGGATCGGCAGCAGCGCCCGGACCCCGTGCAGCCGCTTGCCCCGCGCCCCCAGCAGCTTCAGCAGGACATAACGCGGCAGGCTGCGGCGGAACTCAATCCCTTTCAACCGGCTCGCTCCCTTCCGACGTCCAGCCCCCACGTCTCGATCGCCCACCCCCGGCGCTGCGCCTCTCGCTTGAGCGCCGCATCAGGGTTGACCGCCACGGGATGTCCCACCGCCTCGAGCATCGGAAGGTCCGCGATGCTGTCGCCGTAAGCGAAGCTCTCCGACAGATCGATCGCGTTCGCCTCCGCGTACGCACGCATGCGCCGCGCCTTCTCGCCTTCGCTGATCGGCGGACCGTCCAGTTCGCCCGTGAAACGCCCCCCCTGCTCCAGCAGGCGCGCCGCGAGGAGATCCGCCCCGAGTTCCTCCGCCAGAGGGCGGATCAGAAAGTCGATCGACCCCGTGACCAGCACCGCCCGCCGACCTTCCCGCCGATGCCGCTCAACCCGGAAAACGCCCTCGGGAAAGCGCCTCGGACGCATCACGTCGCGGTAGCAGTCCGCGGCAGCCGCTTTCGCCATCCCGACGGCCACGCTGCGGTAACTGCGGTAGAAGACGCGGTTGAACCACGTCCGGTCGATGCGATCAAGCACGAGATAACCGACGCATTTCATCAGGAACGCCGCTCGCCACGCCCGCCGCGCCAGCGGAGACATGTTCAGCGTCCGCAGATAAGCGTAGTAGTGAACGATCGTCGTGCCCACCAACGTCCCGTCGACGTCGAAAAATGCCCCGGTCCGCGCCGCGTGATCCGGTCCTCCGCTCATGAAGCGGCGGCCTCCCGCGACAAGCGACGAACCGACTGCTCGACGCGCTCCATCATGTCCCGGTAGGCGTGGTAACGATCCACCTCAGGGCGGGTGAAGTCGGGCGGAGCGACTGGCGCGCCGAACGTGACGCGCACCGTCCCGGGACGCACAAAACGCTGCCCCTTGCGCCAAAGATCATACGCGCGATGAATGTGAACCGGGACGATCGGGACACCCGCCTCCGCCGCAAGCACCGCCGGACCGATCTTGAAAGGCTGGATTGCCCCTGTCTGCGACCGAGTCCCCTCCGGAAATATGAGCAGCCCGTCGCCCTTGCGCAGCGCCTCGGCGCAGCGCCGCAGGCCCGCAATCCCGTCCGCGTGACGGTCAAAGGGGATCGTGTCGAACACTTTGCCGAAAAGAAAACGCTTGACCGCCGTGTTGAAGAAATAATCCTCGGCCGCCGCCACCCAGACCCGGCGCCGACCGCCGATCGCCGTCAGCACGGCGGGCGAGTCCAGGTGCGAGGCGTGGTTCGGCGCCAGCACGAACGCACCCCGCGCAGGCAGATGCTCAAGGCCGCGCGCCGCGACGCGCACGTACGTGTTCATGAACGCCGCCGCCCCGCCGCGAATGACCCAGCGCACCGGTTGCAACGCCGCCGGCGCCTGTCCGTTGATCGAGCCCCCGTCGTCCCGCGCAAGCACGCTGCGCGCGAAAACCTCGGCGTCGGGCCGCGCGCCCGCCACCGGTTTGCGCGCCCCCACCAGTGCCAGCACGTCGCTCACCCGCGCCAGCTCCGCCGCGTCCTTCTGAGGCACCTTGAGTCGGAACGTCGACTCCAGCTCGCTGACCACCTCAAGACGCGCGATGCTGTCGATCCCGAGGTCCAGCAGCAGGTGCGCGTGCGGGTGGATCGCCTCGACCGGCTGGCGCGACACTCGCGCCAGAATCCCCGCCACCGCCGCGGGTCCGGGCGCGGAAAGGTCGAGCGACGCGGGCGCCGCCGTCGCCGTCGCCGTGCGAGAAGCCGCAAGCCCCCGCGTCAGCAGCATGTCCCGGATCAAGCCCCGCTTCGCCTTCAGCGTCGACGTCTTCGGAAGGTCGTTCTCCCAGAAGTGAAACGTCGTGATCCGCATGTGACTCGGCAGCGTCTCCGCGATCTCCGCCGCCGCGTTCCGAACCTCGCGCTCGATCGAAGACGGATCCAGATCCGGCGCCGCGGACCGGTCCAGCACCGCCACCGCGTGAACCGCCTCGCCGTGCGTCCGCTCGCAGGGCATCGCCAGCACGCACAACTCCTTCACGTAAGGCAGCTCGCGGTAGCGGAACTCGACCTCGTCCGGGTATACGTTCTTCCCCGACGACGTCACGATCAGATCCTTCGCACGCCCCGTCAGGTACAGGTTCCCCTCCCCGTCCTGCCAGCCCAGATCGCCCGTGCGCAGCCACCCGTCTGCAATGAGTTCCTCCGTCGCCGCGCGGTTGTTGAGGTAACCGCTCGTGCAGTTCGGTCCGCGCACCCAGACTTCCCCGATCCCCTCAAGATTCAGGTTGCGGATTTCCAGCTCGATGTTCGACAGCGGCGGACCCACCGACCCCGGACGCGCCCCCTCCACCGTGCTCACCGTCAGCACCGGCGCCGTCTCCGTCAGACCGTAGCCTTCGCAGACCGGGAACCCCCACCGCCGGAACGCATGAAACAGCTCGGGATCCAGCGCCGACCCCCCCGACACGAACATCCGCAACCGCCCGCCGAACTGCCGGTGGATCGAACCGAACAACACCCTCCCGAACCGCCGACCCGTCCAGTCCGACAACCGCTCCAGCCACCGGAACATGAACTGCTTGAACGCGCTGAGCGTTGCGACCCGGGTGCGGATCGAATCATGAAACATCCGCAGCAGCCGCGGCACGACAAGCATCATTGTCGTCCCCGTCGCCTGCATCGCCGCGACGATCTCCGGCCCCTTGAGCTGGTCCAGATACGTGATCGTCGCCCCGCTCGACAGCGGCGCAAGAAACCCGCCCGTGAACTCGAACGCATGATAGATCGGCAGGACTGAGAGAAATTCATCCGACGGCCTCAACGGGTGACGCTCCAGCAGCGCCCGCGTGTTGGCGATGAAATTGCGGTGCGTCAATTGCACCGCCTTGGGTGCCACCGTCGTCCCGCTCGTGAAAAGAATCGACGCGGTTTCCGCCCCGGAGATCACCGCCGGTTCCGGACCGTCGTCGCGGCTTGCTCCCGGCGGCGGAACGAAGGGATCCGCCAGCAACGCCAGCGGCGCGTCGTTCGCTTTGCGGTAGGCTTCGAGCTTCTCAAACGTCGTGCGACCGGCGCACATCAGCTTCCCCCCCACGAAGCGCAGATGCTCCCACGCCTCCTCCCCGCGAAGCTGAGGATCCATCGGAACCGCCGTCACGCCGGCGCGCATCAGCGCCAGGTACGTCAGACCCCACTCCGGTCCGTTCTCGGCGCACAACGCGACCCGATCCCCCGCGACGATCCCCCGCTCCGCCAGCCGCCTCGCGATCACTCCCGTCGCCCGGCACGCGTCGTCGTACGTGTACCGCATCCACTTCTTGTCGCGCATCACCTGAAGCGCCGGCTTGTCCGGAAACGCCTTCGCCACCCGGCGGAACACCTCGAAAATACTGTCCGATTGCAGCGCGTCCGTCGGCCGCTGCGCGGCGCCGCCCGCCTCACGCATCGCCACGAGACGCGCGCTCGGCTCCGCCCCCGCGCCCAGGACGTAGTTCCGCAGCCCCGGAATGTGCCGGTGAACGATGTACTCGCCCCAGTCCAGCCGCCGCACGTCGCACGGCAGCATCGCCTGATCCGCCGCGTCCAGCCGCACAAACATCTTCTCCGTCCGGTCGCAGGCGAAACGCACGTCCAGGTGCGTGTAAGGCGTGTAAATCTTACCGAAGTAGAGCAGTTGCTCGATCTGACGCCGCGCCATCGACACGCGCCGCGCCCACTCCCCCTTGATCCCCACGCGCGACAGCAGATTCTTGATCCGCTCGACGCGGTTCAGTCGCCGCTGCCACGACTCCTGAAACTCGCGCCCGTCGATCAGCTTCAGCGGCGCGGGGAATACCGGACGGTGATCGTCGTCCGTCAGCGGACGATGATGAAACCCCTCATGCATGTACCCCGTGAACTGCCGGATCAGCAGCGGATTGCGGTCGCTCGACGCGCAGTGATACACCGGCACGTCCGCCGCGCCCGCCGCCTCCAGCGGGATCGCCGCCAGCATCGCGTTCGCCACCAGGTCCACCGGAATCAGATCCAGCGGAACGTCCGGCCGCGCCGGAAAATCCTTCAGCTTCCCGCGACCGTAGGCGACCAGCAGCGGGTCCGCCATCCGCATCCCGTCGATCCAGCCCGGCGCCGGTTCGTCGTATCCGCCTTCGATGATCGCCGGACGAAGCACCGCCAGAGGGACTGGTCCGTGATCGCGGACGAGAAACTGCTCCGCCAGCCACTTCGTCAGCGTGTACGTGTCGTTCCACCCGTACTGCCGCGCCGACGACATCCCCGCGTCGATCAACTCCCGCCGGCAGCGCTCGTTCTCCCCCTCGTACCGACCCAGAATCCCCGTGCAGACCTCCCTGAGCATCGCCACAATGCGGTCCAGGTCGAACGCGCCGTCCGGCGTACGCGGGAAGCGCTCCCGCGCCGCTTCCGGAGCGCTGAAATCCTCGACGATCACGCCGCTGCGGATCCCGCACACGTAACACGTCGAAACGTGCAGAAACGGAACGTTTCCCGCGTCCCGCGCGAACGCCAGCAAACGCTGCGGACCGAACGTGTTCAGCTCCAGCGCCAGGTCCAGCCGCTCGTCGAACGTCACCGTCGCCGCGCTGTTGACCACCACGTCGATCCGCCCGCACAGCGCCGCGTACTCCGCGTCAGGCATCCCGAACTTCTCGCGCGTCAGATCCCCCGCAACGACGTGAACCTTCTCCTCGCACAACCGCGCGAACCCGTCGCCCAGCGACGCCCGCAGCCGGTCGAACGCCGTCGAGCCCAGCACTTCGTGCAGTACGCGCTGCCGCGGCGCCCGCCCGTCCGCCCGCGACCGCACCAGAAGGTGAACCCCTCCGATCGTGTCCACGCAACGCAGCGTCTTCTCGACGAACACCTTCGCCAGAAAACCGGTGGACCCGGTCACGAGCAGGTGCTTCCCCGCAAGCTGCTCACGAAGCTGAACACGTTTTGAAACCGATGACGTATCCACTGCCCCGTCACCCCGCCCAAGCCCGCCGCCGCAGCCCCGCTAACGACGCGCTTCGGATCCGCATCGACGATGCCCCCGCCGCAACCGCCACGCCGAAACCGCGACCTCAACAACGCAACTCCGACGCGCCTGAGAAACCGGTCGCCGCCCAGTCCCTGTGCGACCCCCGTGCGCCGCCGTCCCGCCCATCAATATACGCCCTCATTTTCTTGCATGCCAACACGGCTCGTAGGGGCAACCGGATCGCGGAAACCGGATCAAGGCAACCGGATGACGGCAACCGGTGCGCGGCAACTGGATCGCGGAGCTCAACTCCGCATCCGTCTTTCAATTGGCGGCAAGCGGCTCGTGGGCGGCAAGCCGCTTCAATTCCGGGCGCCCCCTGAACGGATCGCGAACCTCCGGTCCGCGGGGATTCCTCATCAGCTCGAACCCGCTCCACCGGATGTCTCATCTTGAACTCCCCCACGCGGAATCTTCCAGTTGAGTCCTTCAGTCACGGTTGGAAATCAGGGATTCCGGAGTCGCGCGGTGCGGCTCGGGGCGGCCCGCCGGCAGCCGCATTCGCTAAGCCCGCTGCGACCCTCTCATGACGAACGACAAGGAACCAGAAGTCTACAAACCGGCTCCGCGTATCCTCCGGTTGCACCATGATCAATAAGGGCGATCACCTTTGCGTTCGTGCGACGGAAATCCAGATCGACGAGCAGCGGATGACCGCCTTCAACGCCTCCAACAACCGGAGCTGGTGCGCGAGAGGTTCGCCAAGACGCTGCTGAGGGATCCAGACCGATGCGCGGCGAGTCAAACGAGCGCGGTGAGCCTCACAAGCGCAATGAGCCTCACAAGTGCAGTGGGTCTCACAAGTGCAGTAAGTCCCGCGAGCGATCGCAGCCGCTGCGACACGAACTGACGCCGCCTCGATGGCGCAACCCTCTGTCCCACAACGAGAAAGCCCTTCGACGTGCTGGTCGAAGGGCTTGATCTCTCGAAAAGTCGGGGTGACAGTACGCCAGTTGAACTTTTTGTCGAGGGGATACGGGCCTGGGAGCCTGGAATCAGTGTTTTGCTGGCCGTGAAACGGTGAAACCAGGACAGAGGGGGCACGAGCGGGAGAGGGGCTGCGTCTTCCGTTCTGCGGCACGGTTAGGGAGCACGATGGCTGCTTACCGCGAACACCGATGTTGAAACGCTCAATCGCCCGACCACGAGCCACTCGCCGACCGCCGTTGACGCGGCCGTCTCGATCCGGAAGGAGACACCCCACGACTAACCAGACCGCTCCCGATCCCACCGGTCGCCGCCGAGCCTGGATGTGTGTGCAGCTGATCATCGTCGCTGCGGGGGGCGTCTACGCCAGCGCACGCTGGCACGCGCACATCGCGCCGATGGTGGGAATGTCCGGCACCGTCCGAACTCCCAACGGCGATCCACCATGCGCAGAACCTCATTGTCCGTTACCCATGTGCGGCGACGGATCATGGGCATGAGCACTCCTTCAAGCGGATCGCATGGGACACTCTCGCATTGACCCACGCGGATCCCCAAGTCATGCGTTTCCATTCTTGATTCGATACTGGTTACTCCCTGGGCATTACGATCTCGAACGCCGCGGCTACGTGCTGGGAGGCGGCGACGTAGTTTTCAATGTAGCTGGTGCAGACGGTCTTCTGATCCTGGGTCAAGCAGCCGCTGACGGCCTCGTCCCACGCCGTGACCGCCGCCGAGCGTTCTTCATCGTCTTCGGCTTCGGCCAAGGCGTGCTCGAAACGGGCCTGGGCCGCGGCGAGGTCGCTGCGTTGCTCACCATCGAGCGTGAGCATCCGCAGGGGCATGGATGGTCCCCAGCCGCTCTGAATGCTGGTCCACGCCGCTTGCTGGCTTTGGGAGAGTTCGCTATTGATCGTCGTCCTCAGGCTGTCCAGTGTGCTGTTGTATACGGACCGAGCAGCGGCCACGTCGGCCACGGCGTCGGTGAACTGGCCCTGCGGGTCTTCGCCCGCCGTGCCGTTGCGGAGGGCCTTCTGGAGCGCCCACAGATCTT
>JABWBH010000079.1 GCA_013360585.1 Phycisphaerae bacterium | reverse complement strand
CGGCCGACGCCGCGCGGGTGTTCTTACCCTGCAAAATACGGCATTTCGAGTGTTTTATTGCAAAAATGGCCTTGATTTCACGCTTGATCAGGGACTAGGCAGGGTGGATTGATCGGCGTGCAGGAGTATCGCTTTGAACATGGAACCAAGCCCCGTTCCCAACATCTCTTCAGCGTAGAATTCTCATTCATTCCGGTCTTGGTCGTCGAAATAGGCTCAAATTGATCGGTAATGCAAGCCCCTGCATTGCAGAGACAGTACTGAGTGTTCGGGCACGCGGTGTTCGGCTCATCGACGACCTGTCCGCAGGCCTGCCCTTGCGGGCATGCGTCATCCAGCCCGGGCCACACCGTCATCAGGAAAGAATGCGCCTGAACCATGAACAACATAAGAACCATGCCCTGTTATCCTTTTCCCAATTCCTGAGTCCGAAATCCCTGCTGCTTTCAAGCCGCTCGTCATCCACCACGTCGCCGCTCCGGAAGGAAGCACACAGAAGCCACTATGCCCCAATTCTAATCGGGGGGGGGGGGGGGCGCCAACCCGTTAACCGTTTTTTCTTTGAACATCGGTGTTGATCTCCGTCAGAGGGTCACGCGCCTCATTCGCACGGAGGGGAGCGGTCTGAGGGTCTTTTCATAACGATAAGCGACTCCGCGGATGCGCGCTGTATCTCGGCGGAATTCAGCGGTCGGGCGAGGCGGGCAGCCGCCGTGAACGTCCCGGCGCGCCCGCCTCATCTTTCAGCCTGTTGAAAAAGGGGTGCGCCTCCCTCCGGGAGACGAATTTCATCGGGAAAAACCGGCATCACAAAGACCGATCCCGGGTTTTTCAACAGGCCGCTATGCCCACCGCCACCGTCAGCCGACCCCAAGGGGCCTTGAGCCTTGCCGGCTTCGCGAGGGCGATCTAGACTGACCGATCCGCTGCGGGTTGCCGTCGGCGGTTACGATGACCAGCGAACAAACCGACAGAACGTGGCCCGGCGAACCTGCCGCGGACTTTCCCGGCGTCGTCCGGCGACTCCTGATTCTCGGGCTGGACGGCGCGACGTTCGACGTTCTCAGTCCGATGATGGAGGCGGGGCGGATGCCTCGACTCCAGGCCGCCGTCGAGTCCGGGGCTTCCGGGACGCTGTGGTCCACGACGCCGCCGATCACGCCGGCCGCCTGGACGACCTTTCTGACCGGCAAACACCCCGGGCTTCACCGGATTCTGGATTTCGAGGGATACGATGTCACCACGGGGCAGCTGCGCTTCAACAGCGCACGCTCGATCCGCGACACGCGCAACCTCTGGTCGATCCTCAGCGAACGCGGCTTCCGCGTCGGCAGCATCAATGTTCCCCTCACGTACCCGCCGCAGCCCGTCAACGGGTTCATGATCTCCGGGTTCGACTCGCCCGGTCCCGAGGCGCCCTTCGCCTACCCGCCGGACCTGCGCGGACCGATCCTCGAGCGCTGGCCTGACCCGACCAGCGGAAAGAACTGGCGTCGTAAGGTTCTCGGGGGCGAGGCGCTCTTCCGCGAGAATGTCGCGTACCTGATGCGCAGCTTCGACCAGTCGGCGCAGATGACCCGCTGGTGCGGCGAGCGCTTCGGGTGGGACGTTCTGATGGTCGTGCTGAAGCTGGTGGACAATCTTCAGCACAAGACGTGGAAATACATCGACCCGCGGTGGCGCGACCGCGCGCCTTCTCGACGCGATCTGGTGGTGAAGGCGTTCAGCGAGCTAGACGTCGCGATCGGCCGCGTCCTGGACTACGCCGGCGAGCACGGCGCCGCCGTCATGATGGTCAGCGACCACGGTCACGGCAGCCTTGAAGGCAAGGTGTACCCCAACGCGCTGCTGTCGCGCTGGGGGTATCTGAAGGTCCGCACGCCCGTCGAGCGCGCGATCCGCGCCGGGCGGGAGAAGATCGGGCGCAACGGGCGGTCCTCCGCGTCGCAATACGCCGGCGTCGAGCGACACCTTCCGGTGGACCTGTCGCGATCGGCGGCCTGCGTCATGCACGCCGGGAACGCGGGCTTCCTTTATATCAACCTGAAGGGGCGGCAACCCGGCGGGATCGTCGATCCGTCGGAGTATGAGCGGCTTCGCGATGAACTGACGGAGCGCTTCCTCGCGGTTCGATGGCGCGATCCGCAAGGCGGGGAGTTCCCGTTGTTTCCGAAGGTGCATAAGCCGGAGGAGCTTTACGGCTGCACGCGGGCGGAGGAGCCGTGGCTGCCCGATCTGATGCTGATCCAGGATGATCGGCTTGCGGTGGCGCGGCGGCTGCGCGGGCGCACCGTCGTGGAGTGGCTGCCCTACCGCCGCCTGGAGGGGACGCACCGCTTCAACGGCATGTTCGTCGCCTGCGGACCGGGAATCGCCCGCGGGCGCCAGGTGGAGGCGCACATCGTGGACTGCGCGCCGACGGTGCTGGCGATGCTCGGTCTGCGCATTCCCGAGGACATGCAGGGCAAGGTCATCGTGGGCGCCTTCGAGCGCCCGCCGCGGATCGAGAAGCAGGCCGTCCGCTCCGCGACCAACGTCGCCGCATCGGAACACGTCTACGCGGAGGGCGAACTCGAGACGATCACGACCCGGCTTTCGGATCTGGGCTACCTCGAGTGACCGGCGCCGGTCCGGCGTCGAGCAGTTTCTTGACGTGCTCGGGGGGCGGCTTCTTCAGAATGTCGTACCAGTACGCCCGGGCCACCTCGTGCCAGAAGCGCGGGTTCTTCGTCTCGAAGTAGTTGTTCAGCGGCTTGCCTTCCATGTAAACCACCGGGGTCGCGCTGACCTTCAGGCGCACGCCCTCCTCGACGTCCTCCATCACCCGCTGCACGACCTCCTCCGAGTTCATCTCGCCGATGAGCAGGTCCGGATCCAGGCTCAACGCCTTCGCCGCCGCGCGGATGCCCTCCTCGGTCGTCAGCGACTTGAGGCGGTTCTGGTTGGCGAAAAGCCAGTCATGCGCCTCCCAGAATTTTCCCTGAAGTCGCGCCGCCTCCGCGAAGTACGCCGCGTCGCAGGCATAAGGATGCGCGTTCTTCGCCACGCGGTTGCACTTCGTGCAGATCGGGTAGTGCTTGAACGTGAGCTTCACGTATCCGTCGAACAGCGGCTCGACGAGCGACTTGACCGCCTTCGCCACTTCGGCGCACTGCGGGCACTCGAAATCGCTGAACACGACGATCGGAAGCGGTTTCTGCCCCTCGCGGACTTTCACCGGGTCGTCGGGGCGCGAGGCGATCTGCACACCCGCGCGGCGGAACCAGGCGTCGAACGCGGCCTTGCCGTCTTCGAGATACGTGTCCGCCAGCTTCTTGTACTGATTGCGTTCGTGGTCGAGGCGCAGCGCCATCGCCCGCACGCCGGGGTGCAGATGCGCGCCGTTGATGAACACGTGCGCCGCGAACATCGTCAGTCCGGTCATCACCAGCGTCCGCGCCGCCGGATGAACCGCTCCGGCGCCTGCCTCAGGAGCGCCGCCGACGCCCGCCTCCGTTATCCGGCGCGGACGCATCAGCACCAGCAGCACGAACACGCCGGCGTTCAGAACGTGCGTCGCCAGGCAGCGCAGGCACCACGCATCGAGCTTCGTCGCCATGATGAACACGAACCCCAGCGAGGCGGCCAGCCCGACCGCATTGAACGCCACCGCCAGCCAGTGAAGCCCGCGCCGCGCATACGAAGGCCGTCCGACGCCGACCAGCCAGATCGTCAGCATCGTGAAGTAAAACCACCCCAGCATCGCCACCGGAACGCCCGGTTTGCGCGCCTGACCCGGCTGGGCGGCTTCACCCGCGCCGAAGGGAAAGACCGCCCACCGGCTCGTTGTCACCTTCCGACAGTCGAAGGCGCTGTCCGGCGCGTTCGTCTCGCATCCGAGGCTGAGAACGCCGGTCGAGACCTGCCCGGTCACATGCTCGCGGTACAGGTCGTAACTGATGATCCCGGCGGTGGCGGCGCACGCCACAGCCGCAACCTGAAACACGATGACCTTCATGATGCTCTCCGGCGGACGACGACATCCGATCCAGGCGACGGGGCGACGCCGTCCACGCGCTGCGGAATCCGCCGCCCCTCGCAGACACTATCGCCGTGAACGCGATCCGCGGCAACGTGGAGCGCAGACGTGGGATCACGCCGCACCCCGGAAACGAAACAAGCCGCGACGGACGTGTCCGCCGCGGCTTGCATGTTCAGACTTCGTCAGACGACGGCTTGCGCCGACGCCCCGTCCGCGATCCGCCGGATCGCGGACCTTCCGGCGCCCTCCTTACCGGCAACGCTTGCAGTTGGTCGGCGGGATGTCGCAGCCGATCAGATCGGCCGAAACCTTG
>JABWBH010000078.1 GCA_013360585.1 Phycisphaerae bacterium | reverse complement strand
GCAGACCAGGTCGCCGCGAACATACGGACAGGCGTCGCAGACCTTGCCGCAATTGTTGGCCTTGTTCTTCACCTTGCTCACCTGGTAGATGCAGCGCGGGGCCTGCGGACCGCAGCCGTACGCCAGCGCGTTGGCCAGCAGCCACTCGCCGTCCGTGTTCGAATCCCAGAAATCGCCGCGCGACACGCTCGACGGCGGGTAGAAGTTCAGCGCGAAAATCGCGCCGTTGAACCCCGGCATCTCCGCCACCAGCGGCTGTCCGTTGCTCCAGTCGGCGATGGCGATCGCGCCCGACGCGACCGTCGTCGGCGCATGATAGCTCGAGCTGCCGCCGTTGAACGACGACACGCCGGCCATCACCGGGTGACCCGGCTGATGAACCGTGCCCAGCGTCAACGGGGTGCAGCAGTCGAACCCGCCGGAGTTGAGGGCGGCGTACCCGCCGCTTAACCAGCGACCACCGAGGTCGATCCCGGACAGGAACGCAAACGTCGCCTGAACGACGTTGCCACCGCCGTCGACGTAGTCCGCCAGCACGTTACCCAGCGCGTCCCGGTCCGCATACGCGAAGTCGGAGAACGTCAGCACGGAGTCATAATTCTGAAGCTGCGCCAGCGTCGGCGTCCCGCTGCGGGCGTCATACAGATCGACCGGTCCCAGCAGACCCGTCGAGTTAAGCTGGTTGCGGACCTCATCCGCCCACACCTGGTCCGCCGCGGCGACGATCAGCACGTTGCAGTCACCCGCCGGACCTTCCTCGCCTTCACCCAGCACGATCGGAAGCTGCGCCCCCTGAACGTGCTCGCCGTAAGGCATCAGGTCCGCGCGATACGATCCCGTGCGGGTCACGTCCCCGCCCGCCAGCGCCGCCGGCGCCGCGATCACGAACGCCGCCAACGCGCACATCATACTTTTCTTCATGACTTCCTCCTCCTGTCTACCGTGCCGCGACGGCTCCCGACCCGACGCGGGCAGGTACCGTCGCGGCGACTTTCATCAAAGGATTATCTTGTTTAAATCAAGGCTGATTCCCGGTCCACGGCGCTGCGGGAACCCACAATTGACCGGACACGGGTGTCCAGCGCTGAGGCGAAGATCGCCTTTCTCGGACCTCGCTCCTTTCCCCCATGAAGCAGCGAAGCCCAGGCATCTTAACCCAACGATGAACCCGGTCAACGAAGGCGTTCGACTTTTCACACTCGACAACAGGATCGCACAAGGAGCCTAGCCGATTGAGCAAACCGTTCCGCGGGAGCCTCGGATGCGGCCGTGCTCGTAACCGCCCGTTGAAACAGGGGTGCGCGTCCCTCCGACACGCGAATTTCACCGAGAAAACCAGCATCTTCAAGACCGATCGTGAGTTCTTCAACGGGGTGATTAAATGAAGAACTCGGACCAACACCTCGCAGTGTTTGCCCGAGCACTCCCTTTTCACGTCGATTTATTCGGCCCGATATCAGGCCCTTCGAGGCACGGTTACGGTCTTACCGAACCCCCCTTGTCATCGGATCCACCCCCCTCGCGCGGTTCACCCGGAAGCGGGCGCCGCGGATCGCCGGCGCCTTCGACGCCGGGACGCCGCGGCCCCGGGCCGCCGGGTCCGCCCGGTCCGCGCATCATCTCGCCGCGATACTTCTCCGATGCCGCGCGAAACTCCTCGTCGCTGAGCTTGCCGTCGCCGTTGGTATCCGCATCCGGATGACGCTTGAGCATCTCCTCGCGCTGACGCGCCGCCTGCGCCTCACGCCACGCGAGAAATTCTTCCTCGGAGAACTTACCGTCGCGATCCTGGTCCGCCTCCGGCTGCGTCGCGAACACCCGCTCCGCCAGTCGCGCCAGCGTGGCCTCCTTGAAGGCAACGAATTCCTCGTCGCTGATCCTGCCGTCCTTGTCCGCATCCACCTGCGGCTGAATCTCCAACAAGCGCTCCAGCGCCTGCTGACGGAGCCGGTCGAGCGCCGCCTTCATCTCCTCCTCGCTGAGCTGGCCGTTCTGGTCGCGGTCCGCCCGCGGGAAGGCGTGCAGAATGCGCTCCGCAGCGACCTTGCCGGATTCGAGCCGCAGCAGGCGCTCGAACGCCTCCAGCATCTGAAACGGGCCGTCCGGCCCCGGACGCCCCGGTCCGAAGCGTCCCGGCCCGCCGCCCGGTCCGCCTTCCCCGGGACGCCCCGGCAGCGGCAGACCCTTCTTCCGGTAGAACTCAAACACCTCGCGCCGCGTCAGCGCCCCGTCGGCGTTGGCGTCAATGCCTTCTTCTCCGTACTGCTCCAGCAACGCCTTCGCCCGCTCCGCCGGAACCGGCTGATCCAGGTCCATCGGCGCCCGCGCCGCCGGACGTTGCGGCGGGGCGTCGTCCGCGGGAGCGCCCTCCTTTTTCTCCTGAGCGCGAACCGCCCCGCCCCCCAGTGCGAACACCGCCCACGCCGCCACCACCGGCGCCATCAACCACGTCGTCCGCTTCAACATCGTTTTCTCATGCAGAATCATTTTGAATCGCTCCTCAAGAACTCGCCCGTCGCGGGCGAACGCCACCGCCGACGCGACCACCGGCCGGCGCTCGGATTGCCCCCGAACCACGTTCAACAGGCATGCCGCGTAATCCGCCGCGCACACGCCCGACGCCCGCAGCGCCAACTGATCACATGCCATCTCGCCATGTCGCTCGATCTGCCGGCAAACCCACCACAACGGCGGCCAGAAGAAAAAAACCGTCCGAAGCAGGTTCTCCAGAGCGCGGATCAGAACATCCCCGCGCCGCAGGTGAGCCAGTTCATGCAGGATCATTGCATCCGCTGCCGCCGGTGCGGCATGACGCAGCGCCTCTCGCGGAAGCACCACCACCGGCCGGACCAGACCCGTCACAAACGGGCTTACCGGTTCCTCCGTCACACGAACCTCCGGCAATCTGCGCAGACCGATCCGCTGCGCCAGTGACTCCACCCGGCGCCCCAGCGGCGCCTCCGCCACCGGCTGCTCCCGCAACCATCCGACAAGCCGTTGCCGCCGCCGCTGCCATCGCAACACGGAATACAGGACTCCCGCGGCGTACATGAGAACCGCAACGGCCCACCAGACCCGCTGATCCTTCACGCCCGGCGCCGGCGCGACCGCTCGTTCACCAACACCTGCCGCACCGCCGACGCCCTTCCCCGGAATCGAGTCGCCGGAATGAAGCACGATGACGTCAGACGAGGCGGCGACGTCTTCGTCCGTCAGGGCAGCCGTCGCCGATTCCACCGGACGTCTCAGCAGACCGGCCAGCGTCGCGGAACCGGGAAAAACCGGAGGCACCGCGAACCGCAGCAACACCACCACCCACAACGCCGCAAGCCACGAACTGCGCCATCGCCGCAACACCGTCCCGCACAGCAACCACGTCGCCCCGGCGAGAACCGTTCCGTAGCAAAGCGCCCGCGCGGCGTTCCACAGAAACTCGTTGAACACGGAGGAAAAGGTCATCAGACGCCTCCTTTCCTCTCCGCATCAGACGACGACGGTCCGTGCGTCGATCGCGTCCGGTGCTTTTCGATTAACGCCTCCAGCCGGCGGACCTCGTCATCGGTCAGCGTTTGCTGCTCCACCAGCCGCACCGCCAGGTCCGCCGCCGACCCCGCGAAAAACTGATCCACGAAGTCGCGGACGCGCTGGCTCAACATCCGGTCGCGCGATACGGCGGCCGAAAACACAAAGGGTTGACGCGACCGGTCCACCCGCAGCGCCCCTTTCTCCACCATCCGGGTCAGAAGGGTCATCGCGGTCGTGTACGCGATCGGACGCTCGGCAACGGCGTTGTACCGGTCCAGAACGTCCCGAGCAGTCGCCGGTTCAATCTCCCAGAGCACGCTCATCAACACGTGCTCCAGAGGCCCCAACCCCGGAATGTCCTGACGATCCTTCACTGCGAGTCTCTACATCCGTCCCTATGATACTACAAACGTAGATATCGGACAGGCAAGCCCACTTTCACGACGCACTCCTGAGTTCATGCCGAACCGCGATGCACGGTTCACTTTAGAACGCAGAAAGAAATCCTCGGCACCCGTCGACCTGAGTCCCCCTCGAACTCCCGTTCCTAGAATTTTGATTTCATTGAGGTTGCGACGCTGCGTGCCTTTGTGCCCGGGAGTTCGGAAGACGCCTCAATTGCCCCGAATATTTTTGTGGGCGCCGTGGGCCATCCCCTCTGGGCGGGCTGCCACCCCCCTTGCAGGTTCGTCTTGCACGAACAAGATTCACGAATGTGGAGCGCCCTCCGAGCCGCGGGCTTCAGCCCGCGCGAACGCTCGTTTCGCAGCGCGCCGCGGAACCGAGAATGACGATTTAGCCCGGTTCTTTCTGCTCCGCGAATCATGAGGCCGTGCGTTCGCGGATCTCGCGCGGGCAGAGGGCGTGCCTTCTCCAGGGCGGCTTCGGCGCCCGGGGGGCCCTCTGGGGTCAGGATCTCGGGGTTGCGGTGCAGTCGATGACGGAGGCGGCGCCCGGGCATTCCAGCAGGTTCACCTGATGCGGACCGGCGTGGTCCACCTTCCGGGTGGCCAGCGCCCTGCCGCGATCCTTGACCAACTTGGGTCGGACGCCTCGTTCGTTCAAGGCGAAGGTGATCGACGTTTCGACTGGTTTAATAATGAGCCTGAGCGAAGCACTCTCGCCACGCGACGTACGCGACGCCGCAGCCACGAGAAACAGGCCGCGCAAGCGAACCGCCGAAGCGCAGCACGCGGCGGCGCGGCGAAGAAGGAATCCGCCGCGCGGTACATGCCGTGGGTATGGCCACGGATTTTGGCAAACCGCCTTCCTGGCGCGTCGGGAGGCTCGCGGTCCGCGCAAGACCGCGGCACGCACCGATTCCGTACCCCAAAGCATGGCCACACCCGCTGCCGTCGCCGACCCTCGGCGCCGCCCCGGACCGTGCCGGACTTCCTGGACTTCCGGACGCCGCGAAACTCCGTTGACTCGACGGCCCATTTCGAGGTAGAATGCAACTCATTCCGGGCCGGTGGAGGCTTGCCAAAGCCGAAAGGAGGTCCGAATGAGGATGGAAGCAGTCCGGGGATGCCCCGGCGTAACAGGGACGGGTTCTCTCTTTCTCTCTCTTTCTCTCTCTCTCTCTCTCTCTCTCTGTGTGTACCTACGCGCGCTGTCCAAGCGAGCCGCGGGATTCATCCCGCGCGAAGGCGCGAGTTCGCCCGCGCCAGACGTGACCTCTCGCGCGTACTCGCCGCGGCAGTGACAGCCATGCTCGCCCTGATGTTCATCCCGCTCGCGCCCCGCGCTGCCGCTTCATGCACGCCCGTCATTGGCGGCGGCAACGATGGACCTTATATCAACCCCGATCTCATCCGCGCGATGGACGAACAGCCCGACGCGCAACATGCGGTCATCCTGGTGGCGCGGCTGTCGCGCGCGCCCTTTGATCTGGAGTCCATGTTGCCGACGCCGGAGGAATACAACGAATGCACGACGCGGTGGCTGGCATGGGAGGACTTGCAACAGCGATGCGAGAAAGGCGAGGACGTTTCGGAAACCGAGTTGGAAGCGGCCGAGCGCGAGGCGAAAGAGTTCGACCGTGCGCTCGTGGACCAGCAGGAGGCCGCTTACGAGTCGCACTACTGGGACTACGCGGCCATCGTCGCACAGGACGTGCCGCCGGTTCTCGATGAAGCACGCGCCATCCTCGGGGATCGAGTCCGACAACTGCACGAAGCCAGTCAGTTGCTCCCCGCATCCGCGACGCGCGAGGAAGTGGAAAAACTCTGCGCCGTCGCGGGCCTGAAGGAAATCTGGCTTGACCCGCCGGCCGAGCCGCAACTGGACATCAGCCGTCTGAGCATTGAGGCTGACCGTGTGCACAACGGCGAAGTCGGCGGCATCCCCTACACCGGCGCGGGCGTGAAAGTCGCGGGGGTGGATACGGGTCTGGCACCGGATCACCCGCGCCTGCCGGTTCCCACGACGGCGAATCAGAAGAACTTCGCGTGCCGCGATGGACGGGACGCGACGGATTGGTGCGAGTGTGGAAGCCAGCAAGGCCACGGCACAAACGTTGCCGGGATCATCTTCACGCAGCCGGATCCGTGCTGCACGGAAGGTGACTGTCCGCCTCTGTGCAACGGGCTCTGTTCCGACCCATGCGACGCGTTGCTGGGCATCGCCCATGGCGCAACCCCGATCGTGGCGAAGATGATCCACCAAGTTCCAAACCAGGGTTCCTGTCTCTGCAACCGGGCATGTACACCGTGTCCGCTGCAAAATTATTATCCTCCCACGTGGTCGCTCATTGTGGAAGGGTTGAGTTGGGCAGCCACTCTTCCGGGATCGGTGGGCCCCAATGCGGATGTCGTAAGTTGCAGCATGACTTCGCAGACATACAACAACAACTATGCCGCCACTGACGCCGATCACATCACGTCAAGGAACATGGATTGGGTGATTTATGCGGGGGGAGCGCTAATCGCCCAAGCAGCCGGCAACTCCGCAGAGAATCCATTACTCCAGCCGCCGAGCGGCGCTTACAATGTGATCTCGATCGCAAACTACCACGATCACGGTACAGTAACGCGATCAGACGACACTATTGCAACAGACTCCTGTCGGGGACCTACACATGACTTACGGCGCAAACCTGATTTCTGTGCTCCTGGGTCTGAAATCGAAACGACCCGTTTCTGCTGGACTTGGCCGGCACCATTATTCATCGGATTCGGCGGCACAAGTGCGGCCACTCCGCACGCGGCTGGTGTCCTTGCCCTCTTGCGAGAGGCACGCCCCAGCGTGACGCCGCGGCAGGCGCACGCCTTGCTGGTGAACTCCACGTATCCGTTCCAGGCACAGGAATCCTGGCAGCAGGGAAGCGGGTGGGGGCAGTTGGACGCCTATCACACCGTTCTCTGGCGATACCGAACGGTGGATGGAATCGTGACTTCGCCGCAACAGGAGTATTCGTCGCTTCTGTCCGTGATTCCTCCTGGAGAGCGGGCTGTTCTCACGCTTGTATGGCAGCGCAAGATGACCAGTGAAAACGATCCTCATTGGGACGCCCACGGGAACCCGTCGCCGGCCAGTCTTACCTTGAGTCTGGATGGCAAGCTGCCGGAGGGCGAGTGGGAGGTACTCGTTGTAGATCAACCTGATAATGGGGATGACGGCAAACCCGAGGACACCGTGCGTCGGGTATGGAAGGACCAGAACCCACAGGGCCAGCCTCAGTACAGCTTCCGAATAAGAGTTACCCACGCTCCTACCAGCGATTCGCCATATGAGGATGCACAGCAATTCACGATTGCCTCACGGCATCCCTTCGCATCGAGTCCATGATCGTGATTTGCGGTGCTGTCGAAGCGGTCAAGAGTCGGTCAACACAGCCGGTTAAACCAACGAACTGGAGATTCAGATAGGAGTAACGTCATGCTACTGGCACTAACCTGGACTGCTGCACTCTGTGCTGGATTGAGTTCGCCATCATCAACAGAAATCATCTACGATTCTCTGTGTATTACCGATCGAGCCCTTTACTCAAGCGGGATAGGAAACTACTGCGGAGGCGAGGATGCAATCGGAGGATCCTACGATCTACAAACTGCAGACAATTTCCTTGTCAAGCGGGATGTGTTTGTGACCGTCGTGACGTCTGATAGCCTTACCCACCTAGGCCCTGATCAAGCGTGAAATCAAGGCCATTTTTGCAATAAAACACTCGAAATGCCGTATTTTGCAGGGTAAGAACACCCGCGCGGCGTCGGC
>JABWBH010000052.1 GCA_013360585.1 Phycisphaerae bacterium | reverse complement strand
CGGAGGCGCGATACGGAGCGGAGCCGATCCGTCAAAGAATCGCTTCGGGCACGGGCGCCGGCGCTGACGCAAGGCCGCGCTTAGCGCTACGCTACGCTAAGCGGTGCGGTGCGGTGCGGTGCGGTGCGGTGCGGTGCGGTGCGCGCAGACTACCCCACGGCGGAATCAATCGGTCGGGATGCTGTCGGGCCGCTCTCAGCACGGGACTCTCGGCCTCCGGGAGGCATTGTAGCAGGGCGCCAAGCGTGGAACAAGGGTTCCTTCCCAAAGCGAGAAAAATCCGGCTTGCGCCAGACGGCCACCGGTCTTGCAGACATGGGTGATGATAACGGCCGGCATCGCGGTCCCGAATAGCGCAAACGCCGGAATGACCTGCCGTTGCGCGTGGATCGCGTGGAGTTGCGAATTCGACGCCGGGGAAGCGCGACCTCGGAATCGAGTGCGGGCGCGGCAGAGTCGGAACTGCGCCCGGCGGGATTCGAACCTGCGACCTTCGGTTTAGGAAACCGGCGCTCTATCCACCTGAGCTACGGGCGCGGCGAGGGGCGTTTATAAACCTGCCGCCGCACGCCGTCAAAACGAAGCCTGATCGCGGACAAGGTCTTACGCCAGCATGAATCTTCAGTCCCGCGCGCTCGCGGATCATCGACGACGGCGTCACGGTTACGTTGTCCTGCGCAGCAGCGGATCAAGGTCGTCGAGCGTCACAATTGTGACACTCGGCTCCCCGTCGGGGGGGGCGGCGGCGTTGGCGTAAACGCCGTCGGAGCGGCGAACGCGGATGCTGCGCCAGCCGAGCCGGTTGGGCGCGACAAAGTCTTTTGCGGGGTTGTCCGCGACGTAGGCGCAACGGTGCGGCTCGACGCCGAGCCGCCGCGCGATCTCCTCGAACGCACGCGGGTGCGGTTTGCCGAACCCGTCTCCCAGTTCCCCCGTCAGAATGATCGCGTCGAGCCGATCCTGAAGCCCCAGCGCCGCGATCTTTCCGCGCTGCGCCGACCGCGGGCCGTCGCTGACGAGTCCGAGCGAGAAGCGCTCTTTCAAGCGGGTCAGGGCGTGGTCCGCGTCAGGATACAAGGCAATCGACGGAACGTGGCTGCGGTAACACTCGATCATCGCAGGGACGAGGCGTGCCGGGTCGGTGACGCCGCGCTCGCGCAGCAACTCGTTGAACACCCGGCTGCGGTGCGGCGAGTCGAAAAGCGCGTTCATTCGGGCGCAGGCCGCCGGCGCGTTTCCGAGCACGTCGGCGAACGCCTCCGACACCGCGCGAAACCCGCTCCGCGTGAATTCCCGCTCCGGGTAGAGCGTGTCATCCAGATCGAACACGACGGCCTGGAGGAAATCCGATTCCGGATGTGATACGGGTGACGTCATGCCTCTCCGATCCGTCCGCATTCCCCACGCAGGAACCTCCACCGCCGCCGCAGAGGTTGTTTGCGTGGAATCCTGCACCGGAATTGTCGCGTGATCTTCAATCTTCGTCACGCGCTTGATTGCGCCCCTGTAAGCCCACGCGGAAGTCACGGATGCCGAAAGAAGGATCGCTTTCGATGTCTGCGTCTTCGGTCGCCGAGACTTCAGTCACCCCTTTTTCCAGCGGAAAGCCGGTTCTACCGGACCGGCGCCGCCGCGGTTGGAGACCGGATTCCTTGCTTTGCCGCCTGGCACGGGATAAGCTGATGAACATAGGGGATGCGTCCAGCGCTTCGGCGCGACGCCGCGTGTTTCGCGTGCGGCGTGCGACCGCCGGTCGCGCCGGGACCGATCATCAGGCCGGAGGACAAGAGGGGGGTGCGCGCCGACCGCATCGGCGGGGTCGCGCCGGACTCCGGCAGGAGGAGATGACCGTGTTACGCATGGCGGGAGGGTTGCGGCGTGGGGGGTGGGCGGCATTGCTGGCGGGCGCCCTGATCGGCGCTCCGGTCGCGGCACATATCTTCATCTTTCCGTGGCAGCGGGCGGGAAACGCGCCCTGCGAACCGGGGGGAGGTTGGCGGGTCGAGTGTTTCTGGGACATTCCCGAGGGCTCGGCGGCGCATCTGCTGACCGCAGAGAACTACATCGTCGGCCGCGACCCGACGTTCACGTTTCATGCGGATTACCTGGACTGGCCGGCGGGGGACGCGGCCAACGTCCCTGATGATGCGCTGGCGAGGATGGGGGATCTGCTCAACGCCTACATCAGCGATCTCTCCGATCCCGAGGCGTTGAACCTGCCGATGCGACACTTCCTGATCCGCGCGACGGGCTACTTCGACGTCATCCTCGAAGACGCGAAAGATCCGTTTTCGCCGCCGATCCGCAAGGACTACGGCCTGATCGCCTTTGACGGCGGGCGCGTGCGCATCGACACGACGACGATCTTCCGGATCGTCGTGCCGATCCCGCCGGACAGTTTTTTCTTCGAGGATGCGATCTACCCGTCGCCCGGTCTTTACAAGATCGAGATCACTTACTTCCAGCGTTTCAACCCCGGCGGGACCGACGGGACGGAACTGGCGGGCGTTGAATTGCGGACGTGCCAGCCCGACGGGTTCGACCATCCCGGGGGCGAACTGATGATCTGTCCGGACGGCAGCCTCGCGCGGGTCACGCCGCCGAGGCTGATCTACCAGTTCGAGGACGTGCTGCCGGAGCTCGTCGGCGACTTCGACGCCGATAACGACGTGGATTTGTTTGATTTCTCGCGGTTTCAGCGTTGCTTCACCGACTCGGGGTTTGAAGGGGAATACGATGAGGGATGCGAGAAGTTCGACCTCGACCTCGACGACGACGTGGACCTGGACGATTACCGCGACTCGTTCGCCGGGTTCACGGGCGCGCAGGAGTGCAATCGGATAGGAGGGGGATAGGTTTGATGCGAGCGATGCACGCGGCCGCGTGGGTGTGCGTGGCGATACTTGCCGCCGACGCCCGTGCGGAGATTCCGATCAAGACGACGCTGCGCGATTTCTTCCAGGGCGGCAGCCAGCCTGACGGCGGGTACGACCAGTTCCTGCACAGTCAGAACTGCGGAACGTGTCACGGGTCGGTCGAGGAGAACGTGCGGATCATGCAGCCGTGGGAGGGCAGCATGATGGCGCACGCCGCGCGGGATCCGCTCTTCTACGCCTGTCTCGCCATCGCGGAGCAGGATGCGCAGTTCGTCGGCGACATCTGCATTCGCTGTCACACGCCGCGAGCGTGGCTCTCGGGGCGATCCAACCCGACCGACGGTTCGGCGATCAACGCCAGCGACCGCGACAGCGTCAACTGCAATCTCTGCCACCGGATGGTGGACCCGGTGTACGAGAAGGGCGTCAACCCGGTTGAGGACGTGACCGTCCTGAACAACCTTCTCAACATTCCCGCGGATTTTTCGGGGGGGAAGTACGTGATGGACCCGCGCGACCGGCGCCGCGGTCCGCGTGCCACGGAGCCGCCGCACTCCTTCCTGCACTCGCCGTTTCACAAAGAGGCTCAGCTTTGCGGGACATGCCACGACGTCAGCAACCCCGCTTACACGCGCCAACCGGATGATACTTACGTCCTGAACGAACTTGACACGGAACATCCGACGGACCTTGCCTACGATCAGTTTCCGCTGGAGCGCACCTTCAGTGAGTGGCTGGCCAGCGACTTCGCCCGCGGAGGCATCGACATGGGCGGTCGCTTCGGCGGCAACCGCCGGGTGATCAGCACCTGCCAGGATTGTCACATGCCCGCGGTGGACGGGGCGGCGTGCGACTTCGGCGATCCGCCTGTGTACTCCGACCTGGCGTCGCATGAACTGGTCGGCGGCAATGCGTGGGTCGGGGAGATGATCATCAACCTTTACCCCAACGAAGTAAACGCCGACGCCCTGATCGCCGGGATGGAGCGCGCCAGGGACATGCTCCGCCGCTCACTGACCCTCGAGGCCGCTCAGGACGGCGATCTCCTTCGCGTGCGGATCATTAACGAGACGGGACACAAGCTCCCCTCCGGATATCCGGAAGGTCGGCGAATGTGGATCCAGGTCGAATGCCGCGACGCAGACGGCGACATTCTCGCCGAGTTCGGAGGGTATGACTGGGACCGGGCCAACCTCTCGACCGGCGACACCAAGGTTTACGAAGCGAAGCTGGGGCTGGATCAGGCGGTTGCCGATCTGACCGGGCTTCCGGTCGGGGAGGGGTTTCATTTCGCCCTCAACAACGTCGTGTACAAGGACAACCGAATTCCCCCGCGCGGGTTCAACAACGACGTGTTCAAGTACATTCAGGCCGGTCCGGTGGCGAAGGGATACTCCGACGGCCAGTATTGGGATGACACGGCTTACCGGTTGCCTGTCGGCACCACATCGGCGACGGTGCGTGTGTATTATCAGACCGCCAGCAAGGATTACATCCTTTTTCTCCGCGACGAGAACCGCACGAACTCCGCCGGACAGGTGCTTTATGATCAGTGGCGCCAGACCGGCAAGTCTCCTCCGGTGGAGATGGCGGCGGCTGAGGTCGAGGTCGCGTGGTTCAATAACGGCGACTTCGACGGAGATGGCGGGGTCGGGCTGTATGATCATGCCCTCGACACCGGCTGCATGACGGGGCCGGTGGGCGGACCCATCGAGCCGGAATGTGAACCGGCGGACCTGAACGGCGACGCCGACGTGGATCTGGAGGACTGGTCGCGGTTTCAGAATCGGTACGGCGGGTAGTGCGGATTCGCGCGGCTTCAGCGGAGACGTCAAGGTATAATGTCGAGGGGGCAACACACACGGCTTGGTCGTGCGGACGGTAGGGGCGCAACCGGATCAGCGCCGTCCGCGATGGGCGGTCCGGCCTAGGAGGAAAGGACAGATGAAACGACGGGACATCGGGGCGGCAGGGTTGGCGGTGGCGGGTTTCATGCAGGTGACGGCGATGGCGCACCCGCCGGAGCCGATCGGCACGGCGAACATCACGATGCGGTGGATGACGATGCACGGACACGAGGAAGTTCTCACCGACGTGCGGGACTTCAGCGGGCGGGATCATGACGACGCCGTGCCGCTGGACGGCGATCACCACATCAACTGTTTCTTCTCGGTGAACTCCTTCGGCATCCGCACCGACGTTCGCGGCGCGATCCAGGAGAACGAGTCGCTCATCGCGCATGCGTTCTTCAAGGATCATCACGATCACTCGCACGATTACTTTCACATGATCGAGAGCGAGGACACGAGGATCACGATCGAGATCACCGGCATTCATTTCGAGCACCCGGTGACGGTGGTCCGTCCGACGATCCTCCTGCACAAGTTCTGGGACGCCGACCAGGTGGACCGGCTCAGCAACTTCTACATCAACCTGCACAATTACGGACTGAGCACGGACCTCTGGCGCGACTTCGGGTTGTTTTTCCCGAACACGTTTTCGGATTTTCCCGTGCCGAATTACAACCTCGGGGAGGCGACCTCGATCGGCGACGTGACGGTGATCGGCGACGGGACCAACGAGATTTCGATCATTTTCTCGTTCCCTTACCGCGTGTTCAAACACTACGAGGAGACGGGTCAGGACGTTCCGGACGGCCTGCCGGCGCCCTTCGGCTACCTGGAGCCGTTTCACTTCCACATGGAGTGGATCGCGCGCGGGCATGACCCCTACGTGCCCTGCGAGGACGTGAAGAAGTTCAAGGCGAACTGCACCGGCCGCAAGATCAAGGCGAAGGTCGTCGCGAAGCGCCTCGACCCTGGCACGCTGGTGACGATCGACAGCGAGGGAGAGTGGCACGCGATCGAGATCGGCGAGGACGGCAAAGGCTCGACGAGCTTCAAGCCGCGCCGCGCCGGCGAACATGAGGTGTTCATCGCCGACTGCCCGGATCGCAGCATCACCGTGACCTGCGACGGCTGACCCCCCCCGCACCGCATGACACGCCGGCGACGGCGCGCGATTCAAGGCGCGCCGTCGCCGGTGTTCGTTTCATCACCGTCGGAGATCTGAAGCCGCTTCGAGGCCTCATCCGGGAGGGACGGCGCGTTCCGCCCGCATCAGCAGCAGAGGCAGCAGCGTCAGGTCCGCGATCAACGCCCACATCATCGTGTAACCGATCAGCCCCCCGAAGTGCGCCGTGGGCAGGAAGCTCGAAAGCGTCAGGATCGAGAATCCGCCGATCACGACGATCCCCGTGAAAAGGCAGGCGCGCCCGACGCTTCCGCTGGTACGGCGGATCGCCTCCTCGCGATCGCCCGACTCGGCCGCCAGCTCCCGGAACCGCCAGACATAGTGGACCGTGCTGTCCACCGAGATGCCGAACACCACCGACAGCATCATCACCGTCGTCATGTTGACCGGCACGCCGGTCCAACCCATCGTGCCCACGCAGAGGAGCACCGGAACCGCGTTGGGTATCAGGCAGATCAGCGCGAGGCGCAAGGACCGCAGCCACATCGTCAGCACCGCGAGGATCGCCGCGCCCGCCAGGGCGAACGACGCGTACTGGTCGCGCACCAGTTCGGCGACCAGCGTCGCGTAGAAGGGATAAAGACCGGTGACGACGACGCTGTGCCCCTCGCCGAACGCGGCGTTCGCCCGCTTCTGAAGATCGTCAATGACGCGCAGCTTCTCGCCGACACTGACGCCTTCGATCGCGCGGAGGTTGATGCGCATCGCCGTCCGGTCCGCGTTGAAGAAGTTGCGCAGCGCGTCCGGACCGAGCAGCAGGGACGCCCCGGCGGCGCGAAACGTCAGCCCGGCGTCCAGCGCGGGTGGGGCGCCGGGTACGACGTCCAGCAGGTCCGCCGGGGTCATCGCCTTGCGGATCACGTTCGGGTGCACCGCGACGGCGTCCTCGGCGAACGCCCGGGCGCGGCGCAGGGCGTCGACGGTCATCATGCAACCGCCGTCGTCGCGCCGGATAACGACGTCCACCGCGCCCAGCGGCGTCAGATTCCGCTCGATGAACTCGTAGCTGCGGCGCACCTCGCTGTCCGGGCGGAAGTTCCGCACAAAATCGCTCTCGAATCGCAAGCGAGCGATCCCCGCTCCGAAGATGACGACGGTGACGACGAAGAAAAGGATCAGACCGCGCGGATGCGCGATCGAGCAGTCGGCCGCCGCAATCAACAACCGCCGCACCCAGCCATCCAGCGACGAATCCGGTCGCTCGACTTTCCGCCGCTCCAGCAGACCCGCCAACACCAGGCTGAACACCAGCCCCAGGCCCATCCCCAGCGCCATCAACGCCCCGAAGGTCCGCACCGGCGTCAACCGCGAGACGCAGACGGAGCCGAACCCCGCCATCGTCGTGATCATCGCCGCGGCGCAGGGCATCGTCATGCGCCGCAGCATGCGCCGCAGCGCCGCCGTCGACCGCTCCTCGACGCCGCTCCCGGCGCGCTCCGCCTCCGACAGGCACGCCTCGTAATCCACCGCGAGTTGCACACCGTTTCCGACCGTCAACACGACGATCAGAATCACGAGCATCTGCACCACGAGCGACGTGTTCAGACCCAGCGCCGCCGCAAGACCCAGCGTACACGCCAGCGCCGCCAGCCCCGCCCCCACCGTCACCGCCAGCGGCAGAAATCCCCGCAGAATCAGCACCAGCGTTGCTCCCAGCAGGGCGAACGCCGCCGCCGAGAACCGCACCAGGTCGCGGTCCACCGCTGCGTACATGTCGATCAGCGTCACATAAGGGCCGGCGAGGATGAACTCGGCCTCCGGGTGGTCCCGTCGCGCATCCTCCACGATCGACTTGAGTCGGCCGACAACCTCGCGCCGGTGCTCGCCGTTGCGCACCGGGTCGGACGCCGCGCCGCTCCCGCCCTCTCCGGACATCTGAAGCACGATCGTCGCCGTCCGACGATCCCGGCTCAGCAGGTTTCCCTCCACCAGCGGATGTCGGAGGAGTCGCTCAGCCGCGAGACGGCGCAGCCACCCGGGAATCTGCGTCCACGCGCCCACCTGCTGAACCGAAGGCACGTTCTCGAGACGCTCGACAAGATCCGCGACGATCGCCAGCGACTTCGGCGACAGCGCGTCGTCCGTCCGCACCGCGACGAGCGCGAGTTCGTTGCTCGTGAATTCCTCCAGGGTTGAGCGAAACGTGAGGTAATGCTCGTCCTGCGAGGCGATGAAGGCCTCGAGGCGGTAGTCACGGCGCAGACCCGGTTTCAACGTCAGTACGACGCCGGTTGCGGTCAGCGCCGCGACGACGATCGCCGCGCGCCCGGGGCGCCGGAACAGGATCCTCTCAACCGCGGATTTCCACCTCTGCACCAGGTCCAGTGTAGACCGAGCCTGACGGCGGGCATACCCGAGCTGCGCGGCTTCAGCCCGCGCGAACTCGGGATCCCGCCGCCCCCGAAGCTCCGCGCAGACCGAGGCCCGCGACGCCGGTGACCGACGCCGCGGGCCTGCAACTGCGTACCTCTCCGACATCCGTGCGGAAATCTCGATCCGCACCGCATACGATTACGGACAGGAATACTCAAACGTGGATTCGGCGCCGCACCCGAACGTCGCCACGGCGACGCCCGATCCGGACGCCAGATTCTTGAACTTCGCCTTGCCCTTGCCGTTAGCCTTGAGCACGCCGGATTTTGACTCGCCGCTGGACAACTCGACCGTGAAAGCGTCGAACGGCGCCCCGCCGCCGACCTTCACAACGAGCAGCCCTCCGCCATCGCGGGCCTTGCAGTTCGCGGCGGTGATCGCTTCCGTCCCGAGGCATGCGGCTTCGCTGTACCGCTGGACAAAGTACTCGGTTTTTCCCGATCCGCCGAGCGTCGTGCCGGTCACGAAGAACGTGTCCGCCGGACCGAGCACGATCGAGAAGGCGTAGTCCTGCCCGCTGCCTTCGCCGTTGAAAAGATCGCTCCAGAGCAGCGCGCCGTTCGTGTTGTATTTGATCGTGATGGCGTCGTCGCCGTGGGTGTATCCGTTCCAGCCGTATCCCGTGACGTACACGTCCGCGTTCTCGTTCAATTCAAGATCGAAGCCCCAGTCCTCGCCGAACCACTCCGTGCGGAAGCGCTGGACCCACTGCGCGGCGCCGGCGGAGTTGTATTTGATCGTCGCCATGTCGTACTCGCCGCCGCCGGTCATCGACGCGCCGGTGACGTACACGTTATGCGCCGCGTCCACCTCGACGTCCCACCCGTAGTGGAACCCGTATCCGCCGTAGGTGGCGTTCCACTGAAAATCGCCGTTGGCGGTGTATTTGAGCGTCACGTAGTCGAAACCCGCCGCCGTATCCTCGATCCCCACGAGATAGACGTTGTCGGCGCTGTCCGTCGTGATGCCGTAAGGACCGTCGCCGCCGCCGGCCGCGCCGTTGTAGTAGCGCTCCCAGGCCAGATTGCCGTCGAGATCGTATTTCAACGACATGAAGTCGATCGTGCCGCTGGGCCCGATACCGTCGCCGCCGACGTAAACCGATCCTGCGTCCGAAACCTCAAGGACATACGCGCGCGATGTCGGATTGCCGGGGAACGAACCCGCGTGACGACGGACCCACGTCTGCGTCCCGTCCGGCGCGTATTTGATGACAACCGTCTCATCAAAACCGCTGGTTCCCTCGGAATACCCCGCCACGTAAATGTTGCCGTCCGCATCAACGTCCAGCAGCGGACCGAACGAGCCGTCCTCGCCGCTCACCGGTCCGTCGTAGCGGTTCGCCCAGACCAACTCGCCGTCCGGGGCGAATTTCAAGGTCAGAATGTCGTAGCTCGTTCCCTCACCGATCGAGGGTCCGAGCACGATGATGTTGTCCTGAGCGTCAATCTTGATGTAGAAGCCCTGATCGTAACCTCCACCGGGACCTGTGTATCCACTCACCCAGAGAACCTTGCCCGCGGGGCTGAACTTCACCACCTGCACGTCGTAATCCGACGTCGTCAGTTCCGTCCAGCCCGCAACGATGATGTTGCCTTCGCTGTCCAGCACTCCCTGGCTGCCCACATCCCCGCTGTTGAGCGGATTCACGTACTGCGCCAGCCACGTGCGCCGAAGCGGCTGCGCCGACGCCGTCGCCAGCGCCAGCAACCCGAAAACGACGATCAGCAGCCGGTATCCCGCAACAAAACGCATCCCTTGCATATCCTCTTCCTTTCCTGATCGATTTGATCGAGTCTTCCTGAAGCGAGCGCCCGACCGTCCGGATTCAGTCGCACCCTGTCCCGGCGACTCGAACCCTTTTTGCGCCGGAGCGCTTTCGGATCCCACCTTCCATCAAATCAGACGTAATCCGCCCAGAAAGCTGCCGCGCGCCGCGGTGGATCCGGTGTGACGGGCGGATCCGGCGCGCCGGACCCGGCCTTGAACGCCGTGCAAGCCCGGCGTCGTCTTTGACGCGGGGGTGCGGTACGTTTTAGATTCCGCCCGGATGTGGCCGTGGAATGACTCAGCCGCGTGGGAAGCCCTCTGCCGGGGTCAGACATGCCCGCTGTGCGTTCCGGGTGCGCCACCGGACACGATCTTGTCCCTGCCCGCGACACACGTCGTCGTTCCGCGCCGTGCGTGTCTGCCCGGATACGTCTGCCTCGTGTCCCGCCGGCATGTCGTCGAGTTTCACGACCTGACCTCCGCCGAGGCCTCGGCGTTCACCGCCGACCTCCTGCGGGTCAGCGCGGCGGTCAGACCTCTGCGCCGCGCCGTCAAGATCAATCTCGCCAGCCTGGGCAACCTCGTCCCGCACCTTCACGTTCACGTCTGCCCGCGCATCCCCGGTGACCGGTTTGAAGGGCGCCCGCTCGATCCCGGCGACGGGCGCGACGACGTGTACGCGGATGCCGAGCACGAGACGTATGTCGCCGCGCTGCGGCTGGCGCTCGTGCCGTCGTGCCCGCAATAAACCGGGCGCCGTGCTGCGTTGACGCGGCGGCGCCGCCCGCTACAAAAGCCTGCCGCGCCTGCAACGCGGCGCCGCTGCTGAAAAGACTGAACCGCGCATGAGCCTGATCGACACGCATGCACACCTGACGTACCCCGGTCTTGTCGAACGCATCGACGAGGTGATGACGCGCTGCGCGGAAGCGGGCGTCGAGCGGGTCATTACGATCGGGACGGATGCGGAGGAGATTCGCGCCGCGCTGCGCCTCGCCGAGCGCTATCCGGATCGGGTGTTCGCGGCAGCCGGGTTTCACCCGCATGAAGCCGCGAAGATCGCCGACCCGGACTGGACCGTCCTGCGCGAGGCGCTGGCGCATCCGGCGGTCATCGGTTTCGGCGAGATGGGGCTTGACTATCATTATGACTTCGCCCCGCGTGACGTGCAGCAGCGCGTCTTCCGCAGACAGCTCGATCTCGCGTCGGAGTTCGGTCTGCCGATCATCATTCATTGCCGCGAAGCGTTCGATGACCTGCGCCCGATCCTGCTGGACGCCGGGTTCGAAGGCCGCCGGGTCGTGTTTCACTGCTTCACGGGAACGCCTGAGGAAGCCACCGCGATCGCCGGGCACGGCTGGCGGGTTTCCTTCACCGGCATCGTCACGTTCAAGGGATCGACGCCGCTTCAGGCGATCGCCCGATCGTACCCGGCCGATCAGCTCATGATCGAGACGGACTCGCCGTACCTGTCCCCGGTTCCGGTGCGTGGCGTCAAACCGAATGAACCCGCCCACGTTGCCCACGTCGCCCGGTTTCTGGCGGAACTGCGCGGCGAGCCTTATGATGCGCTGGCGCGACGGACGTGGGAGAACAGCCTCGCGTTCTTCCGTCGTGAGGGCTGACTTGCCGCGGCCCGGCGAGGGCGGATCCGGACTTCATCAATCATGCAATATGAACATGTCTGTCTTGAGGGGTTCGGAACGGTGCTGCCGCCGAGGGTGGTCACCTCCCTGGAAATCGAGGAGCGGCTCGCGCCGGTGTACGCGCGGTTCGGCGTCCACGCCGGGCGCCTCGAACTGATGAGCGGGGTTCGGGAGCGGCGCTTTTTCGATGAAGGCGTCCTGCCCAGCGACGCCGCCGCCGAGGCCGGACGCGCCGCTCTCGCCGCTTCCGGCGTGACCCCCGACCAGATCGGAGCGATCTTTCACACCGGCGTCTCGCGCGACTGCATCGAGCCGGCCACCGCCTCCTTTGTGCATGAGAAACTCGGTCTCGGCGGCGACGTTCTGCTTTTTGACATCTCCAACGCCTGTCTCGGGTTCGCCGACGGGATGATTGTCCTGGCGAACATGATCGAACTGGGGCAGGTGGAGCGAGGTCTGATCGTCGCCGGTGAGAGCGGCCGGCAACTCGTCGAAAGCACGATTGAACACCTCCTGACGTCTTCGGACCTGACGAAGCGGCAGTTCAAGGACGCCTTCGCGTCGTTGACGATCGGGTCGGGCGCGGCGGCGCTGGTGATGGCGCACGAGTCCGTGTCGCGCACGGGTCACCGCCTTCTCGGCGGGGTCGCCCGCGCCGCCACCGAGCACAGCGACCTGTGTCAGGGGACCGGCGACGCGGCGTTCACGACCGGCGCCCGGATGATCATGAGCACGGATTCGGAGACGCTGCTTGAGCAGGGATGCCGCCTCGCCGCGCAGACGTGGGAGGCGTTCAAGCTGCGCCTCGGCTGGTCGAACGCCGACGTGGATCACAGCTTCACTCACCAGGTCGGCGTCGCTCACCGCGAGCGCCTTTACGAGGTTACCGGACTGGACGCCGAGCGCGACTTCTCCACGCTGGAGTTCCTCGGCAACGTCGGGTCCGTTTCACTCCCGCTGACGATGGCGATGGGCACGGAGAAGAACCCTCCGGTCGCGGGAGATCGGGTCGCCCTTCTGGGCATCGGCAGCGGTCTTTCCTGCGCGATGCTCGGGGTGGAGTGGTGAGGTCTCCGAGAACCGCCGGGCGTTGACCGTCGTCAGACGAAAAACCGGCGACAAACCGCACTCCCCCGTGCAATACCCGACCCTTTCCACTACATCCTCAAGATAGGGAATTCGGCCCCGGTTTGAATAAGAGCCGGGGGTTCGGATTGCAGGGGTTGACCGGAATGTCCGGAACGCGTGAAGAACCCGCTGGTTTGAGCCTGGAGGTCGCAGATTCGGTCCGATGATCGTTCGCTGACGATGCCGGCCAAAAAAACCGAACCTGTTCCGAGCGGAAAGTCCGTCGACCGGGCCGCGGGGTGGGACCGGGAGGATTTTGCTGCGCGCTTCCGCGATGCGTACCGCACGTTGTGGCTGATCGCCGGCGGCGTGTTGGGATCGCGCTCGGGGATCGAGGACGTGCTTCAGGAAGCGGCGACCGTGGCGCTGAGCAAACCGGACCAGTTCCAGGCCGGAACGAGCTTCCGGGCGTGGATGGGCCAGATCGTCCGGTTCGTGGCGCTCAATCACGGACGGCGGGCGCAGCGGGAAGGGGCAAACGTTGCGGAACTGGATCAGCTCCCTCAGCGATCGGCGTCGCCGGGACCGGGTGTGCCTTCCGGACGCGAGCGACGGTGGACGGCGTCGGACGCAGACCGGCTGGGGTTTGATGACGAATTGATGACGCACCTGCGCGAATTGAGCGAGACGGCGCGGGCGTGCCTGCTGCTGCGGACGATCGAGGGGCTGGAGTATTCGGAGATTTCGAGAGCGCTGGACATTCCCGAGGGCACGGCGATGAGCCACGTGCATCGCAGCCGCCGCCAGCTTCGAGAGCGGCTGTCGCACCGGGCGCCTGAATGACGAACCGGATATGAGTGAACGACACGATTCAACCCGGATGGATGCGTACCTTGACGGCCGACTCAACGAGGCGGAGCAGACCGCTTTTGAGCGGATCGTCGCGGACGATCCGGAAGCGCGGGCCGACATTGAGCTGCAGCGCCGCATCGACGCGGCGCTGCGGCGCGAGTTTGCCCCGCCGGCGGAGATGCCCACCCTGTGGACCAACGGGCAGACCTTCCCGGCGGGGCAGCTTTCCCCGCCTGACGGCACGGTCAGACGCTTCCCGCGCCGTCCAGTCTGGGCCTTAGCCGCGGCGCTGGCGCTCGCCGTTACTGCGGGCGTTTACCTCGCGCTGATGTCCTCGCCCCCCGCGGTGACGCCGATCGTCAGGCAGCGCGAGTCGTTTGTCGAGGTGCGCGAGCGTCTTCTGGCTAACCGGTTTGAACCGGACTGGGTCTGCGAAGTGGGTCCGAAGTTTGCGATGTCGGTGTACTGGCGACTCGGGCAGCCGCTTCTGGTCGGCGCGGTCCCGAGCGGCGTGAACATCCTCGGCTGGTCCTACTGCAACGCGCTGAGTCCGGAGACGATGGTGCTTCTGACTCGGGTGGACGATCGCCCGGTCGTCATCTACGTCGATCGCAAGGAGTATGACCGGTCTCAGCCCGCGCCGGAGGGGCTGCGTCTTTTCAGGGGCGAAGTCGGCGATCTGGTTTTATATGAGTTGACGCAAGCCGAGTCGCCGTCGGTACTTCCGCTCTTTTTCAAGCCGGAGATCGAAGAGGGTTGGAAGGACATTTCAATCTACGAAGACTAGCGTTGTAGAATCCGCGGGCGGTCCAGGTGAGGCGCATCAGTCGGCATTCGGCAGGGAGTCTATCTTGAACCGACGTCCGGGGGTACGCGGGTTCGCTTGGTCGCCACGATGAGAGGTTTGACAATGAGGTCCACGGTCAAGTCTTTCAGATTTCGGGGAGCCTCCCGGTTTGCGGGACGTTCCGCGTTCACGTTGATCGAGTTGCTGACAGTTATCCTCATCTTTGGCGTACTGATTGCGATCCTCGTACCGTCGATGTCCGCCGCCCGGGCGGCGGGGAAGGACGCTTCGACCGCGGGGACGCTGTCCGCGATTCAGACGGCGCTGGAGGCGTTCAAAGACGAGCACGGTAAGACGTTCCCGCGCTCCGGCGGCTATCCCCCGTCGTTCATGCACCCCAACCTCTACGACCAGGACAACCAGCCGGTGTTCACGATGGCGCAGGGCGCCAACGGCCGTTTCCCTTTCCTGCCCGGTTATCCGAAGGTTTACGGCGCGCATTACCTGCCCGCGATGTTGATGGGCGCCGACCTGCAAGGCTTTGTGCGTCGTTCCGACGTTCCGCCGGACCTTCTCGGTCAGCCGGAGCGCTGGTACACCGTTCTGGATGATCAAGGGACGCTGCTTCCGCGTGCAGCGTCCTATCTCGACGCCTCGCGCGTGCGCCTGATCCGCACGGATGAACTTCCGGGTACGCACAACCCGGTTCATTTCCCCAACTGGGCGATGATGAAGCATCTGCCGGTCATCGCCGACGCTCACGACCGCCCGGTGCTCTACTACGTTCCGCACCGGCACGGCTCACTCCAGAACATGATGGAGTGGTACTACAGCCCGACGAATCATTACCCCGACGGTCCGCCGATCTACTATCACGTGGACAACGCCGGATTCACGGGCATCCTCAGCGAACCGTTGTACAACCAGCCGGGGTGGAACTTCGGGCGCGGCGGGCTGCACCGCATCGCCCGCCCGGGGCACGAACTGACCGCCCTGGACATCGATGACGATCACAACCGTGACACCCTCGCGCGCTACGTTCTGGACATGCGGGCGTTCCGCTCTCTGCCCGAGAAGACCGCGAAGTCGCCTCTGCGCCCCGTGAACAAGGACACGTACCTGCTTATTACGGCCGGGCGCGATGCAATATACGGCTCGCCGGACGACGTGCGCAACTTCGAGACGGGGGAGTGAGGGTCCCGCCTCACCCCGATGATGCCGCGGTCGCGTTGCCCGATGGCGCGCGATCGCGGTCTTTGCCCGAGGGGCGGGGTCCGTTGCGGCGAATCAGTTCAGGTGGTGCAGCCGCTCTCGCAGAAACGCCGCACGAAGCGCCCCGCGCTCCTCTCCGGACATCGTCCGCCCGGTCCGTTTCTGAAGATGCGCCGGCTGCGTCGGCATGATGAGGTCGTTCAATTCCTTGACGTCCATCTTCGGGAAGCGCCCGGTGGCGATGCCCAACCGCAGGTGCGACAGGTGCAGGAGCGTCTCCTCACTGCTGATGATTCGCGCCGTGCGGAGGTTGCCGAACGCCCGCCAGATCCGGTCGTCAAGCTGGACCGGGCGCTTCTCGATCAACGCCTGCCGCGCGGCGCGCTCATATTCGACGACGCGCGGAATGATGCTTTCGCCGAATTCCTCAATGATCTCCTCTTCGGACTTTCCGAGCGTCGTCTGATTCGATATCTGGTAAAAATCCCCGACCGCGTCCGTCCCCTCGCCGTACAACCCCCGGATCGCCAGCCGAAGCTCCTCCGCCGCGCGGGCGACGCGGACAATCTCGTTCGTCAGCTTCAGCGCGGGAAGGTGCAGCATGACCGACACCCGGATGCCCGTGCCCAGGTTGGTCGGACACGCGGTCAGGTAGCCCAGCCGCCCGTCAAAGGCGAATTCGACCCGCTCGGCTAACTCGTCATCAAGGGTGTTGATCTCCCCCCACAGCGTCGTGAGCTGGAGCCCGCTGCGCAACGCCTGAAGGCGGACGTGGTCCTCCTCGTTGATCATCACCGCCAGCGTTTCCCCGCGCGTCACCACCACCCCGCGCGGACCCGGCGCGTCCGCGAGCTGCCGGCTGATCAGGTGACGTTCGACGAGCACCTGGCGGTCCAGCGGGTCCGCCGGATCGAGATCCAGCGCAGTCGCGTCCTTGCACGATCGGCAGGACAGCGCCGCTTCCGAAACCGTCCGCAGAATCTCGGCAAGGTCCGACTCTCCGGCCCGGTTGCGGAAGGGATAGTTCGCTAGGTTCCGCGCCAGACGAATGCGCGAGGAGATCACGACGTCGGACATCGGTCCGGTGCCCTGAAGCCACTCCCCCCGCTGCAGCATCAGATCGTCGATCGTCATCGTTCTTCGAGCGTCCGAATCTCGTCCCGCAGCCGCGCTGCAGTCTCATACTGCTCCGCCTCGACCGCCTGCTTCAGCGACCGCTGCAGGCGCGACAACGTCGCCTGTCGCCGGGCGTTTTCGTCGGACGGCCCCGGGGTCTTGCCCGTGTGACGCGCCGCGCCTTCCTGCGCCTTCTCGATGATCGGTTTGAGCAGGTCCGCGAACGCGGTGTAATCGTAAGGGCAGCCGAGCAACCCCTGCTCGTGAAAGTCCTTGAACGACGCGCCGCATTGCGGACAGACCCGCTCCGCCAGGGATTTCAGACCCAGCCCCTGCTTGATGAATTCCTCCAGGACCGTCGCCGACATCGTGTGCGGCTTGACCGCGACGCCCTCCTTCATCGCGCAGGACTCGCAAAGATGGCGCTCGACGGCCTCTCCGGACGGACGGATGTCGGTCAGGTGGACGCACGCCGAGTTCTTCTCACAAGCCTGGCAGGGAATCGCCATCGCACTCTCAAACCGCGCGACGTGGGGGGATCGAATCCTCGCCTTCGTCGCCGCCCGATTTTATCTTTCACACTTTAGGGGGTCAAAAAACTCACAGGTCGCCGCGTTCGCGCCTCGCCGCTGCAATCCTGCAACATTTATCGTCGTTTTGCCCCGCGCGACTTCTGCGGGACGGTCATGCGCCCCCGAGCGGGCATTCGTACGACGCCCGACACCCGGGCGCCTCCGTCACCTCCACGCGGACCGCCGATCGCACCCCTGCCGATCTTACGCCCGACAAAATCCACTCCGCCACCACCTCCGCCGTCGGGAAGCGCCCCGCGAAACATGCCAGATCATTCAGGCAACGATGCTCCAGTTCCGCAAGCAACCCCCGCAGCACCCGCTGAAGTTCCTGAAAGTCCGCCACCATCCCGCACGCATCCAGCTCCGTCGCCGCGCACTCCACCGCCACCCCCCAGTCATGCCCGTGAAGCGCCTCCACGCTCCCGTCCGCAAGCCTCACCTGGTGCGTCGCGCAGAACCCGTCTTCGATGCGTACTCGGTACATGTGCAATCCGCCCGTCCCCACAACCTTGCGTCGCCGGCCGCCGGTCATCACGCAGCGCCGACGCGAAGCACGATGCTGACGTCCGCGCCCCCGTTTCCGGAACGCCGCCCCGCTTTGGTGCGTCGCGGTTTCAGGCGTTATACTCGCACCTTCCGCCTCGGCGAAGACCGACGCCGGCCGGTCCGGCTTCCGGGCGCGGAATTGAGAAAAGGTGTTCCAGGTGAGCGCTACGGCTGCGATGAATGACCCGCTGAAAGCGACCGGCGCCGGACCGCCGATCGATCCCGACGCCGCATTGCGCCTCTACGAATCCAACGACATTCACACCCTCGGCGAGCTTGCGGACGGCGTCCGGCGGCGCCTCCACGGATCCGCCGCTTTCTACAACATCAACCGCCACATCAATTACACGAACTACTGCGTCCTAAGCTGTAAGTTCTGCTCCTTCTTCCGACCCTACCCGAAGAAAACCTCCCCGGGCGCCTCGATGCTCCGCGATGAGCGTTCGTCGCCGGGCGATGAAGCCCTTTCCGCGGCGCCCTGGACGGACGCCTCCGCCGGATACGAACTTTCCGTCGCGGAAGTCATCGACCGCGCCAGGTTTGCCTACGCCGCCGGCGCAACCGAAGTCCACATCGTCGGCGGACTGCACCCGAAGCTCCCCTTCGACTACTACCTCGACCTGTGCCGCGGCATCCGCGAAACCTGCCCGCATCTGCACGTTAAAGCCTTCACCGCCATCGAAATCATCCACTTCACGCGCATCAGCCGCCCGCGGTTGTCGATCGCCGAAGTGTTGACGAAGCTGCGCGAGGCCGGTCTGCAATCCCTGCCCGGCGGCGGCGCCGAAATCTTCGACGACCGCGTGCATCACGAAACGTTCAAAACCAAGGTCGGCGAGGCGGAGTGGTTCGACGTCCATCGCACCGCCCACGAACTCGGCATCTTCACCAACGCCACGATGCTTTACGGCCACGTCGAGACGCGAGCCGAACGCATCACCCACCTGATGAAGCTCCGCGCTCATCAGGCGGAGAGCCTGAAAAACCGCCCCGCGCACTTCAACTGCGTCATCCCCCTGTCCTTCATTCCCGAAGGCAGCCAGCTCGCGCATCTGCCCGGTCCGACAGGCTTGGAGGATCTCAAGACGCTCGCGATCAGCCGCATCGTGTGTGACAACATCCCCCACATCAAAGCCTTCTGGATCATGCAGTCGCCGAAGCTCGCCCAGGTCGCGCTGAACTGGGGCGTGGATGACATCGACGGCACGGTCGTGTATTACGACATCACGAAACGCGAAGGCGCGGGGACCACGCATCAGGAACTCACCGTCGACCGCCTCAAACGCCTCATCGTCGAAGCGGGCTTCACTCCCGTCGAGCGCGACACGCTCTACCGCCGTGTCCTGCGCGACGCCCGATCGTGGCGCGTCGAGGGCGAACCGTGGGAAGTCCCCTTCGATCCCGCCCGGTCCGCCGCCGCTGAAATGACTCCTCCTCCGGAAAGCGCCTTCGTACCGCTGGGGCTGCCCGAGTAACGACGCCCACGGGATCTGATCCCAGTCGATTAAGGTATCGCAGATCGCGCGAATCAACCGTGCTCGCGTGCATTGACGCCGCCCGTGTAAATTGACTCCGGCGGCGGGCATTCGGATACTGGCGATGCGGGTCGCGGCGATCGCATCAGACCCGTTGCTCGCGAGGGCGTAGCTCAGTCGGCAGAGCACCTGCCTTTTAAGCAGGTGGTCCTGGGTTCGAGTCCCAGCGCCCTCATCCCGTTTTCAGCCGAAGAACACGTTTTTCAGGTGCTTTCGCCTGGTGCCGCGATCGTGACGCCTTCCGCTCATCATGCCGGTGAATGCCGCGCCGGTTGCTCCCCTTCGCCCCGGACCGAGGACCTTCGGTCCGCCGCTACCTGCTGCCCCTGTTCAGGATTACTCGCACCCCACGTCCGCCTCCCTGACTCGTCAGGTCCGCCGGGGGGCGAGTGAGGCTGGTTCTCTTTTTGCGATTTTGTTCAGATCCGGGAGCGGCGTTGGAGGGCGACGGTTGACCGTTGCTGCGCGCCTGGTCACCATGAAACGGAGGATTGTAAAGTTCCTCGACGCGAGGGCGACCCTTCGAGGCCCGTTCACGCGGTCCGGGGCTTGGAGGATCGGCGATGCCGCTACAGGATCTTCGTCCGCAGGCGGTTCGGCGCACGCCGGACCAGGTGCTGGCGCATCTGAAGGCGTTCAATCTGGAGCTGAAGTTCTCCGCCGGGATCTGGTTCTTCTCGCCGCCGAACTCCCGGTTTCACGCGAAGTATCAGCCGGATCTGACCCTCGAGCAGAGGCTGGACATCGCCGCGGGGTTGAAGAGGGACGGGCTGACGGCGCTGGAGGCGCACTACCCCAACGAAATCAACGAGGAGAACCTCGATCTGTGGACGCGGTTCTCGCGGGATACAGGCATCCGCCTGATCACGGTGATTCCGCTGCTGTTCTGGGATGCGCAGTTCGAGTGGGGGTCGCTGTCCAACCCGGATCCGAAAGTGCGCCGCGCCGCGATCGACCGCACGATCGCCGCCTTCCGTCTGAACCGGCGGCTCGACACCGACTTCGCCGTCGTCTGGCCGGGCATTGACGGCTACGAAAACCCCTTCGGTCAGGATTTCTTCGCGATGCGCGACCGCTTCGCGGACGGGTTGGCGGAGGCGATGGACGCGGTTCCGGGGGTGCGCGTCGCGTTCGAGCCGAAACCGTATGAGCCGCGCGGGCGGATCCTCTTCGGCACAACGCCGGAGGGCCTGCTCCTGGGTCACATGGTCGAGGCGAAGCTGCGCGCGGCGGAGAATACGCGGCTGCTTTCCGAGGGACACCGGCTTTGCTGCATGAACCCGGAAGTCGGGCACGTGTTGATGGGTTTTGAAGACCTTGCGTACGCCTTCAGTTGGCCGCTGTCGGAAGGGCGGCTGGCGCACTCGCACTGGAACAGTCAGCCGCTGGGCAACTACGACCAGGATCTGAACGTCGGCGTGGTGTCGCCCGAGCAGCTCGAGGCGCTGATGTACACGTTGAAAATGTACGCCTACCGGGGGTACTTCGGGATCGACATCAACCCCGAGCGCATGCCGGTGGACACGGCGCTGCGGATCAGCATGGATGCGATCCGCGCGGCCAACGACCGGGTGAACGAGATCGATCACGAAGGCGTCCTCGCCGCGCACGCCGCGCCAGCCGATCACCGCGGGTGGCTGGAAGGCTACCTCATCCGCGGACGAGCTTCGCGGCGACGTTAAGGCGCCGCTGCATGACCGAACCGCGCCCCCAAGGAAGCGGATTCTTAATCAGCTTTAGGAACACAAAGAACGGGAATCCCCCAAAAAAATCTCTTGACATCGGGGGGGGGGGGGCTTGGTAGGCTGATTCGCTGACGCGTACCGGGCAGGTGTGAGGGGTCGGCTCGACACGGGTGCGGGGC
>JABWBH010000077.1 GCA_013360585.1 Phycisphaerae bacterium | reverse complement strand
AGCGCGCGGAACTCGCTCGATCTGCGGGGCGTTTCGCGGAGGCTCATCGGACTCCAGGACACGGGCGAACTCCTGATGCTGAGCGCATCCTATCGCCCGCCCGGACGACCGGGCGTCAAGCCTGACGTGGGAAGGCGACGGGAGCGGGAGGGGCAACCGCATTCTGAGACCTGCCGGCACGTCGGGCGGCCCGGGTTTGCAGCAGCGACCTGCATCCGGAAGGAACGGGCTTTCTGCTCTTGTAGCATGGCCAGATGAGTACACCAGGCCATGCCACCCATCCGCCGGGCGATCAATGCCCCCAGGTGTTTCTCAACAAGCCGGTGGGGATGAACTCGCATGCTCACGCGGAGTACCGCGAGAGCATGCCACCTTGCCGCGGGGATGCGGGATTTCCGCGATGGCGGGGATAGAATGCTCCGAGGAGAAGGCTCCGGAGGAGGAAGGATCATGCGAGTTCCGGGTTGGGCGGCGGCCATCGCGATCATCGGTATCACGGCGTCGCCGATGATGGCGAGCGCTGGCGGCGAGCGTTCCGTCGCGCGGTGGACGGTTCTGGTGTACATGTCGGGCGACAACGATCTGGAGCCTTTCATCGTCAAGGATCTTGAGCGGGAGCTGGCCGCGACCGGCTCCACGGAAGAGGTCAACGTCGTGGCGCTGGCCGACCGCGGACCCGGCTACGACGCCAGCCGGGGAGACTGGACGACGACGAAGCTTTTCCACGTTGAGCAAGGGGTGCGCGCCGATGCCGGGCATGCACTGGCGGACTGGGGCGAGCGCAACCTGGGCGACGCGCAGACGCTGATCGACTTCGTGACGTGGGGACGTGAGCACTGTCCCGCGGAGCGTTACGCGCTGTATTTCTGGGGTCACGGGTGGAACTGGCATCCAGGCTACGTCATGTCCGACGACACGGATCGGGATGCGCTCGATCTGGATGAACTGGAGGCGGCGCTGCCCAGCCTCGGGTTCATCGACTTTGTCGGGTACGACGGCTGCAACATGGCGGCGATCGAAGTGCAGACGTTGTGGCACGGACACGCGACGGCGCTGGCGCATTCGCAGGAGTGGGTAGGGTGGCAGGGCGTCGAGTATGACGTGGTGCTCGCGCAACTCGCCGTGAACCCGGAGATGACGGCCGACGAGCTGGCGGTGGCGACGAGTCGAAGCGCGACGTCGGACAAGACGTGGTCCGCGGTGGCGGTGGATCACCGGTTTGAGGCGCTGGTGACGGCGGTGGATGCGTGGTCGGTGGCCCTTCTGGACGGGCTGCCCGAGAACCGCAGCGCGTACAAGGCGGCGTTCCGAAAGACGCAATCGTTCTGGCAGGCGCCGATGGACAAGGATCTTTTCGACATGGCGTATCAGATTCAGCGCCGCGTAAACGATGCCGCGCTGCAAGAAGCGTCGCAGGCGGTTCTGGACGCGGTGGGCGCGGTCGTCCTGCACGAGCGTCACCGCGGCAGGTACGATGACGCCCACGGCATCACGATCCATCATCCGTCCAACCGCCGGCAGCAGACGAACCGTCGGTACTACGAGAGCCTTGAGTTTTCGCAGCGGACGCGCTGGGAGGAGTTCCTGGAGGCGTATGTGCGCTAACACGCCGTTTCAAGACTCGCGTGAAAAGTCCAAAAGGCCCGCTTTCTTACGGGCCGGCTCGGTGTTGAAACAGTGTTAAAGGGCTCCGATCCCGCTTGCCGCGCGGCTGGCGAACGATCGACAATCGTTGCCTCGCTTTCAACGGCTGCGCTTAGACTTCGTTCTGGCGGAGGGAGCGGCAGGCTTCGTCTTGGCGCCTTTGGATGAGCGGCCGCGGGAGGCTTCGCCGCGCTTGGCGGGCTTGCCGGATTTCAAAGCTCGTCCAGCTTTTGGCCCGCGCTTCGCGGCCGCGCCTCCACGGTTGGATTTCGTCATCACCTTGAACGCAAACAGCGGCGTCACGTCCTTGAGCGTGTCCAGCTTCCAGCAGAGCTTCAGGATGCGGTCCGCCTCCTTGTCGCGGATGACGCCGTCGGCGAGGCGGCGGAACTTGGCGACGACCTCGTCGTCGGTCATCGGGTTCTCCGCGTGTCCGCGAGGGAAGTCCACACGCCTGGCGGCGACGGTCCCGTCGGCGCAGGTGATGGTGATGTCGTTGGGGATCCCCTTCGGATAGCCTTTGTTCAGTTCAGGATCCTCGACGATCCTCGTGCGATCGATGAGGCTGAGGAGGCGCGGATCGGTCAGGCGGTCTTCGTCGAACGTCGCCAGCGTCACGTCGCCGTCCACCAGCGCCGCCGCGCAGCAGTAGAACATCGAGTGATCCGCCGTCTCGCGCGACGTGGGGCGCAGCTTCTCCGGTTCGGACCCGATGATGCTCACCGCCGCCTCGAAGCTCTTGATGAGAATGCTGGTGATGTCCCGTCCGGCGAAGTGCGGGCGGAGCTGAAGGCAGGCATCGATCGCGGACTGTGAGTGATACTCGGCGGGCCAGTATTTGATATACGTCCGGTCGATCATGAACCGGCCGTCGGGGGCGAGGACCAGGTCGCGCAGTCCCGGAACGGAAAGCTGCTTCATCCAGCCCTTCGGACCCTCGAAGATCTCGAACGGGCCGGTCAGCCCGCGGCGCGCCAGGTCCGCGGCGAACACGCCGTTGCGCGCCGCATTGGAGAACGCACACGCTTTCCAGTCCGAAATCTGGCCGGTGCGCGTCTGCCGCGTGGCGATGTTGCACACGCCCGCCACACCCAGCGCGTGCTCGAGTTGATCTTCGTTCAGACCCCAGAGCTTGCCCGCGAGCATCGCCGTGGAGACGGCGCCGTAGACGACGTGATCCCAGCCGCTTTTGCGCAGGCTGTCCGCGTCGCACATCCGGCACTGAAGCTCGTACCCGATGACGGCGGCGAGGATGAGGTCGCGCCCGGTGCGGCGGTTGGCCTGCGTGACGGCGACCGCAGCCGAGAGATTGTCCGAGGGGTGCGCCGGTTCGAGGCTCAGATAGGTGTCATTGTAATCAAGGTAGCGCACCATCGCACCGTTGGCGAAGGCGGCGAGGTCCGGCGTCGTGCGGTGGGTCGTGCCCCAGACCGTCGCCCCTCCGCGCGGCGGAACTTTCACGGACATCGCCTGCGCCCGCGCGACCACGCCGGGGTTCGAGTGATACGCGCCGAGGCACGTCGCCAGCGAGTCGATCACCCGGCGCTTCACTTCGTGAATCGTCGAATCCGGAAGATCCTCGTAACGGATGTTCTGCACCCACGTTGCAATGCGACGACCCAGCGTCATGTTCTGATGCTCCCGTCGGCGTTCCGGATCCGCGCCCCGGAAGCCCGCCTTCATTCACGTTTCGTCATCCTGTCCCGACCGGGCGTCGGGCACGAAAGGGGGGATCGTACCGAAGCGGAGACGTGGCGTGAATCGGGCCGGACACCGAGGTCTCGATGATCGCGCGAATCGGTCCCGATGACCACACCGCGACCGCGAAAAAGCGACGCAGGTCCGGCGCTTGCGAAGCCACCGTCGTACTCATCACGGACTTGATCGTTGCTCCGGCAACGTCAAGACGCGGCTGAACAACCGGTTGCCCGACAAAATCCGTCGGAACATGGATGCGATTTCAAGCCGCGCGAGTTCATGAATGTTTGTTCGGGACAACCCGGAATCGGAGTGAGTTTGCCTGACGGTCTTCTTGATGGTCGATGTCCGCGCCTTGGATTCAAGGGCGTGAAGGATTCCGCATCCGGGGTTTTCCGGAGGGCGAGGAGGTATTTCCCGGGTTTGGAGCAAACAATTTCACAGGGACGCACCGAACATAGTCCTATAATATTATAGTTATTGAGCTACGGACAGACATAACCCGAGAATCGAGGCAACTTCCTCTAAAAACTCGGGGAAGGAAACGGGGTGTAGGAATTCTCTTGACTCATTCGACGGATTCAGATAGCATCAGGCGTCGGAAAGAAGCGCGACCCTCAGGAGGGGTGAGCGGTCCACGTCTGGTGCAAGGGGGAGAGTGAGTCACGTCGTCGGATAGAGCGAGCGAGCTTCGCCGAACCGATCCGTTTTATCGGGGGAGGTGGCGGGGCTGGTTTTTCGACTCGGGCGGCGTTTGGAGGGCAAGAATCGGCGTTCGCAACGCGCTTAGACGACCTTCATGCATGGTTCCTGATCAGAGGTTGTTTATCCAGGCGTGCGGCGCAGGGGTTTGAATCGTGCTACGGGGGGAATTCGATCGTCCGTCCGGGCGGTCGGTGTTCATCGTTCAGTTTTGTTTTGTTTAGGAGGATGTCGAGCTATGGCAAAGAGGTATGTGCTTGCGTGTCTGGCGGCGGTCGCGGTTGCGGTCGGCGCGAATGCCAAGGAGCTTCAGCAGCTCAATAACGGCATTCGGGTCACCCCGATCAAGGTCGCGCCGGCGAAGATGGTCGATGGTCAGGTGGTCTTCGGCGAGTGGCAGAACTACAGCGAGCCGGTCGCC
>JABWBH010000076.1 GCA_013360585.1 Phycisphaerae bacterium | reverse complement strand
GTCTCTCTTTCGGCATCGGACGATCCTCCGTCTGGTACGCCTCTATATAGGTGTAACTCAAACAGCCGATCTCTCCAATTCCGACTGAAGCAGGACACGGACGGCCGGCGCGAAGTGCACCCCGCCGTGATCACGGAAGCAATCATCGCAAAGGCGAGCGTGCAGCGCATGGTTCTTCCCTAGTCATCTTGACCGATCAACAGACAATACCCGTCCGGATCCGCCACGCGGAGCTCCCCCTTCGGCATGTAGTCCGGGTAGGTCGCCTTAAAGACCACGGAGCGGCCGCCGTTGGGACCTGGTCCGCCGCAGAACGCTCCACCGTCTGCAACCCCGCTCGCCAGGAGGTGAGTGCGCATGGCGGATACGTCATTGCAGTACAGGTAGAAGAGGATGGACTGTTGCTCGGGTTTCACAGGATCACTCGCGACCGCCAGCATGAGGCTCGCGGCGCCGCGTTCGAGCGACGCCCAATTCGTGCGCCCACATGCTCGCATCCGGTTCGCGACCCGGAAACCGAGCAGTTCATAGAAGCGAACAGAACGTTCCACGTCGGCAACGTGGGCCATCGGAACAACTCGATGAACAAAAGGATCCGCCGCCATGGCGGAATCGTACCCGCGCTCAACGGCGGCGCGAAGCTGTCGCGGCCGAAGCACTCGGTCAACCCCCAGCGATCGTCGCCGCCAAGGGTTGCCGCGTACCGTGACATGACAACCGTGAAACCTCTGCCGTAAACTCGGCGCGACCAACGCCCGTTGAACGCTTCGTGCAAGGACTACGGACCTGGGCAGCCTGGAATCCGGGGGTTGCCGGCCGGGAAACCGTGAAACGTGCGGGGGCCGGGTTCGGGCGTTCGACGGAGCGGGCCCGCGATCGCGGAGTCGCTTATCGGGGACGGAGGCTGGGGGCGAAACCGCTCCCTTGACATGCAAGCCCATGCTTGCCTATTATGGTTCCGGACGCGTGGGTGGTTCACGTGACTCATGAAGGAAGACGACCTCTATCGAGCCTTGGCCGATCCGACGAGACGGGCGATCCTGGACGAACTGGTGGACCGGAACGGCCAGACGCTCTTCGAACTGTGCGGAAGACTGATCATGAAGCACGGCATCGATTCTTCGCGGCAGGCGATATCTCAGCACCTTGACGTCCTTGAGACCGCCGGGCTTGTCATGGCCGAGCGGGACGGCCGCTACAAGTTCCTTTGGTTCAACGGCAAGCCCCTCCAGGCGATCACCAAGCGTTGGCCCGCCTCCGCCGGTCGGCGGAAGCACAGGAGTTCATGATCCGTGAGAATCCACTTGTCCAGCGTGCTCGTTGACGACCAGGAGAAGGCCCTGCGGTTCTACACGCAGACCCTGGGCTTTCAGAAGAAGCGAGACATCCCCTTAGGCGGAGGCGAGTGCCGCTGGCTGACGGTCGTCTCTCCCGAGAACCCGGAGGGCGTGGAACTGGTTCTGGAGCCCGACGGACATCCCGCCGTCAAGCCCTTCAAGGCCGCGCTCGTCGAGGACGGCATTCCCTGGACGTCGTTCGCGGTCGGCGATGTGGCTGCGGAACACAAACGACTCGTGTCGCTGGGTGTGCGCTTCACGCAGCCGCCCACCGATTTCGGCGCCGTCATCACCGCCGTGTTCGACGACACGTGCGGGAACCTGATTCAGATCGCGCAGGAGACCCGCTAAGCCTGATCCACACGGACCGCCGGACGGACGTTCGCGCTGGATGGTCGCGCTGGATGGTCGCGCTGGCGCCTCAAATGAAGAAAGGAGATCGCTTATGAAGGGCTTTACAAACGTCAGTATCGGTACCGTTATCGCTACCACCGTCGGTGTCGTACTGGCGCAGTCGTCTGAATCCGGCAACCACGCCTCCCAGCCCTCCGGGGAGGCTGCCCGGCCGGTTCAGACTCCGGACCCGCCCGCGAAGGATGCCGGGAAGCCCGCGCGGGAGCACGCCCTGCTCAAACAACTCGTGGGCGAGTGGGACATGACCTTCAAAATGTACACGCATCCGGATCAGCCTCCGACGGAATCCAGGGGTACCGATTCGGTCCGCCAGCTCGGCGATCACTGGGTCATCTCCGAGATGAGAACAACCCTGATGGGCGCCCCGTACCACGGAGTCATGTCGCTCGGGTTCGACCCGGCCAAGAAGCAGGTTCAGGGAACCTATATCGACTCCTTCGGTTGCATGCTGTGGGTGTACAAGGGCACGGTGAACGAGGCCGGGGACACGCTGACACTGGAAACCGAAGGTCAGAGTCTTGAGAGAATCGGCGCGACCGCGAAGTACAAGGAAGTCATCCAGATCACGGGCAAGGACACCCGCACGTTCCACTCATCCACGCAGTTCGAAAACGGCACGTGGGTCAACGTGGTCACGATCGAGTACATCCGGAAGAAATGAGGCCGACCTATGACCATCAAGGAAATCCTCGCCACACTCCAATCCATGGGCGATGAAGCCCGCCGAAAGTTCAACGCCAAGATGGGACCGGACGGCACGACCCCGCCCGACAACCAGTACGGCGTGAAGGCGGGCGACATCCGCGCCCTGGCCAAGAAGATCAAGGCCGACAAGGCGCTCGCGATGCAACTCTGGGAGACGGGAAACCTCGAAGCCCAGATGCTCGCGGTGCTGCTTCTCAAGCCCGGCGACCTTTCTGCAAAGGAGCTTGACGCGCTGACGCGCTCGACGTCGTGCGCTCAGGTCGCCGAGTGGATGAACTCCTACGTCGTCGCCCAGCATCCTGACCGCGAAGCGCTGCGCGCGAAGTGGATGAAGTCAAAGGAGCCCTGGACCGCTCGCGCGGGATGGCACCTCACCGCCAGCCTCGTGAACAAAGGAGCCGGAAACGACCTTGATCTCGACGCCCTCCTCGATCGCATCGAGAAGGAGATGCCCAAGGCCAAGCCCCAGGTCAAGTGGACCATGAACAACACGCTCATGGCCATCGGCGTCAAGCACGCCAAACATCGCACACGAGCAATCGCCATCGGCGAGAAGATCGGTCTGTACGCGGACTGGCCGATGTCCAAGGGCTGCATCATCCCCTACGCGCCGACGGCGATCGAGGCGCTCGCCAAGCGTCAAACGTGAGAGATGGCGCAGGCGCGTTTGCGGTCGCGGTCGAGTGCGGCGGGTCGAGTGCGGCGCGCCGCTTCATCCTGGAGGCGGTAAGGCGAACGAGTGTCGCTTGGGGGTTGACAGGATGTCGTTGACCCACCCGCAAACACCGACGCCCCCGGCGCCTGCCGAGGCCGTCCGGTCTGCTGAATCGGGGCGACAGGACGCCGGGTGAATTCTTCCGGAAGGGAATTCGGGCGTGGGAGTCTGGAATCCGAGTTCTGCTGGCGGTGAAACCGTGAACCTCGCCTGGTTCCAGGGCAAGTGCCGACGGACCGTGGACCGCGGACCATCTCTCGATTGGAAGGGATCGCCAGTCGACGTATGTTGACCGACGCAATCGTGCATCCGGAGGCTCTCGTGAAGAAGTCCATACTGCTGCTTTGCCTGGCAATCGTGGTTGCCCTGTGGGTCGTGTTCTATCCGTTTTGGCCAGGACAGTACGATGGGTTGGCAGTGGCCCTGTCGATGTCGATGCAAGTGGCGGGGTGGGTTGGGCTGTTCCTGCTGACGCCGATCGGACTTCTTTGGCTCGCTCACGAACTCCGTAGGGGGGCCGCCCTGAGTCGGGGCGCAACCGCTACTGATCGAAGCCGGGTCTTCGCGATCGCCGCATGCATCGCCTCGGTCGCCGTCGCGGGGAGTGCCGCGGCCTTCGCTGTCGAGGAGTCGGGATTCGCGCTCGCGATCATCTTGCTGGCGTTGTGGGGCGCGACTGTTGCGCGATGCCTCCGTTCAGCGCGAGCGGGTAACGGCGGATCGCGGGGGCTCCGCCTCGCCCCCCTGTACTTGATTGTGCTGCCGGCGCTGATCGTGGTCGCCCGAGTCTCGTTCGTCGAACAGGCCGCCGAGTCGAGCAGGATCCGGGTGATCGCAGCCTGCGGGTCCTACATCGCGGACATCGAAGCCTACCGGGAGGCGCACGGACGCTACCCCGTCTCGGTGGCGTCGCTGAACCCGGATTACCCAACCCGGACGGTCGGCGTCGATCGCTTTCGCTACGAGCCGGCGGGCGACGCCTACAACGTCTGGTTCGAGCACGTCTCGTCCCGCTTCGACGTCAATGAGATCGTCGTGTACAACCCGCGCGACGAGCAACAGGCGACGAGTCACGACGCCGACATCCTTCAGTTTTCACTCGAACGCCTGAACCAGACACGGGGCTACTTCGCCGTGTACGAGGCCGGCGTGTCGCATTGGAAGGTGTTCCTGTTCGATTGAGAAACAAGGCGCGCCGGTTGATCGCAGGCTGTTGACCGCGTGATTCACGACAGCCTGCTCTTCTGGCGTCGTGAAAGTCGTGAAAGAAATCGGGGTGACAGTACGCCAGTTGAACTTTTTGTCGAGGGGATACGGGCCTGGGAGCCTGGAATCCGGGTTTTGCTGGCCGTGAAACCGTGAAACCAGG
>JABWBH010000017.1 GCA_013360585.1 Phycisphaerae bacterium | reverse complement strand
ACACGCGCGGCGGGGTCGTGTCTCGTTGGGTACGTCAGAGCCGCGACCGTCAGGGAGCGAATCCCCGTCGCCCCGCATCGGTACCGATCTCGAACCACGGCGGACGCATTCCCCCTGTGTGCGGTTCGCTTGCTGACGCGCGCGGCTCTGTACCCACGCACCCCCGGTCAGGTCGCTCCGGTTCGGCGAGCAGGTTCACGGGGTTCGACAACGAAGCATTCTCCAACACTGACGCATCGCGGTCGTCTACGAGCTTCCGTCGCGCGTCCTTGAAACCTGGTTCCTTTTGCGCCTCGGCCGCCGACGGATGATCCTCCCTCAAAACGCCCCGTGCCCCGTGATTTCGCGTCCCACGATGAGCTGGTGGATCGTCTCCGTCCCCTCGTAGGTAATTACGCTCTCCAGGTTCAGCGCGTGGCGGATCGGGCAGCATTCGATGCTGATGCCGCCGGCGCCGAGCAGGTCGCGGGCGTCGCGGGCGACGTCGAGGCCCATGCGCACGCAGTGCCACTTGGCCAGCGACACCTGCGAGTGATGCATCGTTCCGGCGTCCTTGAGGCGGCCCAGTTGCAGGCAGAGGAACTGTGCCGCGGTGATCTGCCGCACCATGTCCGCCAGGCGCACCTGGATCATCTGCTTGCGGTCCAGCGTGGTGCCGAAGAGCACGCGCTGCTTGGCGAACTCGAGGCACTCGCGGTAGCAGGCCATCGCGGCGCCGACGCCGCCCCAGGCGATTCCGTATCGCGCCTGCGTCAGACACGACAGCGGCGCGCCGAGGCCTTCCGCCCTGGGCAGCCGATTTGAATCCGGCACCTTCACGTTGTCGAAGAACAGCTCGCTGGTGATCGACGCTCTCAGCGAGAACTTGTGCGGGATGTCGCGCGTCGTGTACCCGGGCATTCCCTTTTCCACGAGGAACCCGCGAATGCCGTCGTCGGTTGCCGCCCAGACGACGGCCACGTCCGCCAGCGACCCGTTGGTGATCCACATCTTCGCGCCGTTGATGACCCAGTCGCCGCCCTTTTTCACCGCGCGGGTCTTCATCGTGCCGGGGTCGGACCCGCCGTCCGGCTCGGTGAGTCCGAAGCAGCCGATTTTCCGCCCGCGGGCCATCTCCGGCAGCCAGCGCTGCTTCTGCTCCGGCGATCCGTAGGCGTGGATCGGATACATGCACAGGCCCGACTGCACGGAGGCGAAGCTGCGCACGCCGCTGTCGCCGCGCTCCAGTTCCTGCATGATCAGGCCGTAGCAGACGTTGTTCAGCCCCGCGCAACCGTAGTCGGCGAAGGTGGGACCGAAGAGCCCCATCTCGGCCATCTCGGGCACGAGGTCCATCGGGAAGCGTTCCTTCTCGAAGCACTCGCCGATGATGGGAAGGACACGATCGTCCACCCATCGGGCGACGGTGTCGCGCACCTGGCGCTCGTCGTCGGTGAGGCAGGAGTTGAAGTCGAAGAGGTCCGGCAAGATGACATCCGGCATAGGACTGGGTTCCTTTGCTTAAGTTCGCCGCGATGCGCGACGACGTTGTTTCTTCCGTATTGACGGGACGCGGCGCCTTACCGCGTCGCTCCGGATCAAGGCTGACGCCGTCCGCGCCCGGTTTCACCCGTGCGCGAGGGGGCATTATAGTCGGACGCGGACGGCTCGGCACAGGGTTGCGGCGAAGTCGGGTGAGGGTTGTCGGAACATGAAGCGAACACCCACGGTTTGGCATCGATTGCTTGCCGACCGGATTCCCCGCCCCGCGGCGAAGTGGAGCCGGATGTTCCTGCTGGCGACGCTGGTCGGGGTGGTGTGCGGGTCGGTGTCAGCGGTGCTGGAGTGGGCGTTGCATCACGGCGTCGGCGCCGTGGTGGGTCGTTATGCTCATCTGGGCAGCGCGACGGCGTGGGAGTTCAAGTGGGGCGTGCTGCTGCTGCCGGCGCTGGGCGGGCTGATCTCGGGGCTGGTGGTGCACTGGTTCTGCCGCGACTCGCGGGGGCACGGTACGGACGAACTTATCCGCGCTTTTCATCGCAACCTGGGCAATCTCCCGCTGCGCGGACCGGCGACGAAGGCGGTGGCCAACGTTGCGGTTCTGTCCTGCGGAGGCTCGACCGGACCGGAAGGTCCGGTGGCGGCGCTGAGCGCCGCGATCGGGTCGGCGTTCGGGCGGGTGTTTCCGACTACGGCGCATGAGCGACGGGTGCTGCTGGTGGCGGGGTGCGCGGCGGGGGTGGGGTCGATCTTCCGGTGTCCGCTGGGCGGTGCGCTGTTTGCGACGAGTGTGCTCTACCGCGAGCCGGAGTACGAGTCGGACGCGATGGTTCCGTCGGTGGTGGCGTCGGTGATGGGGTATTCGGCGTTCATTTCGTGGATGCCGATGCTGGGGGTTGCGGCGCCGCAGTATCTGCTTCCGGGAGTGCAGCAACTCGGTTTTGATTCGGCGCAGTGGCTGCTGATCTACGCTTTGCTGGGTCCGCTTTGCGCCGTGGCGTGCATCCTGTTGAACCTGAGTCTTCGGGTTGTCGAGCGTGGTGTGGAGGCCGCGCGGCGTGTGCCGTCGTGGTTCGCTCCGGCGTTGGGCGGTCTGGCGACGGGGGCGATCGCGTGCATGTTGCCGCAGGTGATGGACGGTCGGTATGCCTTCATCCGCAACGCGCTGTCCGGCGAGCTTTTTGCATCCGGTGCGGGCGACAGCGCGGCGCGACAGATGCTCTTCATCGCGCTGGTGCTGGTGTTCAAAGGCATCGCTACCGGCTGCACGGTCGGGTCCGGGGCGTCGGGCGGCGTGCTGGGTCCGAGCGTGTTTCTGGGCGGCGTGGCGGGGATGCTGCTGGGGACGGCTTGCGAGTGCGTCATGCCCGGCGCGTGTCCTGAAGGCGTGCGGCAGGGTCTGATTCCGGTGGGGATGGGCGGCGTGCTGGCGGCGACGATGCGCACGCCCCTGGCGGCCGTCGTGATGGTCACCGAAATGACGGGGAGCTACGGGTTGATCGTCCCGCTGATGCTGGTGTGCGTCAGCGCGTACATGCTGGGGCGTCGCTGGGGATTGAACCGCGAGCAGGTCGCCACGGTGGCTGCGTCCCCCGCGCATGCGGCGGATGCGATGGTTCACGTGCTCGAATCCTGGCCCGTATCGCGGCTGACCGAGCGCAACTGGCAGGCCGTGGCGACGCCCTCCGCAGGGTTGGAGGAGCTTGCGGCCAAGCTGACGCCCGGAACGCGACCGGTGTTCGCCGTGCTCGACGGAGCGCGCCTCGCCGGCGTCATTTCAATGCCCGATCTTTCGCGGATGCTCGACGAACCGGGGTTGGGGTCGATGCTCATCGCCGCGGACATCATGACCGAGCGCGTCGTTTCGGTGTACGAGGACGACGACCTGTATCATGCGCTGGCCGTGTTCCAGCGGGAGAACCACGACGTGCTGCCCGTCGTGACGCGCGACCGGTCGCGGCGCTTCGTCGGCATGCTCACGCGGCGGCGCGTTTTCGAGGCCTTGCGCGAGCACATTCTCGACATGCAGAAGCACGTGTTCCGCGAGCACGAAGGCCTCGCCGCGATGGAGCGCGAGGGACAGATCGATCAGCTCATTACCGCCGTCGCCCCGCAGCGCACCGACCACGTGCAGCGCCTGCTCGTGCCGCTCGATGCGATCGGGAAATCGCTGCGCGAAGCGGACTTCCGCCGAGCATTCGGCGCCCACGTCGTCGCGATCGAGCAGCCCGACGGATCGCTGCAATGCCCACCGGACATCGACGCTCCGCTCAATTCCGGCCAGCGTCTTCTGGCGATTGTGGACCGCGCGGGGACGGGCTGACCGCAAAGATCAGGCTCGTCGATCCTCTCGGCGCTCCGGTACGGTGCGGACCGGAGGTCCGCGATCCGGTCCGGGGTTCAGACGGGGGTGCGGAGCGGCCCGTCCGGGCTTTGCGGATCGTCAGCGAGGGTTCTTTCTCGGTTTGACGTTGACGACGCCGAGATCGATTTCGCCGTCCCAGATGCGGAAGACGTCGATCGTTTGTCGGGCGGCGTCCGGATCGGCGCGCATTACGAGGCGGAACGAGCGTTCCGGCGGGACGGGAACGTTGGCGGCGGCGACCGAAGCGAAGCTGCAAGCGCGGCGCTCGATCCTCCCGACGCTCAACTCGCCCAGCGAGGACCGGGCAACCAGCGACGCGACGACGTCCGGACAGGGCGAGGATGATCGTTGATACTGATATGTGACCGGATGTCTCGCGCGGACGTCGCACAGGTTGGTTCCCCGGCGCGGGCGGGCGGAGAGGTTCATGCTCAGGGCGGATTTTTCGAGGAATTCCTGAAAGCCGGCGTCACGAACGAGTTCGAGCGGGTCGGGGGCGTCGGGTTTGACAATCTGAAATTCCGCAGCGACGCGCACCGTGCGACTCCAGAACGCGTTCTCCGACTGATAGAGAGGCTGGGCTGCGACATCCTCCCAATTCAGGTCGGCGGCGTCCTCGCGCAGCAGGAGAAACTCAAGGTCGCACACAAGAATCGCGGGTCCGAACCGATCCGTCGCGGCGGCGATCTGGTGACGGGCGAACGTCGTGACGGAGCCTGCATCCGGCAGAGCGCCGAGCATGACGCGCAAATCAGGAACGAGGGTGGTGTACTGTGCGTCTTCCCGGCCGGCGGGATCCGTGATGGCGCAGAGCACGACGCGGACGCCGGCGATCCAGGGCAGAATCCTCGATCCGTAAAGGGCACACCCCAACTCAAAGGGCAGCGGGTCGCCGGGGCGAATGCGCGGTCGAACGAAAACGCGCGGCTCGAACATCTGCGACAGGAAACGTTCCTGCTGGGCGACGGACATCGACCGGGACTCGTGAAGCCGGGCGAGCAGATCGCACCACTTGGCCAGGTGTCGGGCGGAGTCGGGGCGCGACTGCTTCACCAGCCCAACCTCGATGGTGTCCGACAGGCATTTGCGATTAAGCATGCCGGCGGATTGCCGCGTGATCAGTTCGTCGAGCGCGCGCTCATCGTCCGCAGAGGCTGTCGCGATGAGCCAGGAAGCGGGGAAGTGCGAATACAGATCGATGTCTGATCGGAGCAGCGCCCGCCACCCGGTGAATGCGGCGCCGGCACCGAAGGACAGGGCGCCGACCCACATCAGCAGGGGACGCCGCACGCGAGCCCCCCTCAACGGCGGCGCATTGTCAAATTCGGCGCCGCATTCCGGACAACGACTCGCAGCAAGCCCGGTCAGGTTGTACCCGCAGCGCCGGCAGTGCGGCGCGTCGCTCAACCGACGCCCCACCCAGCCTCGCAGAAACAACACACCGCCGAACGACACGAGCGCCGGCACCAGCGCCGTGAACCCTGCTTCCCAGGACATGCGAAGTCTGCCTGCAAGCGACCTTCGGGAACCAGCCTCCCCAGACGTGAGAACTCATCATACCGGATCGCTTGCGTTGGCGGTAGGTCCGAATACGCTCTGATCCGCCGTGTCCTTCGATCCTCTCCAGCTTGTGCGAGGGCTTGTTCCGATCCTGCATCGGGAGCGGGACTTCATCGCCGTGGGAAAACCAGCGGGCGTGGATGTCGGACAACTGCCGGGGTTCGACGCTCCCGGGCTGGCCGAACTTCTGCCGCGGATTTATCCGGATGAAACGTTCGGGGAGCCGGTGAACCGGCTTAGTCGTTACGAATCCGGGGTACTGATCTTCTCCACGAACGAGAGATTCCGGGAAGGGATCAGGTCGTCCTGGAACGCGGAGAAGGTCAGACAGGATGTCGTTGTCGTTGTGCGCGGCCGGATGAAAAAACGTTCATGCACGTTAACGTCGCCGGTAAAAGGAGCAGCGACGAACGTGGCGGCGAGCGAGCGAGCAATTGCCGGCAGGAAAGGGAAGGGTGAGGTTCAGCGATCGGTTGCCCCTGGTCGGCCCCGAACCGCAGGATCCAAAACGAGGGTTTCTGCTGAGATGGGGCCCTCCGGGACGCGGATCGACATTGAGGCGCTTCACGTCGGGGAAAGGCGGAGCGTGGTCCGGTGCCGGACGGCAATGCGGTCGATGCATGCGCTCAAGGCGGGTCTGCGGGCGGCGGGACTTCATCCGCTGGGGGACACGCGCGGAGGAACGCGGGGTTTGCGTGACCGTCCGGAGCGGGCGTGCATCCATCTGAGGCGCGTGGTCTTTGAGCACCCGGGAACGCGGCGGGTGCTGCCGCTGATCGCCCCGGACCCGCCGGGGTTCGCGGAAGTCGCGGACGGCGCTGAACCGCTGGAGCGGGTGTTTGACAAGGCGCTGGCGCGGCGGATCGAGTGCCTTCTGGATGACACCACCGACGCGTTCCGCGTGCTGTCCGGGGATGCGGAAGGCCTGCCCGGCGTCAATGTCGACAAGTTCGGCGACGTGATGGTGATTCATCTGCTAGATGGGCGGAACACGCCGAACCGCGCCACGCGCGTGGCGCTGGCCCGCCTTCTGCATCGGACGTTCGATGTAGCCGCCGTGTATCAGAAGATCGCGCCGAAGGATCGTTCGCATCTGCTGGCGGAGGAAGCGGAAGCGCTGGTGACGGACCGGCCCCTCGCGGGACGACCGACGGATCCGATCGTTCGCGTGCAGGAGCGGGGGTTATGCTTCGAGACGCACCCGCTGGATCCGCTGGCGGTCGGGATTTATCTCGATCATCGGGAGAACCGGGCGCGCGTGCGCGAACTGGCGGCGGGTCAGCGCGTCCTCAATCTTTTTGCATATACGTGTGGATTCTCCGTCGCGGCGGCCGCAGGCGACGCGGCGGAGGTCGTCAGCGTGGATCAGTCGCGGAAAGCGCTGGCGTGGGGGAAGATCAACTTCGCTTTGAACAACCTGATGCCGACTCCGGATGCGAGGGGCGCGGAGACGGCCGACGACGCCGTCTCGGTCGCCGAAGGCTCGCAGGATGACGCAGTGCCTGCGTCGCCCGTCCGTTATGCGTTTTATCCTGACGAGGTGTTCGATTTTCTTCGCCGCGCCGATCGGCGTTCCCGGAAGTTCGACCTGATTATCCTGGATCCGCCGACGTTTGCGCGGATGAAGAAGCCGAAGCGGGAATTTCACATCGAGAAGGATCTTCCCGAGCTTGTCCGCGAGTCGCTTCCGTTGCTGGAGAAGGGGGGCACGCTTTTCGTGTCCACGAATTACCGGGCGATGTCGGGGGCGAAGCTGCTGGAGCTGATCCGAGCGGGCGCCAGGTCGCGGAAGCTTCGGGTTCTGTCCTCGCCCTCGCTTCCGGCGGACTTCTCGCCGGACCCGCACCATCACAAGGCCGTGTTCCTCCGCGCGGATTGAATCGCGCGACGCCCGCGGGGTTGACGTCCGTCCTTCCGGGCGACCGCCCGGTCAGCAGCTTTTTCACCCGCCGCCGCCACGCCGCAGCACCAGCCAGAGAAGCAGGCCCAGGGCGGCTACGAGAACGACTTGCCCTACCGTTTCCATCTGAATCCTTATATGCCGGGAAGCGCCGTCTGTCCCGTGCCGCCTGCGACCTCGCTACGAGTGGCGCGTTTTTTTCAGAATTTCCCGGAAATCAGGATACCGTCGCGGTTCGGTCGGTTATCATGGGCTTAAAGGGGACCGCCCGGGTCGAAACCTTCGGCGCAGGGCGGGTGAAACGGGTCGTTCGAACATGCCGTGGCGGGAGGGCAATCATGAGAACAGGCGTGTTACTCGGATTCTCGGTCCTTGTGATGGGAGCGCTGGGGGGGGCGTGGTGGATTTCGGGCGCCGGATCGTCCGAGTCACCGCCGGCGCCGCTTGAGCTGACCGCCCCGCCGGCGTCTGCGAACGCGGTTGCGCCGGCGACGGCGAAGAAGAAGAAGGAGGGGCGCTACGAGCACCCGTGGGACGCGGCGTACACGCGATATTACCAGCGGGTTAGCGAAGACGGGACGATCCCGCATGACGCGTTGATGTCGGCGCATCGTCAGCGGGAGGCGCTGCTGTCGGCGCAGGGGGATCAGGGCGTCGCGGATGCGGGCATCTCTCGCGCGCGCTGGACGTGGCTGGGGCCGGGAAACATCGGCGGGCGCATCCGTCCGATCCTGATTCACCCGGCGGATCACAACCTGATCTGGGTCGGAAGCTGCAGCGGCGGAATCTGGGCGTCGACGAACGCGGGGGGGCGGTTTGAACCGGTCGACGATTTTCTGCCGAACCTGGCGGTGACGGCGATGATCTTCGATCCGTTTGACGCGTCGGTGATGTACGCCGGGACGGGCGAGGGCGGGTTCTTCCAGAACGCGGACGGCAGCTCGAACACGGCAGCGGTGCGCGGGGCGGGCGTCTTCAAGTCCACCGACGGCGGACAGACCTGGGTCCGGCTGGAGAGCACTTCCGGTCCGGAGTGGTATCAGGTGTGCCGTCTTGCGGGAAGTCCGACGGAGCCGGACGTTGTCCTGGCCGCGACCGGTGCGGGAATTTACCGCAGCACCGACGGGGGGCAGACGTGGTCGGTGCGCTCGACCGAGCGGACGCTGGATATTCGGTTTCATCCGACGGACGGGCAGATCGCGATCGCGGGGCGCGCCGACGGGATCGCGCAGTATTCCAGCGACGGGGGACAGACCTGGTCGAACGCGACGGGGATTTCGGGCACCCGCGTGGAACTGGCGTTCGCGCCGAGCAGCCCGACGACGATCTACGCCTCCGTGAGCCGCAGCGGCAATCTCTTCTGCTACCGATCGACGGACGGGGGGCGGACGTACGTTCAGCGCGGCGGCGGGTTCAGCACGCTGGCGCTGTATGACGACGCGATCTGGGTCCACCCGACGAACGCGAACTTCGTCGTCATCGGCGGACTGGAGCTGCACCGCAGCACCAACGGCGGATCGAGCTTCACCCGGATCAGCAGTTGGTCCCTGGCGCCCCGGTCTCCGCACGCCGACACGCACGCGATCGTGCAGCACCCGGCGTTCGACGGCACGACCAACAAGACGGTGTACATCGGCAACGACGGCGGACTCTACCGAACGGATGACATCACGACGGTGACGGAGGACACCGGCTGGTTCGTGATGAACAACAACCTCGGCGTGACGCAATTCTACGGTGCGGCTGCGGGACCGCTTTCCGAAACGGTGGTCGGCGGAACTCAGGACAACGGCACGCTGCGCTATCGAGGCGACCCGCAGAACTGGGATCGCATCTTCGGGGGCGACGGGACGTACGCCGCGGCGGATCCCACCGACGGCCGGATCTTTTACGGCGGGTCGCAGCGACTGAATCTCTTCCGCACCGACAACGGCGGGGATACGACGCGCAGCATCGTCAACGGCGACAACTCGATCGGCGACCGCGGTTCCAGCCGGTGCAACTTCATCCCGCAGTTCGCGCTCGACCCGAACGATCCGAACCGGATGCTGGCGGCGGCGCGCTCGCTGTGGCGGACGAACAACGTCAAGGCGGGCACGGTGGACTGGTTCTCGATCAAGCCCCCGGCGCAGGGATGCTCGGCGGATCCGCGCGAGGAGCCGGATCACGGGCACGAGCACGGCGAGCAGGAACCCGGCGGCGATCATTACACGAGCAATAACCCGTGCAATATCTCCACGTTCGCCGTGGCGCCCGGCAACTCGGATATCATCTGGGTCGCGCACAACCGGGGAGACGTCTACATGACCACCAACGGAACCGCGCAGAACCCGACGTGGACGCGGGTGGACGAGAACGGTCCGTTGCCGGCGCGATGGGTCAACAGTATCGCGATCTCGCCGCTGGACTCGAACCGCGTGTACGTCTCGTTGATGGGTTTCGAGCCGGATAACGTCTGGCGCACGACGGACGCCGGTCAGACCTGGGAGCCGGTCGTCGGGTCGGGCGAGCGGGCACTGCCGGCGGCGCCGGTGAGCTGGATCCTGCATCACCGCACGAAGGCGGGCTGGCTTTACGCCGGGACGGACGTGGGCATCTTCGCCAGCGAGGACGACGGCGCGACGTGGTCCACGACGAACGACGGTCCGGCCGCCGTGACGCTGGATCAGCTTTTCTGGAAGGACGATTGCACCCTGGTCGCCGTCACGCACGGGCGAGGCATCTACCGGGCAGACGTGTGCGGCTTGTGCGAGTCGATCTCCCGCGTCAAGGCGAAGTGCAAACTTTCACGGTCCAGGTTGAAGGCCACGGCGATTACCTCCCTGCCGGACGGAACGGCGGTGTCCTTCCTTCTGGACGCTGACCGCGAACTGGCAGCCACGGTGAACGCGCAGGGCAAGGCGAAGGCCGTGTTCAAGGAGGTGACCGCAGGCAACCACGACGTTTGCATGAAGGAGTGTGCGACGCGCTGCGCAAGTACGGTTTGCGAATGACGCAAGGAGCAGGTCCACGCCCGCGTAACGCCTCAGGCGCGCCCGGGTGCGGGAGCGAGCGATGACGGGAAGCCGGCGCCGGGAGGCGGCGGTTTTCTCGCGGATTGCGGCGTTGGACCCGGAAGGTTCCGAATCTCTGCGGGTTCCGGGTGTGCCCGGCGTTCGTGCCGATCAGGCTCAGCGGGGATTATTTGTTTCTTAAAGCGTTGGGAATAAGTATCTTAAGATAAGATTGTGAAATTTTTCTCGAATTCACCCGATAACGGGTATACAGTGCGCGCGGGTAGTGTTAGGATCGACTGGGGCGCTTCGGGTCTGGATGTTTCAGAAACCGGCGGATAAAGCAAGTCATGCTTGAATCATATCTGACGCTCGCAATCTGCATTCTGAGCGTTGTGGTTGCGGCGGGTGGGGCGTTGATTGTCGCCCACGTGATCGGACCTGGGCGGCGCGGCAGGGTCAAGGATCAGCCTTACGAATCGGGCATGCCGGTCGTGCATGACATTCAGCGCCGGTTCAACATCCGCTTTTACATCATTGCGATGCTGTTTCTCCTGTTCGACGTGGAAATCGTGTTCCTGTGGCCTTGGGCGGAGGCATTCTACCAGAGTTGCACGAACGGGACGGGGTCGATCATCGTGGACGACGGGACGGTGGCGACGAAGGGGTTCCTGTTGTTCGGGATGGGGATGTTCTTTCTGATCCTGCTGCTGGGTCTGGTGTACGAGTGGAAGAAGGGGGCGTTTGAATGGGACTAGCGACTTCGGGATCGGCGTTCACGCGCGGGACGGAGTACTCGCTTTCGCGTCTCGACGCTTTCACCGACCTTTTCAAGAAGTACGGAATCAACTGGGCGCGGAAGTACTCGCTGTGGCCGATGCCTTTCGGGACGGCGTGCTGCGGGATCGAGCTGATGGCGGTGGGGGCGTCGCGTTACGACATCGGTCGGTTCGGGGCGGAGGCGATGCGTTTCACGCCGCGGCAGTGCGACCTGCTGATCGTCGCGGGGCGCGTGGCGATCAAGATGCTTCCCGTGCTTCAGCGCATTTACAAGCAGATGTCGGAGCCGAAGTGGGTGATCAGCATGGGGGCGTGCGCGAGCACGGGCGGCGTTTTCGACACGTATGCGGTGGTGCAGGGGATCGATCAGTTTCTGCCGGTGGACGTGTACATTCCGGGCTGCCCGCCGCGACCGGAGACGATCCTTGAAGGCCTGATGGCGATTCAGCGGATCGTGGAGAACGACGGGGTGAAAAGCAGCGCCGAGCGTGGGCGCGGACTGGGGATGGTGGTGGACGCGCCGATGCAGATTCCGGTGGAGTTGAAGGTGGAGAAGTCGGTGAACTGAGCGATCGCGGCAGCATCCCCGCGCGACGGTGTCATCGAGTTGGAGTTCCTTTGTTCTGACAGGGATGCGCTGGCTGAACCCAGTGATTGAGGCATGAACGGGAAAGCGGAAAAAGTGGTCGCGGCGCTGACGGAGCGGTTTCCGGATATCGCCTTTGCGCCGTTTGCCTTGGCGGCGAAGAAGCGGCCCGAGGACGAGCAGACGTGCGTGCGCGTGCCGGCGGATCGGCTGATCGAGGTGATGGAGTTCCTCTACGACGATCCGCGGTGCCGTTTTGAGCAGCTCTGCGACCTGACGTGCGTGGATTACCTGAACTTTCCGAAGGCGCAGGACCGGTACGGCGTGACGTATTCCCTGCTGTCGCTGTCGCTGGAGCAGCGGATCTGGGCGAAGTGCTTCGTGAACGATCCGAATCCGGAGGCGCCGAGCGTGACGGGCATCTGGCGCGGGGCGGAGTGGATGGAGCGCGAGGTGTATGACCTCTTCGGCGTGCGGTTCACCGGGCACCCGGACTTGCGCAGGATCATGACCTGGGAGGGGTTTGCGGCACATCCGCTGCGGAAGGACTACCCGCTGCGCGGTCGCGGGGAGCGGGAGACTTTCGAGATTGTGACGACGGAAAGTGCTTAAGCGGGAGAGGGACCGAGGGACCGAGGGGCAGAGGGGCAGAGAGACAGAGGGGCAGATGATGGGGATGCGCGATCGCGTTGTGCGTCGGGCCGACGGAGAAGCCTTATGAACCTGTTCGACAATCCACAGAAGACCGGCGAAATCGTGCGTGAACTGACGGTGTCCTACTGGATGGAGATGGAGACGATCCAGAACTACCTCGCCAACTCGGAGAACCTCGACGGCGTGCGCGCCGAGGAGATCAAGAAGGCGCTGGCGGCGGACATCGCCGCGGAACTGGGTCACGCGACGCAACTGGCGAAGCGTATCCGCGTGCTCGGCGGGCGCGTGCCGGGCAGCCTGGAATTCAAGCCGTCGCAGAAGTCGATGCAGCCGCCGAAGGACTCGACAGACGTGGTCAGCGTCATCAAGGGCGTGATCGACGCGGAAGACGGGGCGATTCACCAGTATCGCAAGATCATCCGTCTGTGCGACGGTTACGACTACGCGACGCAGGATCTGTGCATCACGCTGATGGAGAATGAGGAGTCGCACCGGCGGGAGTTCGTGGGGTTTTTGAAAGAGTATGAGAAGTAGGCCGGGGAGAAGGGGAATCCCGTTCGGGGTCCGGGGCCGGCAAAGTCGAATCGAAAAAAGAAACGCATCGTCATGGAGGCGGTTCTTCCCATGAGAGGCGCGGATGGAGCTTCGACCTTGTTTTCTGGAGACGCGTCGGGGCGGGGGGACGGTTCGCGGCTGCGTGGCGGATGGTCAAGGAGTTTGACGTGATGCGAGAGGGCGATGGATCTATCCCCAGACTTCAGAGATCTGTTGAACAATTTGAAAAGTGAAAACGTCCGCTTTCTCGTCGTCGGGGCCTACGCCGTAATCCATCACACTGAGCCTCTCGGTCTACGAAGGATCTGGACATCGGGATCGAGCCTACGGAGGAGAACGCAAGGCGGACGTGGAGGGCGCTCGTGAGATTCGGCGCTCCGTTGAAAGCGATTGTTCTGGAGGATCTGGTCGATCCGGAGTCCGTTTATACGTTAGGAGTGGAGCCGGATCGTGTGGACGTGCTCAAGAGCCTTGATGGCGTTCGCTTCGCGACAGCCTGGCGAAATCGCGTTGAAGTTAAGTTTGCGGATGTGAGGGTAGGCGTATTGTCGAGGGCTGACCTGATACGTTCAAAGATCGCTGCGGGGAGGCCTCAGGATCTGTTTGGATGTTGCGACGCTGCGAACCCGGCCCAGAATACGAGGCGCAAGGAAAGCACGAGCGTCGAGAGGAAAAGCGAAGTGAAATCAGTCGGTTCAAGGGTCGCCGCGATTCTTTTGACCGCTCTTGCCGGATGCAGCAACGCCGGGGGATGCGGCGGAAACGACGATGGCGATGAATTCCACGTTGTCCTTTCCGGCGCGGACGACCGCGAGGAACGGACCGGGGTTTCGACGCCGACGACGAAGGAGGACGTCTTCGCCTGCCGATCGACCACGCAAAGTCCGGACCCGCTCGACACCGATGCGTTCTTGGCGACGACGTCGAATCATCGGATCACGCTGACGCAGGCGGTCGCCGGTCTGACGGTGACCGTCGAAAGCGACGCCGAGATCGTCATCTGGATTCGTTCGGAGACCGGAAGCTTCTGCAACAACGCGGAGGAGTCGTTCATTACGCGCGGGTCGTGGTCCGCGGGGGAGTATGATGTGTTCATCGGCGCGCCCGAGGCGGGCGGCGAGATCGAGGACACCGTGATCGTGGGTTCGTTCGCCCTGTCGTCGGGCCTGCGACCCCAATTCGATAGCGATTCTTATGACCACCGCAACTTACAATCCGCCTGAGCCGAGCACGTTCGCTCCGGAAGAGCCGGGCGGCGATTTGTGGACGCTGAACTTCGGGCCGCAGCATCCGGCGACGCACACGACGCTGCGCCTGGTGCTGGAGCTGGACGGGGAGCGCGTGCTCCGCGCGACGCCGCACATCGGGTACCTGCACAGCGGGTTCGAGAAGCTCGGCGAGCATTTGAACTACAACCAGTACGTGGTCGTCACCGATCGGATGAATTACGTTTCGCCGATGGCCAACAATCTGGCGTGGCATCATGCCTGCGAGAAGCTCTTCGACATCGAGATCACCCCGCGGTGCAAAGTGATCCGCACGATCTGTGCGGAGCTGGCGCGGATTCAGGATCATCTGCTGTGCGTCGGGGCGGCGGCGCTGGACCTGGGGGCGCTGACCGCGTTCCTCTACGGGTTCAACGAGCGCGAGATGATTTATGACTTGTTTGAGGAAATCTGCGGCGCGCGGTTCACGGTCAGTTACACGCGCGTCGGCGGACTCATGCAGGACGTTCCGCCGGAGTGGCCTGGGCATGTAAAGGCCTTTTGCAAGCACCTTCCGACGGCGATCGCCGACCTTGAATCGCTGCTGAACCGCAACCGGATTTTTATTGAGCGGACGAAGGGCATCGGCGTGATCGGGCGTGAGGACGCGATCAACTGGGGGCTGACCGGTCCCCTGGCGCGATCGGCCGGGGTGCGCCGCGATCTGCGCAAGGATGAGCCGTACCTTTGCTACGCGGACAACTGGGACGGGAAGGGTTCGTCCGGCGTGTCGTTCAAGGTTCCGATATCGACGGGCGGCGACGTACTGGCCCGATATCTGGTGCGTCTGGAGGAGATCAAACAGTCGCTGTCGATCCTCACGCAACTGGTCGACGACATTCCGTCCGGGCCGATCAACCTCCTGCCCGACGACAAGAAGGCGCTGCCGGACAAGCGCGAGGTTTACTTCAGCATCGAGGGTCTGATCCACCACTTCGAGACGATCATGACCAACCGGGGCTTCACGCCGCCGATCGGCGAAGCTTACGGGTGTCAGGAGACGGCCAACGGCGAGCTTGGGTTTTATCTGGTCAGCGACGGGGGCAACTGCGCGTACCGTGCGAGATGCCGCCCGCCGAGCTTCATCAACTACCAGTGCTTCCCCAGGCTTGTGGAGGGGCATCAGATCAGCGACGTGGTGGCGATTCTGGGGTCGCTGAACATCATCGCGGCGGAGCTGGATCGGTAGAGCGTGCGCTGATGGTCCAACCCACACCCAGTATTGAGCGGCAGTTCCGAGCCGTGGAAAGAATTGAACGGTTACTCGAGATCGTGAGTTCCGCCTTGGACGGCGCCGGAATTCCCGATGCCGTGATCGAGGGGAACGCGGCGGCGACATGGGTTGCGACGCGCGATGCCGTCGCGGTGCGCGCGACGAAGGATCTCGATGTCCTGCTGCGGCGGAATGATATCGAGCGCGTGGAGGGCGTGTTGGCCCCGCTCGGGTTCATCAGCGCGGACGTGAAGGCCCCCCCCGTGTTCATGGAAGCCTCCGATCCGCTTCCGAACCAGGGGATCCATGTCATCGTCTCCAACGAGAAGGTGCGGGCGCATTCGCACTTCGCGGCGCCGGACGTTCAAGCCGCGCTTCGTTCGCGGAGCGGGGACATGGTGGTGGAGCTCCTGCCGCTGGTCATCATGAAACTGAATGCCTTTCGCAGACATGACCAGGTGTATCTTGAAGACCTTTTTCGGGTCGGACTGATCGACGCGAAGCTGGCGGCGCAGGTTCCCTCCGTGCTGCTGGGTCGCCTGCGCCATGTGCGCGACACGATGGAGTGGTTCACGGAGCCTCCCAAGTTCTGAAGTCCGGTTTGGTTCGAGGAATCAGAGGGGTTCGCCGAAGTCGGATGAGATCCGTGTTGGGTTGGATAGATGGGCCGTGTGGAACGGATAGCCGGTGGTTTTTACCATGAGTTGGAAAACGCTCGATCGCAATACTCCCGCATTTCCGAAGGACGCACCGGCGGCGCTCTCCGAGCCTGTGCGTGAGAAGATCCGCTCGTTCTTCCCGCGGTACGCGACGAAGCGCGCGGTGCTGCTGCCCGCGTTGCACGTGGTGCAGGACGCGCTGGGGCATGTGTCGATGCAGGCGATGAAGGAGATCGCCGAGCTTCTTGAGATCCACCCTTCCGAGGTGATGGATACGGTCTCCTTCTACACCCACTTCTGGACGCATCCGAAGGGCGAGAAGGTCATCGTCGCGTGCCGCAGCATTTCGTGTGAAGCGCTGGGCGGACAGCAAGTCATCGATGCGGTGAAGCAGCACCTGCACGTCAAGGAGCACGGGACGACGGCCGACGGGAAATACAGCTTCATGACGGAAGAGTGCCTGGCGGGCTGCGATCATGCGCCGTGCCTGCTGATCGGAGAGCGGATGCACCAGCAGGTCCGGGCGGAGGACGTTCCGAAGCTGCTGGCGGACCCGGACAATGATCGGATTGCGGCGCCGCGCAGCGCGCTTTTTGACGCTCCGGCGGCGAAGGGCGGTGCGACGAACGGGCGTCCGGGGGGCGGTTCGGGTGCGGAGGCGGTCGGCATCACCAGCGACATCCGCGAAATGCGTGAGGCGTAGGAGCCGCACGACGCGATGAATCCGGCGGCAGGTGAGCAGGGGTCTTCCAACGCGCCGGAGTCCGGCGAGCCGCTGCGCGGATCGACGGACGTGCGGACGTCGGGATCGCACGGTCCCGAATGTGCGGCGCCGGAGGGTCCAGGGTCGTCGGGAGCGCCCGTCGTGGGCGCGGGCGGAACGATCTGGGCGCGAGATTACTCCCTGTCGGATGCGAAGACGTGGCTGGTGCGGCGGCCGAAGCTGCTGGGGCTGGTCGCGGTTTATGTCGTTTATTTTCTTCTCCTGGACGCTCCGCTTTGGCGTGGTCCGGGTCCGTACAACGATCACACGTCCCCGCGTTACGGACAGACATGCCCGGCGACTTTTTTCGGGAACCGGATCATCGTCTACGAAGACAACCTGAACATCGGTGAGGCTGTCGCGTGGTGGCGGGGGACGTTCGAGCTGCCGTTCCGGCGGCTGGACACGGCGCTGTTCGAGGGTCGAATTCTCAACGCGTATCCGCCGATGATGACGCTGATTGCGGCGGCGGTGGTTCCTTTCTGCGCGGAGGGGGTTCCTCAGGTGCTGCTGGCGGTGCTGCTGGGCCTGCCGCTGCCGGGGCTGGCCTACGGGGTGATGCTGAAGCGGACGCGGCGGGTGTGGATGGCTGTGGTGCTGGCGCTGGCGCTGGTTTGCGGGACGTCGGTGCTTCCGGTTCTGCGGTGGGCGTTGCGGTCGTCGCAGGTGTATCACGTGAACCACGTGCTGGCGGTGGTGGGACAGCTCGTGATGCTGGCGGAGTTTTTCGGGCGGCGGCGGGTGGGGGTGATGGGGGTGGGGCTGATGCTGGCGGCGTGGTCGCGCCAGTTGACGGCGTTCTACGCGATCCCGGTGATCTGGGCGGCGTGGCGCGGCGCCGAGGTTCCTTCCGGCGCGCGCGTATCGTCGCGACGCGCGCGGATGGCGCAGGCGGCAGCGGTGTGCGCGGTGGTGGGGGGCGTGCCGGCGGCGCTGAACACGTTGAAATTCAACCGACCCTGGGATTTCGGATATCGGTACCTCTACGAGGGAGTCGAATCAGAGCAGGCGGACTGCGCCAGAATCGGGATATTTTCACCTGCGTTTATTCCTCGGAACGCGTATGCGCTGAATCTGGGGTTTCCGAAGCTGAAGCGGGAGTACCACGGCTGGAGGCTGGTGACGAATTTCCAGGGCACGGGGATCTGGTGGACCTCGCCGTTGCTGTTGTATCTGCTTCCGGCGTTTCGAATGATCGTGATGGACGCCGCGTCGCGCGTGTGGCTTGCGGCTGCGGCGCTGGTCGTTGTCGGCATCCTCATGTATCATACGACAGGGATGTTTCATCAGGGACATCACCGATTTTCGACGGATTTTGTGCCGGTGTTGTTTGCGTTGCTGGCGCCGCGGTGGGACGCGGCAGGGCGTCCGTGGCTGGTGTGTGTGTTCGCGCTTTGCGGTATCGGCTGGTTCGTGAGCCTCCCGTAAGCGACGAGGAAGGATCAAGATTCGGGGAGTCGGCATGGCGAGTTACGAACCCATCCTGCTGCGCAATCGCGGCGTTGAAGGCTCGCGGACCTTGAAGGTGTATGAATCGCGCGGCGGGTATCAGGCGGTGCGCAAGGCGCTGAAGATGACGCCGGAGGCGGTGGTCGAGGAGGTCAAGAAGGCGAACCTTCGCGGTCGCGGCGGGGCCGGTTTCCCCGCGGGGATGAAGTGGAGCTTCCTGCCGAAGGACCGCAAGGTGACGTATCTGTGCGTCAACGGCGACGAGAGCGAACCGCCGACCTTCTCGAACCGCGTGCTGATGGAGCACGATCCGCATCAGCTTATCGAGGGCGTCATCATCGCGGCTTACGCCGTGCAGGCGCAGGTGGCGTACATCTACCTGCGCGTCGAGTTTCACGAGCCGTTTCACATTCTTCAGCGTGCGGTGGATGAGGCGTATGCGAAGGGCTACCTCGGCAGGAAGGTGTTCGGCAGCGATTTCAGCGTCGACGTGTACGTACACCGCGGTGCGGGGGCGTACGTGTGCGGCGAGGAGACGGGGCTGATCGAGTCGCTCGAGGGCAAGCGCGGCTGGCCTCGGATCAAGCCGCCGTTTCCGGCGATCGAGGGTTTGTTTCGCAAGCCGACGATCGTCAACAACGTCGAGACGCTGTGCAACGTGCCGCACATCATCGAGCGCGGGGCGTCGTGGTTCACGGGCGTCGGTCCGTCGCACAGTACAGGTCCGAAACTGTTCTGCATCAGCGGACCGGTGAAGAAGCCCGGCTGCTACGAGGGGTCGATGGACATCTCGGTGAAGGAGCTGATCGAGGATCCGCGGTTCGGCGGGGGGATGCGCGATGGGAAGAAGGTCAAGTGCGTGCTGCCCGGCGGGATTTCGATGGGGGCGCTCTCCGCGTCCGAACTGCACATGAAAATGGACTTCGAGGATCCACGGAAGTTGGGGCTGCTGGGGTTGGGCACGGCCGCGGCGGTGGTGCTGGATGAAAGCATCGACATCCGCATCGTGCTGCGGAATCTCGCCCGGTTCTACGCGATGGAATCGTGCGGTCAGTGTACGCAGTGCCGCGAGGGCACAAGCTGGATGCACAAGATCGCGGAGCGCATCGCCCGCGGCGCGGGGCGGTTGGAGGATCTGGACTTGATTCTTCAGACCGCGCGGAACATGGGCATGATGCCGGGGCTGTCGATCTGCGGTCTGCCGGACGGCGCGACGTATCCGATCGAGACGGTGGTGAAGAAGTTCCGGGGCGAGCTGGAGGAGCGGATCCGGGCGCAATCCCCGGAGAAAGCGGAAGTGTCGCTGACGGTCGTGGGTTAGGACATGCACTGCTTTGAGCATTCAGGCGAGCCTGCGATCGGCGTATGCATGGTGTGCGGTCGCGGATTATGCCGGGAATGCGCGGTTGAGACGGGCAGCCTGATGGCGTGTCGAGCAAAATGCGAAATCCTCGCCAGGAGAATCAGCGATCTGCGGGAGTTTCAGAGCAGCCAGCCGCTGCTCCAGGAGCGCTTGATATCGCATGCGCGTAAGACGCGGATGGCGTCCGGCGTGTTCATGACGGCCGTCGGCGTCCTGCTGGTGATTCTGGGATTGAAGTTCGGGCAATGGGCCTTTGCGGGTCCGGGGGCCGGAATCATGCTGGTCTACGGTGTTGTGACCCTGGTCATGGAGTATCGACGAAGCAGCCGGACATCCAATTTTCGTCTGTGTCGGCGTTGCGGTTACAACCTTACGGGGGTGTCGAGCGATCAGTGTCCGGAGTGCGGAGCGAAGACGTAGCATGATCGGGGGCTTGGCGCAACCCTTTCAGGGTTGGTTGAGATGGGGTTCCGGTAGCGCAAGGTAGGTCGCCTTCGGCGTCCAACCTTGGTCTGGAGGTCGCAATCCCTTCGGGGTTGAAGGGAGAAGGTGCGAAGCGGGAAGGTGGGAAGGGGGAAGGTGGGAAGCCGATTTTTCGAGAAAACGGGATACCGGATCGTGCTTCTCGGCGATCCGGTTTCCGGGTCCGGTGCGTAGTCCCAGTTTCATGAATCAAGGTAATGTCGCGCCAACTGCACCCTTGTACTCGCAACTGCCGTATCCCGGCGACGGGGTGGTGCGGACGACTTCGGCGCGAATTCTGCTCGAGGGGCTGCGCGAGCGAGCGCCCGAGTTGCTGAGTCGGCGACCGCTTTGGATTGCGGACGTCGGGTGCGGGACCGGCGAGGCCACGGCGGGGATCGCGCGGATGCTGCCGCAGGCGCGAGTCGTGGGCATCGACGTCAATGCGGCGAGTCTGGAGCTGGGTCGGGCGCTGGCGGCGCGGTCGAAGCTCGATCTGACCTTTGTTCAGGCCGACATGACGCAGCCGCTGGGCGAAGCGCTGCGTCGGGCCGGAGCGCCGGCGTGGGAAGGCAGGTTTGACGTCATCACGTCGATGGGGGTGCTGCACCATCTGAGCGACCCGGCCGCCGGGTTCGCCCGCGTGCGGGAGATCCTCCGCGAGGACGGGTTGTTTCAGGTGTACGTGTACTCGCGGACGGGGCGGCGCGAGGTGCTGGAGGTTCGGGAGCTTCTCGACCGCGCGTTGCCCGACGGCACGTTTCAGGATCGGGCCCGCGCGGTTCGTTCGCTGAGGCTTTCGCGGAAGCATACGCTGTGGGACGGCGTGCGGACGTTGCGCAAGAGGCTGCGGTTCGGGCCGCCGCTGCGTCTGGGTGAGATCGTGCGGGTGGCGATGCGCCGCCGCCGGATCACCCACGTGTCCGACACGTTTTCGAATCCGTGTGAACACTCGTTCCACTTCGACGAGCTGTTCTCGATCTTCGCGCGGACGGGGTGGGCGTTCGCGGGTCTGGCGAAGCGGGGCGGGCTGCCTGTCAGCGCTGAGGAGCACACGCGTGACCCAGAGGCGCTGGCCCTCCTGCGCGGATTGCCTCCGGCGGTCATGTACGACCTGCTGGCGTTTCATTATCGTGCGGCCGGGTGGACGTTTTTTTTGCAGCCTGAGAAGGTTCAAGCCAGTTAGATGCGCGACAGGCGGAAGCGGAGCAAACAGACGAGCGCAAGAGAGGGCCCCTGAGCCGCGGGCTTCAGCCCGCGCGATCATTCGCGCGGGCTGAAGCCCGCGGCTCGGATGAGACGGTCGCAGTCCGATCTGATGAGCAAGGGCAAGGTCATCCTGGGCATTCACGACGGGCACAATGCCTCCGTCTGCGTTCTCGTCGGGGGGAAGGTGGCGTACCTCGTGCAGGAGGAGCGCGTCCGCTACGAGAAGAACTACTGGGGGTTTCCCAGCGAAGCCGTCAAGCTTGCGGTTAAGTCTCTCGAGCTTTCCGCGAAGGACATCGACCGCATCGCGTTTTCGACGATCTCCGGCGTGCCGCGGCGGCGGGATCTCAAGGCGACGTTGTACGCTTTCGAGCGGTTGCTGAAGCCTGCCGGGCTGGCGCGGATGGCGCTCATCCGCCTGATCGGCAAGCTGCCCTACGCTCGGCTGAAGAACAACATGCAGATGCGCCGCGCGTTGCTGGCGGAATGCGGGATTTCCGGCGGCGAGGTGAAGGCCTACGGGCACCACGCCTGTCACGCGGCTGCGGCGTACTACGCGATGCGCACGGATGCGGAGAGTGAGCATCTCGTGCTGACGCTGGACGGCGCGGGCGAGCGGCACTGCGCGACGGTGAGCGTGGCGTCGAAGGGCGCGCTGCGGCGCATCGCGGCGACGACGATCCCTCACAGCCTCGGCACGATCTACGCGTTCGTCACGTTCCTGATGGGTTTCATCCCCTACGATCACGAGTACAAGCTGATGGGCATGGCGCCGTATTACGACGCCCGCCGCGCGGAGGAGGCCGCCCGGATCTTTCATCGCTACGTCGGGTTGCGCCCCGACGGTCTGGGCTTTGCGAAGAAGACGCTGCTGCCGATGCACATGCAGGGACCGAGCCTGCTGCGGGCGATGCGGCTTCAGCGGTTCGACGCGATCTGCGCCGGGCTTCAGAAGTTCACCGAAGACCTGATGGCGCAGTGGGCGCGGAACTGCGTCATGCACACGGGGCTGGGCAAGGTGGTCTGCGGCGGCGGCGTGTTCATGAACGTCAAGGCCAACAAGCGGGTGATGGAGCTGCCGGAAGTTTCGCATCTCGGGGTATTGCCGTCGTGCGGGGATGAGTCGCTCTCGTACGGGGCGGCGGCGCTGGCGCATGCGGAGTTGGCGGACGCGGCGGAGCTTGAGCCGTGGGGACCGATCTACTTCGGTCCGGACGTGGACGAGCCCGCGGCGCGGAAATTGCTGGAAGAAAAGCAGTGCGCGTTCAGCCGGCCGGAGGACCTTGAGCTGGAGATCGCGCGGCTGGTTCATGCGGGGCATCCGGTGGCGCGGTGCCGGGGGCGGATGGAGTTCGGGGCGCGGGCGCTGGGGAACCGGTCGATCCTGGCCGATCCGAGCAAGGTGGACAGCGTGCGGGTCATCAACCAGATGGTGAAGAAGCGCGACTTCTGGATGCCCTTCGCGCCGATCCTGCTGCGTGAGCGTTCGGACGAGTACATCCGGAATCCGAAGAACCTGCCCAGCCCGCACATGATGCTGACGTTCGACAGCCGGGAGACGTTTCCCGAGTTTCTTGCGGCGGTGCATAACGCGGACCTGACGGCGCGGGCGCAGCTCCTGGAGGAGCGGCACAACCCGGACCTGCACCGGTGCCTGAAGCACTTCGAGCGCCTCAGCGGGCGGGGGGTGATGCTGAACACGTCGTTCAACCTGCACGGGTATCCGATCTGCATCGGTCCGCGCGAGGCGCTGCACGTGTTCGAGAACTCGGGGCTGGAGCACCTGGCGCTGGGGCCGTACCTGGTGAGGAAGGGGAGGGCGAATGCGCACGCATGACGGCTTGTCGTCTGAATCAAAGCGATGTCAGTGGGGCCAAGGGTCCGTCCCGCATCAGGTGGGCGCAGGTCGCACGGGGGCCTGTGCCCGAGACCAGGGAGGTTCCTGGAACCGCTTTATCGGCTAGAATGCGAGGCGATCAGGCAGGGCGTGTGGCGCCCGAGGGGGCGCGACGTTGAAGGGTTGTGGCGAGACAGGTTCTGAGTCGGGCATGAAAAAAAACGACCGGGGAATCCGGAGGTTGTACGCAGGAGCTTTGTGATGGGGCTTACTCGACTCAAACTGAGAATCAAGAAGGACGCACAATCGCGGGCTGAGCGAGAGCTGCAGTTTTTGATTGACTCCGGCGCGATCCACACGGTTGTTCCCCGTGATGTTCTGCGTTCTCTCGGGATTCGACCCTTTAAGAAAGCGTCCTTCACGCTGGCGAACGGCGGGGAAATCGAACGCGAGATAGGGACGGCGCATTTCATCTACCAGGATCACGAAGGCGGCGCACCGGTAGTTTTTGGCGAGAAGTCGGACACGGCATTGTTAGGGGCGACGACCCTCGAAGCGATGGGCTTAGCGCTTAATCCGCTCAAGCGGGAGTTGTACCCGCTTCAGATGACCTTAATGGCCGATGCTTCGATGTGGCTTCCTGGTCCGGCGGGATCGCCGACGATTCGTCGGCGGCGCTGATCCCTGATGTTCACCGGGAATCGTACCGTCAGAACTCTCAGGAGCAGGGATGATGCGGACAATCTTGTCTGCTTCTGATTCGGGGATCATGGTTTATTGCAGAGGGTGTGGCGCCTTGGCCGGCAAACCGAGTCCGTGTCCCGTGTACACCCGATACGAGCATTCGTTTGCTCCAGTTCATGCAGCAGATTGAGCGTTATGCCGAAACTCATCATCGATAACCAGGAAGTTCAATCCCGCGACGGTATCCCCGTCCTTCAAGCCGCGCTCGAGGCCGGGTGGGACGTTCCTCATTACTGCTATCACCCCGGGCTTTCCATCGTGGCGTCGTGCCGCCTGTGCCTGATGGAGATGAAGATGCCCAACCCCAAGACGGGGGAGCTGTCGTGGGCGCCGAAGCTGGTGCCGAGTTGTCAGACGCCGGTCAAGGAAGGGATGGAGGTCCGCTTCGACTCGCCGGCGGTGAGGGACAATCAGAAGGACTGCATGGAGTATTTCCTGCTGAATCACCCGCTGGACTGCCCCGTCTGCGACCAGGCCGGGGAGTGTTATCTGCAGGATTACTCGTACAAGTTCGGGAGCGCCACGTCGCGGATGATCGATCCGAAGCTTAAGAACCCGAAGAAGGACATCGGTCCGAAGACGCTGCTCTATCAGGACCGGTGCGTGATGTGTACGCGCTGTGTGCGCTTCACGCATGAGGTGTCGGGCACGCACGAGCTGTGCGTCATCAACCGCGGGTCGCGCGCGGAGATCGACGTTTTTCCCGGTTTTCCGCTGGACAACCCGTTGCAGGGGAACGTGGTGGACGTGTGCCCGGTCGGGTCGCTGCTCGACAAGGATTTTCTGTTCAAGCGCCGGGTGTGGGAGCTAAGGAGCGCGGACTCGATCTGTCCGGGATGCGCCGCGGGGTGCGCGATCCGCATCGACCACGCGGACGAGACGGTGGTCCGCCTCAAACCGCGGTTCAACCCGGAAGTGAACGACTGGTGGATGTGCGACGAGGGGCGGTTCGGGTGGAAGTACGTTCATGATCCGAAGCGGATCACGGCGCCGATGGTGCGCCGCGGGATGGACGCGCTGCGGCCGGAGTGGAGCGAGTTGCCGCGGATGGTGCGTTTCCGCTTCGAGGAGCACATGCAGGAGGAGGGGGGGGAGGGGCGTCGGGTCGGGGCGGTGCTCTCGCCGTTCATGTCCTGCGAGGAGGCGTGGCTGCTGGCGAAGTTTGTGCGCGAAGTGGATCCGCAGGCGGTGCTGGCGGCGGGGCCGACGCCGTATGAGGGCGAGGATCAGAAGTTTCCGTCGGGCGTGAACGGCGATCCGTCGAAGGTGAAGTTCACGATCCTGAAGGAGAAGGCGCCGAACCGTCGGGGTGTGGAGATGGTTCTGGCTGCGGCGGGAGGCGAGGTGGTCGATTTCGCGGCGTTTGCGGCACGGGCGATGAAGGGCGAGTTCAGCGCGGGGTGGATCGTCGGCGGGCATCCGAAGGGGTGGGTGGACGCGAACACCGCGAAGATCGGCGCGCATTTCCGCCTGCTGGTGGTCGCGGATATATTCCCGAACCCGCTGATCGAGGCGGCGGCGATTGTTCTGCCGGCGTGCGGTTGGGCGGAGCGTGAGGGGTCGTTCGTGAACGCGGACGGGTTGGTCCAGCCGTTCTCGCGGGCGATCCAGCCGCCGGAGGGCGCGCGGCGCGACGAGCAGTTCTTGTTCGAGCTTGCCGGATACGTGGGGTTGGCGAGCGGGGAGCGGATTCGGGAGCTGATGGCGGAGCGGATTCCGGCGTTTGTGAACGTGTACGTGCCGCCGGTGGTTCCGGAGCATGCGCACTAGGGTCAGGTGCGGTCTTGAAAGATTTTCTCGTCACCCAGTTTGGTTTCAGCCTGGTTCTGGCGGCGCTCGTCTTCGCGGTGATTCAGGGCGCGGTGGCGTACTGCATCTACTACGAGCGGAAGATCGCCGCGTGGACGCAGGACCGCTACGGACCGAACCGCGCCGGACCGCTGGGGCTGCTTCAGCCGATCGCGGATGGGCTGAAGTTTGTCTTCAAGGAGGATTACATTCCGGGGCACGTGGACAAGATTTTGTTCGTGCTGGCGCCCGGGATCATGTTTGTGGTGTGCGGTATCGGTTTTCTGATCCTGCCGTGGGGCGGACAGCTTGATGCCTCGACGCTTCCGTGGCTGGGGTCGCACCTTCAACCCGGGGAGCGGATGCTCAGCGTTCAGGTTGTCAGCCTGAACGTGGGGATCCTGTATCTTCTGGCTGTGATGTCGATGTCGGTCTACGGCGTGGTGCTGGGAGGGTGGTCGAGCAACAACAAGTATTCGTTTTACGGGGCGATGCGGGCGTGTGCGCAGATGCTGGCGTACGAGATCCCGATGGGTCTGACGATCCTGGTGGTGGTGCTGACGATGGGGACGCTGCGGTTGGAGGAGATCGCGGCGGAGCAGGCGGCAAGCGGGGTGTGGAACGTCGCGCGGCATCCGCTGGCGGCGCTGATTCTGTTCATCACGGCGCTGGCGGAGGCGAACCGGGCGCCGTTCGACCTGGCGGAGGCGGAGCAGGAACTCGTCGGGGGGTATCACACCGAGTACGGCGCGCTGAAGTTCGGGTTGTTTTTCCTGGGCGAGTATGCGTCGATGATCACGACGAGCGCGTTGGTGGTGGTGCTGTTCCTCGGAGGGTGGCACGTCTGGGGCGTTTCGGCGCTGACGATGGAGGCGACGTCGATCTGGGCGGTGCTTGCGAAGATGACGGTGATGGCGGGGAAGGTGGCGATCCTGATTTTCGTGTACATGTGGGTGCGGTGGTCGCTGCCGCGGTTCCGGTTCGATCAGTTGATGCGACTGGCGTGGAAGAGTCTGGTGCCGATGTCGCTGGGGTTGTTTGCGGCGGCGGCGGGGCTGCTGTATTTCGGGTTGCACCGGTCGATTGCGGCGTGCCTTGCGGTGAACGCCGTGGTTCTGGCGGGGGCGGTCGCGGTCGCGTCGCGCGGTCGGACGCCGATCACGGGGCGTCAGGCGAACCTCGTGCGGCAGGCTGCACGGAATGACGTTCCGCTGGCGGAGGTTCGCACATGATCCGCGACGAAGACATCCTGACGATCGACGCTCCGTCGCTCACCGCGGGGGAGCGGTTGTTTCTTCCGGCGATCCTCGGGGGGATGAAGACGACGCTGCGGCACATGTTCGCGCTGAAGCAGCGGCGGACGGTGCAGTATCCTGAAGAGAAGCGGAAGCTGCGGGTCGAGAACTACCGCGGCGTGCATCGCCTGAACCGGGATCACGACGGGCGGGTGGCGTGCGTGGCGTGCTACATGTGCTCGACGGCGTGCCCGGCGCACTGCATCCACATTGAGGCGGGGGAGTCGCCCTGGCCCGATCGGGAGAAGTACCCGGTCAAGTTCGACATCGACGAGCTGCGGTGTATTTACTGCGGCATGTGCGAGGAGGCGTGCCCGGTGGACGCGATCGAGCTGACGCCGGATTACTCGCTGGTGGGGCGGACGCGCGACGAGATGATCCTCGGCAAGGAGGAGCTGCTGGCGGTGTTCGACGCGACCCGCCAGATTAAACCGCGGAAGGATCCGCACATCACCGGGTATCCGAATTCCGGGCGACCGGAGGCGGGCCGGGTCGACGCCGTCCTGTCCGGAACCGCGGCGGAGGCGCAGGACCACGCGGCGCGGGACGGAGACACGGCGGCGGGTGGGGCGGCGAAAGCTGAGCACGGCGGCGGTCCGGGCGGGGACGGATCCGCATGACCCCGGCGGCGCTTTATACGTTGTATGCGGCGTTCGTGCTGGGGGGCACGGGATTGTATTTCCTGCTGCCGAACCCGGACCGGGGCAAACCGCTTGCCGGAGCGGCGCTGGGGGCGCTCGGGCTGGTGGCGTTGGTCGTCGCGTGGGCGTTGATCGGCGACGCGGGAACGGGGGCGGCGTTCTACGTGCTGGGGCTGGTGGCGCTGCTTTGCACGGTCCGGGTGATTACGCACCCGAAACCGGTGTATTCGGCGTTGTATTTTGTCCTGACGGTGCTGGCGGTGGCGGCGTTGTGCGTGCTTCAGGGGGCGGAGTTTCTGGCGGCGGCGCTGGTCATCATCTACGCGGGGGCGATCCTGGTGACGTACGTCTTCGTCATCATGCTGGCGCAGCAGTCGGGCCCTTCATCCACGGATCGGCGATCACGTGAGCCGTTTCTTTCGGTCTGCGCGGGGTTCGTGACGATGGCGGTGATCACGGCGCATGCGTCGAAGGCGCTGGAGTCGAGCGTCGCCGCAGGAGGGACGCCTCGGGCGGAGGCGAGACTTGCGTCCGCGGCGGCCGAGTCGGGTGCGCCGGCGGGTCTTGTGGAGGACGAGGCCAAGCCGTCGGACGACGGCGCGAAGCGGTCAGCGCCGAAGCCGGTGACGGGGAACGCGATGGCGCTGGGCGGCGCGGTCATGACGCGGTACATGGTTGCGCTTCAACTGTCGGGGCTGCTGCTGCTGATCGCGATGGTCGGGGCGGTGGCGATGTCGCGGAAGCGTGTTCCGCAGGAGGGCGCGGTCTCGCCGCGCGCGCCGCTGGGCCAGGCGGGGCGCGAGGTTCCGCCGTATTGACCGGGGCTGCCGGGCGGGCGCGGTTTTGTCGGAAGAGCAACGATGCCGGGAACGACCGAGTACGTGATTCTTGGAGCCTGCCTCTTCGCGCTGGGGATGGCGGGGTTCTTGGCGCGGCGGAACCTCATCGTGATGTTCCTCTGCACGGAGATCATGTTTCAGGGCGTGGTCCTGACGGTGGTCGGGTTTTCCCAATTGTGGGCGAATCTCGACGGGCAGGCGTACGCGCTGTTCCTGCTGGTGATCGCGGCGGTGGAGGCGGGGTTGGCGCTGGGGCTGGTGGTGCTGCTGTATCGCCGGCGCGGAACGCTGGACGCGGAGGCGTGGTCGGTGATGAGAGGGTAAGCGTGAATTGCGAATGAGGAATTGCGAATGAACGCGCTTCGCATGCGGTGAGCTTGTTTCGGGTGCGGGGAATTACTTCTTCGCGGCTTCAAACCGTCGGAGGCGAGCGAAAAAAGAGCGCTTCCTGGCGGGCGCGACTCGGTTAGGCGAGAGCATCTTATCAACGACCGTCATTTATGGACCTGGGTTTACTGAAGATTCTGGGGATCGTCATTCTGCTGGCGCCGCTGGGGGCGGCTGGGGTTTGCGGCGCGCTGGGGCCGCGGAGACTGCGTGATCGAACGCACTGGGTGAGCATCCTGGGGGTCGGGTCGGCGGCGGTTGCGGCGTTGGTGCTGCTTACTCACGTGGCAAGCCGCGGGAGCGGTGAGGTTTCGACCCACGAGGGGGCGCATGCTGCGGTCGGGGCGACGATTCCGATCTACGACTGGATTCCGACGGGCGTTGTCGGGAGAGATGCGTCAGGGGGCGGGATCACAGACGAGCAGGTCGGAACGTTTCCCCACCGATGGTTTCGCGTCGAGTTTCTGGTGGACCCGCTGACGGCGATCATGCTGGCGACGGTGACGTGCATCGCGCTGCTGATCGTCGTGTACTCGCGGGATTACATGCGGCATCACGGGCACGCGGAGCGGGGATACGAGCGGTTCTTCGCGTACCTGGCGCTTTTCGTGTTTTCGATGTGCGCGCTGGTGCTGGGGGGCAACTTCCTGCTGCTGTATCTGGGGTGGGAGGCGGTGGGGTTGTGCAGCTACCTGCTGATCGGGTTCTACTACGGCAAGCCGTCCGCGGCGGCGGCGGCGAAGAAGGCGTTCCTGGTCAACCGCGTCGGCGACTTCGGGTTCGGGCTGGGGATTCTGCTGATCTACCTGACGTTCGGGACGCTCAGCTATCCCGACGTGTTCGACATGCTCGCGCGGAACGTGGACGCGGCGGGGACCGCGCTGGAGACGTCGAAGCTGACGACGATCGCGCTGCTGCTGTTCTGCGGGGCGGCGGGGAAGAGCGCGCAGATTCCGCTGTATGTCTGGCTGCCGGATGCGATGGAGGGTCCGTCGCCGGTGTCGGCGCTGATTCATGCGGCGACGATGGTGACGGCGGGGGTGTACATGATCGCGCGGTGCGGGGCGATCTTTGTGCATTCGGAGACGGCGATGCTGGTGGTGGCGGCGGCTGGGGCATGCACCGCGCTTTTTGCGGCGACGATTGCGCTGGTGCAGACCGACATGAAGCGGATCCTGGCGTACTCGACGATCAGCCAGCTCGGGTACATGTTTCTCGCGCTGGGGGTGTACGCGGCGGATTCGGCGGTGTTTCACTTGTTCACGCATGCGTTCTTCAAGGCGCTGCTGTTTCTGGGCGCGGGCAGCGTGATGCATGCGATGGGCGGCGTGATCGACGTGCGGCAGTTCAGCGGTCTGCGGCGGGTGCTGCCGAAGACGTGTGCGCTGGTCGTCATCGGGTCGCTGGCGCTGGGGGGATTCCCGATGCTGTCGGGGTTCTTCAGTAAGGACGAGATCCTACATCACGCGCTGCACGTGCATCCGGTTCTGGGGATGATGGGGCTGGCGACGGCGGTGCTGACGGCGTTTTACACGTTCCGGATGGTGTTTCTGGCGTTCTCTGGTCCGCAGCGTGTGCCGGAAGGCGTGCATCCGCATGAGTCCGGGGGGTGGATGATTGCGCCGATGAGCGTGCTGGCGGTCGGGGCGGTGGTCGTGGGGTATCTCGGCGTGGGGTTCACCGGGAAACCGTTTCACACGTTTCTAGAGCCGGTCATTGCGCATACGTTTCTCGCGGCCGGTCCGAACGCGGCGGGGGCGCACGGTGCGGCGGGCGAGGTCGTCGGTCATGCGGCGTCCGGGGGATTCCTGGCGGAATACGGGTTGATGATTCTGTCAGGCGGGCTGTCGGTGCTGGCGATTCTGGCGGCGTACGTGGTGTATGCGAGGGCGCCGTGGATGGCGGCGACGGCGCGGGCGACGTTCCCTCGGGCGCATGACGTGTTGTGGAACAAGTACCGGGTGGATGAAGCCTATGACCGGGTGATTGTGCAGCCGCTGCGAGCGCTGGGTCGGGTGTGCTTTTATCTGGATGAGTATCTCGTGGACGGGATCATCTGGGTCATCTCGTTCGTTCCGCAGGCGCTGGGATACGGGGCGCGGGGCGTGCAACGCGGGGCGCTTCAGGGGTACGGGCTGGCGATGGGTGTGGGGCTGGCGATCGTAGTGACGGTCGTGTTGACGTGGTAGGGAAATGACGACTTGCGAATGTCGAGTAACGAATTGTGAGGGGGACGCGAGGCCCACGTCGAGCGGAGGGGGTGACGTTCTGCGGCGGACGCCGGTTGTCCGTGGGTCGTGGCGAACTCAGAGCACTGAATGATGTCGAGTTGGATTCTCACGTTGGTGATTTTTGCGCCGCTGGCGGGGGTCGGGGCGCTGGCGATGGTGCGTGGAGACAACAAGCGGGCGATCGAGCGCGTGGCGCTCGGAGCATCGCTTGCGGCGCTCGTGCTGGCGGTGGGAGCGGCGTTGCTTTTCTTTCGGGATGCGCCGCAGAGCGGATTCGGTCTGAAGGCGACGTATGCGTGGTTGGAGGGGGGGGCGTCGGAGGATGCGCTTTCTGGCGGGCGGGGGTCGATCGGCGGGGTCGATGTGGCCTACCGGGTCGGGGTGGACGGGATCAGCATCTGGCTGCTGCTGCTGACGGCGTTTCTGACGCCGCTGGCGATTGCGTCGAGTTTTTCGGCGATTCAGGAGCGGGTTCGGGAGTATTACATCCTGATGCTGCTGCTGGAGACGGCGATGCTGGGCGTGTTCTGCGCGTTGGATCTGCTGCTGTTCTACATCTTCTTTGAGTTCACGCTGGTTCCGCTTTTCTTCCTGATCGGGATCTGGGGCGGGAGCGAGCGGCGGCGGGCGTCGGTAAAGTTCTTCTTGTACACGCTGGCGGGGAGCATGATCACGTTCGCCGGCGTGTTGTACACGGCGTATTACGCTTACCGGAGCGGAGCGGGGGCGTTCACGCTGAATCTCGAGGAGCTGATGCGGTTGTCGCGCGCGGGTGCGTTCCCGGTGGGAGTGCAGGGGTGGATCTTTCTGTCGTTTGCGGCGGGGTTTGCGATCAAGGTTCCGCTTTTTCCGCTGCACACGTGGCTGCCGCTGGCGCATACCGAAGCGCCGACGGCGGGCAGCGTCATCCTGGCGGGCGTGCTGTTGAAGCTGGGGACTTACGGGTTTTGCCGGTTGAGCCTGCCGCTGCTGCCGGAGGCGTCGCGGGCGTTCGCTCCGGCGCTGGCGGTGCTGGCGATCATCGGGATCGTTTACACGGCGCTGGCGGCGTGGGTTCAGACGGACGTGAAGAAGCTGGTGGCGTATTCCTCGGTGTCGCACCTGGGCTTCTGCATGCTGGGGTTGTTCAGCATGAAGCTGGCGGGGATGAACGGCGCGGTGATGTACATGATCAATCACGGGTTGTCGACCGGGGCGCTGTTCCTCGTGATCGGCTGTCTTTATGAGCGGTATCACACGCGCGAGTTCGCGAAGCTGGGCGGGCTGGCGCGGCGGATGCCGGTGATGGCGTTCTTCCTGATCGTGTTCACGCTGAGCAGCATCGGGCTGCCGGGGCTGAACGGATTCATCGGGGAATTCCTGGTGCTGCTGGGGACGGCGACGTCCGGATCCACGATGGACGGACTGGCGCCGGGTCCGCTGGGGTTTTCGTATGCGGCCGTGGCGGCGACGGGGATCATCCTCGGAGCGGTGTACATGTTGTACATGTGCGGGCGGGTGTTGTTCGGTCCGCTGGTGGAGCCGGTGCAGGCGGGAGGGGTCGGGCACGGCGAGCGGGATGAACACGGTGGTTCTTCGGGTCACGGGGAACCCCACGATGACGGTCACGGCGGCGGAGACCTGACGCGGCGAGAGGTGGCGATCCTGGCGCCGATTGCGGCGATCTGTCTGTTGCTGGGCGTGTATCCGAAACCGATGCTGACGTCGATCCAGGCTGCGGCGGAGGCGAACATTTTTTCGGTTGACGATCGGAGGCAGGCCGAGGTCGAAGCGGCGCCGGGGGGGGGGCGGGCCGCGCAGGGGAATGCTGAATTCGGAATGCCGAATGCTGAATTGACTTGCCGCCGCGTTGAAGATTCGCGAGAGGCTGTCGTGTTCCTGACTCCGCATTTCGCACGTCTGCTGTCGTCGTCTGACGGCGGCGGCGACCTGCGGGTCGGAAGGACCGCGCGGGTCGCATCGACGGGAGGCGATCCATGACGTTCGCCGCGCTGGGGCACATTCTTCCGGAACTGATTCTCCTGGTCGGGGCGTGCGCGCTGCTGGTGCTGGGGGTGACGCGCGTGGGGCGGGCTCCGGGCGCACTGGCCGGAGCAACATGCGGCGTGTGTGCGGCGGCGCTGGCGGCGACGCTGTGGGCGGGCATCCCGGACGGGACGGCGGAACTTTCCGGGCTGGCGCTGTCGGCGATGACGTTTTACGTGCGCTGGCTGACGCTGCTGGTCGGGCTGCTGCTGGTTCTGCTGAACGGGCGTCAGGCGGATCCCGCGGAGCAGGGGGAGTACCTGTCGCTGCTGCTTTTCACGATGCTGGGGGTGCTGCTGACGGCGTCGGCGTCGGACGTGGTGGTGTTGTTCTTCGCCATCGAGCTGGTGAGCGTGCCGACGTACGTGCTGGCGGCGCTGAGTCGGCGCGACGCGCGGGCGTCCGAGGCGGCGGTGAAGTACTTCTTCCTCGGGGCGTTGTCGGCGGCGCTGCTCGCCTACGGGCTGGGTTTTCTTTACGGAGCGGCGGGGTCGACTTCGCTTTCGGCGATGGCGCGGGCGATCGGGTCGGGCGCGGAGGTCGGCGGTCTGGCGTTGATCGGGCTGCTGCTGGTGTTCGGCGGGTTGTCGTTCAAGATCGCGGCGGTCCCGTTTCATGCATACGCGGCGGACGTATATGAGGGCGCGGCGGCGCCCGTGACGGCGCTGCTGGGATTCATTCCGAAGTTCGCGGGGTTCGTGGCGCTGATCCGGGTGCTGGACGTGTTCGGATGGGCGATGTCGCCCGGCGTGTTCTGGCTGATCTGGGCGACGGCGGCGCTGACGATGACGGTGGGGAACATCCTGGGTCTGATTCAGAAGAACGTGAAGCGGATGCTGGCGTATTCGAGCATCGCGCACAGCGGATACATGCTGGTGGCGCTGCTGGTGGGACCGCGGCTGGGCGAGGGGCCGATGAGCAACGGCGTGACGGCGCTGCTGTTTTACATGGCGGTATACGGCGTGATGAACCTCGGGGCGTTCGCCGCGCTGTCGTCGTTTCGTCGCGGCGAGGACGAAGTTGAGCTGGTGGAGGACTTGTCGGGTCTGGCGCGGTCGCAGCCGGGCGCGGCGCTGGCGCTATGTGTGTGTCTTTTCAGCCTGATGGGTTTTCCGCCGACGGCGGGTTTTCTCGGGAAGGTGTACATTTTCAGCGGGGCGTTTTCGGTCGGGGCGGATCATGCGTATGCAGGGGCGCTGGCGGTTCTGGCGGTGATCGGCGTTCTGAACTCGGCGGTGGCGGCGGCGTACTACCTGCGGGTGGCGGCGGTGTGCTGGGTGAACCCGGAGCGCGAGCGGTTGGCGCCGGCGTCGGGCATGTCGGGTCGGCTGGGGCTGACGATCGCGGCGGTGGCGATGATCGCGTTGTTTGTTTCGCCGCAGGCACTTTTGAGCAGGGCACGGACGGCGTCGGAGCCGGTTCTTTCTGGAAGCGTCGTAAAAGGCGTGTCCCGCCTCGGACTCGACGGCGCAAGCGTCCCGTCCGGCATCTCCGCTGAAGGATACGCGGCGTTGTCGGAGTAAGATCCGGTTTCGACACCTCCTGAGTCTTCCTCTGACTCCGGTGCGCATCGCCTTGGGGGTTTTGAGGATGTGACGCAGCGCGCTCTTGACGTCCCGGAGAGGCGTCCGTGTGTGCCGCGGAGGGGCATCCGAGAGGGGCGGGGCATCGGATACCGGAAGTCTCGGAGGCACGGTTGTGCGGCGGTGCGGCGGGCTTGCGTCATCTCCCTGGTTCTTTCGTCCCTCCGGGACTTCGTTTTCTCGGCGCGGGCTTCCCAGCACTGGCGTGCTGGGCTGTTTTCCAGCGCCCCTGCCGGGGCTAAGACTTGCGATGATCTTCCGGGGCGCCACACCTCCCGTCGCTCCTCCCCGCAGGATCGCGCCAGGTACGTTCAGGCGAATCCAACACCCCGCAACCGGAACCAGAGGGAGACTCAGGTCAACACCTTTCCAGGTCGTCATGCTCAATTTCGTGCGTGCCGTGAGACGCACGTTCGCGCGGGGCGAAGCCTGTGACTCCAGGGGGCGTTTCACCTGCGTGAATCATGATTCAGGGTTCAACCGGGACGGCCTGCTGCATCACAAAGGGATTTCGGACTGTGACGAGCGTCGCGTCCATCCGGCCGAAGGTGATGCGTCGGCCGTCGTGCGTGTGCTTGAGAGATAAGACGCCGGTTCCGCATTCCGCGTCATAATCGCGCAGGAGCGCGCCGTCGGACGCGCGCCAGACCTTGACGACACGGTCCAGTCCGGCGCTCGCCAGGGTCCGGGTGTCCGGCGCGAACGACACGGCATACACCGCGCTGGCATGACCGGCGAGGGTCCGCAGGAGCGCGCCGTCCGAAAGGCGCCAGAGCTTCACCGTCCGGTCCGCGGAACCCGAAGCGAGCATGCGCCCGTCGCGCGAGACGGAGACGGATTGCACCGCGCCGGCGTGACCGGTGAGCGTTCTGAGGCGGGCGCCGTCGGAGACGCGCCAGAGGATCACGCTGCGGTCCGCGCTTCCGGAGGCGAGCGTCAGGCCGTCGGAAGTGAAGGTGAGATCCTGAACCCAGTTTGAGTGTCCGGTCAATGTGCGAAGAAGCGAACCATCCGACATGCGCCAGAGCTTGACGGCTCCGTCCAGACTGCCCGATGCAATGAGGGCGCCGTCGGGAGAGACCGCAACGGAAAGCACGCCGGCCTGATGTCCGCTGAGTGTGTTCACGAGTTCGCCGTCGTCCACGCGCCAGATGCGCACCTTGTTATCCGCGCCTGAGACGAGCAAGTCGCCCTGCGGGGAGAAGGCCAGCGTGGTGACGGCGAGCGGGTGTTCCGGGAGGGTGTGCAGGAGTTCTCCGTCGGTCGCCCGCCAGATCCGGATGAGACGATCGTCGCCGCCGGACGCCACGGTCCGACCGTCGCCGGAGACGTCGACGGCGCGGATGATGTTGTCGTGCGCCGTCAGAGAGCGGAGGAGTTCGCCGTTATCGGCGAACCAGATTCGGACGCTGCGGTCGCGTCCGCCCGAAGTCAGGAACCACCCGTCGGGCGAGGGAGCGACGGCGAAGATTTCATCGGTGTGTCCGGTGAGGGTCTGCTGATGCGACCCGTCGTCGGCGCGCCAGGCGCGGATCGAGCGGTCTGAGCTTCCTGAATACAGGCGTTCACCGTCGGGGGAGAAGGCGACGGCGTTGACGGCGTCCATGTGACCGGTAAGCGTTCTGATGAGCGCGCCGTCGGCCACGTTCCAGATGCGGACGGTCCGATCGGTGGAGGCGGAGATGAGCGTTGCGCCGTCCGGAGAGAGGGCGATCGAATTGACGAAGCTGGTGTGTCCGCGCAGGGTGCGCATGAGCGAGCCGTCGTCCACGCGCCAGTGCTTGATCGTACCGTCGCGGCTTGCGGTGAAGATCGTCGCGCCGTCGAGGGTGAAGACGACGGAGAACACGTAGTCGATGTGACCGATCAGGGTGTGCAGGAGTTCCCCGTCGCTGACGCGCCAGAGGCGGGCGGTGTTGTCCTGTCCCCCGGACGCGAGCAGGGTTCCGTCCCGGGAGAACGCCACGGTGAAGACCGAGATGTCGTGGCCGATGAGCGTGGCGAGGTGCTCGCCGTCGGAGACGCGCCAGAGGCGGATCGTGTCATCCTCGCTTCCGGAAGCGAGCTGCGCGCCGTCGGGAGAGAAGGCGACGCAATTGACGGGGCCGGTATGTCCGGCGAGCGTGGTCACCAGCGCCTCCCAAGGCTCGGCGTCGGCGAGCCAGATCTTGATCGTGTTGTCCGCGCTCGCGGAAGCGATGAGCGCGCCGTCCGGCGAGTACGCGAGGCCGGTGACGACGTTGGCGTGTCCGCCGGCCATCCAGGCGATGTTCGGACGGTCGGCGAGGACTTCGGCGGGCGAACCCGCCGCCGCAATAAGAAGCAGAACGAACTTTGCAGGGACGCTGCGACAGTTTGAAATATTTGACGTCAGCATGTGCGCTCTCGGAGATTTTGTTTGCCGCGAACCGGGGACCGACCCCGGCTCTTATGTCGCAGGGAGCGCCAGAACTTGCAAGGAGCCTGTCTCCGGCGTGCCGGAACAAGCCGTCGGGGCCTGTCGTCGGATTATTGAAAGGGGCCGAACAAGGCGGGTATTGCGCCGAAGTCGGGGTTCGATGAAGAACCGGAACGTGCAGCGTTCCGCCTTGCGGCCGCAAGAGGAAGGTTAAACGCTCTGGTTGTGAGAATCGTTCAGACTCAGTCCGCTGTTTGAAAACGTTCAGAAGAGGGCGAAATAAGAACGCTTCCCTGCGGGCGCGGCTCGGTTAAGAAGCAGCGTTATAAGGCGTCATCAAGAACTCGGAGGGGCGGTAAGTTTTCATGAATCTGCGGGGTAACATCGTGAACCGCCTGACGCGCGAGCAGGTTCGGCGGGTGGACCGGCTGGCGGTGGTGAAGTACCAGATGAGCGGGCTGGTGCTGATGGAGAACGCCGGTCGTGGGGCGGCGGAGGTGATCCGCCGGGAATGTGCGGAGGCGCGGTCGGCGACGATCCTCTGCGGGGTGGGGAACAACGGCGGCGACGGGCTGGTGATCGCGCGGCACCTGCACAACGCGGGGTGGGCGGTTCGCCTGCTGGTGGCGGGTGATCCGTCGGGCATGACGCCGGACACGGCCGCGAATTTCCGCATCACGACGGAGATGGGTCTGCCTTGCCTGGTGTCAACAGACTGGCAGCCGTGTTTCACGTATCTTCAGGCCGGGCCCGAGGGCGAAGTGCTCGTTGATGCGATGCTGGGCACGGGGTTCACGGGGCATGTGCGGTCGCCGCTGGATCGGTTGATTCAGACGCTGGGGATGGTGCGTCCTCGGACGGTGGTGGCGATCGACGTTCCTTCGGGACTGGACGTAGACACGGGCTTCCGGTCGAACGCGACGGTGAAGGCGGACCTCACCGTGACGTTTGTGGCAGAGAAGGTCGGGTTCATCACGGGCGAAGCGCCGCTTTTCCTGGGACGTGTTTTCGTCGTGGACATCGGCGCGCCGAAGGAAGTGATCGCGGAAGTGCTGGCGGGAAGCCCGGGCGCGTAATCCGCCGTCGAGGTCAGGCGTGGACGGGTTCGGCGGTGAGATACGGTTCGAGATCGCGGGCGGGAGCGGACTTGAAGACCGGTCGGGCCGGAACGCCGACGACGGTGGTCATCGGGTCGACGTCGCGGATGACGACTGCCCCGGCGCCGATGACCGCTTCGCAGCCGACGCGCAGGTTTTGAATGACCGTCGCGCCGATGCCGACAAACGCGCCGGACTCGATGATGACACGCCCGGCGATGCGCGCTCCGGGGCAGACGTGAGTTGCCGTGCCGATCATCGACTCGTGATCGACGATGCAGCCGGTGTTCAGGATCGTCGAGTCTCCGATCTGAACGTGGCAGCACACGTGAACGCCGGCGGCGATGACGACATTGCGTCCGAGGGAGGCGTTGCGGGCGATGTTGGCGGAGGGGTGGACAGCGTTGAGGAGGGTGAACCCGGTCGCTTCGAGTCGTGACGCGAGATCTCGGCGAACGCCGTTGTTTCCGATGGCGATGACGGCGTGGCGGACTCCACTTCGGTTGCGGATTGCCGGCAGGTCGTCGGGACCGCCGAGCACGGGTTTGCCGTCGATGCGGGTTCCACGGAGTTGGGGGTTGGAGTCGACGAAGCCGATGACGTTGCAGGTTCGGGTGTTCTCGAGGATGTCGAGGACGACGCGGCCGTGTCCGCCCGCGCCGACGATGACGCAGGAGGGGCGTCGGGGGTTTTCGGCTGCGGACTGAAGCTGGTGGTCAATCACACGAGTCATCCGAATCGAGGGCGGCGTTCGCGGGGGCGTCGCGTCGAGCCGGCAACCCGATCAGGGGCATATCGGATACAATCCCGGGCAGGCTGAACATGTCCGGGTGAAACGACAGGATTTCGAGCCGAATGTGCAGATCATGAGCGGCAAGGAGCAGGATCAGCAGGCGGCTGCCGCGCCGAATCTGCCGGGGAGCGGCGCCTCAGCGGGAACGTCGATCGACGGTCGGAGGAGGGCGTACTTTTCCGCACCGCTGGTGATCGTCCTTGTGCTGCTGGGGGGCGGCGCGCTGGTGCAGGGGCCTCTCGAGCGCTGGCTTGAGGTCGTGGCGCACAAGGAGGCGGTTCCGCTGCGAGCGGCGCTGGGTTCGCTCGATCGGGAGGCGCTGGGTCCGTACCGGTTCGTCCGAGCAGAGTTTCTGACGCCGGAGTACGTTGAGGCGCTGGGGACGGATCAGTACCTGATCTGGACGCTGGAGGACACGCGGGAGGCGCCGGACAGTTCGCGACGTCAGGTCCACCTTTTCGTCACGTATTACACGGGGGGGCCGGAGCTGGTCGTGCATCGCCCCGACGAGTGTTTCCGGGCGAGCGGGTACACGCTGACGGAGTTCCGTCGGGACGAGCGTCTCCGGATCGACTCCCTCGGCGGCGGGGGCGGCGAGATTCCCTTCCGGATCGTGACGTTTCGGAAGACGGGGTTGTTTCAACAGGCGGAGTTGTCGGTCGCGTATACGCTGTATTGCAACGGGCGTTTCACGGTGAGTCCGACGGAGGTCCGGATGTGGACGACGTCTCCGGCGACGCGATCTGCGTATTTCAGCAAGGTGGAAGTTTGCTTTCTGCCATCGCCGGGCGAGTCTGGTCCGGGCCAACCGGCGACGGCCGACGAGACCCTGCAAGGAACCGGGGAATTGATGCGTTACGTTCTTCCGCTTCTAATGAACGACATCTGGCCGAGCGTTGCGGCGCCCGGCGCGCTTTCCTCTCGGTAAGGGCGCGGGATCCGAGCGTGCCCCGTGGTCGAGAGGCCGTGGAACAAGGACGCGACGTCAAGGACCGCCGACAGGGAGCACATGGCGCGCAGAATCAATAAACCGCTGATCGGGGGGTTGACGGTGTTTTCGTCGCTGGCGGCGATCGCCGCGGCGACGGCGATGATCGTTCGTCTGAGGCCTGAGGATCCCCGGCCCTTCATTGAGTTGGCGGAACGTCACGCGGAACGGGGGGATTACCGCCGGGCGGCCGGCATGTACGGTCGCGCGGCGTTGATCAGCCGGGACGCGAAGAACCTGGCGCTGGCGGGCCAGATGTGGGTGCTGGACGGGAACCTCGAGATGGCCCGCGCCACGTGGGAGGCGGGCAAGACGCTGGACCCGACGTCACCTGCGCCGCGCGAAGCAAGCCTGCGGTTTCTTCTGGATTTCTGCGACGTGACGAGGGCGTTGTCCGGGTGGCAGGCGGTGGATCGGGAGGCGAGGGAGCTGCTGGCGCTGTCGCCGGCGCACGCGAGCGCGCTTCATGCTTCGGCACTGGCGGCGCGGGAGCTTCCGACGCGAGCGGGGTCGGAGGAGGAAATTCTGGATTCCTTGCGTCGTGCGTCGGAACTGGATCCGACGAACGTGCGTTTTGCTCTGGACTACGCGGGAGAACTTGAGCGTCGCGGGCGCGGGGCGCAGGCGGAAACGGTGCTTCGGGAGGCCTGCGCGCGGATCGAGGCGCCTGCGTTCGATGTCGTGAAGCTGTGGTGCGGCCTGGGGATGCTGCTGGGGCGTGCGGATCGGCTGGGTGAGGCGAAGGAGGCGTTTGAGTACGCGTTGTCGCACAGCGGCGCCGAGGCGAAGGCGCGATCGTGGGCGTTGGTTCATCAGGCGCGATATGCGTTAAGCGCCGCCGCGCGAGCGCGCCTCGATGAGGGCGCGGAATCCTCGAAAGTGAAAGACGCGGAATCGGCGGCGCTGAAGGCGCTTGAGGAGGCGGCCCGTCTTGATCCGGAGGATTATGACGCATTCCTTGAGCTGGGGAGGTTGTATCTTCGGCTGGGGCGCTTCGAGGATGCGCTGCACCTTGCGGAACCTCGGGTTGCGTCGGGCGCGGCGCCGACGGGACTGGCGCAATATCGGGCGCGGGCCCGGGTTTACGAGTCCGCGCTGCTTGCGGCGGAGGCGTGCATCCGCGGGGCGACGCAGCCGGACCTTTCCGCGGCGGTCCGCGACGGCTGGATCACGCGGGCGCTGGGCTTCGTGGACCGCGCACAGGTGGAGTGGGAGGACGGTCCGCGGGGGCACCTGCTGGAAGGGGAGATCCGCCTGCTTCAGGGCCGGGTGCGCGATGCGCTGGCGAGCCTTGCGAAAGCGGATGCCCGTTTTGCGCAGACGGGACGGGTGGACTGGAGGGTGAAGACGCTGCTTGCGCGGCTGCACCTGGAGGTGAACGAGCCCGGAACGGCGCTTCAGGTGCTCAGTGCGGTGCGGGATCAGGCGCGGAAGGAGAACCCGTCGGATCCGGTGTTCTGGACGTTGTACGCGGAAGCGCTGGTCCGGAATGAACGTGCGGAGGAAGGCCTGGAGGCAGCGGAAGCGGTGCTCAAGGGGTCGCCGGATCATAAACCGGCGAAGCGCGTGAAGCTCGCTGCGCTGACGATGCTGAACCGGGCGCCGGAGGCGGAGCCGCTTGCGCGGGAGTTGGATGAATCCGGCGCGACGGCGGTGCTGCTGCGAGCCCGGTCGTTGATCGGTGAGGAGCAGTATGCCGCGGCGTATGACGCGCTGGCGGCGTATCTTGACGGTGATCCCGGTCGGCTCGCGATTCTGCGGGAAGCGGTGTTTCTGGCGGCGCGCGCGGGGCGCGAGGACGACGCCCGCCGGCGGGTGGCGTCCGCGATCGCGGCGAAACCGGATGAGGCGGAGCTTCGCAGGCTGTCGATCGTTCTCGATCCGTCGCTGACGGATGCGCAGCGATCAGAGGCGATGCTGAAGCTGATCGAGGAAGACCCTGATCCGCTGTCGCGTGCGTTGCGGAAGGTGAACTTTCACGCGACGCGGCAAAACGATGCGCAAGTGCTGGCTTCCGTGAACGAGGCCGTCGAGGCGCTTCAAGCGAGAGGATCGGAGCTTGCGGATGCGGATCGGCGGACGATTCTTCAGGTTCTGAAGCGGCGCGAGATGTACGCCGCCGCTCGGCTGAAGGACTGGGCGAGGGCCGAGGGCGCGGTGGAGGCGGCGGTGCGGGACAGCCTCGACGACGCGGGAGGCGCGATTTTCAAGGGGGAGTTGCGGATCCTGAAAGAGGATTACGCCGGGGCAGCAAGCGTGCTTCAGGAGGCGATCGTCCGCCACCCGAACCACGCCTACGCCCTGACGCTGCTGGGGGCGAGTTGTTTCGAGTCGGGTCGTCTGACGGAGGCGAAGGCGTATTTTCAGCGAGCGGCGGAGGCAAGCCCGAGGTATGCGCCGGCGCAGCGCGGTCTGGCGCTGGCGGCGGACCGGCTTGACGACCGGGGGGTTTACGAAAAAGCGTTGGACGCTTGTGCTCAACTGATTCCGGGCGATCCGTGGGTGGCGGAGCAACTGCTACTGCGGGCGGAAGTACGCGAGCCGCAGGAGGCGCTGGAGCGCCGACTGAAGATCCGCGAAGCTGAACCCGGGAACGTGCGCAACCTGCTTCAACTTGCCCGCCTGTGCCAGCGCTTGCAGCGCGTCAGCGACGCGGATCGGTATTTCGGCGAGGCGCTGGGCGTCGCCCCGAACAATCAGGAGGTGGTTTTCAAGGCCGCGGATCATCACCTTCAGACGGGTCGTGCCGATGAGGGGGAGCGGATCATCCGTGCGTTTGTGGATGTGCAGGGCTCCGCTGCCGACCGGGCGAACGCGATGCTGACGCTTTCCGCGTTTTACCTTCGATCGGGTCGCCTCGAGGACGTGGAGCGGGTGATGCTCGAGGCGTCGAGGCTGGCGGAGACGTTCGAGGTCTGCCTGAGTCTCGGTGATTTTTACTACCAGCAGCGGAAGTCGCCTGGGAATGCTGCGGAGTGGTTTGAGAAGGCGCAGCGGATTGCGAAGGAGGGGAACAACGCGCGGTGGATCGAGGCGCTGGTGCGACGGCTGACGTGCGCGCTGGACACGTCCGTGCATGATCTCAGCGCAGCACAGTCGCTTCTTGAAGAAGCTCGGGAGTCGTATCCGAACCTTCCGGACTGGTTGTACTGGTCGGCGACGATCGCGGGTCTTCGCGGGCGTTCCGACGAGGCGGTGTCGCTGCTGAACCAGTACCTTCAGGCCCTTCCGGATGACGCGGCGGGTCTTTATGCGCGGGCTCAGCACCAGATGATGCAGGGGCAGTGGTCGGCGGCGATCGCCGACCTGGAGCGCCTTAAGGCCCGGAACCCCGCGGCGCTGGATCTGCGTCCGCGGATTCAACTGGCGTTTGCGCATGAGAGCGCGGGGCGCTCGGAGGCGGCGGTTCGGGAGCTTGAGTCGCTGGCGTCCGAGTTTCCGAACTCGTCCGAGGCGGCGCGGGAGCTGATGTTCGCCTATCTTCGGGCGGACCGGGTTGCGGACGCCCTGAGGATCGCGACGCAGCAGGTGAATCGCGCCCGGGATGCGCGGGCGGTTCCGTGGCTGCGTTATCGCGCGGAGCTTCACCGGCGTTCCCGGGACGAGTCGGCGGCGCTGGCGGACGACCTGCGCGTGTCGCAGTTGCAGGGGCACCGGGCGGAGGACGTTTCGCGCGTGCTCACCGCTTATCTGCGGATGCGGCGCGCGACGGATGCGGTGAGTTTCTTCGAGTCGGCGGCGTCAGCGCGTCCGATGACGGGTCCGGTTCTGGCGCTTTATGCGCAGGCGCTGGACGCGGCGGGGCGGGGCAACGACGGACATCGCGTTTTCATTGAGGCGCTCACGCAGGCGTTGGACGAGTCGTTCGCTTCGGCGATGCGCGTCATGCGTGCGGTCGCGCAGACGTACGCCTCGGACGATCGGCGCGGGGTGTTTTCGGCGGCGCTGGCGGAGTCAGATGCATCGGGGACGGTCCGAACTTTGTTCGAATGCGCGTTGATGGAGGGATCGGGAAACTGGCAGGGGGCGGTCGCAAGGCTGGCGGAGTTGGTTTCGACGACGGGGGACGCAGCGCAGCGGGCGACCCTGCGACGGATTCTCGCCATGACGCATCATGCGCATGACGACACGGCGGGGGCGATCCCGGTTTACGAGACGATCGTGGCCGAGGATCCGCGCGACGTGGTGTCGCTCAACAATCTGGCGAACCTGCTGGCGGTGGACGACGCGAATCTGGCGCGCGCGGAAGAGGTCGCACGGCAGGCGGTTTCGGCGGCGTCGGGCGGAGAGTTTCGTGCGGATGCGCAGGACACGCTGGGGTGGATTCTCTCCCGCCGTGGGCGTTACCCCGAGGCGATCGCTGCGCTGAATCTGGCGCTGCGTCTGAAGCCGGATGACGCGACCATCCGGTATCACCTTGGGGAAACATACCGTCGTGCGGGTCAGTTCGAGCTTGCCGTGGCGATGCTGGACGCGTCGGCGAAAGACGCGGACCGCTCCGGGGATGCGGATGTTGCGGGTCGAGCGAGAGCGTCCGCCGCCCGGGCCGCGGAGCGGGACGCCGCTCCCTGACGGGGGTCAACGCGGTTCGTAACGTCGGCCGAGCGTCACGGTCAGCGTCATCGCGGCGCCGTCCCGGACCACGTCCAGCGTCATGTTCTCGCCCGGCGTCCTCGCGGCGATCAAGGCGATCAAGTGGCGGGCATCACGGACGACGTTTCCGTCAACCCGCTCGACGAGATCCAGCTTCTGCAATCCGCCAAAGTGCGCCGCGCTGCCTTCGACGACGTCGGCGATCAATACTCCGACCGGCGAACCAGAGCGGACGGATTGCGAGGGCTCGCGGGATCGAAAGCGGTCGATCGGCTGCACCCCCAGAAACGCCGGACCTCCCGTGATCAGGTCGTCGAGCATCGCGCGAACGCGGTTCGAGGGGATGGCGAAGCCCACCCCCTGGTAAACGCCGTCGGTCGTTGCGATCGCAGTGTTCACGCCGACGACCTCGCCGCGCATGTTGACCAGCGGTCCGCCGCTGTTGCCGGGGTTAACAACGGCGTCCGTCTGAATGAGTCCTTCGTAGACTCCGGGTCCGATCGTCACGCTGCGCTCGCGTGCGGAACTGATGATGCCCTTGCTGAAGGTTCCGACCAGTCCGAAGGGACTGCCCACCGAGAAGACCTCCTCGCCGACGCCCAGGCGGGAGCTGTCAGCCAACGTCAGGGCGTGAAGCGGGCGATCCTCCACTTCGAGGACGGCGAGATCGCTGGACTCGTCCATCCCCAGCACCTTGGCGCTCGCTCGTCGTCCGTCGGCGAAATGCACGGAAAGACCCGACGCGCCGGCGACGACGTGCGCGTTCGTCAGGATCAACCCCCGCTCTCCGTCGAACACGAAACCGCTTCCGAGTCCGTGTACCGGGCGACCGGGCGCTCCTCCGCGCGGAGCCGACGCGGATGAAGAAGAGGATTCTTCGGCGGAACTTCCGGGGCGGCGTGCGGGTTCTCGTTCGGAACGGCTGGACCCCGCCGCCCCGCGGTCGGACACAATACTGACCACCGCGGGCGCGACCACCTCGGCGACCCGTCGGCCATCCAGGTAGCGTTGCTCAAGATCGTCCGTCGAAGGAAGCTCCTCGCGCACCGCCTGAAGCCGCCCGCGCTCGATCTGATGCGCGAGGTGGTTCGGCAGATTGCTTTTCACGAGGGCGATCAGGCAGGTCAATGTGACGACAAAGGCGAGGACTAACTGCTTGAGATTCGAGATCACGCGCACGCCTCCGGCTGGGCACGACCCATCAACGCTTGTATTATACGATCGGCGGGCGACGGAGTTCAATTCTCCGGCGCCGCCGACGGAATCCGACGATCCGGTCCGACGCCGGGTCGCGTCCCGGCGGTGGTCGGCGGTCCGGTCGGCGGCCCCCGCTTGCCGACATTCTCAATTCACGGACCACTCCGGATGAAGCGACATGACGTTTGACGACTTTCAGACCCTGATCGAGAAGATGTACAGCCACAAAGATCGGGCCCGCGGCACCCCGATCACGTTCATGTGGCTTTGCGAGGAGTTCGGTGAGCTGGCGACGGCGTTGCGCGAGGGATCACACGAGGAGAAGTGCGGCGAGTTCGCGGATGTGCTTGCGTGGCTGGCGACGGTGGCGAACATCAACAACATCAATCTCGACGAAGCGCTGCGGAAGAAATACGGGAGCGGGTGTCCGGGTTGCGGGAAGTGGGTCTGCACGTGTCAAGGCAAGCAGTAAACATCTCGCGTCGACGGGTGGGCGTGTTACGGCAAGGCGGGTCGGCGGCCGGGGTCAGTCTTCTGAAGCGGTCCGGGAACCTGAAAGCGCTGGTGCTCGGGCTGGGCGTCGTCTTCGTCTCGTCAGCGTTCCCCGCGGCGGCGGCCTTGCCTGAGGACGCGGCGACGACCGCGGCGCCGGCGGAGGACTTCAACAAGGCGAGCGGCGTCGTCATTCAGGCGGCGGTGCAGGCGCTTGCACCGGGGCTGGTGCGGATCGAGACGGTGGGGGGAGCGCAGCCGCAGGAGGGGGTTGACGAGGATGACCCGGAGACGGAGGCGCCGCGTCCGCGAGCCGCTCCTTTCCGTGACACGCCGGGTTCATCCTTCAGACTAGCGGACGGTCCGACGACGGGGGTGATCTGGTCGGCGGACGGGTTGATCGTGACCAGCAGCTTCAATTTCGTGCGCGATCCGCTGGTCATTTCGGTTGTGCTGCCCGACGGACGGCGTGTCGCGGCGGATCTGGTGGCGCGGGACCAGGTTCACAAGGTCGCTCTGCTCAAGGTGGACGCAACCGGGCTTCACGTCCCCCGCTGGGCGCCGATGTCGGATGTCCGCGTCGGACAGACCACTCTGGCGCTGGGACTGGGGTTCGGATCGCGCGAACCGGCGGTCAGCGCCGGGGTCGTCAGCGCCGTGGGGCGCATGAGCGGGACGTGTGTGCAGACCGACGCCTTGCTCAGCCCGGTCAATTACGGCGGGCCGCTGGCGGACCTTGAGGGGCGCATTATTGGTTTGTGCGTTCCGATGGCGCAGCGGCCGGGAGAACTCGCCGGAATTGAGATGTATGACTCCGGCGTCGGGTTCGCCCTGACGGCGGAGCGCGTTCGGGCGATCGTTGCGGGCCTGGAGACCGGGCGGAGCGTTTACCGGGGCTGGCTCGGGATTCAGGTGGATGCGAGACGCCCCGACGCGGTCATTGTCGATCGCATCGCCGATCCTTCGCCGATGCGCGACGCCGGGGCGCAGCGCGGCGACCGGATCATCGGTGTCAGCGGTCGAAGGATAGGTCATTACGGGCACTTTGTTCAGGCGCTGGCGCTTGCGCCTGCGGGAATGAGCGTTCGGCTGCAGATCGTTCGCGGCGAGCAGACGCTCGAGTTGACCGTCAAGCTCGTCCGGGCGGAGGAGCTCGGTCCGTTGCCGGAGGATCCGCCGGAGCCTTTTGATCCGGCCGACCCGCACGGTCAGCAACCGCCGGAGCAGCCTTGACGGTCCGCCGCGTCGCCCGTCGGCGCGAACTCTGCCGGACCGAACGATCGCAGCGCCGTTCCTGCTCCGTCGCGCCGAGCGAGGATTGCGGATAACCCCGCCACGCGCCGGCAGCAGGCTTCAACCTCGCCGGGGGGAAGAAGCATGAACGCGGTCGAGAAGGCGTCGGACATCGCGGCGGAAGGGGCTACCGCCCAGGCGCCCACCGTCTCCGCCGGCGCCGGCAAGCCGGTGCGGGGATCGAGAATGTGCTCCCCGTGCAGCGCCCGCCCGGATCCGCTCAGCGATTCCTGTCGCAGACGCACCTGACCGAGCGTTCGGCTGTGATCGAGAGGGTCGCGGATCGGCATTGCCCAGCCGCCGCCGGAAGGCGCTCCCGGACCGGCGGCGTTGCCGAAGGCGAAGACCGAGCTTTGTCCCGCGTGAACCAGGCCTTGCGCGATGTTCCACTGCCAGAGCATCTCGATCGCCTGATCGACCGCGTAACCCTTCCCCACCGCGCCGAGGTCCACCACGACGCCCGCGGAGCGGACACGGACCTGTCGACGGGGGGGATTCAACTCGATCAGGGACATGCCTACCGCAGCACGGAAGTTCGGCCCACCCTCTCCGGCGTCCGATGCATCACCTCGCCCGTCTGCGGCGGGAGGCGAAGAGCTGGAGCGCGGCAACCACCCACCGACCGTCACGTCGAACACGCCTCCCGTCTCGCGCCACACCGCCTCGGCAAGTTGAAGGCACTCGAAGGCGTCGATGCCCACCTGAAGCGCATCGCCGGGGCGCAGGGCATTGAGGCGGGCGATGTCGCTGTCGGGGATGAACCGGCTCAGTTCGCGTTCGAGACGGTCGATCTCCGCGAACGCGGCGTCCGCAGCCGCTTCCGCGTACGCCCGTGATCTGGCGGCGAGGACGACTTCAAACGTGGTCGCCATCGCGTCGTGCGCGAAGCGGTGCAATGTCGGCGTCATCTCCGTCGGCATACAGGTCGCTCTCACCGATCCCGGCGTCCGCATTGTAAGAGACGGGACGTGAGCCGTCGCCGCTTACTACGGGGCGACGTGGGAGGGCGGCGGGCGCCGACTGTGGACGTCTCCCGGCATCGGGATACGAGCGAAACCGACGGGGCGGCAGCCTGCGTCCGGAGCGGGCTGTGATGCGGATCGGAGGTCTGCGGCCCGAGAGGGCGTCCGCCTGAACCTGTCCAGCCGGGTCGAAAGCTGCCAGTGCAACCGCATTCTGAGATCTGCCGGCACGTCGGGTGGCACGGGTCCGCAGCAGCGGACCCGTGTCCGGAAGGAACGGGCTTTCTGCTTCCGTAGCATGACCGGGTGAGTACACCCGGCCAGGCCACCCGGACTCGAAGTCAGAATGCGGTTGCCCTGCGAAAGCTGCGGCTTGGAGCGTCGCACCCCCTTGACAGGGGGAATCCGAACATGTACCGTACCCGAGGGTGAACGTCGGTCGGATCCCTGGGTTCGAAAGGAAACGCATGTCGACGAACGAGACGCAGGCGAAGAACGAGGCGCAGGCGACGAAGCGGAAGGAAGCGCTGGGGCGGGCGCTGCAGATGGTGGAGAAGGCATACGGCAAGGGCGCCATCATGCAGCTCGACCAGATGGGTCTGGAGTTCGAGGGCATCTCGACGGGGGCTCTTTCGCTGGACCTGGCGCTGGGCGGGCGCGGGCTGCCGCGGGGGCGGATCGTCGAGATTTTCGGACCGGAGTCGTCGGGAAAGACGACGCTCGCACTGCACGTGGCGGCTGAGGCGCAAAAGGCGGGAGGCATCGCGGCGATTATTGACGCGGAGCACGCGATGAATCCGACGTGGGCGAAGAAGTGCGGCGTCGATCTTCAAAGCCTGCTGATCAGCCAGCCTGAGTCCGGGGAGGAAGCGCTGGAGATCACCGAGATGCTGGTACGCAGCGGGTCGGTGGACGTGATCATCGTGGACTCGGTGGCGTCGCTGATCCCGAAGGCGGAGTTGGAAGGCCAGATGGGCGACACGCACGTTGCGCTGCAGGCCCGCCTGATGAGCCAGGCGCTGCGCAAGCTGACGGGAGCGATCAGCAAGACGCACTGCATCGTGATCTTCATCAACCAGATTCGCATGCAGATCGGCGTGATGTTCGGCAACCCGGAGACGACGCCGGGCGGGCGGGCGCTGAAGTTTTACTGCTCGGTCCGCATTGACGTTCGCCGCATCTCGTCGATCAAGGAGGGTGAGACGGTGATCGGGTCGCACATCCGCGCCAAGATCGTGAAGAACAAGGTTGCGCCGCCCTTCCGCGAGGCGGAGCTGGACATTCTTTTCGACGGCGGCATCAGCACGGAGGGCGATCTGCTCGACCTCGCGGTGGCGGAGAACATCATCGCCAAGTCGGGGGCGTGGTTCACTTACGGGGACATCCGCGTGGGGCAGGGGCGTGAGAACGCGCGTCAGTTCCTCCGCGACAATCCGAAGTTCAAGGCGGAGATTCGCAGCAAGGTTCTCGCCGCCCGTGCGCCGCACATGTCCGCGGCGAAGCCGGGCGTTGTCGAGCAGCGGACGGTCGCTGCGCCCCGCGTCGATCCTCGCGCTGTGTCCAACGGCGACGGGCGCGCCGACGTCAGGACGGATGCGAAGGCGGAGGCCCGCGCGGCGGCCGGCGCTGCGAAGCGAAAGCGGTGATGCGCTGACGCCTGCGGGATTTTGACCCCTGCGGCGCTGCATCTTAGGATTGTGCATCTGCCCGTCAGCCGCGTGGTCGGTCGTTCTCGCCGGGGAGGAGCTGCGTCAGCGACACGAACCGCGAAGGCCCGTCCGCCGATGCGGAGTTCATCGGGGGCGGCGCAGGCTCGCCGGGGCAGAGGTTGAGTCGGTCAAGGCGCTGCGTCGAGGCGGATTTCCGTTGTGGACCGCGTTTGCGATCGACGGCGAAGCCGCGCGGGCTGAAGCCCGCGGTTTGCTTTTGTCATAAGGCGTTCAGGTCGTCGCAAGGGAACGAACATGATCCACCGACACGCGATCGGCATGTTGCCGAAGAAGCCGCATACCGTGCTCCGCGATGAAGCGGGGAAGCTCATGATGGAGGTCTGCGTCACGCGCGAGGGCTTCCACGGCCCGTTCAGCATCCTGTATTACCGCAAACCGCCGACTGACGAGTTCGCCGTCGAGCGCCTGAACCTGCCGGGGTTCTGCCCGTTTACGTTCGTTGACGAGCAGCCGCTGCATCGTCGGCACGTACGCACGCAGGATATGAAACCGGGAGGTGACTTTCTGACCGGCCGGCGGACGTTGCTCGCCAATGACGACCTCCAGGTCGGCATCTGCAAACCCGTGGATCCGCCGAAGCGGTTCTTCTCCAACGGCGACGGCGATGAGCTTTACTTTGTCAAGGAGGGGCAAGGCCACGTGGAGTCCAACTACGGGGTTCTTCCTTTTCGCAAGTATGATTACGTGCTGATTCCGAAGTCCACGCCGTACCGGATTCACCTTGACGGACATCGGGGTGTTCTGCTCGTGTTCGAGGGGCGCCCGTACCTGGGCATTCCTTCCGAGTACCGCAACGCTTACGGACAGATCACCGACTACGCCCCCTTCAGCCACCGCGACTTCCGCGTGCCCGAGGCCCTGCTGAAGTTCGACGAGAAGAAGCACGGACCGCCGCCGTATCCGGTGGTCGTCAAGCAGGCGGACACGCTCACGGTTCACCAGTACCAGCACTTTCCGCATGACGTGGTCGGCTGGGACGGGGCGATCTACCCGGTGGCGTTCAACATTCTCGACTATCAGCCGAAGACGGGACTGGTGCATCTTCCGCCGACGATTCATACGACATTCGCCGGGCGGGGGTTCGTCGTGTGCTCGTTCGTTCCGCGTCTCGTGGATTATCACGAGCAGTCGATCCCGTGTCCTTACGGGCACGCGAGCGTGGACATGGACGAAATCCTGTATTACGTGGACGGCAACTTCACGTCGCGTCGCGGGATTGAGTCCGAGTCGATCAGTCTGCACCCGCAGGGCGTGCCTCACGGACCGCATCCGGGGACGTATGAGCGATCGATCGGGACGAAGCGCACGGAAGAGCTGGCCGTCATGTGCGACACGTACAAGCCGCTGCGACTTACCACCGACGCCGCAGCCGTCGAGGACAGGGACTACCACATGAGCTGGGTGAAGAAGGAAGCGCCGGACGCGTGGACGTCAAAGTAGGGAAGGCGGTCTTGGCTGCCCGTTGAAAAGGGTCGCGCGTCCCTCCGGGAGGCGCATTTCACCAAGAAAACCGGGACCGCAATGACCGATCGTGAGTTCTTCGACAGGCCGTCAGGGGGACGGCGCCGAAGCAATTGACCGGTGCGGATGCGGCGGCGCTGAGCACGACCGCGGGAGCATGCCCTGCCGAGCGAGGCCCCTGCGGCGATTCTCACGGAGTCGCGATGCGGCTGAAAGCGGATCAGGATCGACCTTGACCCTGTAATGAGGGGGCGGGGGCGATCGGATCTGTTTTGCCGGGGAAGTGCCGCTCATTATCATGCTCTGCGGGGTTTGACCGATCCGAGGCGACGAGAGCGACCGGGTTCGGGGGGCGGGAGCCGGGAGCCGGGGTCCGGGAGGACAGGAAGGGCGTGGATGGCGAAGCCGACGCAGGTGGCGTTTGTATCCCTGGGGTGTGCGAAGAACCTCGTGGATTCTGAGAAGATGCTGGGGCAACTCGCAGAGGCGGGTTGCGCAGTGACGGCGGATGAGTCGCGCGCGGACGTGATCGTCATCAACACCTGCGGGTTCCTCGAGGCGTCGCGGACGGAGGCGCTGGCGGAGATCGCGGACGCGGTTGAGAAGAAGCGCAGCGGGCGGGTGAAGCGCGTCGTCGTGGCCGGGTGTCTTGTGCAGCGGGACGGGGAGTCGATCCGGGAGCGTGTGCAGGGGGTGGACGCGCTGGTCGGGGTGAACAACCGGGACGACATTGTCCTGGCGGTGCTGGGGAACGAGAAGCCGCGCGCCCGCCGGTCGCGGCCCGACCTTTTCCTAAGCTCATATCATCAGATCACGCAGCTCGACACCGGGCGTCTGCGCCTGACGCCGAAGCATTACGCCTACCTGCGCATCAGCGAGGGGTGCGATCAGAAATGCACGTTCTGCACGATCCCGTCGATCCGGGGACCGATGCACTCGAAACCGGCGGAAGCGATCCTCGCCGAGGCGCGAGAGCTGGCGGCGGACGGAGCGGTCGAGATCAGCCTGATCGGGCAGGACACGACGAGCTACGGGCAGGATCTCGGCGACGCGGGGGGGCTGGCGGGTCTGCTGCGGCGGCTGGACGAGGTGGACGGGGTGCGCTGGTTCCGGCTGATGTACGTGTACCCGTCGGTGTTCACGGACGAGATGATCGACGCGGTGGCGGAATGCGAAAAAGTCGTGAAATACATTGATATTCCGCTCCAGCACATCAGTGACCGGGTGCTCAAGTCGATGCACCGGCGGATCACGCGGGGGCAGACGGAGCAACTGCTGGGGAGGCTGCGCGAGCGGATTCCGGGGGTGACGATCCGGACGACGATGATCGTGGGGTTTCCGGGCGAGACGGAGGCGGAGTTCGAGGAACTGACGGAATTCGTGCGCGATTTCGGGTTCGACGCGCTGGGGGTGTTCGCGTATTCGCGTGAAGCGGAGACGCCGGCGGGGCGGATGAAGGAGCAGATTCCGCAGGAAGTGAAGGAGGCGCGGGTGGACCGGCTGATGCGCGTCCAGCAGGAGGCGGCGTTCGCTCGTGCGGCGAGCCGGGCGGGGTTGCGTTTCACGGTGCTGGTGGACGGGCGGTCGGTGGACGGACGGACGATGGCGCGGCACGCGGGTCAGGCTCCGAGCGTGGACGGCGTGACGTGGGTGAGCGGGTGCGACGCGGGCGCGGGGGAGTTCGTCGAGGTGCGTTGCGACGGCAGCGAGGGGTATGACCTGACGGCGGTTCCGACGCGCGTGGCGCTGACGGTGTTGTGATCGGCGTCGCGGGCTTCGCCGGCGTGGCGGTTCGTGATACATTATTGAGGAAGGATGAGGCCGCTCTTACGCGCGCTCGCGGCCGGGAATCAGTTGGAAATCCGGGATGGCGCTGAACGTACCGAACCAACTTACGCTGGCGCGGATCGTGCTTTCGATTGCCTTTTTTTTCGTGCTGTCGCAGTACACGCACGTGGCGCCGCAGACGATTTGGTTGCACGCGGCGTTCGTGATTTTCGTCGTGGCGGCGGCGACGGATTTTCTGGACGGGCACCTGGCGCGGAAGCACAACTGGGTGACGCCGCTGGGTCGCGTGCTGGATCCCTTTGCGGACAAGATGCTGATCTGCGGGGCGTTCATTCTGCTGGCGGGTCCGGGGTTTGTGAACCGGGACCAGGTGAACGTGACGGGCGTGGCGCCGTGGATGGTGGTGGTGATCGTCGGGCGGGAGCTGCTGGTGACCGGGCTTCGCGGGTTCAACGAGTCTCAGGGGACGGCGTTCGCGGCGTCGCTTCACGGCAAGATCAAGATGTGGGTGCAGAGCGTCGCCGCGCCGACGCTGCTGATCATCGTTGCGCACCAGGGACGGACGTTCACTGGAGCGTGGATCCAGGTCGTGAAACTCGTGCTCGTCTACCTGACGGTGATCGTTACGGCGTTGTCGGCGATCCAGTATCTTCAGCGATCGAAGGACGCCCTGCGCGGTTCGTAGCAGCGGATGCGCCGGGGCTGAAGCGTCTTCGTCTGAGTCCCGACCTAATCCTCACATGTCAACGCGCGTCTGTCATCGTGTGTCCCGGCCGCTGGACGCGGATGTTTCGATCCCCGGCAGCAAGAGCCTGACGAACCGCGCGCTGGTCGCGGCGGCGCTGGCGGACGGGCCGTCGATCCTGTCTGGCGCGCTGCTGGCGGACGACGTGGAGCGGATGACGGAGTCGCTCGGGGCGCTGGGCGTTGCGATTGCGGTGGACCGGGCGGATGCGCGGATCGAGATCGGCGGTTGCGGGGACTTTCCCGTGGAGGAGGCGGACCTTTACTGCGGCAACAGCGGAACGACGCTGCGGTTTCTGACGGCGGCGTGCGCGACGGCGTTCGGAAGGTACCGCCTGGACGGGTCGGCGCGGATGCGCGAACGCCCGGTGGGAGCGCTGGTTGAGGCGCTGCGGGGGCTGGGGGCGCGGATTCAGTTCGAGGGGCGGGAGGGTTATCCGCCGCTGATCGTGCATGCGCGGCATCTGCAAGGCGGACAAATCCGCGTCGATGCCTCCGAGTCGAGCCAGTTCGTCAGCGGCGTGCTGCTGGCGGCGCCGAGAGCGTCGGACGACGTGCTGCTGGAGATCGCCCCACCGGTGGTCAGTGCGCCGTATCTGGACATGACCTGCCGGGTGATGGAGGACTTCGGCGTGGGGGTGATCGCGGACCGCGGCGGGACCGGGTCCGGCGGCAAAGGTGCGGCGCGGTACATCGTGCCGGCGCCGCAGCGTTACACGGGGCGGTCGTACGAGATCGAGCCGGACGCCTCGAACGCGTGTTACTTCCTGTCCGCGCCGGCGATAGCGGGCGGGCGCGTGACGGTCCGGGGGATCGGGTCGAGAAGCGTGCAGGGGGACGCCCGGTTCACCGGCGTGTTGGAGCGGCTGGGTTGCCAGGTGGCGCAGACGGCGGAGTCGACGACGATCGTGCGAGACCCCGGGGCGGGCCGACTGCGGGCGCTTGACGTGGACCTCAACGACATGCCGGATCAGGCGCAGACGCTGGCGGTGCTGGCGCTTTTTGCGGACGGGCGGACGACGATCCGCAACGTCGCCAACCTGCGCCTGAAGGAAACGGACCGGCTGGCGGCGCTGGCGTGCGAATTGAGGAAGCTCGGCGCGGAGGTGAAGGAGCACCCGGACGGGCTGACGATCGTGCCTCCGGATAATCCCGTCTCGGCCGAGATCGACACGTATGACGACCACCGGATGGCGATGAGTTTCGCTCTCGCCGGACTGACGATCGACGGGTTGGCGATCCGGGATCCGCAGTGCTGCTCGAAGACGTTTCCGGCGTTCTGGGCGCACTGGGACGCAATGATGGCGGGCGGAAGCCGCGAACGCTGATTCGAGAAAACTTCGAAAAATATACTGGTGAGGTCTTTACGTCCGAGCACAATGAGACGCTGCGCCAAACCCGAGTCGTGCCCGTGGGGAAGCGTCCTTGTTCGGTCGTGTTCCGAAGACCTCGAAACCGCGGCCAGGGGGGCGGGGGAGGAAGCGGGAGGAGAGCGGGCGGCGCATATTTGCTGAGACGGGACGGTAGAATGTCTCCGGTTCTGACAAGCGATCTGGAAAAGGAGAAGCCCCGTGGCCACGGTCCTTTGCTCCTGCGGCGCGAACTATCGCGTTGACGACAGCAAGCTCGGGCGGACGGCTCGATGCTCGAAGTGCGGTCATATGCTGCTCCTGCGTGCCCGGGAAGAGGAGACGGAACCGATTCCGCTGGCGGAGCCGTCGCCGCTGGCGGATGAGATCGCGGCGGCGGCGGAGCGTTCGATCGAGGCGGAGCGTGGTCTGAAGTCGCGTGCGGAGCGTCGGTTCGCGGCGCGCCCCGAGGATTTCGGATATGCGCCGGGGGAAGAACCGGCGGCGGGGGGGCGAGCACCGCGCGGCGCGGGGCGGGGGGCGCCGCCCGGCCGGTACGCCAGGTTCTTTCAGGCGCTGGGGTGGAATTTCTTCTTTATTGCGAACCCGCACAACGTGGCGGTGATCATCGGCGCGTGGTTCGTGATGGGGCTGCTGAGGTTGGCGTCGTTCGGCGGACTCCTTTTCATCATCGGGTTCATCCTCGTAAACGGCTGGTACTGCGCGTTTCTGTTCAACACGATCGGGGCGGCGGCCAACGGCGAGGAGGATCTGCCGAAGCTGGGGCAGGCGTTCGAGGATTTGTGGGAAGGGGCGGCGTTGCCGCTGTTGAGGTACTTCGTGTGCTGGGTACTGTCGGTGGCGCCGGTGGCGCTGTGCCTGGTGTACATCGCCAGCCGAGTGTCCCAGGCGCAGGCGATGGATCTGATCGACGTGGCGATGGGGGCGATCGTCTACGACGACTGGTCGCCGTTTGTGTCGACGCTGGACGCGCGGACGGTGGCGATGGCGTCATCGATCCTGCTGGGGCTTTTTCTGTGGCCGATGCTGCTGCTGGTGGCGGGGCTGGGAGGGCTTTTCGCGCTGGTGCGGGTGGACCTGATTGCGATCACGATCGCGCGGACGTTTCCGGCGTATCTTGCGACGGTGGTGATGATTTACGGGGCGTTCTTCCTGAGCGCGCTGGGGGGGAGTTTTCTGGCGGGGCGTCCCGGGGCGTCGATGCTGGCGGTGGGGGCGGTGATGTTGATGGTGAGCATTTACCTTGACGTGGTGGCGATGCGTGCGATCGGGCTTTACTACTACCACCTGAAGGACCGGTTCGCGTGGTCGTGGGGTTAGCGGTCGGCGTCGTCAGGGGCGGCGGGCATCGGCGTCCTGCGGCGGGTCCGGCGCGGTGAAGCGGTCGGTCCACCAGCGAAGCAGGGCGGATTCGACGGCGCGGCGCTGCTCAGCAAGCGCGGGCGAGTCCCGATCGTAGTACTCTCGCGGGCGGGCGCGGAGCGTGACGTCGATTTCCAGCGTGTGTTCGAAGCGCAGGACCGTCAGGGTGACGACGGCTCCGACGCCCCGGCGACGGAGGATTTCGGAGAAGCTGCCGGGATCGCCGCCGATGCGGTTGCCGCGCACGGGTTCGCCGTCGAGGAGAATGATGATGTCGCCGCGGCGCAGACCGGCTTCCTCGGCGGCTGTGCCCTCAACGACGTTCTCGACGTGAATGCCCTCGGCTCCGAGGGGGACGCGCGGGTCCATCGCGTGGGTGATCGTGGGCCAGCCCATCAAAATCCCGAGGAAGGCGTTGCGCGAGTAAAGCTGATCGTCGAGGTAGAGTTCGCGGGCGATCTCCTCGATCCTCATGCGGACCTCCAGGTCGCGGGATGCGAGGTAGGCGCGGCGCAGATGCGGGAGGACGCTTGCGCCGGACTCGGACAGGCGCCGCGACGCGCGGACGCGGACGTCAAAGCGCGGAGAGGCAAGTTCGGCGATCCAGCCGTCGATTTCGGTTTTGCGTTCCTCGGAAATCTTCACCTCATCGAGGAGATGAGCATCGGGAGATTTCGGCGGCGGGGTCGAGGAGGCGTCCGACGGGGGATGTGCGGAGGGCGCCTGAGCGGGGGCGGGCGGCGGCTGCGCGGACGCCGGTCGCGCCGCGCATGCGAGCAGGGCAAGTCCGGCGACGCACCACGCGAACGTCTGCGACCGATCTTCAATAATGCGAAGCGTCTTCACAAGAGTCGCTCCACGGTCCACCAGGCGCCAACGACGGCGATCATGACCGATGCCGGAACGATCACCGCGCGGCGGTACCAGGTGTGCCGGCGGAAGGCGCCGACGGCCAGAAATGCAAGGGCGACGACGGCGGCCTGCCCCGCCTCGACCCCGAGATTGAACGCCGCCAGCGAGAACAGGTATTCCCCTCGGGGCAGTCCGATGTCCGCGAGGACGCCGGCAAAACCGAGTCCGTGCAGCAGTCCGAAGGCGAATACGACCAAGGGTCGCCCGCGTTTCAGATCTGGGGTGAGGACGTTTTCGACGGCGACGTAGGTGATCGACAGGGCGATGAGCGGTTCGACGACCGACGGCGGCAGCGAAACGACGTTGAAGGCGGCAAGTGCGAGCGTGATGGAATGCGCGACGGTGAACGCGGTGACCTGCCACAAGAGAGGGGCGAGCTTCGGGCTGAGAAGAAAAAGGCCGAGAACAAAGAGGATGTGATCCGGTCCGTGCGGGAGGATATGCTCAAACCCGAGCCCCAGATATCGCGCAAACGTGGCGCCGGAGGAAGCGGAGCGCGTCGTGGCGTCGAGCGGCTGATTGAGCAGGAACGTCGGAGTATCTTCGCCGGCGCCGAGGACGTGCTTTGCAGAGGCTCCGGTGAGTTGTTCGAGGATCGTAACGTGCAGGGCGTTAAACGCGCGAGAGGCGCCGAAGGTGAAGTTCGCGGCGCCGTCCGGAATGCGCCCGGTGAGGCGGACGGTGGTGCCGAGCACCGTGGGGATGGCGGCGAACTCGGAGATCGCCGTGTTGTGATGAGGAAAGGCGACTTCCGGTCGGACGGGGGCGTCATCAAAGCGCACGCGAACTCGGCGCAGGACGGTCTGCCGGGCTTGTTCGACGACGGCAGAGAACTCGTCCGGCGGGAGTTGACGAAGCGTTTGCGCGAGGAGGGCGGAGTCGGTCGCCTGCGGAACGCCGAGGGCGAGGGCGTCGACGTCGACGGTCAGGTCGATATCGAAGGTTCCGTCAGCGCGAAGCACGACGCAGACGTCGGTGAAGGTGAAGTCGTGGGCGAAGGCGGGATATGAGCTGGCGACGGCGCACGCGAAGACCCAGGCCCGAGCGGTTGTTGAAATTCGTGAAACCGACAGAAAGAAAGAGGGTTTTCCGACGGGCGCTGGTTGATTGCACGGCAGCGGCCCAGGAGGGGATTGCGTTGTCGGTAATCCGTCGTTCTTCAACAACATTGTTATCCGTCGGCGATGCGGTGGACCGGGTTCGAGCCTGAGTCGTGCGTCAGGTTGACGGGTGCTCACCGTTGTTTGCGTCCTAACCTTCGTCCCCCAGTATATCCGGGGTGGGGCGGGAGATCGAAGGACGTGGGGAGTTTTTACATGGCGGTTTCGCAACTGGACGTCAAGCAGATCGGGGCACAGGTGCAGCGGGCGGCGGAGCCTTTCGCGCGGCTGATCGAGCGCATCCACGACGTGATCGTCGGTCAGGATCACCTTCTGCATCAGATGATGATCGCGCTGTTGACGCGGGGGCACCTTCTGGTGGAGGGCGTTCCGGGGCTGGCGAAGACGCTGGCGGTGTCGTGTCTGGCGCGGGGGATCGCGACGGCGTTTCAACGGATTCAGTTCACGCCGGACCTTCTGCCGGCGGACCTGATCGGGACGCAGGTGTACCGGGCGAGCGACGGGCAGTTCGTGGTTCAGAAGGGTCCGATCTTCACGCACGTGCTGCTGGCGGATGAGATCAACCGCGCGCCGGCGAAGGTGCAGTCGGCGCTGCTTCAGGCGATGCAGGAGCGGCAGGTGACGATCGGGAAGGAGACGTTCACCCTGGAGGAGCCTTTCCTGGTGCTGGCGACGCAGAACCCGATCGAGCAGGAGGGGACGTATCCGCTGCCGGAAGCGCAGGTGGACCGGTTCATGATGAAGGTGGTGGTGACGTACCCGACGAAAGCGCAGGAGCGCGTCATCCTGGACCGGATGGCGACGACGTCGGCGATCGAGGACATCGAACCGGTGATGTCTCCGGCGGATCTGCTCTCGGCGCGTCGCGTCGTGGACGAGATCTACATGGACGACAAGATCAAGGACTACATCGTCGATCTCGTGACGGCGACGCGCGATCCGTCCACCGTGGGGCTGGACATCCGGCACTGGATTCAATACGGGGCGTCGCCGCGGACGACGATCGCGCTGGCGCTGGGCGCGAAGGCGTCGGCGTTTCTTTCCGGCCGGGGTTATGTCACGCCGCAGGACGTCAAGAACGTGGCGATGGATGTTCTGCGGCACCGGGTCATCCTGACGTATGAAGCGGAGGCGGAGGAGAAGACGTCGCAGGATACGGTGCAACTCATCCTGGATCACGTCCCGGTACCTTAGCGTCATGCTGACTCGTGACATTCTCAAGAAGGTGCGGCAGATTGAGATCCGCACGTCGCGGGTGGTGAACGACGTGTTCGCGGGGCAGTATCACTCCGCGTTTCGCGGGAGGGGGATGGAGTTTGAGGAGGTCAGGCATTACCAGGTCGGCGATGACGTGCGGTCGATCGACTGGAACGTGTCGGCGCGTTACGGGCAACCGTTTGTGAAGGTGTTCCGCGAGGAGCGTGAGCTGACGGTGATGCTGGTGGTGGACGTGAGTCCGTCGGGGCTTTTCGGCAGCGCCGGGCGGTTCAAGCTGGATCTGGCGGCGGAGCTGGGGGCGGTGCTGGCGTTTTCGGCAATTCGCAGCAACGACAAGGTGGGGCTGATTCTTTTTTCCGACACGATCGAGAAATATGTTCCGGCGCGGAAAGGCAACCGTCACGTCCTGCGGATCATCCGCGAACTGCTGTCGCACGCGCCGACGGGACGAGGGACGGACATCGCGGGCGCGATGCAGTTTCTCAACCGGGTGACGCGGCGCAAGACGGTGTGCCTTCTCCTCAGCGACTTTCAGGCGGCGGGATATGAAGCGTCGCTGCGGATTGCACGGAGGCGGCACGATCTGGTTCCGGTGATCGTCGCGGACCCGCGCGAGCGGGAGCTGCCGGATGTCGGGCTGATCGAAGTGCATGATCCGGAGACCGGGCGTCGGGCGGCGGTGGATACGTCGAGCCGTCGCGTGCGGCGGGAGTTCGCCGCGCGGGTGAGGCGGATCGAGGAGGACCGGGCGACGCTTCTGCGGCGGATGAAACTGGATCACGTCGAGGTGCGCACGGATCGGTCGTACATCGAACCGCTCGCTGCGTTCTTCCGGAGACGGGAGGCTCGGGCATGAGCGTCCGGCGTCAGACCCACGAAGCTGCGGGCGTGTCGAGATGGGTGGAACGGGCAGTGCGAGGAGGGGTTTTCGCGCTGGAGATGGCGGCGCTGGCCTGCCTGCCGGCCTGCGGAGGGGGAGGCGGTTCCGGAAACGAGAACGAAGTCGTTCGCCGCATCGAGCGCGTGGCGCGTGGGGGGGCGGTCGCGCTCACGTTAAGCGTGTCGGATGACGCGCCGGCGTTTGACGCGAAGGTCCGTGTGCAGGTCGAGGCGACGGCGGATGCGGACACGGTCGTTCGGCTGGAGGATTATGCGGCGGCGATGGAGCGGCAGCCGTTCGGGTACGCCGCGACGATCGTGCAGTCGTCGGACGCCTCGCCGACGGGCGACGGGGGGCGTCGCTGGGTCCGCGAGTATGAACTGACCTTTCTTGTGCCCGGGAAGCACGTGCTTCCGGGCGCGAAGCTGATGTTTATTCGTCCGCCGTCGCCGTCGACGGCCGGTGAGGAGGCGGATGCTCCGCCAGAAGAGGAGGCGTTGGAGACGGAGTCGATTCCGCTGACGGTGCGTCCGACGGGAGCGCTGGAGGTTCCAGAGGAGAAGCTCGGGGAGCTTTCGACGCCGTCTCCGGTCGAGCTTCCGGGAGTGGGCGGTGTTTCCGCGTGGTGGATAGCCGGGGCGGCGGTTGCGGGGTGCGTGCTCATCGGGATGCGCCTGTTGATGAGGCGTCGGGCGCGAACGCGCGAGTCGCCGGCTCCCGTGCCGCCGGATGTCTGGGCGCTTTCGGCGCTGGAGGCGTTGCTTGCGGAGAGGCTGGTCGAGTGCGGGCGGGTGCGCGAATTTTACTTCCGGCTGAGCGGGATCGTCCGGGAGTTCACTGAGCGGCGGTTCGGCTTGCACGCGCCGGAGATGACGACGGAGGAGTTTCTGCGGGCTGCGATGGCGGGAGCGGTGCTCGGCGAGGAGAACCGGGCGGCGCTGGGGGCCTTTCTGGCGTCGTGTGACCTGGTGAAGTTCGCGCGGTTCGAGCCGGATTCGGCGGCGATCGAGCAGTCCGTCGAGACGGCGCGGGCGTTTGTGCGGGCGATGAGAGGCGTCAGTGAGGCGGTGTGCGTGGGATCGGAGAAGGCTTCGGCGGGCATGCCTGCGGCTGCGCGGGAGGGTGCGGCATGATCGGGTGGGTTGAGATTCCAACGATTGCGCCCGGCGCGGTTTTCGGTGCGTTATGCGTCGTGTTTGTCCTGGCGCTGCCGTGGACGTGGATCGACGCGGTGCGTCCGGAGCGGCGGCCGAGCCTGCGCTTCAGCGCGGCGGGGTATGTCGAGGGGTTGCCGCGGTCGTGGCGCCAGCGGACGTGGTTCGTCCCGCCGGTTCTGCGGACGGCGGCCGTGCTGTGCCTCGTGTTCGCATTGCTGAGACCTCAGTCGACGGGCGTGGCGCGGGATACGGGTGAGGGGATCGCAATCGAGATGGTGCTGGACATCTCGGGCAGCATGTCAGAAGCGGATTTTGTAATCGACGGTCGTCCGGCGCGCCGGATGGACGCGGTCAAGCAGGTGTTTCAGGATTTTGTGCTGGGGACCGGAGGGCTTTCCGGGCGTCGGGGCGACCTGATCGGCATGACGACGTTCGCGATGTACCCCGATGTGCGCTGCCCGCTGACGCCGGATCATGCAAACCTGGTGAACCTGCTGCGCGAGACGGACATCCCCGGCTGGGTGCGCGGAAGACAGGTGTACGAACATCCCGAGGCGAATTATACGGCGCTGGGGGACGCGATCGCGCGGGCGACGGACGAACTGCGGAAGGCGGGGGAGAAGGCGGTCGCCGGCGTTCCGGGCGCGGAGGCGGCGCGGAGCCGGGTGATGATTCTGCTGACGGACGGATATGACAACCCGGCGCCTGCGCTGAAGGGGGACGCGGTTCCCCCGGTCGAGGCGGCGAAGCTGGCGGCGAAGTTCGGCATCCGGATTTACACGATCGGTGCGGTCGGGTCGCAACGGATTCCGGCGGGGCGCGGGCTGTCGAGCCTTTTTCAGCGGCGCGCCGAGGTTGACGAGACGACGCTTCAGGAAGTCGCGCGGGCGACCGGGGGAAAATACTTTCGGGCGGAGGACGTGGAGTCGCTGACGACGATCTACGACGAGATCGACAAGCTGGAGCGGCGGAAGACGGGTGAGCGTGTCTACAACGATGATACGAGCCTGGCGCGCCGGGCGATGCTGATCGGGTTGATGCTGCTGGCGGGCGAGTTGGCGCTGTCCGCGACGTGGTACCGGAAGGGGCCTTGATCGGTGGGCAAGGAAACGCGGCATGCATCGGATTGCGGGAAAGCACGGGAAAGCAAGTGCCGAGTCGGGGCGAGGTCATGAGGGGTGAAGTGCATCCGATCGGGCGTCCGCTCGTGTACGCGGTTGTGCTTCCGTGTGCGCTGCTCGGGGCGGCGGTGACGATCTGGGCGCTGGCGGGCGCGTCCGAGATGCCGCTGGACGGGGCAGGGTACGCGCCGTGGCTTGCGGCGATCCCCGCGGCGGGGGGACTTTTGATCTGGAACGTTGCGTGCCGAAGGCGAGGCGTGCAGCAGTTCGGGGGGGACCTTGCGCCGGCGCTGACTGCGACGGTGGACTCCGGACGGTCGGCGTTGCGCGGGGGATTGAATGTGCTGGCGATCCTGCTGACGGCGCTGGCGCTTCTCGGGCCTCGCTGGGGCAGAGGGACGGAGCGGTTGACGGGCTTCGGGGTTGACATCGTGGTGGCGCTGGACGTTTCGCGGTCGATGTGGGCGCGGGACGTGGCGCCGGATCGGTTGACGCGGGCAAAGCGTGAGATCGAGCGTCTGACGTTGAATCCGTCGAACCGGCTGGGGTTGCTGGCGTTTGCGGGGTCGGCGTCGATGAAAGTACCGCTGACGCTGGATCAGGCCTTTTTCCGGAGCGCCTTGGAGAGGCTGGATCCGTCCTCTGCTCCGCGCGGGGGGACGGCGATCGCGGAGGCGATCTACGCGGCGGGGGATTTTTTCGCGGCGTCGCCTGAAGGGGCGACGCGGGTAATCCTCGTCTTTACCGACGGGGAGGATCATGAGGGCGACCCTGTGCGTGCGGCGCAGGAGGTGCATGAGGAATACGGGGCGATCGTGTACACGGTGGGCGTCGGCGACCCGAACCTGGCGGCCGGAGCGCAGGTTCCGATTGAGGCGGGGGGCAAGGAGCCGCTGATTCACGAGGGGCAGATCGTGTTCTCGAAATTGAACATGCCGGCGCTGGCGCGGGTTGCGGAAGCGGGCGGCGGAAAGGCGGTCGAGGTTGCGGCGTTCCGGACGGTTGTAGACCGGATCGAGGGGCTTGAAAAGGGGAAGCTGGTGGACGAGGAGCGGCTGCGTTACACGCCGCGTTATCAGGTGTTCCTGGCGCTGGGCCTGGGGGCGCTGACGTTGCAGACGTTGCTGGCGGAGAGGCCGCGGCGTCGGCGGGACGTGCTGGTGCGCATCACGGGGTGAGACGGGGGTAACAGAGCAAGGGATCGATGAGAAGAAGCGTGGTACGGCTGACAAGGAGCGGAGTGGGCGGATTCAACCGAGCGGTCTGCGGCGTCGTCGGAATTGCGATGACAGCGCTGATTCCCGGCTTTGCGAGAGGCCAGGACGAGCGAGCGGATCGTGAAGCGGCGTCCGACGATCGACCTGCGGCTGAACTTGTGCGTGAGGGCAACCAGCGGCTCTCGTCGGGCGATCCGACGGCGGCGCTGGAGTTTTATCATCGTGCGCTGCCTGCGGCGCCGGACTCTCATGAACTGGCGTTCAATCTGGGGCTGGCGCATCTGAAGCTCGGGGATTTTTCGGTTGCGCGGGAGGAGCTGAGCAAGGCGCTTCAGTCCGAGGATGCGAGGCTCGTCAACGACGCGCTTTACGCTCTCGGGGTGTGCGATCATGCGAAAGCGCTAGGCGGAGGCAAGCTAGAGGGTAAGGAGAGGCTTGAACTTGCGCAGAACGCGATCCGGCGGTATCACGACGTTCTTCGGGCGGACCCGAAACATGCGGGAGCGCGGGATGCGTGGAACAAGGCGGCCGCGTTCTGGCAGCGGCTCAAAGCCGAGGAGCCGCCCCCACCGCAGCAGGAACAAAGCGGGGAGGGCGGCGAGGAGAAGCGGGAATCCGAGCCGGAGGACGGAGATCAGCCGCAAGCACCGTCTCCGTCGGCGGGCGGGGACGGGGGTGAGGAAGAGGCACAGCCTCAAGCCCAGCCCGACGGCGAGCCGCCGCAGGATGCGAACGAAGGCGGTCAACGTTCGTCTCAGCAGGAGCCGCAGGAGCGACAGGGCGAGGCGGCAAAAGATCAGCAGCAGCCGTCTGACGACGCAAAGGAACAGCGGACGCACGGAGAGGAGCAGGGTGAGCGCTCTGAAGTGTCCGGCAGCGAGGAAAAAGCGGAGGACTCGCTGGAACAGGCGGCGCGCGAGTTGCGCCGGATCATCGACCGTCAGCGGATCAATGAGAAGCGCCGCCCCCAGCCGGGGATCAAGCCTGGCGCTCCGGCAGGGGGGAAGGACTGGTAATGAAGCGGACTCGCCCGGGTGGGGGGTGAAGCAACGTGTTGACGATCAGGGTCATCTTGAGCCTGCTTGCCCTGCTTCCGGCGGAGAAAGGCGAAGTGCGCTGGGAAGCACCGGTAACGACGGCGCAGGTCGGTGAGCCGATCGACCTTCGGCTGGTCTTCACGAATACGGACGATCCTGAGACGCCGGAGATTCCTCCGATCGACGGGGGGGAGTTGCGTCTCGTCGGAGGTCCGTCGCGGTCGGAAGTCGTGCAAGTGCTCGGTGGGCGGCGGTCGCGCGAAGTGACGTACGCGCTGGTGTACCGCTTCGTCGGAGCGAAATCCGGAACCATCACGATCCCTGAGTTGAAGCTTCAGGCCGGGTCGCGCGAATATCGGACGGAACCGCTGGCGTTGACGATCACGAACCCGCCTCCGCAATCCGAGAATCCGGGCGACCGGCTCGTGTACACGGAGATCGAGGTGGACCGGACGCGTGTCTACCTGACGCAGATGATCACGGCGCGTCTGCGTCTCGGCGTTCGCAAGATTGAACGCGGCGGAGGAGTGCTGGACGATCGCGGGACGCTGCTGAAGTACATCGGGGCGCACGGGAAGTTCGACCTGTCGATCTTCGCGGGGGAAAAGCAGCGGTTGACGCAGCGCGTCTTGAAGGATTCCGCGGGGCGCGAGCACACTTACGATGTCGTCGTGTTTGAGAAGGTGATTCGGGCGGAGGAGGAGGGGGAGCTGCGGATCGGGCCGGTTTCGGCGTTCGTTGATTACCCGGCGCAGGCGCAGTTGCGTCGGACGTTCTTTGATTACGAGCTGGAAGCGACGCGCACGGAGCGCGTGTCGGCGCGGAGCGAGGCCGTCGCAGTTCAGATTGTTGCGCCGCCGCGGGAAGGGCGCCCGACGGAGTTCAACGGCGCGATCGGAGCGTACACGTTCACGGCGTCGGCGGTTCCGACCGAAGTGGAGGCCGGGCAGCCGATCACGCTGAGTCTGACGATCGGCGGGCAGCCGATCGAAGGCGTGCTCGGTCCGGAACTGGAGCAGCAGACGGATCTTGCGGGGCGCTTCGAGTTCAGTCACGACGATCTTGCGGGCGAGATCACGCCGCAGGGGAAGGTCTTCCGGGTCGCGATTTTTCCGCGTCAGCCGGGTCGGCAGACGATCCCGTCGCTGCGTTGGGCGTACTTCGATCCGGACCGGGAGACGTACGTCACTTGCGCGACCGAGCCGATCGAGGTCAACGTGCTGCCGATGTCTTCGCGTCCGGACCGGCTGGTGTCGGGGCCGCCCGCGGGCGACGCATCAGAGTCCGCATCGCGCGCGACGGCGCTGACGGTGGTTGCGGGAGGGCTTGCTGCGAACGTGGCGGACCCGGCGCTTCTGCTGGTGGATCAGGAGCTGTCCAGCGGAGGGGTGCTGGTTGCGGCGCTGGCGGCGCCTCCCGCACTGCTGGTGACGCTGGGTGTGGTCGTCCGGCGGCGGAGGATGTTACGGGAATCTCCGGGTCTTGCACGGCGCAACCGGGCTCGGCGGCGTGCTGCCGAGACGTTGTCCGCTGCGGCGCGGGCGTCGACCGCGCAGGCGCGGGCCGGTGTGATCGGCGCGGCGTTGGCGGGATACCTGGCGGACCGGTTTGATTTGCCGGCCGGACAGGTCACGTCGGAGGACGCCCGGCGCACACTCGAGCGCGTCGCCGCGCCGCCGGTGCTGACGCAGCGCGTTTGCGACTTGCTGTCGGCGTGCGAGGCCGCCCGGTTCTCGCCCGCGGCGGAGGCGGTCGGCGACATCGACGCGGCCGGCGCCTTGACGCTGATCGATGAGATCGAGCGCTCCACGCGAATGTTGCGGCGTGCGCCGCGGACGGTTTCGGCAGCCTTGCCGGTGATTTTTGTGGCGCTGAATCTGGCTACCTCGGCGGCGCTGGCGGGTGACGACCCGCGCGAGGCGATCCGCGCCGGGCTGTCAACGTACGATCAGGGTGCGGCGCTGTCGGCGACCGATCCGGCCGGTGCTCGGCTGCTTTTTGAAGCGGCGGCGCAACACTTCGAGTCGGCGCTGGCGACAGGACTGCGCAACGGTTACACGGAGTACAATCTCGGCAATGCGTACTTTCAGGCGGGTCGGCTGGGCGAGGCGGTGCTGCATTACCGACGGGCGATGCGTCTGATCCCGATGAACGACGACCTGCGTCAGAATCTCGCCACGGCGCGGAAGCGATGTCTGACGTACATCGCGCCGTCGCGGGCTTCGTCCGTGTTGCGCAGCGTCTTTTTCTGGCATCATACGACGTCGCTTAAAGCGCGGACGCATGTCGCGGTCGGCGCGAACGCAGCAGCGTGTGCGTGCGCGGCGATCTGGATGTTCCGTCGCCGGCGCGGGTGGGTTCAGGCGGCGCTGGCGACGTGGGTCGTTGCGGTCGGGGCCGGCACGTCGGTTCTGGCGCAGATTGTGCAGGAGCGCCGCACTCCCCCGGGGGTCGTGCTCGCGGCGGATGTCGGCGTCCACAAAGGACCGGGTGCGGGCTACGAGCGGCAATTCGCCCAGCCCCTCCAGGCCGGAGTCGAATTCGCGTTGCGTGAGCGGCGCGGGGACTGGTGGCGCGTCACGTTCGCCGACGGGCAGGAGGGCTGGATTCCCGCGCGTGCCGCGGCGCTGGTGGTCGAGTAACCTCGGCGGCCGCGCATGAACCCAGTCGAATTCATCATCCGCTGTCACGAGCAGACGAAGCATTATTTCCACCGGTATGCGCGCTCCGCGGGCGAACTGGACTGGTCGAATCAGCCGGATCCTTTCCGCGTGTATGCCGGCGCGCCGCGCGTGATGCTGCCGCTGGCGACGGTCGATCCTTCGCCGGCGTACGAGTCGCTGTTCTCGTTGGATTCACCGTCGGTCGCACCTGTCACGCTGGAGACGATCAGCATTTTCCTGGAGTGTGCGCTGGGACTGTCCGCGTGGAAGTCCTTCAAAGGCTCACGCTGGGCGCTGCGATGCAATCCCTCCAGCGGCAATCTGCACCCGACGGAGGGGTACGTGGTTCTCGGCGCGATGCTGGGATTGCATGACCGGCCGGCGGTCTATCATTACGCTCCGGCGGAGCACGCACTTGAGCGGCGGGGGGAGTTGTCGGAGGAGGGTTGGCGCGACGGCATCGCCGCGCTCCCGCGAGGGGCATTCCTGGTCGGGCTGACGTCGATCGCGTGGCGCGAAGCGTGGAAATACGGCGAGCGGGCGCTGCGCTACTGTCAACATGACGTCGGACATGCGATCGGCGCCTTGCGGTTCTCCGCGGCATCGCTGGGGTGGAGTCTTCATGTGTTGGAAGCGATGTCGGACGAGGACGTGGAGATACTGCTCGGACTCGACGCAGTGTCCTGGCCGAGGAATTCCGACCGCGAGCATGCGGACCTTCTCGCCGTCGTCAATCCCTCCGGGCGGCGCATTGTCGATTGCGCCGGGAAATGCGTTCTGGATTGTCACGCGCTGAAGCCCGACCGGGCGACGTGGACCGGGACGCCGAACGTGCTGAGTCGGGAGGCGCTGCACTGGGAGCTCGTGTATGCCGCCGCCGAGGCCTGGCGAAAACCGCGCGGTGCGCCCGCGCCTCTCGGTCCGCAGGACGCCCCCACGGCGCGCGATCACACCCGGGACGAAGTGTACGCCGCGGCGTCGGCGTCTCGCCCGGCGCGCTCCTCTCGGGAAATCATCCGCACGCGGCGCAGCGCGGTGGCGTTCGACGGCGTCGCCGCACTGCCGGCGGAGCAATTCTTCCTGATGATGCACCGCCTGATGCCGGACCCGCGACGACCACCGTGGGACGCGCTCGGTCCGCCGACGGCGATCCACCTCGCGCTCTTCGTCCATCGCGTCACCGGTCTGACGCCGGGGTTATACGCGCTGGTGCGGAATCCGGCGGATCGTGCGTCGCTTTCGTCGAGCATGAGGTCGGATTTCGCGTGGACGGCGCCGCCGGGATGCCCCGACGAATTGCCGCTTTTCTTCCTCCTTGAAGGCGACGCGCGGCGGGCGGCGACCGCGGTGAGCTGTCACCAGTTCATCGCCGGCGCCGGCGTATTCAGCCTCGGCATGATCGCGCGGTTCCGGGACACGCTCGAACGCCTCGGGGCGTGGGCGTACCGCCGGTTTTTCTGGGAGGCCGGACTGGTCGGGCAGACCCTCTATCTCGAAGCCGAGGCCGCCGGGTTGCGCGGCACCGGGATCGGGTGTTACTTCGACGACGCGGTGCATGACGTCTTCGGCCTGACCGGCGACGCGTGGCAGTCGATGTATCACTTCACCATCGGCGGACCGGTCGAGGACGGGCGGCTCACGACGGAGCCGGCGTACCCGTGCCGCCGCGCGGACCTTCCCTGATCGGGTCCGATCGCCGAGCACGCGGGGGATGCGCGTCGTTCTTCTGAGCGCAACGCCGACGTCACCGCAAGCCTCACGGTCCGCAGCCCGGAATCTCGTCCTCGTCGGTGAATCCGTTCATGAACTGCGCCGCATCCGCCAGGTCCACGTCGCAGTCGTCGTCGATGTCGAACACGAGGCACTCGGCGGCTGCGCATGCGTCCGGGTCGCCCAGGCAATCCGCAAGCGCCGCGTAATCCGACAGGTCGCGGCGGCAGTTGCCGTCGCCGTCGCCCGGTAGCGCGGCGGTCCCGCTGTTTTTCATGAAGATGACGACGTCGGCCTCCTCGTCGATGAGCGCCAGATCGAGATCGCCGTCGTTGTCGAAGTCAAACGGCACGGCGCAGGACGCGGCCTGCGGCGCGTCAAACTCCCGCACGAAGCTGAACACCCCCGCGCCGTTGTTGGCGTACAACCACCAGTCCCCGGAGTAGCTCGAGTTGATCCACTCCAGGTCGCCGTCGCCGTCGAGATCGCCGAAGTCCGTCGCCAGCGGGAAGGCGTCGGCGCTGTAACGCACTGCCGCGGAGAACGCCCCCGCGCCGTCGCCGAACATGACGGCGACGCGGTTATCCGTGCTGTTGGCGGTGCCGACGTCGAAGGTTCGGTCGCCGTTCAAATCCCCCAGCGCCAGCATCCACGTCCGCCCGTCGCAGCTTCGCGAGGAGGCCTGCGTGAACGTCCCGTTTCCGTTGCCGGTCATCACGATCATCGTCTGCGACCCGCGCGTGCCGATGACGAGGTCGAGGATGAGGTCGCCGTTCATATCCGCCGCCCCCAGCGACCACTCCCCGGACCCCCCGCCTTCAAAGGTCGTCGCCGGACCGAACCGCCCCGTGCCGTCATTGAGGATGATCGACAGGCTGCCGATACCGCCCGAGTTCGTATTGACGATATCGAGGTCGCCGTCGCCGTCCGCGTCCAGCACCGCGATGCCGCGCGGGGCGATACCCACGTTGATAGCCTGCCGCGGGGCGAACGTCCCGTCGCCGTTGCCCAGCAGGACCGACACCGTGTCGTCGTCGATCGCCACGACGCACGCATCCGCGATTCCGTCACGGTTGAAATCCGCCGGTTCGTTGGGGCTTGCCCGACGCCCGCAGGGGAACGTCGGCTGAAGGAAGGGATGAAACTCACCGCTGCGGTCGCCCTTGTTGATGAACACCCGCAGATCCGCCGTGTCCTCGTTGACGATCGTCAGGTCAAGGAACCCGTCGCCGTCCACGTCCGTCCCCAGCCCCCCGTAGGAGCGCGTCGTCTGGTTCTGATTCGTGCGCGTCGTCATCCGCGCGATTTCGGTGAAGGTCATCGGCGAAGGCCGCGCGTTCGTCCAGAACGTGTACGACGCTCCGGCGTTGCGAAGCCGCGTCCCGTCTGCGCCCTCGATCTCGTTCGAGAGAATGACCATCACGGTCTCGCCGTGGGAGAAAGGCCGGACCGGGCGCAACGTCACCGTCCGGTCGTCGTCCGAGAAGGAGAACGTCCCCTGCACTGTCCCGCTCCACCGGGCGAACGCCCAGAACGTGCGCAGCGGGACGATCGTGTCCCGGTTCACGGGACGATCGAAGCGCACCACGATCGGTGTGTTGACCGGCGCGTCATTGACGCCGGGCAGCGGTGAGACGGACTCAACCCGGATCCGCTGGGCCTCGGCGGACGGCAGCGCGACGATCGCCGCAACGCTCGCCGCCGGAATCCACGAGATGCAATATCGGCGCATGACTTCCCTCCTGAGGTTCAGACGACTTCCCCCGGCCCGCGAAGGCCCCGACCGACTCCAGTATACCACGGGACGCCGCAGGCCGGGGCTGCCCGCACGGCAAGGCCGAGGCAACGTGACCGGAACGTTCGACAGGTGGAGATCCTCCGACGCCTTGCCCTGTCCGACCCTGCGGCGCATCGGTATGCTCCCGACCGCATGATCGTCCCTTTCAGGGCAGCGCAGGAGTTCGACGCCGGACCGAAGTGGAAAGAGCTGTTTGAACTGCTCTGGCCCGCCTATCATGCGTGGTTCCTGAAGGAAGGCGACGCCGCACGACCCTCGTACCCGGCGTGCCGGGCCGCCCTGCGGCGGCATATGCCCGAAATCGTGCCGACTTTCGAATGCCTCGTCGATCTCGCCGGCGGGTCCGACTCCGTCGCGCGATGCCTGAGTCTGTACCGCCCAACGCCTTATCTGACCGGCTGCTCACAGGCGGTCTGGATGCGACGCGAGCCGATGCTCGTCCGCAATTATGATTATCACCCGAAGCTCTGGGATGGCGTGCTTTGGCATACCGCGTGGAACGGGCGGCAGGTGATCGCGATGAGCGACTGCCTCTGGGGCCTGCTCGACGGAATCAATGAGGATGGACTTGTGGTGTCGCTGTCCTTCGGGGGGCGCAAGGTCGTGGGCGACGGATTCGGCATCCCGCTTGTGCTCCGGTATGTCCTGGAGACATGCGGGCGCGTGTCGCAGGCGATCGAGGTGTTACAACGCGTGCCGTCGCACATGAGCTACAATGTCACCCTTGTGGACGCCGCCGGAAACTTCGCCACCGTCTTCGTCGCGCCGGATCGCCCGGCCATCGTCACCCGCCGCCCCTTGGCGACGAATCATCAGCGCACCGTCGAGTGGAGCCAGTACGCCCACGCCACCGCCAGTCTCGAACGCGAACGTTTCCTCGCTTCCTGCCTGGAGGATCCGCACGAAACCCCCGAGCGCTTCGCCACCCGCTTCCTCGAACCCCCGCTTTTCTCCACGGCCTTCGCCCAGGGCTGGGGCACGCTCTACACCGCGACCTACCGTCCGCTCGCCCGCGAGGCCATCTACGGCTGGCCGGGGTACACCTGCTGGCAATCCTTCGAGCGGTTCACCGAGTTACTGATGAGCGTCGAATACCGGGCGTGAGGGGGATCGCTGGCGGGACGGGGCGCGCGGGGGGAGTGGCGGGCGCCGGGGAATAAGATGAAATCCGTATTAATTCTCGATTTTCTCTTGACCGTCCGATGCCTGTGGGGTATATTACAGGACGAGAAATGAGGTTCGGGCAGGGCGGAAGGCTCCGCGTCGGTCCCTTCCCTTCCCTTCCCTTCCCTTCCCTTCCCTTCCCTTCCCTTCCCTTCCCTTCCCTTCCCTTCCCTTCCCTTCCCTGGAAGGTATGTTCATGGCTCGTAAATTAATGGTGATGTCCGTCGTGGTGCTTGCCGCGTTGTGTACGCTTCATGGAGTACGAGCTGCGGAGCAAAAGAAGTGCGCTGCGGCGGAACAGAGTTCTGGAACCCCGCTATGCATGGCGGCGGAGCCCTGCAACCATTGCACGGGGCCTGGGGGGTGTCGGGCCAACGCCACGGAGACCAACGGTCCCATCTTCAATGCGGAGCCGAGCGGGGCTCCTCAGGTTTGCTGGTGGAAACTCAGCGACGTCAATTGCAGCCGTGTCTGCCCTTGTCAGAGCGCCTGGGCCATGTGCATGAATCATTCATCGTGCCTGGAAGCAACTGGGACATGCGGGGCATGGTCAACCATGAGTCATGTATGGGTGGTCTCCACGTTGACGCCGTGCAGCGAGACCTCCCAGTGTCCTGACGATCCCCCTTCGAGTTGATGTCCGGGGCTGGAGGGAGGAGGCTGGAGTTCACCGGTGATCAGGATCGCGTCGAGCGCCCGCTGACGTGGATCCCGTCGTCTGGAGGCTTCGAGATGCCAGTAATTCTGATTGTCTTCATGGCGGTGCAGGAGAGTTCCTCGTCGATGCCCGTCGAGCTTCAACGTGCCTTGATGAATCGTCACTCCTTGTTCACAACCGCCGTGGTCGAGTGGGAGCTTGATTCGACGACTCCGCACCAATCGTTCCCGGTCTCGCGTTTCTCATCGCAGTACGCAGGGGAGGACTATCTTTTTGTCGAACATCCCCCGGAGGATCCCGCCGTTGTGGCGGATCGCATGGGCAAGCCGTGGGCGTTCAGTGAGTATCGGAAACTGATCAAGGGCGGCGGCGATCGTTGGAGTCACGTTCCGGGCAGCGTGATCGGCAAAGTGCAGGATGATTCATGTCCAGATCCGTTTCACGTCAAGGACGTTCGGTCTATCGGGTTGCTTCCTGGTTTTCATGAGGCCGGCAGTGCAGCCGAGTTGAATCCGATCGCGCTCGTTTCGCGTCGTCTGGAAGGAACCGTGACCTATTGGGAATCGACGCCGGTCTCGAAGAGCGTTCACAAGGTGACCGCTCATCTTGTGGACGGCGGGCGTTGGACCTGGGAGCTGGATCCGGCGCATGATTTCGAGCCGGTTGCGTGCGAGTCGGTTCTCCCGTTCGGCGAAAGTGGTGAGTTCGTTCAGCGCGCCCAGACGGTTTATGAGGAAGTGGACGGGCGCCGGTTCCCGGCGGCTGTGGAGTTCCTGGCGCAGGGCGTACGGCGCTCTCGCGTCAACATCCTCCACGCGGAGTTCGACCAACCGCATCACGAACAGGTGTTTTCGGTCGGCGAAGCGCTCCGAATGATTCCCGGAACCAATATTGTCAGAGGCACGGATCAAGGCTGGTCGTCGCCGCGCATCTTTGATGGCGAACAGGATCGCGCGGTTGAGGACGCGGTTGCCCTTGAGAAATCCGGGCTGCTCGACACGAGGGAGTTTCTGAGCCGAGTCATACGATGGGAGAGCGACCCGAAATACTCGCTTCCGAAATCGGTAAGCGACTTCGAGTCGCAGGTTGAGGTCCGGCGAAGCCCCCGCCTGTGGGAGGAGTATACCCGGAAGTTCATCCGCGAGTTCGACCTAAGTCGCACCCAGACCGATCGCGCCTGGAAGCATCTTCGTAGTTGCCAGAAGGACGCCTACGCGTATCTGGACGCCCAAGCCAAGGCGTTCAGCGACATTCGCGAGCAAAGAGCGAAGGCGCGTTCGACGGCGAATGACGCCGCAGGTCCGGAGGCGCAGCGCGCCGAAGCCAAAGCGCAGCTCTCCTTACTTGACGAACGGGAGAGCGCTCTGCTGGAGCGCATCGATCTGATCTTTGAAAAGCGGCTCAAGCCAGGGTTCCGCGAGTTGCTGACCCCGGCCCAGGTTGAAGCGGCAGCCAAGAGGGCGTCCGTACCGTCGAAATAGTATTCGTCATGCCCGAATGGGGATCCGTAGGTTCGGCGCCTCGCCCCGAGGTTCTCGACCGGTCTGAAGGCGGAGAGCGACGAGTCCCCGGTAAGGCGTTCGCTTGCTCCCGAGGCGATCTGCGGCTGGTCGGGGTCCACCTGCTGGCCCGTGAGGGGGATCGCTGGCGAAACCGGTGTTCTTTTCTTTGCCTCTTCGTCGGACATGCCGCGAGGGCGTGCCGCGGGTCACGTCGCGAGGCGCATCGGTGGCGTGACCGGGCGAGCAGGGGGGAGTGACGGGCGCCAGGAAACAAGATGAAATCCGAATTAATTCTCGATTTCGCCTTGACGGTCCGATGCCTGTGGGGTATCTTAAAGGGCGATAAAAGAGATACGGGCAGGGCGGAAGGCGCCGCGTGGTCCCTTCCCTTCCCTTCCCTTCCCTTCCCTTCCCTTCCCTTCCCTTCCCTTTCTTTCTGCGACAGGAGGACAGGCGATCATGTTAAATTTTGTGAACATTCGAAATCCGTTCGTGACCGCGTCGTTTTGGGTCGTGGGGATGGTCGCCGTGTCAGCCTTGACCAGGCCGTGCATCGCGGCGGCGGCGCTGCCGATGCCGGTGATGGTCGTCGCGCCAAAGTGCGGGTTTCCGTCGGTGTGTTCCTGCGTAGAGAGTATTCCTTGCCGATGCCATGAGAGCGGATTCTGTGCGGCTACAGTCGAGGCGACTTCCGGCGATTTCGACTACGACAATTCTCAGTGCAAGGTGCTGTTTGAGACGCAGTGGATCTGTGCGTATGGTCAAAGCTGCTCGCCGCCTGCCGGATCATCGTGCGCCAATGACGACGGTTGCGAACCGGTCGGTAACCCGTTGCCTATATACACTACGCGATATCTCGCGACCAGCCAAGGCTGCGAATGCGACCCTGCTTGATGGTGACCCCTACGAGGTAAATCTGGTCGGTTACGGGTTTTCGGTTTCACCCTCGTGGCTTGCGCGCTGATATGGTGATGCCCGAGAATAGAACGTCCGTATGCGGCGTTGAACAGGAAGTGTTGTTGAGAAACGTGCGGTCCGGCGTGAAAGTGGAACCCGGTTTCAGGCTGATGTTCGCTTTTCAATAGGAGTACGCGCATTGGGCCGTTCATAACCGCAATGCCTTCGGGCATTTCTTTACCGATGGGTTGCGGCATCGCTCATCGTCGGCAACCATCAACAATTGCAGGCCCGGAGTCGTAACTTCTAACCGTTGTTGAGAGCTCACGAAGATGGACATCTTCACCTGTTTCGCATGGTTGTGTTTCGTCCCTGAACCGGTCGTTCACCAGCACAAGCCGCCAGAACTCATCGAGGCTGAGCGCTATCGCGGGCAAATCGACACCTCGCAGATTGAATGGGTGTTGACTCCGCCATCCCACGATGGCCACGGCGACCGTGAAGGGCTTTATGCTTCGCGGATTTCCTATGGCGACATCCTTGAGATCTTTCACGGTCTGGCCGACGGACGAAGTCACGTCTTGGCGGAGCCGGGGATTCCGTTCTCCTACAGTGAGCGCCGCCTGCTCATCAAGGACGGCGAACAATGGAGATTCTATGTCGATACTCCCGCCGCCGATGTCAACGATGTTCCCGAACGCCACACATCCTACCGCAATCTTCGCGACCTCGGGTTTGAGCCGACGGCTGCGTGGAGCACCCACCCGAGTTGGTATCGCCAGCCGGCGGCGAGTTACGATCCCGTCGAGCACCACGAGGATCGCGTCACCGTCACCGGGCACTGGGACAACGGGATGAGCGTGCGCTGGACGCTTGATCCGGAGAAGGGCATGCAGCCCGTGCGCGTCGAGATGCTCAGCGGCAGCGAA